>NZ_JAWIIP010000017.1:0-125175 GCF_034683865.1 Pseudomonas sp. C11
TGCTCCGTGATCAGGCTCATTTCAGGCCTCAAGTGACTTGACGCTGGACACGGTTGCTCGCCCGGGAGGGCGAAACCAGAAACATCAGCAAAAACGCGGCAACTCGGAACAGACACACAGAACAACCAACACCGAATTGCCAGTCCGGTATCAAACAAGCAGCGCCCTATAAAAATGGCGAGACATAAAAAAGCCGATGCCAAAACCTGGCATCGGCTTTTTAGGGCGGTTCCGTGAAGTAAGCAGCCTTACGCCGTCAGGCGGGTCGCTGCTCTACCTCCGGGGGGAAGGTATCAGGCCCCACTGGCCGAACGCGGCACCACCGGCTGGTTATCGTTGGAGATGGTCACCTCCACCCGGCGATTCTGCGCCCGTCCGGAGTCGGTAGAGTTATCCGCCACCGGATACTCCTTGCCATAACCCTGAGCGACGATGCGTGCCGGGTCGACACCGGCGCGCACCAGCGCCATGCGTACGGTGTTGGCGCGGCGCTCTGACAGGCTCTGGTTGTAGCTGGCCGAGCCGACGCTGTCGGTATAGCCCTCGACGATCACCTTGCGCTCCGGGTTTTCCTGGAGGAAACGCGCCAGCTGGGTGATGTTCGGGTAGGCGCTGCTCTTGAGCTCGGCCTTGTTGAAGTCGAACAGCACATCGCCAAAGGTCACCAGGGTGCCGCGCTCGGTCTGCTTGGTGTTGAGGTCTTTGAGGCTGTCCTGCAACTTGCGGATCTGCGCATCGCGCGCATCCAGCAGAGCCTGGGCGCGCATGGATGAGGCGTTCTTCAGTTCATCTTCAGCCTGGCGCAGGGCGATGGTCTGTTTGGCCACCTCGACGCGTTGGTTGGTCAGGTAGGCGAGCTGATCGACTTTCTTCTCGTCAGCGTCGTTCATGTAGGCCTTGTCGGCCTTATCCAGCCATTCCTTGGCTTCCTTGGTTTCCAGCGCCGCGAGCTTGCTGGCCTGTGGGTCACCCTGCAGCGAGGAGAAATTGCTGCGTGCCGATTCCAGGTTGGGGTTGGGCTGGCTGGCGCAGGCGACCAGGCCGATGCTCAGGGCCAGCAGAGTCGGAAGCATGATGTGTTTACGCATGGCGTTCATCCTTTGATCAGTCGTTGAATGGAGGCGTCGACTGCCCTTTACTGGGCGTTGCGCATGCCTTCTTCACGCAGCTCTTGAACCCCCTGACGGGCATCTTGCAGGGCACGTTCGGCCTTGGCAGCCTCGGCCTTGCGCTCGGCGAGGCGGGCGTCCCACTCAGCCTGTTCGGCCAGGCGGCGAGCCTTTTCGTAGTCCTCGTCATGCATGGCGAACTCGGCTTCCTTGAGTTTGTCCTGCGCGGCTTTCATCTCTACGGGGGCGTATTCGGTACCGCCTGCGCTGATGGCCGAATTGACCGCCGACTGCGTCACGGCGTATTGCTCGCTGGGTGGGTTGCCGGCGCAGCCGGCCAGTACCAGGCTGCTGCCCAGCATCAGGGCCGCCAGCCTGAGCACATATGAACGTGAGCCTGTGGCTTTCGCGTTAAGGGTCTTCATGGTGGTTAACTCCATTTGCAACACTCCTATGAATGACGAGTTCCGTAACGGGTGGCGTATTGACCCTGCGGCGAGCCCTGTTCGAGCTGCCTGGTTTAGCGTCATCGCCTAGGGTTTCCGACAGGCATGTTCAACGGATGGTTCAGAAAAAATGACAGCCTGCTCATGATTTTCTGACTGACTGGTTAGTCATTTTCCTGCGCCAGAGCGGTGTGCAGCAGGCAGCAAACCTTGAACCCATGCCCCTTGCTGGGCCACTCTGTGAGGCACGAATCCGGGGTGGAGAAAGCCTGATGACCGATATCGATCTGCGCTTGCGTAAAGACGTGCATCTGCTTGGCGAGCTGCTTGGCGACACCATTCGCCAGCAGCACGGCGAAGCCTTCCTGCAGAAGATCGAAGCCATCCGCCACAGCGCCAAGGCCGATCGCAGCGGCAGCTCCGAGCGCCTGAGCGCCACGCTTGCCAGCCTGGGCGAAGACGAGCTGCTACCGGTGGCACGAGCGTTCAACCAGTTTCTCAACCTGGCCAATATCGCCGAACAGCAGCACCGGGTGCGTCGCCGCCGGCCAGATGAGCCCACTCTGTTCGAAGATACCGTGCTCGACGAACTGCTCGAACGGCTGAGTGCAGCCGGACAGACACCAGACGATCTCGCTCGGCAGATCGCTCGTCTGGACATTCAACTGGTGCTCACGGCGCACCCCACCGAAGTCGCACGCCGCACGCTGATCCAGAAGTACGATGCCATCGCCGCGCAACTGGCCGCGCTGGATCATGACGACCTGCTGCCGGCCGAGCGCGAAACGGTGGTCGAGCGCCTGCAACGGCTGATCGCCGAGGCCTGGCACACCGAGGAAATCCGCCGCAGCCGGCCGACGCCGGTGGACGAGGCGAAGTGGGGCTTCGCCGTCATCGAGCATTCCCTGTGGCATGCCGTGCCGCAATTCCTGCGCCGCACCGACCGCAGTTTGCAGGCCGCCACTGGCCTGCGCCTGCCGTTGACGGCGGCGCCGATCCGCTTCGCCTCGTGGATGGGCGGTGATCGCGATGGCAACCCCAACGTCACCGCCAGCGTCACCCGCGAAGTGCTGCTGCTGGCGCGTTGGATGGCCGCCGACCTGTACCTGCGCGATGTCGACAGCCTGGCTGCCGAGCTGTCCATGCAGCAGGCCAGTGACGCGTTGAAGAGCCGTGTCGGCGATGTGCCCGAGCCCTATCGGGCGCTGCTCAAGCAGTTGCGCGAGCGTCTGCGCGCCACGCGCCAGTGGGCGCACGAGTCGCTCGCTGGTGAGGTGCCAGCGCCTGCGAGCGTGCTGCAGGACAATCAGGAGCTGCTCGAGCCGCTGCAGCTCTGCTATCACTCGCTGCACGCGTGCGGCATGGGCGTGATTGCCGATGGCCCGCTGCTCGACTGCCTGCGCCGGGCGGCCACCTTCGGCCTGTTCCTGGTGCGCCTGGACGTGCGTCAGGACTCGACGCGACATGCCGCAGCGCTGTCGGAAATCACCGATTACCTCGGCCTCGGACGCTATGCCGACTGGGACGAGGAGCAGCGCCTGAGCTTCCTGCAACGCGAACTGGACAACCGCCGGCCGCTGTTGCCCGGCGACTATCGACCCAGCGCGGATACCGCCGAAGTACTCGCTACCTGCCGCGAGGTCGCGGTTGCACCAGCCGCCTCGCTGGGTTCCTACGTGATTTCCATGGCCGGCGCCGCTTCCGATGTGCTGGCGGTACAACTGCTGCTCAAGGAGGCCGGGTTGCGCCGGCCGATGCGTGTGGTGCCCCTGTTCGAAACCCTGGCCGATCTGGATCATGCCGGCCCGGTGATCGACCGCCTGCTGCAGTTGCCGGGCTATCGGGCCCGGCTGCACGGGCCGCAGGAGGTGATGATCGGCTATTCCGACTCGGCCAAGGATGCCGGCACCACGGCGGCGGCCTGGGCGCAATATCGGGCACAGGAGGAGCTGGTTCGCCTGTGCCGCGAGCATCAGGTCGAACTGCTGCTGTTCCATGGCCGTGGTGGCACCGTCGGGCGAGGCGGTGGTCCAGCGCACGCGGCGATCCTGTCGCAACCGCCGGGCTCGGTGGCCGGGCGTTTCCGCACCACCGAACAGGGGGAAATGATTCGCTTCAAATTCGGCCTGCCGGATATCGCCGTACAGAACCTCAACCTCTACCTGGCGGCGGTTCTGGAGGCCACGTTGTTGCCACCTCCGGTGCCGGAACCCGCCTGGCGGGCGATGATGGATCGCCTGGCTGAAGCGGGCGTGCAGGGCTATCGCGGCGTGGTGCGTGAGCATCCGCAGTTCGTCGAATACTTCCATCAGGCGACGCCGGAGCAGGAACTGGGGCGCCTGCCATTGGGCAGCCGACCGGCCAAGCGGCGCGCCGGTGGCGTGGAAAGCCTGCGGGCGATCCCGTGGATCTTCGCCTGGACGCAGACCCGCCTGATGCTGCCGGCCTGGCTGGGCTGGGAGCAGGCACTGGGCCAGGCGCTGGTGGCAGGGGAGGGCGATCTGCTGCGGCAGATGCGCGAGCGCTGGCCCTTCTTCCGTACCCGCATCGACATGCTGGAGATGGTGCTGGCCAAGGCCGACATGGCCATTGCCGAATTGTACGACAGGCGCCTGGTTGAGGCGGCGCTGCAGCCCCTGGGTGCGCAGTTACGCGACCTATTGTCGCAGGCATGCTCTGGCGTGCTGGAAGTGACCGGCCAGTCTCAGCTGCTTGCGCACAGCCCGGAGACCCTGCAATCGATCAGCGTGCGCAACACTTACCTCGATCCCCTGCACCTGCTGCAGGCCGAGCTGCTGGCGCGCTGCCGACTGCGCGAACAGGCGCCGGAGAGCCCTCTGGAGCAGGCGTTGCTGGTCAGTGTGGCGGGTATCGCCGCGGGCTTGCGCAATACCGGTTGAGGACTGAGCAGGGGCCCGAATCCTCTGTCTGGACGAGGCCCCATGCGCTCGAGAGTAGGGGTTTGCTGCGACTTTTGGCTGCTTGTGCAGCAGGGGGGCGCTGTGTATCTTGGACAGCCTTTTGGCCGCTTCGGCAGCCATAAACCACTTGAGAGATTGGCACCACGAGGGTGCTTCTAAAAACCTGGCGCTGACAGCTCAGGCCGTTTTTAGAAGTGCCCACGAGGCGAATCCGACCGATAACTATACAAATCTTGAGGAGCACATCGATGCGCGTGATTCTGCTGGGGGCGCCCGGTGCCGGCAAAGGTACCCAGGCTCGCTACATCACCGAGAAATTCGGCATTCCGCAAATCTCCACGGGTGACATGCTGCGCGCAGCGGTCAAGGCGGGTACCGAACTGGGCCTGAAGGCCAAGAGCGTCATGGACGCCGGTGGCCTGGTCTCCGATGACCTGATCATCAATCTGGTCAAGGAGCGTATCGCTCAGGCCGATTGCGCCAATGGCTTCCTCTTCGATGGCTTCCCGCGCACCATTCCCCAGGCCGAAGCCCTGCGTGACGCCGGCGTTGCCCTCGACCACGTGGTGGAAATCGCCGTGGACGACGAGGAAATCGTCAAGCGCCTGTCCGGTCGTCGCGTACACCCGGCTTCCGGCCGCGTCTACCACACCGAGTACAACCCGCCTAAGGTCGCCGGCAAGGACGACATCAGCGGTGAAGAGCTGGTTCAGCGCGAAGACGACAAGGAAGAAACCGTGCGTCATCGCCTGTCCGTCTACCACTCGCAAACCAAGCCGCTGGTGGACTTCTACCAGAAGCTCTCGGCCGAGACCGGTACGCCCAAGTACACCCACATCCCGGGTGTTGGCAGCGTCGAGCAGATCACCGAGAAGACCCTGGCTGCACTGTCCTGAGTCGATCCGCAGCATCCCGAGCCCTGCCTGACAGCAGGTGCTCTGCACAAAGGCCCGTTACGGGCCTTTGTCGTTTCTGAGGGGTTGACCCGCGGTTTCGGTCGGCAGCGGGTATGAAGCTCTCGGCCAGGCGCGTTAGCATCAGTCTGCTGTCTTCGGCTCAGGCCGCTTCGTGACACGCGCGCGGCATGGGTCATCACCCCAGGAAAGAGGACATTCAATGACCGAGAAATCAGCGCATCGCCGTATCTGGTTGGGGCTGGCTGCAGCCCTGTTGAGCGTTCCCGCAGTGCAGGCCGCGGACACATCGTCTGCCAAGCCCGATTGCGCGGTGTCGGAATTCACCATGGGGCTGCGTTTCCAGCAGCAGTCGGCAGAAATCCAGGCGCTGCAACTGCAGGCCTACAACATCGCCACGGAGAAGCTGGACAAGGCCGTCGCGGCCGCCAAGGATCCCTCGAAGTTGGCCATCGTCACCGACCTCGATGAAACCGTGATCGACAACAGCGCCCTGCTGGCGCGTGACCTGGCCAACTGTCACCAGTACGACGCCTGGGACACCTGGCTGCCCTGGGAGCGTGAAGGTACGCCGGCATTGATTCCTGGTGCCAAGCAGTTCCTCGATCATGCCGACAAGCTCGGCGTGACCATCCGCTACATCTCGGATCGCGCCGACGAGCAGAAGAAGTACACCCTTGCCACCCTGAGCAAACTGGGCCTGCCGCAGGTTTCCGAAGAGAGCGTGCTGTTGCTCGGCCCGCCCAAGGTGGAGCGCCGCGCCCTGGTCAGCGCCGATCATCAGATCGTCCTGCTGCTCGGCGATACCCTGCACGATTTCGATGCGCGTTTCCGCAAGACGCCGCTCGATGAGCAGCGCAAGACACTTGCTGAGGAAGCCGGCAAGTGGGGCACCGAGTGGATCGTGTTCCCCAATGCGGCCTACGGCACCTGGTCCAAGGCACCGCTCAAGGGCTGGGACGCCAAGATGGAAATCCAGCCCTGGTAACGGCCTGCTGAGCCTGGCGGCATGGCCAACCGGCCATGCCGGTCGTCCCGGGTGCCGCTACCGTGCTGGAAAAAAAAGCGCTGAGCCGGTCTAATGCCGGCTCTTTTTCATTGCGCCGTACAAACACGATGACCACTCTCCTGGCCCTGGATACCGCCACCGAAGCCTGTTCCGTTGCTCTGCTGCATGACGGCCGTGTGCTCAGCCACTACGAAGTGGCGCCGCGCCTGCATGCGCAGCGTCTGCTGCCGATGATCCAGCAGATGCTCGGTGAGGCGGGCATCGCCGCAGCGGCGCTGGACGCCATCGCCTTTGGGCGTGGCCCCGGTGCCTTCACCGGGGTGCGTATCGCCATCGGTGTCGTGCAGGGGCTGGCTTTCGCTCTGGATCGACCAGTGCTGCCAGTGTCCAACCTGGCCGTGCTGGCGCAACGCGCACTGCGCGAGCAGGGTGCGCGACAGGTGGCTGCCGCCATCGATGCGCGCATGGACGAGGTCTATTGGGGCTGTTACCGCGAAGAGAGCGGTGAGATGCGCCTGTTCGGCCAGGAAGCGGTGCTGCCGCCGGAACAGGCCGAGGCGCCGCGTGGTGCCGAGGGCGACTGGTTCGGTGCGGGTACCGGCTGGGGCACGCATGCTGCGCGTATCGCCCTAAAGCCGAACGCTATTGACGGCAGCCTCCTGCCGCACGCAGAAGACCTGCTCAGCCTGGCGCGCTTCGCCTGGGCCCGAGGTGAGGCCGTGGCGGCCGATCAGGCGCAACCGGTGTACCTGCGTGATCAGGTGGCGACACCGAAAGCCCCTGCATGAGGCTGAGCCGAACACGCTGTCTGCTGACGTTTGCCAAGGCGCCTCAGCACCGCTACATTGCCAGCACCCTTTCCGTTTTTATCGAGTTCGCCGAGCACTTCTGAATGCGCATCGACGGTTATCTTCCCTCCTATTCGCCTGATCGCGGCCCCCGTTCGGGGACGGCGGTCACGCCTTATCGCGAGGCGCAGCGTGAGGTGGAGGTGCGGCGTGAACAACCCGCCGCACCGTCGAACAGCCAGGGGCTGGAGCAACAGCCGCAGATTCGTCGCGTCCAGGCCAGCAGCGCCAATACCGACAGCCTGCCGGCGCGCACCCAGAATGCCAGCTACGCCCAGCCGCAACTGAGCAGCCGCAGCGCTCAGGCGCTTGCCAGCTACAGCACCACGGCCAGCTACGCCAACGAATCCGACGCACAGGAAGTGCTCGGGCTCGATCTCTACGCCTGACGCCCTCCCGGCGCGGCGCGCATCATTCGATGACTTCGACACTTCCCTATTACCTCGGTTGTCCGTCCTGGAGCGAGGCTGCCTGGCGCGCCACGCTCTATCCCGCCGATACCCGGCCCAACGATTTTCTCGCGCGCTACACCGAGGTGTTCAACGCGGTGGAAGGCAACACCACCTTCTACGCCCGGCCCAGCGAGCAGACGGTGGCGCGCTGGGCGCTGGCGATGCCGGCGCATTTTCGCTTCTGCGCCAAGCTGCCGCGTGACATCAGCCATAGCGACGACCTGTACCAGCAACTGGAGTCAAGCCTCGACTTTCGTCAGTTGCTGGCGCCGCTGGGCGAGCGGGTGGCGCCCTATTGGTTACAGCTTCCGGCCAGTTTCGGCCCTTCGCGCCTGGCCGAACTCGAGGCCTTCATCGAGGCCTGGGGCGATACGGCACTGGCCGTCGAAGTGCGTCATGGCGAGTTCTTCGCCAAGGGCGATGCCGAACGTATGCTCAATCGCCTGCTGCATGAACGCGGGGTCGAGCGCATCTGCCTGGATTCGCGCGCGCTGTTCAGTTGCGCTTCGCAGGAACCTGCGGTGCTGCACGCACAGGCCAAGAAACCGCGCCTGCCGACTCGGCCAACCGCCTTCAGCCAGAGCCCGCAACTGCGCTTCATCGGCCATCCCGAGCTGCTGGCCAACGACCCCTTCATGACGCCCTGGCTGGACAAGGTCGCCGGCTGGATCGAGCAGGGTCTGAGCCCCTACGTATTCCTGCACACCTCGGACAATCGCTTCGCCCCCGAGCTGGCGCGGCGCTTCCACCAGCGGCTGAGCGAGCGCCTGCCTGGCTTACCCGAACTGCCCCAATTGCAGATGGAGCCGGAACTGGAGCAACTGGGCCTGCTCTGAGAGTGCATGAGCATCTTGATGAGGATCGTCGGTCGCACCCTGTTACTGGCGCTGTTGCTGGGCGCCGCGCTGCTCCTGGCGATCTGGCGTGGTTGGCTGGAAGTGCCGCCGCGCTTCGATCCCTGGGCGCTGCTGGACGTGCGCGACACACCGAACCTGCTGACCCGCTTCAAGCTCTGGCGCCTGAGCGATGATCGCGCCTTGTGTGACCAGGCCCTGGCGACTTCCGGGCTGCGTGTCACGCGTCTGGCCGACAGCACGCCGCAGCCGGGCTGCCCGATCGAGAACGCGGTGCGTTTCCACAGCGCCGAGGTCGGTTTGAGCAGCAGCTTCATGGCCACCTGCCCGCTGGCGGTGAGTTTCGCCCTGTTCGAGCGTCATGGCCTGCAGCCGGCTGCGCAGGCCGTATTTGGCCAGCCCGTGGTGCGTCTCGAACACGTCGGCAGTTTCGCTTGTCGCAGCATCGCCGGCAGCCAACGGCCCAGTCAGCACGCCTATGCCAACGCGCTGGATATGGTCGGCTTCCGTCTGCGTGATGGCCGGCACATCAGCGTGCTGCATGACTGGACGGGGCAGGGCGACAAGGCGCGCTTTCTGCGCCTGGTGCAGGAAGCCGCCTGTGACAGCTTCAATGTCACCCTGGGGCCGCAATACAACGCTGCGCACCGTGATCACTTTCACGTGGACATGGGCCTGTGGCGGATGTGTCGCTAAGGCGCTTGCGATCCGTAGGGCGGTACAACCCGCCACAGCGCCAATGGCGGGTTGTACCCGCCCTACGGAGCAGACTCTAGCGTTTGGCCAAGAGCAGGTCGGCGGCCTGTCCGCTGCGCCCGTCGGCGAACTGGAATTGACCCAGTTGCGCGATCTGGTCGTAAGCACCCAGCGCGATATTCACATCACGGGCACGCAGATCGATGGCGCTGACACCTGCCTCGCTCAGGGACTGCAGTTGCTGTCGACCCTGGGCGTCGAAACGCAGCAGGCGTAGCTGGTCGAAGACGCTGTCGGCGGCGTCGATGCGGCCGTCGCCGTTGTCATCGAAACGGGCCAGCTCGGCGAAGCCATTGGCGGCGCCATGCTGATCACCGAATACCTCGCGGCCATCGTCGATGCGTCCGTTAGCGTTACGATCCAGCGCCAGCAAGGCATCGTCACCGCTGGGGGCGCTGATAGAGTCCATGCGTCCATCGGCATCGAGATCGAAACGCACCGGGCGACCCAGCCCACTGGTGGCAAAGCCGTTGCCAGCCAAGTCCAGCACCAGCGGATCCACCTGCTGAGGTGTCACTGTTGCTGTCACGTTGAGCTCCAGGCTGCGCTGTTCGACCACGGCCTGGCTGAGCGTCGCTGCGCTGCTGGAGACGGCGGGCGGTTCCGGCGTCTGGCCGAGTTCGCGGGAGAGGTCGCCTGGTGTGGGCTGATCCTCGATCCCCAGGGTGCGGCGCAGAATCTGATAGTCGACCGATTCGCGCGTGGCGCGGTCGAGCTCATCGTCCGAGGGGCGCAGTCGGGCCGATGCGCTGCTTGCACGTGGAGCGGAGAGGGCGTCGAACATGATCACACTCGATGCGGCTGTTGGCGGCCGGGTCTGGCAGAATGCCGCTTCTTCGATATCGGCCGAGTGGCTGATGCTTTGAGTGATTTTTGAGCAGAACGAGCCAATGACCGACGAGCGGCACAACGCCAGTATTCGCATGCAAGCCTTGCATCCTCAGTACGCCGAAGCAGCCACCCAGTGGGCGACGCGGCTCGGCCTGGCTGTCGAGGGGGACACCGAGTACGCCTTGCAGTTGGGCGATGAAGGGCTGCAACTGGTCGAGCTGGGCGATAAGGCGCCTGGCCCGGTGCGGGTGGATTTCGTCGAGGGTGCGGCCGCCCATCGCCGTCAGTTCGGCGGCGGCAGCGGCCAGATGATCGCCAAGGCCGTCGGTGTGCAGTCCGGCATTCGCCCGCGTATTCTCGATGCAACGGCCGGGCTGGGGCGCGATGCCTTCGTGCTCGCCAGTCTGGGCTGCGACATGACGCTGATCGAGCGGCAGCCGCTGGTTGCCGCGCTGCTGGAGGATGGCCTGCAGCGGGCGGCGCTGAATCTGGAGGTTGCGCCGATTGCGGCGCGCATGCGCCTGCTCACCGGTAATGCCATCGAGCTGATGCAGGGCTGGCAGGATGAGGCGCCACAGGTGATCTACCTCGATCCGATGTTCCCGCACCGCGACAAGAGCGCGCTGGTGAAGAAGGAGATGCGTCTGTTCCGGCCCTTCGTCGGTGACGATCTGGATGCACCGGCGCTGCTGGCGGCGGCGCTGGCGCTGGCGACTCATCGAGTGGTGGTCAAGCGTCCGCGCAAGGCGCCGGCCATCGAGGGGTTCAAGCCGGGTTACGTGCTGGAGGGCAAGTCCAGCCGTTATGACATCTACCCGAAGAAAACGCTGGAAGCCTGAACCTCGGACAGAGCCTCGTTACTGCGCGCCAAGTTCTGGTCGATAGGCGCGCAGGAACAGCTGCACGGCATCCTGGACATGGTATTCGGCATCTGCGTCTTGCAGCGGGGCGCCGCAGCCGATCAGCAGGCGGAAGTGCGCGCCACCCTTGAGCAGACAGAAGAAATGATCCGCCGCGCGCGGCGCGTCATCGATGTCCAGCAGGCCGCGCTGCGCGGCCTTGCCCAGCAGCAGTTCCATCTCCTGCTGAATGCGCAGGGGGCCTGCCTCGTAGAACATCTGCGCCAGCTTCGAACCCTGGCTGGCCAGGTTGACCATCATGCGGTGCATTTCCACCGACTCGCGACTGTTGATCAGCGTGAGGAAGCCACGGCCGATCTCGAGTAGCTGCTTTTCCAGCGGTACGTCATCCGGCAGTTCGAACAACAGCTCGGGCAGTTGCTCTTCGCACTTGGCCTTGACCGCTGCGGAGAACAGCGTCTCCTTGTCGGTGAAGTGGCTGTACACCGTGAGCTTGGAAACGCCAGCCTCGGCGGCGATGGCGTCCATGCTGCTGCCGTCGTAGCCATGGCGCAGGAACAGGCATTTGGCCGCATCCAGAATGGCGCGGCGCTTGGCAGGATCCTTTGGTCGACCGGGTCCGGAAGGCTGTAACAACTTGTTGGGCATTGGCGGATTTTAATACTGGACTGGCGAGTTTGCTATTTTTACTATACCCGGCAGTACAAATATTCCAAACCTTCCCCGAAAGGTCGCCAACATGTTTCGCCACGCCCTTCCGCTCGTTGCGTCTCTGGGTCTCGCCATGCTGCTCGCTGCCTGCAGCAACGATGAGCAGACCGAACAATCCCTTCGTCCTGCCATGGTGGTTCAACCACAACCTGCCGCCGCTCTGGTCGACAGCTACCCCGGTGAGGTGCGGGCACGTTTCGAGCCGGAGCTGGCCTTCCGTATCGCGGGCAAGGTGAGCAAACGCCTGGTGGATGTCGGTGATCGGGTGAAGAAGGATCAACCGCTGGCCCAGCTCGATCCTCAGGACGTGCGTTTGCAGCTCGACGCTTCGCGTGCCCAGGTGGCGGCAGCCGAAGCCAATCTGCAGACCGTGCGCGCCGAGCGTGAGCGCTACAAGACCCTGCTGGCCCGCAACCTGGTCAGCCGCTCGCAATTCGACAACATCGAAAATCAGTACCGCTCCGGCGAGGCGCGACTGAACCAGGTCAAGGCGGAGTACGACGTGGCCCGCAACCAGACCGACTACGCCGTGCTACGCGCGTCTCAGGACGGTGTGATCGCCCGCCGTTCGCTGGAGGTCGGGCAGGTGGTGGCGGCCGGGCAGGGCGTTTTCACCCTGGCGGCCGATGGCGAGCGTGAGGTGCTGATCAGCCTGCCGGAGCAGAGCGTTGGGCGGTTCCAGATCGGCCAGGCGGTTGAGGTGGAGCTGTGGTCACAGCCGGGGCAGCGCTTTCCCGGTCGAATCCGCGAGATGGCGCCAGCGGCTGACTCGCAGTCGCGTACCTTCGCCACGCGCGTGGCCTTCACCGAGGGCCAGGTGCCCGCCGAGCTGGGGCAGAGCGCGCGGGTCTTCATCGTCAGCGATGGTCAGGTGCCACTGGCCGTCCCTCTGTCTGCGCTCAGTTCCGAGCAGGGCCAGCCGTTCGTCTGGGTGGTCACTCCAAGTGAGCACAAGGTCGAACGGCGGGCGGTGCGCGTCGGCGCTTATGGTGACAACCAGGTACCGGTGCTGGAGGGGCTGAAGGCGTCCGACTGGGTGGTGGCTGCAGGCGTGCAGGTGCTGCGCGAAGGGATGCAGGTGCGGCCGGTGGATCGCGCCAATCGCAACGTCGAAATGGCCGCCAAGGAGTAAGCCGATGAGCTTCAACCTCTCTGCCTGGGCGCTGCGCCACCGCGAGATCGTGCTCTATATCATGCTGCTGCTGGCCATCGTCGGTGGGCTTTCCTACACCAAGCTGGGGCAGAGCGAAGACCCGCCTTTCACCTTCAAGGCCATGGTGATCCGCACCCTCTGGCCGGGCGCCAGTGCCGAAGAAGTGTCGCGTCAGGTCACCGAACGCATCGAGAAGAAGCTGATGGAAACCGGCGAATACGACCGTATCGTCAGTTTCTCCCGGCCGGGTGAGTCGCAGGTCACCTTCATGGCGCGCGACTCCATGCACAGTTCGGAGATTCCCGACCTGTGGTACCAGGTTCGCAAGAAGATCGGCGACATTCGTTACACCTTGCCCTCCGGCATCCAGGGCCCGTTCTTCAACGACGAGTTCGGTACCACCTTTGGCAACATCTATGCGTTGACCGGCAAGGGGTTCGACTACGCAGTGCTCAAGGACTACGCCGACCGCATCCAGTTGCAGCTGCAGCGCGTCAAGGACGTGGGCAAGGTGGAACTGGTCGGCCTGCAGGACGAGAAAATCTGGATCGAACTGTCCAACACCAAGCTGGCCACTCTCGGTCTGCCGCTGTCTGCGGTGCAGCAGGCGCTGGAGGCGCAGAATGCGGTGGCGGCCGCTGGCTTCTTTGAAACCGATAGCGAGCGCATCCAGTTGCGTGTCACCGGCCGTTTCGAGTCGGTGGACGAGATCCGCAGCTTCCCCATTCGCGTCGGTGACCGCACCTTCCGTATCGCCGACGTGGCCGAGGTCAAGCGCGGCTTCAACGATCCGCCCGCGCCGCGCATGCGCTTTATGGGTGAGGATGCCATCGGCATCGCCGTATCGATGAAGGACGGTGGCGACATCCTCGTGCTGGGCAAGGCGCTGGAGGGAGAGTTCGCCCGTCTGCAGCAGACCCTGCCGTTGGGTATGGAGCTGGGCAAGGTGTCCGATCAGCCGGCTGCGGTGAAGACTGGCGTGGGCGAGTTCGTCAAGGTTCTGGTGGAGGCATTGACCATCGTCCTGCTGGTCAGCTTCTTCTCCCTCGGCCTGCGCACCGGGCTGGTGGTGGCGTTGGTCATCCCGCTGGTACTGGCCATGACCTTCGCGGCCATGTACTACTTAGGGATAGGCCTGCACAAGATTTCCCTCGGCGCGCTGGTGTTGGGCCTGGGCTTGCTGGTGGACGACGCGATCATCGCGGTGGAGATGATGGCCATCAAGATGGAGCAGGGCTATGACCGTCTCAAGGCGGCCAGCTTCGCCTGGACCAGCACGGCCTTCCCGATGCTCACCGGCACGCTGATCACGGCGGCGGGCTTTCTACCCATCGCCACGGCGCAGTCGGGCACCGGCGAGTACACCCGCTCGATCTTCCAGGTGGTGGTGATTTCCCTGGTGGCATCGTGGATCGCTGCGGTGATGTTCGTGCCCTATCTGGGCGACAAGCTGTTGCCGGATCTGGCCAAGCTGCATGCCTCCAAACATGGCGATGGTGGCGCTCACGATCCGTATGCGACCCCCTTCTATCGACGTGTCAGAGCGCTGGTGGAGTGGTGCGTACGCCGCCGCAAGACGGTGATCGTGCTGACCCTGGGCTTGTTCGTGGCTTCAATCGTGCTGTTCCGCTTCGTCCCGCAGCAGTTCTTCCCGGCCTCCGGGCGGCTGGAGCTGATGGTCGACATCAAGCTGGAGGAGGGCGCCTCGCTGCTGGCCACCGAGGCTGAGGTCAAGCGTCTGGAAGAGATGCTCAAGGCGCAGAGCGGGATCGACAACTACGTGGCCTACGTGGGAACCGGTTCGCCGCGTTTCTACCTGCCACTCGATCAGCAATTGCCTGCAGCCAGTTTTGCCCAGTTCGTCGTGCTGGCCAGCAGCATCGAAGAGCGTGAACGGCTGCGTACTTGGCTGATCCAGGTGATGCGTGACGAATTCCCCACGCTGCGCAGCCGTGTCAGCCGTCTGGAAAATGGCCCGCCGGTGGGCTATCCGGTGCAGTTCCGCGTCAGTGGCGAGCACATCGACGAGGTGCGCGCCCTGGCTCGCCAGGTGGCGGACAAGGTGCGGGAGAACCCGCACGTGGCCAACGTGCACCTGGATTGGGAAGAACCGAGCAAGGTGGTCATCCTCAATATCGACCAGGATCGCGCGCGGGCGCTGGGCGTCAACACGGCCGAGCTGTCGCGCTTTCTGCAAGGGTCGCTATCCGGTACCAGTGTCAGCCAGTACCGTGAGGACAACGAGCTGATCGAGATTCTGCAGCGTGGCACGCCCGAGGAGCGCAAGGCGCTGAGCCAGCTACCGAGCCTGGCGGTGCCGACCGACAGCGGGCGTAGCGTGGCGCTGTCGCAGGTGGCGACGCTGGAGTACGGCTTCGAGGAAGGCATCATCTGGCACCGTAACCGCCTGCCTACCGTGACCGTGCGCGCCGATGTCTATGGTAAGGAGCAGCCGGCCAGTCTGGTGATGCAGATTTCCCCGACGCTGGATCCGATCCGCGCCGAACTGCCCAGTGGTTACCTGCTGGAAGTCGGCGGTACCGTGGAGGACTCCGCACGCGGGCAGAAGTCGGTCAATGCCGGCATTCCGCTGTTCATCGTGGTGGTGCTGACCCTGCTGATGCTGCAGCTGCGCAGTTTCTCTCGCTCGGCCATGGTGTTTCTCACCGCGCCGCTCGGGCTGATCGGGGTGACCCTGTTCCTGCTGCTCTTCCGTCAGCCGTTCGGCTTCGTCGCCATGCTCGGCACCATCGCCCTGGCGGGGATGATCATGCGTAACTCGGTGATTCTGGTCGACCAGATCGAACAGGACATCAGCCATGGACTGGGGCGCTGGCAGGCCATCATCGAGGCCACCGTCAGGCGTTTCCGCCCCATCGTGCTGACGGCCCTGGCCGCCGTACTGGCGATGATTCCGCTGTCGCGCAGCGTATTCTTCGGGCCGATGGCGGTCGCCATCATGGGCGGCCTGATCGTCGCCACGGCATTGACCTTGCTGTTTCTGCCGGCGCTGTATGCGGCCTGGTTCCGGGTCAAGGAAAACGAAGCGCATTGATTGGCATGAGGTGCTTCAGCGGTTGTCGTGGCTGAAGCCTTACCATGCAATGCCTTGCAAGCGGATAGCGGCAATAAAAAACGGGAGCCCTTGGCTCCCGTTTTTCGTGTTGCGGATGGAATTATTCGTCCATCTGCGATTGCAGGTAGTTCTGCAGGCCAACGGCGTCGATCAGGCTCAGCTGGGTTTCCAGCCAGTCGATGTGCTCTTCCTCGGACTCCAGAATGTCTTCCAGCAACTCGCGGCTGGCGTAGTCACCGGCACTTTCGCAGTAGGCGATGGCGGCTTTCAGGTCGGCATGGGCCTTGTGCTCGATCTTCAGGTCGCACTCGAGCATTTCCTTGGTGTTTTCACCGATCAGGATCTTGCCCAGATCCTGCAGATTGGGAATGCCTTCGAGGAACAGGATGCGCTTGATCAGCTTGTCGGCATGCTTCATCTCGTCGATGGACTCGTGATACTCGTGCTCGCCGAGTTTCTTCAGGCCCCAATCTTCGTACATGCGCGCATGCAGAAAATACTGGTTGATCGCGACCAGCTCGTTACCAAGGATCTTGTTCAGGTGTTGGATAACTTTCTTGTCGCCTTTCATGGTCGCTCCTGCTGATGTAGCCGATAGGTTTACAAGACGGGATTTTCAGCCTCGTTCTACCAACTGTCAAACCTAAGTATTTGAAAGATAAGCGAAAATAAAACTGAATAAGAATGTTTAGATTCCGCATCGAAGCGCAAGTATCTGAATTCAAATAACAAATAAAACGGGGCAGGGCGCGCCGCGTCAAAAACGGCGAAAGATGACAGAAAAAATAATTTCTGCCGCGCGATAAAAAGCCCCGCTGAGCAGGGCCTGGGTGTACGCAAGAAGTCGTCAGGCCGCCACGGCGGAGGGGTGATGCTGTTGCAGGTACTGCTGCAGGCGCGTTTGCTGACCGGGGTTCATGAACAGGCCGAGCTTGCTGCGCCGCCAGAGGATATCGCTGCTGCTGCGCGCCCATTCCTCGCGGCAGAGATAGTCCACTTCGCGGGTATAGAGCCCTGCGCCCAGGTGTTCGCCGAGGTCGGTCAGGTTGTTCACGCCTTCGAGCAGGCGCCAGGCCCGGCTGCCGTAGCTGCTGGCCCAGCGCTGAGCCAAGGGGCTTGGTAGCCAGCCGAAACGCGCGCTCAGCGCTTCGCTGAGGCTGGCAACGTCCTGCATCTGCTCGCCGCCAGGCAGCGTGGCACTGGCCGTCCAGCTACCGCCCATGTGGGCAAAGCTCGGTTGCAGCAGTTTCATCGCCGATTCAGCCAGCTTGCGATAGGTGGTCAGCTTGCCGCCGAATACCGACAACAGCGGCGCTTCGCCCGGAGCGCCGGCCAGCGACAGGGTGTAGTCACGGGTAATCGCCGAGGGTTCGTCGGATTCGTCATCGCACAGCGGGCGCACCCCGGCGAAGCTGTGCAGCACATCGTCACGCGCAAGCTGCTTGCGGAAATGGTCGTTGACCACCTTGAGCAGGTAGTCGGTCTCCTCGGCGGTGATCGTCACCTTGGCCGGGTCGCCCTGGTACTCGCGATCAGTCGTGCCGATCAGGGTGAAGCGCTCCAGGTAGGGAATGGCGAAGACGATGCGGCGATCCTCGTTCTGCAGGATATAGGCCTGTTCGCCCTCGTAGAGCTTGGGCACCACGATATGGCTGCCCTGGATCAAACGGATGCCATAAGGCGATTGCTGCTTGAAGTCTTCGCGCAGCAGACGCGCGACCCAGGGGCCGGCGGCATTGACCAGGCCACGCGCGCGGATCGAGAACAAGCTGCCATCGGCACGCTCCAGATGCACATGCCAGAGGCCCTTGCTGCGCCTGGCGCTGACGCAGCGCGTGCGCGGGTGAATGTGTGCGCCGTGCTCGCGTGCGGCCATGGCGTTGAGCACCACCAGGCGGGCGTCGTCCACCCAGCAGTCGGAGTATTCGAAACCGCGGGTGATCTCGCGCTTCAGCGGGCTGCCGGCACCGAAGCGCAGGCCTCGCGAACTTGGTAGACGTTCGCGCTTGCCCAGGTGGTCATAGAGGAAAAGCCCGGCGCGGATCATCCAGGCCGGGCGCAGGTGCGGGCGGTGCGGCAGGACGAAGCGCATGGGTTTGACGATGTGCGGCGCCTTGGCCAGCAATACTTCGCGCTCGGCCAGAGCCTCGCGCACCAGGCGAAATTCGTGATGCTCCAGATAGCGCAGGCCGCCATGGATCAGCTTGCTGCTGGCCGAGGAGGTATGGCTGGCCAGGTCGTCCTTTTCGCAAAGGAACACGGATAGCCCTCGACCCGCCGCATCGGCGGCGATCCCCACACCATTGATACCACCGCCGACGACGGCGAGGTCATAGACTTCTGCAACTGGGCTGGCGAGATGGTCGTGAGGCATGGCGGCACGCTCGGCTATTGAATTCGAATGTAGTGATGTTCACTTTCGAAAATATGCTAGACGAAGATGTGCGCTTCCGCCAGTCGGCTGCACAGTGACGCGCCGAGCGGTAGTCAAGGGATGGGTTTGCTGTGGGGCGGGTGCAACCCGCCGGCGTGTTGATGGCGGGTTGCGCCAGCCCTACTTGAAACCTTCGTCAATCAAACCAGGTCGAGCTGAACCTTGTTGGCCCGCAGCAGGCGTTGCACCGCGCTGGGTGGCTCGCTATCGGTGAAGACGCGGTCGACCAGGGTGATGGAGCCCAGGCGTACCACGGCGTTGCGGCCGAACTTGCTCGAGTCGGCAGCCAGGAAAACCTGCCGGGCATTGTCGATGATGGCTTGGGAGACGCGCACTTCCTGATAGTCGAAGTCGAGCAGGCTGCCGTCTTCGTCGATGCCACTGATGCCGACGATGGCGTAGTCGACCTTGAACTGCTGGATGAAATCCACCGCTGCCTGGCCGACGATGCCGCCATCGCCGCGCACCGTGCCGCCGGCCACCAGCACTTCGAAGTCCGCCTTGGCACTGAGTTGGGCGGCGACATGCAGGTTGTTGGTGATGATCTTCAGGCCCTTGTGGTTCTGCAGCTCGCGAGCGATGGCTTCGGTGGTGGTGCCGATGTTGATGAACAGCGAGGCATGATCAGGGATCTGCGCTGCCACGGCTTCGGCGATGCGCTGTTTCTCCTCCCGCATCTGTCCGGCACGCATGCCGTAGGCGGTGTTCTGGATGCTCGAAGCCTCGCAGGCCGCACCGCCGTGAGTGCGTCGCAGCAAGCCATGCTCGGCCAACTGGTTGATATCGCGGCGGATGGTCTGCGGCGTGACGGCGAAGGCCTGTGCCAGTTCGTCGATGCTGACATAGCCGCGTTCGCGGGCGAGATTGAGGATGTCGTGCTGGCGCGGAGCGAGGTTCATGAGCGCTTCCTGTGAGGGTTGCCCATTATAGGGTGTAGCGATGGGCGTTTTCCGCCTGCTACTGTAAGGCATCTTCCCTCGCGTTTTCACATTCGAACATGACGCCTGCAATCGATCTGTTGAAGAAGGCCAAGGCCGAACACCGTGTGCACAGCTACCAGCATGACCCCAAGGCGCCGTCCTACGGGCTGGAAGCAGCGGAAAAACTGGGGCTGGCGCCGGAAACGGTGTTCAAGACGCTGCTCGCCGCCACCGAGAAGGGCGAGCTGCTGGTGGCGGTGGTGCCGGTGGCCGGCACCCTCGACCTGAAGGCGCTGGCCAGTGCGGCCGGTGCGAAGAAGGCGGATATGGCCGACCCGGCAGCCGCACAGCGGGCGACCGGTTACCTGGTCGGAGGCATCAGCCCATTGGGGCAGAAGAAGCGTCTGCGCACCTTCATCGACGAGTCGGCCCGGTTGTACCCAACCATCCATGTCAGCGGCGGCCGCCGCGGACTGGAGCTGGAACTGGCGGCCGAAACCCTGGCCCTGCACACGCAGGGACAATTCGCTGCTATCGGCAAGGCTTGAACAGCGGGTTATGCTGCCCCTCAGAATGATTCAACATGTAGGCAAAAGCGGCGAACGTTGCCGATAACAACAAGGAAATGCCATGTCTCACTACCTGTTAGCCATCGATCAGGGCACCACCAGCTCGCGCGCCATCGTCTTCGATCGCGAAGGGCGGCCGGTGGCCCGCGCGCAGCAGGAGTTCCGGCAGTTTTTTCCGCAGGATGGCTGGGTCGAGCACGATGCCGAGGAGATCTGGACGTCCACCCTCGAGGTCTGTCGCAGCGCCATCGTCAGCAGTGGGCTGAGCAGTCAGGCCATCGCCGGCATCGGTATCACCAATCAGCGGGAAACCACCCTGGTGTGGGATGCCAGCAGCGGCGAGGCCATTCATCCGGCCATCGTCTGGCAGGATCGTCGCACCGCCGACTATTGCGCGCGCCTCAAGGCCGATGGCCACGAGGCCGACGTCACGGCGCGTACGGGTTTGCTGATCGACCCCTATTTCTCCGCCACCAAGCTGCGCTGGATCCTCGAGAACGTACCGGGTGCGCGCCAGCGGGCCGAACGCGGTGAGCTGCGCTTCGGCACCGTCGACAGCTTCCTGCTCTGGCGTCTGACCGGTGGCAAGGTGCACCGCACCGATGCCAGCAATGCCTCGCGCACGCTGATGTTCAACATCCATACCCAGCAGTGGGATGACAAGCTGCTGGAGCTGTTCGACATCCCCGCCAGCCTGCTGCCTGAGGTGCTCGACTGCGCCGCCGAGTTCGGCCATACCGATGCCGAGCTGCTCGGTTCGTCCATTGCCGTGCTGGGCATGGCGGGTGATCAGCAGGCCGCCTTGATCGGCCAGGCCTGTTTCCAGCCAGGCATGGTCAAGAGCACCTATGGCACGGGCTGCTTCATGATTCAAAACACCGGCAGCGAGCCGGTCAGCTCGAAGAATCGTCTGCTCACTACGGTTGGTTACCGCCTCGGTGGCAAGGTTACCTATGCGGTCGAGGGCAGCATTTTCGTAGCGGGCGCGGCCGTGCAATGGTTGCGCGATGGGATCAAGCTGATTGGCCATGCTCGCGATAGCGAAGCGCTGGCCGAAGCCACTGGCGAGGCATGTGGTGTCTACCTGGTGCCGGCCTTCACCGGTCTCGGTGCGCCGTACTGGGATCCCAAGGCGCGCGGTGCGATCTTCGGTCTGACTCGTGATACCGGGATCAAGGAGATCGTCACTGCCGGTCTGCAATCGGTGTGCTACCAGACTCTCGATCTGCTCGAAGCCATGCGCCAGGACGGTGCGGCCGCGCCCAGCGCCTTGCGCGTAGATGGCGGCATGGTGGAGAACAACTGGGTCATGCAGTTTCTTGCCGACATCCTCGGCGTCAGTGTCGAGCGGCCTGAGGTGACCGAGACCACTGCGCTCGGCGTGGCCTACCTGGCTGGTCTGCAGTTGGGCTTGTACGCCGATCTCGACGCCATTGCCCGCCACTGGCATCGCCAGCAACGCTTCGAGCCGAAGATGGACGAGGCCACGCGAGGACGCCTGTACGCCGGTTGGCTGGATGCCGTGCAGCGCGTGCGCAGCGGCGGCTGAGCAGAGCCATGCGCGCCTGGCTGCTGGCGATGCTATGGCTGCTGAGCGCCGGCACCTTGCGTGCCGAAACCCTGGTTATCGCCGGTGACCTGTGGTGCCCGGTCAACTGCGCAGCCGATGCCGAGCGCCCGGGAATCTTCGTCGAATTGGCGCAGCAGATTTTCGCTGAGTCGGGTATCGAGGTCGAATACCGCGTGCTCAATTGGGCGCGGGCCGTCGCCGATACTCGCAGTGGGCGCCTGGGTGCGGTCATCGGCGCCGGTGTGCAGGATGCGCCTGACTTCGTCTTCACGCCGACCGCCCCGGGGCTCTCGCGCATGTGTTTCTACGCCCTGCGTGGCGATTCGTGGCGTTATCAGGGCTTGGAATCCTTGGGGCAGCGGCGCCTGGGGGCGATCAACGGCTACAGCTACGGTGCCGAGCTGGATCTGTATCTGAACCGTCATCTGCAATCGCCCCAGGTGCAACTGGTGATAGGTGATAAGGCCCTGGCCACCAACCTGCGCAAGCTGCGTCGCGGGCGCGTCGATGTACTGGTGGAGAACGCCTGGGTGATGGAGGCCGTGCTCGCCGAGCGTCATCTGTTCAATGAAATTGTCGAGGTGGGCTGCCGACAGGGTGATATCCCCATCTATCTCGCCTTTTCGCCGCGCCTGCCGCGAAGCGCCGACTATGCGCGGCTTTTCGAGCAGGGGCTGCAGCGCTTTCAGGCCGATGGTCGCCTGCAGGCGCTGATGAGCCGTTACGGCGTGAGCAGCATGCGCTGATCCAACTGTTATGCGCCAGCTGTGTCTGGTTTGCGCGCTGGCTTGCAGGCAAGCTCGGTCGACTTGTCTTTCAGCCAGGAACCGCTGCCCATGCCCCTCGACTTTCATCAGATCGATGCCTTCACCGACCAGCCCTTCGCCGGTAATCCTGCCATGGTCTACCGCCTGGATAGCTGGCTCGATGACGCCCGGATGCAGCGTATCGCCGCCGAACACAACCTGGCGGAAACCGCCTTCGTGGTGAAGGAGGGCGACGTCTGGCATATCCGCTGGTTCACCCCCGGCAGTGAAGTGCCGCTATGTGGGCATGCCACGCTGGCGACCGCCAAGGTGCTGTTCGATCTGTATGACGAACCCGGCGAGTCGCTGGACTTTACCTGCCTGTCCGGATCGCTGCGCGTGACCCGTCAGGGCGAGCGCCTGGAGCTGGATTTCCCGGTACGCCCGACCGTGCCGGTGACGCCTGCGCTACAGGCCGATGTCGAGGCGGCGCTGGGCCGTCCGGCGCGCGAGATTCGCGCATTGCTCAATCCCGACGGTAGCGTGCAGGAGTTGATGGCCGTGCTGAGCAGCGAGGCAGAGGTGCGCACATTCGAGCCTGACCTGCAGGCGCTGGCGGCCCTGCCGGGACTCGGTGTGCTGATCACTGCGCCAGGTGAGCGGCATGATTTCGTCTCGCGTTATTTCGCCCCGGCTATCGGTATCAACGAAGACCCGGTGACCGGCTCGACGCACTGCATGCTGGTGCCTTACTGGGCCGAGCAGCTTGGGCGTGAGCGCTTCAACGCCTTCCAGTGCTCGGCGCGTGGTGGCGAGCTGCACTGCCAACTGCAGGGTGAGCGGGTGAAGATCGCCGGGCATGCCTGGCATGTTGCCAGCGGTCAGTTGTTCGTCTGACGCTCAGTCGCTGCTGGCCCGGCGTACGCCGCTGGGCTCGCCGAGGCTGATCTGGGCGGCCACGCTGCCCTGAGCCGGGAACGCCACCAGATGGTCGGCGGCGATGCGGATTCCCACTTCGTCGCCCGGCTGATGGTCGGCATGGCTGGGGAAGATCGACTCCAGCTGGCTGCCGGTGGGCAGTTGCAGGCGATACAGGGTGGCGGCGCCGAGGAAGGTCTTGCCGACGATGCGCGCCTTCAGTGCGCTGCCTTCGTCCGGCACGATGTCGTCCGGGCGCAGCAGTACGTCGACCGCGCTGCCTGTTGCCCAGGTATAGGCGCGGTTGCCACGGATCTCGCCCAGTTCGGTCTGCACCGTGTCCGGGCTGCGCAGTTGGCCACGGATGAAGTAGCCCTGGCCGATGAAGCTGGCGACGAAAGGTGTCAGCGGCTCATGGTAGAGGTTGAAGGGGGTGTCCCACTGCTCCAGGTGGCCGCTTTTGAATACGCCGACGTGATCGCTGACGGCGAAGGCTTCTTCCTGATCATGGGTGACCAGAATGGCGCTGGTGCCGCGCGCCTTGAGAATCTCGCGCACCTCATGGCTCAGGCGTCGGCGCAGTTCGCCATCGAGATTGGAGAAGGGCTCGTCGAGCAGCAACAGTTGCGGTGAGGGTGCCAGCGCGCGAGCCAGGGCGACACGCTGTTGCTGACCGCCAGACAGCTCGTGTGGGTAGCGCTTGGCCAGATGGCCGAGCTTGACCAGATCGAGCAGTTCCTGGGTGACGCGCTCGGCGTCCGCTTGCTGGCGGATGCCGAAGGCGACGTTCTGCGCCACGTTCAGGTGCGGGAAGAGGGCATAGTCCTGAAACACCATGCCGATGCGGCGTTTCTCCGGTGCCAGGGTGAAGCCGGGACGAGAGATGATCTCGCCACCCAGTTCGATCTCACCCGTCAGGATCGGCTCGAAGCCAGCGATGGCACGCAAGGTGGTGGTCTTGCCGCAGCCGGAGGGGCCGAGCAAGCAGCCGATATCGCCGGCGTTGAGGTGCAGATCGAGTTTCTGCACCACGGTGTGCGCGTGGTAGCCGCAGCTCAGCCCGCGCAGCTGCAGCAATACACTCATGCGTGGTGGTACGCCGGCTCGACCAGCAGCTCCAGCAGCGCCTTCTGCGCGTGCAGGCGGTTCTCGGCCTGATTCCAGGCGACCGAGCGCGGATCATCGAGCAGGTCGACGCTGATTTCTTCGCCACGGTGCGCCGGCAGGCAGTGCATGAACAGCACGTCATCGGCGGCGAGATCGAGCAGGGCAGGGGTGACCTGATAGGGGCGGAACAGCGCCATGCGCTGCTCGGCTTCGTCTTCCTGGCCCATCGAGGCCCACACGTCGGTGCTGACCAGATGAGCGCCGGCCACGGCTTCGCGCGGGTCACGCACGACCTGCACGCGGTCACCGGCCAGGGCCAGGAAGCGCGCATCCGGTTCGTAGCCTTCTGGGCAGGCGACCTTCAACTGGAAGTCGAACTGGATCGCCGACTCGATGTAGGAATTGCACATATTGTTGCCGTCGCCGATCCAGGCCACCGTCTTGCCAGCGATGCTGCCGCGGTGCTCGAGGAAGGTCTGCATGTCGGCCAGCAACTGGCAGGGGTGCAGGTCATCGGACAGGCCATTGATCACCGGTACTCTGGATTTGGCGGCGAACTCGGTGAGGTTGCTGTGGGCGAAGGTGCGGATCATCACGGCATCGAGCATGCTCGACATGACGATGGCAGCGTCGCCGATCGGCTCGCCACGGCCCAACTGGGTATCGCGTGGCGAAAGGAAGATGGCCTGGCCGCCGAGCTGGATCATGCCGGCCTCGAAGGACAGGCGAGTGCGGGTCGAGGCCTTCTCGAAGATCATGCCCAGCACGCGATTCTTCAGCGGCTCGAACAGCACGCCGCGATTGCGCAGATCCTTCAGCTCGATGGCTCGGCGGATCAGCCCCACCAGTTCGTCCGGTGTGTAATCCATCATCGAGAGAAAGTGTCTGACGCTCATCGTTAACTACCTATATGACTACAGTTCGCAAGTTTGGGCCTTCGGCGTAACCGCTGAAAACGGCGAAACTTGCGGCAAGAGGCCGCAGGATGCGACGAAACAGGGGGAGGCGCGATCTTATAAGGAAATGACGAGACGGCGCAAATTGCCGCCCCATAACCGACAAATTCCTGTTTTGTAAGCCTTTTCCCAAAGGCGCGTGCGAGATGTCACAAAACTGACATTCTCGCTTGCGCCGCTCTAGCGCGCGCTTCTAGGATTGCGCCGCCTTTCCAAGGCAATGCATTGCCCCCGTAATGGGGTACCCATGGAAAAATTGTGCAAAGGAGTTTTGCATGAAACACGTAGCCTACGCCGCAGCCTTCTCCGCTCTCGCCCTGCTGACTGGCTGTGCCAGCCAGAACGTTAGCCAACCCACTCTGCCCCTGGGCGGTGATGTTGAAACTAACCTGAAGGCAGACGTCAAGGTCGGCGAATCCATCTCCGGTCAATCCTCTGTGAACATCCTGTTCGGTGTTCTGAAGCTGGGTGGCGACACTCAGTTCGCCGACGGCGTGACCTACGGTGGTGGCGAGGGTGGTTTCGCGCTGGGTCTGGATCCGGTCGCTTCCGCCAAGTCCGCAGCTGCTTACAAGGCAGTCAAGGCCTCGGGTGCTGACGTAATCGTCGCCCCGCGTTACGAAGTGAACGTTCAGGATTACTTCGTATTCAAGACCGTTAACGTCAGCGTTACCGGCAAGAAAGGCACCGTTACCTCCATCCGTTGATCGGATCGGTAATTGCCTGAATCGGCAGGCTTGATGCCTGCCGATTCATGAGACGAACGCTGCTGGCGTCGTCGTCTCGCCCGGCCCATAGTTCTAGACCTGCGACCTGACCGGTCGTCTCGGATCAGAACAAGAGGCCAGGCCATGACCAAGTCCCTCCATTACCGTGCATGCCATTTGTGCGAAGCCATCTGCGGCCTCGCCATCGAAACCGAAACCCAGCCTGACGGCAGCACGCAGATTCGCTCGATCAAGGGCGATCCTCAGGACAGTTTCAGCCGTGGTCACATCTGCCCCAAGGCCGTGGCCCTGCAAGACATCCAGCACGATCCCGACCGTATCCGCCAACCCATGCGCCGCATTGGTGAGCAGTGGCACGCTATTGCCTGGGATGACGCCTTCGCGTTGGTCGCTGAACGCCTGAGTGCGATCCAGGCTGAACACGGCGCGAACGCCGTGGCGGTCTATCAGGGCAACCCCAGCGTGCATAACTATGGGCTGATGACCCACAGCAACTATTTCCTCGGTCTGCTGAAAACCCGCAGCCGTTTCTCCGCTACCTCGGTGGATCAGTTGCCCCACCACCTTACCAGCTACCTCATGTACGGCCATGGTTTGCTGATCCCGATTCCCGACATCGATCACACCGATTTCATGCTGATCCTCGGCGGCAATCCGCTGGCGTCCAATGGCAGCATCATGACCGTGCCGGATGTGGAGAAGCGTCTGAAGGCCATCCAGGCCCGTGGCGGCAAGGTGGTGGTGGTCGACCCACGGCGCAGCGAAACGGCCGCTATCGCCGATCAGCATCTGTTCGTACGGCCCGGCAGCGATGCTGCCTTGCTGCTGGGCATGCTCAATACCCTGTTCGAGGAGGGGTTGACCCGTACCAGTCACTTGCCGGTCGAGGGGCTGGAGCAGGTGCGTGCCGCCATCGCCGGGTTCCCCGCCGAGGCCATGAGCGCCCGTTGTGGCGTGCCGGCGCACAGCATCCGCCAACTGGCGCGTGACTTCGCCGCTGCCGACAAGGCGGTGTGCTACGGGCGCATGGGCGTCTCCACTCAGGCCTTCGGTACCCTGTGCCAGTGGCTGGTGCAGGTGATCAACCTGGTCACCGGCAATCTCGATCGCGTGGGCGGTGTGCTGTGTACCTCGCCGGCGGTGGATCTGGTCGCCAGCACCTCGGGTGGGCATTTCAATCGCTGGCAGAGCCGCGTGTCCGGCCTGCCGGAATATGGCGGCGAACTGCCGGTCTCGGCACTGGCCGAGGAGATGCTGACGCCGGGTGAGGGGCAGATTCGGGCGCTGGTCACGGTGGCCGGCAACCCGGTGCTGTCCACACCCAACGGTCGCCAGTTGGAACAGGCGCTGGACGGCCTGGACTTCATGCTGTCGGTGGATTTCTACATCAACGAGACGACGCGTCATGCCGACCTGATCCTGCCGCCGACCGCGCCGCTGGAACATGATCACTACGACACCACCTTCAATGTGTTCGCGGTGCGCAATGTCACTCGTTTCAACGAGGCGGTGCTGGCCAAGCCGGACGGTGCGCTGCACGACTGGGAAATCTTCGTGGGTCTGGCCAAGGCATTCGCGGCGCGCAACAACCTCGAGCTGAAACCGACCATGGCGCCGGAGCAGATGATCGATATGGGCCTGCGCTTCGGCCCCTATGGTGATCGCAGCGAGCACAAGCTCAGCCTGGCGGCGCTGCGCGAACATCCGCACGGGCTCGACCTGGGGCCACTGCAGCCGAACCTGGCCGCTCGCCTGAAAACCTCGAGCAAGACCGTGCAGACTGCTCCTGAGTTGTTGCTGGCCGATCTTGCGCGTTTTGCCGAGCAGGAGCAGCCGGGCGAGCATGAGCTGCTGCTGATCGGCCGCCGCCATGTGCGCAGCAACAATTCCTGGATGCACAACTATCACCGCCTGGTGAAGGGCAAGCCGCGTCATCAGTTGCTGATGAACCCGACGGATCTGGCCAGCCGTGGCCTGACCGATGGTCAGCGTGTGCAGGTGCGCTCACGTGTTGGCAGCATCGAGGTGGAAGTGGCGGCCAGCGACGAGGTGATGGCCGGTGTGGTCAGTTTGCCGCACGGCTGGGGGCATGCTCGCCCCGGCGTGCAGATGGATATCGCGCGTGCCCAACCTGGCGCCAGCGCCAACGACCTGACCGACGAGCGCCAGCTCGATGAGCTGTCAGGTAATGCAGTGCTCAATGGCGTACCGGTTGAGGTAGTGGCTGCCTGATCCGGGGTCGTATTAAGGCAAGGTGGCGACGGCAAGGCCGAGCATTGTGCTCGGCTTTTCGCTACAATCGCGCCACCGTGGCGACCGTCGGGTCGCGAAGTCTATGCTGAGGTGCCCCATGGATATCATCGAAACCATCAAAGAGCAGATCGCCAACAACACCGTTCTGCTGTACATGAAAGGCTCGCCCAACGCCCCGCAGTGTGGCTTTTCCGCCCGTGCTGCACAGGCTGTGATGGGCTGCGGCGAGAAGTTCGCTTACGTCGACATCCTGCAGAATCCGGAAATCCGCGCCAACCTGCCCAAGTACGCCAACTGGCCGACCTTCCCGCAGCTGTGGGTGGGTGGTGAGCTGGTCGGCGGTAGCGACATCCTCTCCGAGATGTACGAGAAGGGCGAGCTGCAGACCCTGATCAAGGATGCCGTGAGCAAAGCTGGCGCCTGATCGCCGCTCTCGCAAAAAAGAACCCGCCTCGGCGGGTTCTTTCGTTTCTGCGGTTGGCCTGGGCGTTATTTCTGCACCCACTGGCCGTTCAGCTGGATGAACTGGCCCTTGGGCGTACGCTCGAGGGCTTTCTTGCCAGCAATGGCTTCGACGTCGCCAAGTGCGATGCCGTTGTCCTTGGCCACCTTCTGGTATTCGGCGCGCCGTGCCTGGTTGATCAGGCGGGCAATCTCCTCGGCCTGAGCGCCTGGCTTGACCACGCCGAGGTAGCCGTTGGGCTGCTCGCCCAGTTGGCCGCTGGCCTTGGCGTCGCCCAGGGCGCTCATGGCCTGGTTGAGGTTCAGCGCATAGGCCGGCAAGCTCAGGGTCAGCGCCAGCAGCAGGGTCGACAGGTATCGCATCATCGTCTCTCTCCTTGGAGTCTGTGGGTGACCGGGCTCAGAACAGGCCGCTGTCTTCGTTGAATACGTTGTCCAGCGCCTTGTCCACCTTGATGTAGATCTCGTGCTCGACCTTGACGTTGAGGTTGATGTTGATCGGCTCGTTGGGCATGGCCAATTGCACGGTCGGGGTGCAGGCCAGTATCGACAGCCCCAGGCCGAGGACTGCGAGCAAGCGGCACAAAGGCATGGCGCTACTCCTTGTTTTCATGGGGGACACGCTGGCGCATCCGTTGCTGAATCCGTTGCTGGATGATGTCACTGACCTTGTCGGTCAGTTGCAGGCTGGCCAGCAGGGTTGGAATGTCTTCTTCCAGGTTGATGCTGAAGTGAATCGGCCGGCCCTGCTCGATAGCGGGGTTTTGCCCGTGCAGGCGCATACCGAGACGCAGTGTGCCGGACGGTTGGTAGTCGAGGCTACTGCTGAGCAGGTCGTAGTGGAAGTCTTCCAGCGCATCGGTGACCAGCTTCATGCCGGGGTTGGCCTGGCCCATGGCGCGAATGCGTGGCGAGTGAAAGCTGAGCTGTCCACCGGGCGCGCGCGCCTCGATATGGCCCTGCTCGATGCTGATGCCCTGGCCCAGGCGCAAGGGCAGGGTGCCATCGAGTCGCCCACTGCCGGCCAGGCCTTCGGCAGGGTAGACGCGAAACAGCGTCTGCAGATCCAGGCCGCTGAGTTTCAGCGGCAGCACCTGTTCAGGCTGCGCCAGATCCCACTGAGCGGCATCCAGGCTGAGCTGGCCGCCGAGCACACCCAGATCGGCACGTTGCAGGTGGACGTTGCCACGTGCCGGGGCGCTCGCCGCAGCCTGGTATTCGCCCTGCAGATGCAGCGGGCCAAGGGCGATGCCGGGGTTGATTTCGCGGGCGCTGAGGCTCGGTAGTTGCAGATTCAGTTTCTGGCCCTGCTGGTTCAACTGCAGGGTGGCGTCGAGGCCGCTCAAGGTGCTGCGGTCATAGATGCCGGCGAGGCCCTTGGCGACCAGCTCGGCCTTCAGGCGCAGCGGTTGCCCGCTGGTCAGGTCGAGGCGGGCGCTGCCCTGCAGGCGGCCATTGTCCAGCGTCAGCAGCGGTGGCCAGTCGGCCAGAGTGGTTGGCAACGGGTTGCCGGCGCGCAGGAACAGCTCGTCGAGGCGTGCGTCCAGCTGCAGCTTGCCGGACTGTTCACGCTGCAGGTGCAGTTCCAGTTGCAGGCCGGAGTCGGCCAGTAGCGGGCCCTGCAGTGACTGAGCCTGGAGATTGGCCTGTAGCTGGCTTTGCCATTGCCAACCCTGGGTGTGCAGCGCTGCGTGTTGCAGGTCGCCGATGCTGAACTGCAGTGGCCCCAGCAGTTCGGGGGCTTGCGGCGTCCCCCCGATATGCAGACCACTCAGCGCGACCGCCAGGCGTTGCGCCTTGATGCCTTCGACTTGCAGGCGTTGGATCTGCAGGCGTGAGTCTGGCAACAGTTGCAGGCTCAGTTGCTGTGCATCGAGTTTGCCGCTCAATTGCAGGTCAACGCCGGCCTTGTCGAGCTGGCCGTCTGCCAGGCTCAGGCGCTCGCTACTTGCCTGCAGGCGTGCAGCGGCGATCTGCAGCGACCAGTCCGGCTGCTGTCCGAGTAGCAACGTGGCTTCGCCTTGCAAATGCAACGATCCCTGGCTGGTCAGTTGCAGGTGTACACCGAGGTTGGCGTCTTCTGTTGCCGGTAGCGCGGCCAGAGCGAGCGTCAGCAAGCCGGGTTGCAGTCCCTGGGTGACGTCGGCTAGCCAAGGGGTGCCCTGCGGATCGAGCTGCAATTCGCCCTCGGCGCGGTGCGCTTGCCAGCGCCCGCTGTCGTTGATCAGGTTCAGTGTCAGCGCGCCGCTGAGCAGGCCCATTGCCGGCACCGGCCAGGGCTGCGGCAGGCGTGCATCCAGATTCAGCCAGCCGGGTGACGCCAATAGCTGTTGCAGGGGGTTGGCTGCATCGAGCTGTACCTGCCACTGCGCATTGAGCGCCGCTTGTTGCGGCAGGTTGCTCAACGATTGGGTATCGAGCAGCGACCACTCGCCCAGCCAGGCGACGAACCAGGCAATATCGGTGGTGCCCGGCGTATTGAGCCGTCCCTGCCACTGCAGGTGCTCGTCACGACGCTGCACCCGCGTGTCCAGTTGCAGTTGCGCCTGGCCGTCGAGCCGCAGTTCCGCCGACAGATGGCGGGCGCTCAGGGCGGCGGGCTGCAGCCCCTGTAGCGTGGCGTCCAGTTCGGCGTCGTGCTCGCCACGCAGTAGGTGAGTGTGTAGGTGCAAGGTATCTTCACGATGCGACAGTTCCAGGTCGCCTTCGAGCAGGCAGCGGCCGCTGGCGCAGGGCAGCAGGGCGGTGAAGCGCTGTAGCTGGATCTGGCTCGGCAGCCAGGCGAGCGCTTTGACCAGCGACTGCCAGTCGAGAGCGGTGCTGCTGTCCTGCATTTGCGGCGAGGCTGGTTGCAGATCCAGTTGCAGATCGTCGAGCAGCAGGCGCGAGCGCGGCCACAGTTGCCATTGAGCCTGGCCGGCGTGCACCTGCAGGCTGCCGTCCAGGCGTCGCAGCGTCAGGTCATGCATCCGCACACCGTGCAGCGTCGGGCCAAGGCTGCGCCAGTCGAGCTGCAGGCCTTGCTCGTCCAGCAGGCGCTGCAGGCGGTAGCTGGCGTAGCTACCGAGCCCCACCAGCATGACCAGCAGTCCTGCCAGGCTTCTCAGCCAGAGTCGCCGGCTGCCCATTCCTTGTCCTCTTGAGCGGATTTCCGGCGACGGTACCCCAAGGGGCTGATGAGTGCCAGGCCAGGGGGATTCTGCTTTGTGAAAATGCAACTTTATGAGCTAGTATTGATTGAAACAGACGTAGGAGATGAGCATGAGTGCCATCAGCCAGCAGTTGCCGGATGCCGACGCCGTATTGGCCAAGGCGCTGCTCAATACCCGTGAACAACTGGGCCTGACCCAGCAGGAACTGGCTGCCATCGTCGGTGTGCACCGCAGTGCCATCAGCCGCTGGGGAGAGGGTGGTCTACGCCCACAGAGCAAGAGCGGTGAACTGGCCCTGCTGTTGATTCGCGTGTACCGCGCCCTGTTCGCCCTGTTCGGCGGCAACCAGCAGGACATGCGCCATTTCTTGCGCACCGAGAACCACCATCTGGCCGGCGTACCGCTGCAGCTGATGGGGCAGGTGCAGGGCCTGGTGCGGGTGGTGGAATACCTCGACGCGATACGCGGCAAGCTGTGATGAGGGGCGGCATGGCCATGGACATCTGGCAGGCATGTGAGGGCGAGCGACAGATTCGCCCGTTGGGCGGCACCTTGTTGCGCATGGTGGAGAGCCAGGTGCAGGTGGCGACCCTGCAACTGGTGGATAACCTGGCCGAGCAGGCCCTGCTCGAGGAGTTGCTGGAAGGCAGCAAGCCGCCTTTGCCGGCCGGTAGCGAGCCGCTGCATTACCTGCTGAAAACGCCGTTTCGTTATCCGCCGCTACGGTGGGGGTCGCGCTTCGGCAGCGTGCATGAGCCCAGCCTGTTCTATGCCGCGCAGCGCCTGGAAACGGTGCTGGCCGAAGCCGCCTATTACCGCTTCGTGCTGTGGGCCGGCATGGCCAGCCCGCCGCCCAGCGGGCGCATCGTCTCCGAGCATTCCACCTTCGAGGCGCGTTACCGCGTCGAGCGTGGCATTCAATTGCAGCTGCCACCTTTCAGTGAACACCAGGCAGTGCTGGCGCACCCCAGCGATTACCGAGCGACTCAGGCCATTGGCATGGCCATGCGCGCAGCCGAGGTGCAGGCGTTCCAGTTTCGCTCGGCGCGCTGCCCGGTCGGCGGCAGTAATGTCGCGCTGTATACACCTTCGGCCTTCGCCGAGAAGAAACCACGCAATCTGACCCCCTGGCTGTGCGAAACCATGGCCGACTACGTGGCCTTCAAACATGCCCAGGCACCGGATCAGCCTCGTCTGTTTTACCGCGAGCAGTTTCTGGTGCAGGGACGGCTGCCACAGCCTGCCTGAACGATCAGCAAAAGCCCTCCTATGCCCTGAAACAGAGCGCTGCGCGGATTTGCCGCACAGACTTGTGCACAATGGCGGCGCAGCCTGTCATGTCACTGTCAGAAAGTGTCGTAACCGTTTGATTTTTCGTGGAGCCTCAATAAGTCAATGAAAAATATGCAATTTTTTCATTGGTGAAAAAATCGACAGTTTGTCTGGAAGCCCCATTTCATCGGCCTTCAAGCGCCTTTCGCCCAAGTTGTTCACGGAGTTATCCACAGGTTCTGTGGATTGTGCCAAGCAAGCGCTCTGGAACGCGAGTCGGGCCGTCTGGCAAGTCTTTACCTTGGCGAAAAAAGGAGTAGAGTGGCGCGCCCCGGCAGCAACCCCCCCTTTATTTATGCCTCGCGCTCTACCAGCTCCATCGTCCGTAACGCGTTCCAACCGTGCCCGTCTGCCCATGCGTGTCGCGCTGTGGCTGCTCGACCGCCCGCGCCTGGGTCAGGCGCCCAGTGTCAAACGCATCGCCGGCAACCTGCTCAAGCAACCGGCGCGCAAAGGCTGCGTGCAGGCGCAAAGCCGCCTCGGCCAACTGCTGTGCCGTGATTGCGGCAACACCCGTGATCGCCGCATCGGCCTGGAATTGCTGCGTCAGGCTGCCCGCGCCGGCGACTCCGGTGCCCAGCAGGAGCTGGATCGCCTGTCGCGCTGAGCCGTGCTGGCCCCATGCACGAGGCCGGCTGGGTATACTCCCGGCGCTCAAACATGGAGTGTCTATGCCCGTCGATCCCCTTTCCCTCGTCATTGGCGTCACCGTCGCACTGGTTCCGCTGTTGGCTGCTGTCTGGTCGTTGCAGCGCCGCATTGGCCATGAGCAGAGCGAGCAGGCGTTGTTGCAGGAGCGCCTGGAGCATGCCCAGCTGAGCCAGGCCGGCCTGCTCGCCCAACTCGATGCCTGCCGCGCCGAGCTGGCCGAGGTCAGTGAGATCAAGGTCGAGCAACAGACCGAACTGGCCGGCCTGCGCCGCGAGAATGAATTGCTGCAGCAGGAGCGGCAGATCGCCCGTGAGGCGGCGCAATCCTGGAACCAGCAGCGCGAGCGCAGCGAGGCCGAGCTGCGCCGACTGACCGCCGAATGTGCGGCGCTGTCCGCCGAGCTGCAGGAAAATCGCGAGAACCAGCAACAGCGCCTGGATGATCTGCAGGGCGCGCGTGATGAGTTGCGTGCGCAGTTCTCCGAGCTGGCGACGAAGATCTTCGACGAGCGCGAGCAGCGTTTCGCCGAGACCAGCCAGCAGCGCCTCGGGCAATTGCTCGACCCGCTCAAGGAGCGCATCCAGGCCTTCGAGAAGCGCGTCGACGAGAGCTACCAGCAGGAAGCGCGCGAGCGTTTCTCCCTCGGCAAGGAGCTGGAGCGCCTGCAACAGCTCAACCAGCGCCTGGGCGATGAGGCCACCAACCTGACCCGCGCCCTGAAAGGGCAGAAGACCCAGGGCAACTGGGGCGAGCTGGTGCTGGAGCGGGTGCTGGAGCACGCCGGCCTGGAGAAGGGCCGCGAATACCGCACCCAGGTCAGCCTGAAGAGCGCCAGTGGCGAGCGTTACCAGCCGGATGTGCTGGTCAATCTGCCGGGTGATCGCCAGGTGATCGTCGACGCCAAGGTCAGCCTCAGCGCCTATCAGCAGTTCGTCGCGGCCGAGGATGAAGCCAGCCGCCAGCAGGCGCTGCGCCAGCACCTGGTGTCGTTGCGCAGCCACCTCAAAGGACTTTCCGGCAAGGATTACCAGCGCCTGGAAGGCTTGCACAGTCTGGATTTCGTGCTGCTCTTCGTGCCCATCGAAGCCGCCTTCGCCACAGCCCTGCAGGCCGAGCCGGATCTGTTCCAGGAAGCTTTCGAGCAGCAGGTGGTGATCGTCAGCCCGACCACCCTGCTGGCGACCCTGCGCGTGATCGACAGCCTCTGGCGCCAGGAGCGTCAGGGGCAGAACGCCCGTGAGATCGCCGAGCGTGCCGGCCAGCTCTACGACAAGTTCGTGGCCTTCATCGCCGACCTCGACGAAATGGGCAGCCGCCTGCAGCAACTGGACAAAGCCTATGGCGCCGCCCGCAACAAGCTGGTCGATGGGCGCGGTAATCTGGTCGGGCGAGTCGAGAACCTGCGCTTGCTGGGCGCCCGCGCGAGCAAGAACCTGCCGGCTGACCTGCTCGAGCGCTCGGCCGACCTGCCGGCGCTGGACGAGTTGCCAGACTAGGCTCTGTACGAAAAGTCGTCGAGCGAAGGTCAGGCGATACCGATGGCGGCCCCGCAAAAACAGGTTAGGAACGGACTGGGCTCGCATTCGAGTTTACGAGCTGTAAATGAGCATTCGACCGGGCTGGCGTTCCAGCCTGTTTTTAACGAAGCATCACCGAGTGCAGGCACTTTTCGTACAGAACCTAGCTCGTCATGGCCCGTGCCGGCCGCTCGCAGGTACCACGGCCTTCCAATTGCCCGACATAGTCACGCAGCCAGCCGGCCAACTCATGAGGCTTGGCCAATGGCTGCCAGTGGCCGGCGGCGATCTCGCGTCGGGTCAACAGCGGCGCCCACTGCTGCAAGTCCTCGAACAGTTGCGGCCTTACGAAGCGATCATGGCGCGCCACGATCAACTGTACCGGTACCCGGGTCGAGCGCCGTCGCGGCCTGAGCAGGCAGTCGAGGAAATTGGCGCGATACAGCTGCACGCCATGCATGCCATCGGCGCGCTGGCTGGCTGAGCGGTGTGGCGCTTCGACACCTTCGAACTGGCGCAACAGCCAGGGCCAGGCGCGATCCAGGCCCAGACGCCAGCTCAGCTCGGGCAGCAGTGGCAGATGGAAGAAGGCGATGTACCAGGAACTGAGCAATTGCCCGCCCGCTTGCAGCCAGGGGCGCAGGCGGCGTTGGCCCAGGCGCTCGCGCAGCCAGTGACCGACATGATCCAGGCAAGGGCCGGACAGGCTGGTATAGGACGCCAGCAAGGGCTGCATATGCGGTTCGGTCACCGCCTCCCAGGCCTGGATCGAGCCCCAGTCGTGCGCGACCAGGTGCACGGGGCGATCCGGGCTGGTGGCCAGGATCACCGCTTCGAGGTCGCGTGCCAGGTGCTGCAGGCGGTAGGCCTGGCGCTGGCGAGGCTTGTCCGAGGTGCCGAAACCGCGCACGTCATAGGTGATCAGCTGGAAGTCGGCGGCCAGCGCATTGATCAACGGCAGCCACACACCATGCTGATCCGGGTAGCCGTGCACCAGCAACAAGGGTGTCGCGCCAGTCCGACCCCAGCATTGCACCGCCAGATCCACGCCGTCGCCACGTACGATCAGGCGCCGCATGGGCTGTAGAGGTCGCGCCAGTGCTGTGTTCACGCTGCAGTCCACTCGGCTCGGTTGTGGGGAAAGCTCGACATGCTCGGCTCCGCGCAAGGGGTGGGGGGGAGAACGCTCGCCGGCATTGTTGTGCCCAATGCCTGGCTTGCCTAGCCATCGGGATGAGCGTGTGGAGCCGTAACCGCAGCGCTACAACGGCTCTGGCACGCGGCTCTGCGGGCAAATCAGGGACGATGCGCACCGCTTGGGCGGAGGCAAGTCCAGCCCTTGGTTCGGGTGAGTGGACAGCCGCTCAGAGCAGGAGCAGTGTGCTGGCTCCGATGAGCAGGCCGAGCGCCATGATCGGCAATGTGCGGATGGCCAGGTGGCGCCCGCCGATCAGGGCGATCAGCCCGCCCTTGACCAGGCTGTTGCTCAACGCCGCGAGAAAGATGCCGCGCACAGCCACCTGCGGATCCAGTTCCCCCGAGGCGCTGCGGGCCAGCGATAGGGTGATGGCGTCGACGTCCGCCAACCCTGAGAGCAGCGCCACCAGATACACGCCAGCATCGCCTACGCCATGTTGGGCGGCCTCGACGAGGGACAGGATGAGCAGCAACAGGGCTGCGAAGCGCAGTGCGGGTGCCAGCTCGAATGGGTTCTTCAGCGGTGGCTCGCCGGCGTTGGCTGGCTCGCGCCCGGCCAGGCGATAGAAAAGCAGGGCGCCGCCCGCGTAGACCAGCGCGGCGCTGAGCAGCGGCCAGGCCAACTGCATGAGCAGGCTGTGATTGACCAGCCCCACCTCCAGCAACACCCGGGGAAACATCAGCGCCGAGGTCGCCAGCAAGCCGCAGGCGAGCAGCGCCAGCAGCTGGCGTTCGCCCTGCAGGCGTGCCAGGGTGAGGGTCATGGCGGTGGAGGAGACGATCCCGCCGAGCAGCGCCGTGATCAGCAGGCCGTGGCGCGTGCCCACCAGGCGGATGGCGACGTAGGCGGCAAAACCGATGGCGGCGATGGCCACCACCATCCACCAGATCACGTATGGATTGAACACGTCCCAGGGGCCATAGCCCTGATCGGGCAGGGCAGGCAACAGCACCAGGGAGATGAACAGCAGCTTCAGGGCGCCGAGCAGTTCGTTTTCACTCAGATGCTGCAAGGCGCCATGCAGCGTACGTTTGAGACTCAGCAACAAGGCCACCGCCACCGCCCCGGCAGCTGCCAGCGAGGCCTGGTCTGCAACCGCCAGACTGCCAAGGGCGAAGGTGATCAGCAACGCCACCTCGCTGGTCATGCCCAGCTCCTGACGCTGAATCAGATCGCCGATATAGGACGCCAGCACCAGCGCCGTGAAACCGATGAACATGGCGGCCCAGGCCAGTACGCCGAAGCGCTCGCCGAGCAACATGGCGAAGCCACCGAGCAGCCCGGCTAGGCCAAAGGTACGGATGCCTGCCGCCAGGCGCGCATCGTCGTGATTGCGTTCCTGCCAACCGCGCTCGGCACCGATCAATAGCCCTGCAGCCAGGGCGCTGGCGAAGTTGAGCAGCAACTGCAGGGCATCGGGCATGGCACCTCCTTGGAGCGGCAGGACTGCGAACAGTCTAGCCGTGGCCACTGAAGGCGCCTTTGCTTCAGGTCAGCCTCTGCTTCAGCCGCGCAGGGGCAGGTGGCGGCTGAGCAGGGCGCGCAGCGCGGCCGGCTTGACTGGTTTGGGCAGGTAGTCGAGGCCGGCGGCGTGCACTTCGGCGACCAGTTCGGGGCGGCCATCGGCGCTGATCACCACACCGGGCACCGGTTCGCCCAGGCGTGTGCGCAGCCAGGCCATCAGCTCGGTGCCGGTCTCGCCTTCGTCGAGGTGGTAGTCGATCAGTGCCAGTTGTGGGCGCACTTCCTCGCTCAGCAGATGCTCGCACTCCAGGCGATTGCGCGCCGTCCACACCTGGCAGCCCCAGCGTGACAGCAGGCTGTGCATACCGGTGAGAATGCTGTCCTCGTTGTCGATGCAAATCACCTGGGTGCCCTGCAGGGGTTGGCCATCGCTGGCCGGTGAGGGGACGCCCTGAGGTTTGGGCGCAGGCTTGCGCGCCAGCGGCACGCTGACGCTGAACACACTGCCCTTGCCTGGCCAGGAGCGCACCTCCAGGCGATGGCCGAGTACCCGGCACAGTCCGTCGGCAATCGCCAGGCCCAGGCCCAGGCCTTTCTCGGCGCGTGTCTGGTGGCTGTCCAGGCGTTTGAACTCCTCGAAGATCACCTTGCGCTTGTCCTCGGGAATACCGGGGCCGCGATCCCAGACTTCCAGGCGCAGTTGGCTGCCTTCACGGCGCACACCCAGCACCACGCGACCCTTGGCGTAGCGGAAGGCGTTGGTCAGGAAGTTCTGCAGCACCCGGCGCAGCAGCTTGATGTCGCTGTCGATCCACTGACGGCTGCCGTGCACACGCAGATCGATGCCCTGTTCGGCGGCCAGCACGCCGAATTCGGCAGCGAGGGTGTCGAACAGGCTGGAAAGGGCGACCGGGTGGCGATCCGGGGTGATGCGGCCGTTCTCCAGGCGCGAGATGTCGAGCAGGTCGGTGATCAGATCCTCGGCCGAGCGCAGCGAGCTGTCGAGGTGGCGCACCAGTTCCTGGGCTTCACCGGGCAGCGCGTCCTCCTGGTGCGAGAGCGCGGCGGAGAACAGCCGCGCGGCGTTCAGCGGCTGCATCAGGTCATGACTGACTGCGGCGAGAAAGCGCGTCTTGGACTGGTTGGCGGCTTCGGCATGGGCCTTGGCTTCGGTCAGTGCCTGGTTCAGCTGCGACAGTTCAAAGGTGCGTTCGGCGACGCGGCGTTCCAGGCTCTCGTTGGCTTCCTTCAGCGCGCGCTCGGCCTGGCGGAACTCGGTGATGTCGGTGAAGCTCATGACGAAACCGCCGCCCGGCATGGGGTTGCCGATCAGTTCGATCACCCGGCCGTTGGGGAATACCCGCTCATAGCTGTGCGCGGTCCCCTGGCGCATCCAGTACAGGCGCTTGGCCACGTTCTCCTCGACATCGCCGCTGCCGAGCATGCCGCGTTCGGCATTGAAGCGGATGATCTCGGCAATCGGCCGGCCGACGTAGACCAGCCCATCGGGGTACTCGAACAGCTCCAGATAGCGCTGGTTCCAGGCCACCAGACGCAGGTTCTGGTCGACCACGCTGATGCCCTGGGTGATGTTCTCGATCGCGCCTTGGAGCAGGGCGCGGTTGAACTGCAGCACCTCGCTGGCCTCGTCGACGATGCGCACCACGTCCTCGACCTGCATCTCGCGCCCTTCGATGGCCGCCTTGACCACCGCGCGGGTGCTGGAGGCGCCCAGCACACCGGCGAGCAGGCGCTCGGTATGGGCGATCCATTCACTGTTGGCCGGCTGGTTGGGGTCGAAGTCCTTGCCTTTGCCCTGGCGCAGGGCGAAGCGGGTGAAGCTCTGGCGGGCGCGTTCCTCGCCAACGAAACGACTGGACAGGATCAGCAGGTCGGCTACCTGCACCGCCAGCAGGCTGCGGCCGCTGGGCTTGGTGCCGAGGTCATGGCCGATGAAGCGCCCGGCCTGCCAGTGCTCGGACACGCGCGTGCGGGAGAACCACGACACCCAGGCGAACAGCAGCATGTTGCCGGCCAGCGACAGCACCACGCCACGGGTCAACGGGTCGACATGCAGGCCGATGGGGGCATGCAGCAGGGTGGTCAGGCCGGGGAAGCTGGCCAGCGACCAGCCCATGCCGCGTGCGGCCAGCGGCAGCACCAGGGTGTAGAACCACAGCAGCGAACCGACGATCAGCCCGGCGAATACACCGCGACGGTTGGCTTGCTTCCATACCAGGGCGCCGAACATGGCTGGCGCCAACTGGCCGATGGCGGCGAAGGACACCTGGCCGATGGTGGCCAGGCTGGTGCCTTCGCCGAGCAGGCGATAACAAACGTAGGCCAGCAGCAGGATCAGCACGATGCTCACGCGTCGCGCCGTCAGCATCCAGTGGCGGAAGGCCTCGAACGGGCGCTCGGTGTTCTGCCGACGCAGCAGCCAGGGCAGCAGCATGTCGTTGGAGATCATGGTCGACAGCGCCACCGAGGCGACGATCACCATGCCGGTAGCGGCCGACGCTCCGCCGATGAAGGCCAGCACCGCCAGGCCCGGGTGCGCCTCGGCCAGCGGCAGGCTGATGACGAAGGAGTCCGGGGTGACGCCGCTGGGCAGCAATATCTGTCCGGCCAGGGCGATGGGCACCACGAACAGCGCCGCCAGCACCAGGTAGGCCGGGAACACCCAGCGGGCCAGGCGTAGATCCTTCGGCTCGATGTTCTCCACCACGCTGACGTGGAACTGCCGGGGCAGGCAGACGATGGCAATCATCGCCATGCCGGTCTGCACCAGCATCGCCGGCCAGTTCACGGCCTCGTTCCAGAATGCCTCCAGCTCCGGGGCCTCGTGGGCCTGGGCGATCAGGTCGTTGAAACCGTTGTACAGGCCGAAGGTGACGAAGGCGCCGACGGCGAGGAAGGCCAGCAACTTGACCAGCGACTCGAAGGCGATGGCCAGCACCATGCCGCGGTGATGCTCGGTGACGTCCAGGTTGCGCGTACCGAACAGGATGGTGAACAGGGCCAGGGCCAGCGACACGATCAGGGCGGTGTCCTGGGCGCTGGTGCTGATGGTCTGCGAGTCGACGCCGATCAGCAGGTTGACGCCGAGGACGATGCCCTTGAGCTGCAGGGCGATGTAGGGCAGCACACCGACCAGGCAGATCAGCGCCACGACCACGGCCAGCGACTGCGATTTGCCGTAGCGTGCGGCGATGAAGTCGGCGATGGAGGTGATGTTCTCCTGCTTGCTGATCATCACCATCTTCTGCAGCACCCAGGGCATGGTCAGCATCAGGATGATCGGCCCCAGGTAGATCGGCAGGAACGACCACAGCTGCTCGGCCGCCTGGCCGACCGCGCCGAAGAAGGTCCAACTGGTGCAATACACCGCCAGCGACAGCGAGTAGACCCAGGCGCGTACCTTCGGCGGCATGGGGGTGCTGCGCCGGTCGCCATAGAAGGCGATGGAGAAGAGGACGGTCATGTAGATCAGGGCGACCGCAGCGATCAGCCCGGTGGACAGCGACATGCGGACACTCCGGAACGCAGGTATACGAATGGGGCCGCGCACTCGGTGTGGCGCGGGAACAGGTGCAGTGTTGCACCAAAGCGCGAGTCCGTCAGTTGCGACCAAGGTCGCACGGACCGATTGCCGCAGCGGCCAATTGTGCCGCAGGCGTGTGCCTGATAGCGTGAGCTGCTCGTAATCTCGCCGGGGGAAAGGATGTTCAAGCCGCAACTGGTAACGCTGCAGCGCGGAGCGCTGCGCCTGGAGCCGCTGGCCGATGCCGATATTCCGGCTCTGGTGACATTGGCCGAGGCCAACCGTGAAGCGCTGCTGTACATGAACGGTACCCTGCGCCTGGACTGGTACCGCAGCGCCCTGGCCGACCTGCGCGAACAGCGCGCCCTGCCTTTTGTCATTCGCCTGGGTGACCAGCTGGTGGGCACTACGCGTTTCGCCGACTTCCTCAATGCCCTGCCGGCCTGCGAGATCGGCTGGACCTGGCTCGATCAGGCACAGCATGGCAGCGGCCTGAACGCCACCATCAAGTACCTGATGCTCAGGCACGCCTTCGATAACTGGGGCATGGTGCGCGTACAATTGAAGACTGCGGCCAGCAACCTGCGCTCGCAACGCGCCATCGAAAAACTGGGGGCGGTGCGCGAAGGCCTGTTGCGTAATCACCGCCGCCTGGCCGACGGCCGCCTCGACGATACCGTGATGTACAGCATCACCGATCAGGAGTGGCCGCAGGTGCGCCAGGCGCTGGAGGCTGGCTTCGGTAGCTGATCATGAGTGGTGAGCGCACACGCTTCTGGCGCGCCAGCGCTCTGGGCAAGGTGGAACTGTTGCATGCCCATTACCGTGAGCAGCGTTTCGCCCCACATGTACATGCGGGTTACGTGTTCACGGTGATCGAGTCTGGGGCGCAGCGCTTTCGTCACCGTGGCAGCGATCATCTGGCGGCGTTGGGCAGCATGGTGCTGATCAACCCCGATGAGCTGCACACGGGTTCCAAGGCGCATGAGCAGGGTTGGCGCTACCGCGCCTTCTATCCTGAGCTGGAAGCGGTCGGTAGCGTACTGGAGGAGCTGGATATCGCCACGGGTGGGTTACCGGGTTTTGCCAGCAGCGTGTTGCATGATCCGCAGGTTGCCGGGCATTTCGTCGCGTTGCACCAGTTGTCCGAGCGGGGCGCCAGTGCACTGGAGCAGCAACTGGCCTGGCGCGAGGCCTTGCTCCTGCTGTTTCGCCGGTATGCGCGGGTTGGTGAGCCGCGTCCGGCTGGCCGCGAGCCGCTGGCCGTGGCACGGGCGCGTGAGCTGATGAGTGCGCGCCTGATCGATCCGCCTTCCCTGGACGAGCTGGCCGGGGAAGTGGGACTTTCGCCGTTCCATTTCGCCCGCACCTTTCGCCGCGCGACAGGCCTGCCGCCGCATACCTGGCTCAAGCAGCGTCGCCTGGAGCAGGCTCGTGGCCTGTTGAGCGAAGGCTGCGCGCCGCTTGCGGTGGCGATGCAGTTGGGCTTCGCCGACCAGAGCCACATGTCGCGTCAGTTCAAGCAGGCCTACGGTATCGCGCCCGGCGAATACCGGCGGGCTTGCCAGCGCTGAGGCGCAAGAACGTTCAAGACCTCCCCTCTGGCAGCGGTTACCCTCGCTGGATCAAGGAGGTTCCATGTCCCGTCATCACGAATTCACTCAGGGCACGCGCGACATGCTGCCGATGCTACTCGGCGCCATGCCTTTCGGCGTCATTTTCGGCAGCCTGGCCGGCGCAGCCGGGCTCGACCCGCTGCAGACCCTGGGCATGTCGGCGCTGGTCTTCGCCGGTTCGGCGCAATTCATCGCCATCAGCCTGCTGAGCGGTGGTGCCGGCGTTGCCGTGGTGCTGCTGACCACGGTCGTGGTCAACCTGCGGCATGCCCTGTACAGCGCCAGTCTGCAGCCCTACGTACGTCATCTGCCCAAGCGCTGGCGCATGCCGCTGGCGTTCTGGCTGACCGACGAAGCCTATGCGGTGGTGCAGCAGCGCTACCTGCGCGGCGATCAGGCCGAGCATCGGCATTGGTATTTCCTCGGCGCGGCGCTGGCCATGTACGTCAACTGGCTGGCATGCACCCTGATCGGCGTTCTGTTCGGCCGGGCGATCCCGAATATCGGCGACTGGGGGCTGGACTTCGCCATGCTGGCGACCTTCATCGGCATCGTCGTGCCGATGCTGCGCAATCGTCCGCAGGTGGCTGCGGCGCTGGTTGCGGCTGGCGTGGCGCTGGTCTGCCACGGTTTGCCGTACAAGCTCGGGCTGATGGCGGCTGCCGCCAGTGGCATCTTCGTCGGCGTGTGGCTGGAACGGTGTGGGCTGCCGGCGATGGAGGAGGGCGCGTGATGGATATCTGGTGGTTGATTCTCGGCATGCTGGCGATCACCTTCGCCACCCGTTACAGCCTGTTCGCCTTTCCTGAGCTGCGCTTTCCGCCGTTGGTACGTCAGGGCCTGCACTACGTACCCACCGCCGTGCTGACGGCGATCGTGGTGCCCGGCATGCTGATGCCCGACGGCCAGCACTGGGCGTTCGAAGTGGACAACGCCTACCTGATCGCCGGTCTGGTGGCCATCGGCATTGCGGCCTTCAGCCGGCATCTGCTGGCGACTATCGGCGGCGGTTTGCTGGTGTTCTTTCTGCTGCGCTGGATGTTCGGGCAACTGCCTATTTAAGCTGAGCCTTACACCAGCGCGCTGACCTTCAGGTCGCGCTGGCTGAGGCGCAGGTACTTCTCGCTGACCTTGAGCAGCAGGGCCTGGTCGTCGACGCTGAGTTCCTCGTCGGCACGACCTTCCACCTGGCTGTGGTACAGGCTTTCGCCAGCCTGGTGGTGCACGCAGCGGTAGCGCTTCCAGCGGGGTTCGACCTTCAGGCTCAGCATGTCCACGTAGGCGACCTGAAGCTCCTCGCTCTGCCCGGCTTCCAGGGCACTGCGTTGCAGGATCGGCGTGTGGGTGAAGGGCGAGGCCGAGAGCATGACGTGCTGACAGTCCTGCAGGTCGGGGCGGGGTTGACCGTCTAGCAGCCAGTTGCCGCGCATATCACGTTGCAGGCACAGGCTGCGCTGGCCGTGATTGTCCACCTTGAGCCAGAGGCGGCGGAAGCGCCAGCGCGAATCACAGTCGATGAGGTAGTTGGCGACGATGCTGTCGCCCTTGACCACCTGCATGAGATGGCTGGTGGCATGGATGCCATTGGCATCGTGGCTGAGGCGCAGGGTTTCCACGCCAGGGGTGTACCAGGGCTTCCATACCAGGGTCTGCTGCATCGTGCGACTCCATGCCAGGCATGGAACAGGAGGGGGCGCAGACACTGCGCGCAGAACACATTCCCTCGTGTTCCATGAATCGTGATGGCGCGCAGAATAGCGTGATGGCTAAGTGATGTCTGTCAGCTTTTTGCTACAGTTGTGCAAGTTTTTGCGCGACTGCCTCAGACTTTGTGGGACAGGGGCTGGCGCTCGAACTGGACGCCTTCCAGGCCATGGGCCATCAGCGCGCGAATGTTGCCGTGGTCGCTGCCCTCGGGAGTGGCCAGCACGCTGCGGTAGTGCTCGCCAAAGGCGCGTAGCGCTTCATCCGTGCTGAAGCCTTCGAGCAGGGCAAGACCCAGGGTCTTGCAGGAGCCTTCGTTCTGACCAGCGGCGTTTTCCACAGTGCCATTACGGAAGGCGCTGGGCTGATAGTCGTAGTACTCGGCGACGAAGGCCAGGGTCTCGCTGAAGGCGAAGTCGTCCTGCTGCAAGCGGTTGCGCAGGTCGGCGAGGGTGGTCATTGCGGTTTTCCTTTTTCGAAAGCGGCTTTCTGTTCGGCGGTTGCTTCTTTCTGGTACTTGGCTTTCCAGTCGGCGTAGGGCATGCCGTACACCGCTTCACGTGCCTGATCCGGGCTCAGTTCGACGCCGATGTCATCGGCAGCGGCCTTGTACCACTTGGACAGGCAGTTGCGGCAGAAGCCGGACAGGTTCATCAGGTCGATGTTCTGTACATCGGGACGGGTGCGCAGATGCTGCACGAGGGCGCGAAAGGCGGCGGCTTCCAGTTCGAGGCGTTCTTGCTCGGTCATGCTGGGCTCTCCGGGGGCAGTGGGTGGCGGCGATGATATAAAGCCGCCCCGCAGGCCGGCAAGCCGAGCACGAAGCCGGTCTAGCGATGACCGGCCAGGGTGATCGATACCGACTCGGCGAAGCGCAGCGCGTGCGGCTTGTCTACTTCGACCTCGGCGTAGCGCACGGCCTGGTGGGTCATGATCAGGTCGAGGATTTCCTGGGTCAGGCGTTCGAGCAGGGCGAAGCGATTGCCTTCCACATGGGCGATGATCGCCTTGGTGATGGTGCGGTAGTTGAGGGCATGCTCGATGTCATTGACCTGTACCGCGTCCACGGCCGGATAGAGGATGGTCAGGTTGATCAACACGTCCTGCTTGTTGTTGATCTCCTCTTCCTTGATACCGATGTAGGTGCGCAGGCGCAGATCCTTGACGCGGATGCGCGCCATTCCGGGTTCCAGTCGCGGCATCAGTTGTTCCGTCCGATCAGTTGCAGGAATTCATGACGAGTGTTGCACGACTCGCGGAAGGCACCCAGCATCACCGAGCTGCTCATCACCGAGTTCTGCTTCTCCACGCCGCGCATCATCATGCACATGTGCTTGGCTTCGATCACCACGGCCACGCCTGCCGCGTTGGTGACACGCTGGATGGCATCGGCGATCTGCTTGGTGAGGTTTTCCTGGATCTGCAGGCGGCGAGCGAACATGTCGACGATGCGAGCGACCTTGGACAGCCCCAGTACCTTGCCGGTGGGGATGTAAGCCACGTGCGCCTTGCCGATGAAGGGCAGCAGGTGATGCTCGCACAGCGAGTACAGCTCGATGTCCTTGACGATCACCATCTCGTCGTTGTCGGACTCGAACAGCGCGCCGTTGACGATTTCTTCCAGCGACTGCTGGTAGCCATGGCAAAGGTACTGCATGGCTTTGGCCGCGCGCTTGGGCGTGTCGAGCAGGCCTTCGCGTTCCGGGTTTTCACCGAGGCCGACAAGAATCTCGCGATAGTGTTGGGAGAGGGGTTCGCTCATGGCAGTGTCCTGGGCAGAGCGTCACTTGAGGTGACGGCCGCCGTTGAGGGTAAGGGTTGTTCCGGTGACGTAGGGGTTGTCCAGCAGGTAGCGCAAGCTCTGGTAGAACGCTTGTGGCCCAGGCTCGATGCCCAGTGCCGATTTGGCCAGGGTCTTTGTTCTGTAAGCCTGGTCGTCCGTGTCGTTGAACATCAGCAATGCCGGGGCGATGGCATTGACCTTGATGCGGGGCGCCAGGCGCGCAGCGAACGACAGCGTGAGGCTTTCCAGCCCCGCCTTGCTGGCACAGTAGGCCGGACGATTGGCGCTGCCCTTGCGCACCACGTCATCGCTGACATGGACGATATCGGCCTGCGCCGACTGCAACAGCAGGTCGCTGCAATGCAGGTTGATCAGGTAGGGCGCGAGCATGTGCACGCTGAACAGCTGGCGGAAGGCTTCGGCTTCCTCGCCCGGTGTTTCGGCGAGCCATTGCGAGGCGTTGTGGACGATGGCGCGCAGGCCGCTGCATTGCCCCTTTAGCTGTTCGACGAAGGCCAGGATGCCGGCCTCGTCACCGAAGTCTGCCTGCAGGGCGATGGCGCCGCGCTCACGCAGGCGCACGATGCTGTCGCGCTCCTGGCGGTAGCTGACGATCACCGACTGGCCTTCGTCGAGCAGGCGCTCGGCGCAGTACAGGCCGACCCGTTGGCCGGCGCCGGTAATCAGAATGGGAAAGCTGGCAGCGCTCATGTGCGACTCGTGCAGGAAAGATGAAGGCCTGGCTGTACCGCCTCGGGATACCTGACCAGTGGCAGGCGGTACTCACCAGGCCGAGGACAAAGTTATACCAGAGTCCTATGTTGTACAACCCTGCGTGATATGTGGTTTTGCGGCTGGCAGTGCGGAAGAGGCCTATTTTATTGAGATAAAAGGCTTTTGTTCGAAAAAGTGGCGGCCTGTCATTTTGTACTTATCCTGTACTTAGTGATTGTTTTGTACAGGTCTGGGCTTTCGGCGTCAGAACGAAATCGGCCAGCATCAAGCTGGCCGAGGAGGTGCTGCATGGCGATCAGGATTTACCGATGCTGGCCGCCTGACGAGTAGGGCGGTGGCTGGTCGGGGCGTGTAACCAGGGTTCCAGCAGGCGTGTCGACAGCGGGATGAACAGGTAGGTCATCAATGGCGTCAGCGCCAGGGTTGAGAGCAGGATGCGCGTGACCAGCGAGAGCTCGCCGAGCCAGGCGCCGAACAGCAGGTTGAACGCCAGCGATACCGGAAAGAACGCCAGCCAGATGGCCACGCTCTGCTTCCAGCGCGGGGGCTGGCGATGGGCGCTGCCGAACCAGGCATCGAGGCCGACTGCACGTTTTTCCTGGGGTTGGGCGAACAGGCCGCTGCCGCGTGTGAGCCAGGCCTGGCGCGAGGCTGAATGCTCCCAGGCCGCCATGGTTTGCTCATCGCTGAAACGGAATACGATCTGGAATTCATCATCGCCCGGCGGTGGTGCCAGCACGCCGGAGCCCAGGTAGCCCGGAAAGTCGGTGGCCAGATGCTCGCCTTCGCGCAGCCAGGTGATGAAGTCGTGATAACGGCCATCGGCGACGCGGCGCGCCACCATCAGGGTAACGGGGGACATTGTGTATCTCCTCGAGTGTTGCCGTCAGCCGGGGTAGGGCGTTGGGCGTGGTCGAGCACGGGGTGATGTGCTCGACGAACAATGCAGCAAGGATTATTCCCGTTTTGCGAAAATTAGCCAGCGCCCGCTGACGGTGGGCGTTGGGTTGAGCAGGCGCCGCCTTTTCGGCAGCGCGCTGCACCGTCAGGGTGCGGCAACCGCGCCAGGTGAGGGCGCAGGCGGCAAAACAGTCGATAGCCCCATTCCAGCAGGGGGCGCAGCGCTCGCCAGCGCAAGGGCGCCACCCAGGCTCCCAGGCCCGCGGCTTCCCAGCTCCAGAGGCTGGCATCGAGGCCCTGCAACCAGGTGCCATCGGCCCAGCGGGCGTGCAGGCGATCCTGCATCGCCGTCAGTGAGTGGCCCAGCGGCAGTGGATCGAAGTCCTCGGCAGAAATATCCACCAGAAGCAGACGCTCCGGCGCTGCGTGGCGGCTGAGCATGCGGATTTCACGCGCGCAGAGCGGGCAGTCTCCGTCGAAATAAAGGGTCAATGGCCAGGCAGGGTTGTGCATGAGATTGCCTTGTATAACTTTTGCACAATGTAAGCCCGGTAAAGCTGGGTTACAATCCCCGTACATTCGTTGCCACGATGCCCGAAGCCATGCCCGAACTCGCCTCCGTCACATCGCTAGCGTCCAGCGCTTTGAAGCAGGAAGAGCTGTTCCCCATCCGCGAGGTTTCCCGTCTTACCGGGGTCAACCCGGTGACGCTGCGTGCCTGGGAGCGGCGTTATGGTCTGATTCAGCCGACCCGAACCGACAGCGGCCATCGCTTGTATTCGCAAGCCGATATCGATGCGGTACGCAGCATCCTCGCCTGGATCGAACGTGGTGTCGCGGTCAGCAAGGTCGGCTCGATCCTGGCCAAGAGCGCCAGCAACCGCAGCGTCGTCACGCCCGCCTACGAGGAGGTCAGCAGCGATGACTGGGGGCAGTGGCAGGAGCAGGTGCGGCTAGCCCTGCAAGGCTTCGATGAACGACGACTGGAACGGCTGTACGGGCAGATCTTCTCCTGCTACCCCTTGCCGGTGGTGTTCCAGGACATCTTCATGCCGCTGTGGCAGGAGTTGCTCCTGCGCCAGGATGAGGTCGGCCAGCGTAGCGAGTGGCTGATGCTCGACGGCTTTCTGCGCGGGCGTTGCTGGCAGCGACTGCAGCTTGGGCGTGACGATACGCGCGAGCCGATTCTGCTGACGGCACTGCCCGGCCATTGCCGCGAGCTGGAACTGCTGGTAGCTGCGTTGATGCTGAGTGGTCATGATGCTCAGGCCACGGTCATGGGGCCCGGTATTCCGTTCACCGATCTGGCATTGATCTGCGAGCGCATGCGGCCTCAGGCCTTGGTGGTCTTCAGCAACCAGCCGCCGGGCGATGAATTTCCGCGGCAACTGGCACGTTTGGCGCTCAGCCTGGATTGCCCGCTGTTGCTGGCGGGCGACAGCTCGGATCTCGCCGAAGACGCCCTAGCCGGTTCGCCCATCGCGTGCCTGGGCAATGAAGGGCGCTTGATGCAACGGCGGCTGCGGCAGTTTCTCGCCGGCCATCTGGACACCTGAGCCGCTCAGGCGATCGCTTCGCTGAGCTGCCCAGCGCGGTGATGCTCGAAGAGAAATTCCCGCAACTGCTGCTCGTCCTGTGCGCACAGCGGTTGCAGGTGATAGGCGTAACGGCCACGGCCGACGCGTCTGACCAGGTGCCCCTCGATCCGTACGCAAACCGTGTCCGACAACTGCAGGCTGCCGCGCAGCAGGCGCTCCGCAGGCATCACAGTGCGTTGCCGCAGCAGCATGCCGTTGCTCGACAGTTCCAGCACCATAAGATCAGGCACTGCTTGACCATGGTTGTCCAGTAACGGCAGGGCTTGCGGCAGGCGCAGACGCCACGGCCTTTCGACTTCGCCCGTTTCCAGAATCAGTGGCGCGCCCAGTTCCAGGCGTGCGGGTTGGCGTCCTGTACGCACCAGGCGCAGGGGATAGCTGAGGTGCTCGTTCTGGCTGTGGGTATCCAGGCTGAGCTGTTCGTCGGCGCCAAGGCGCTCCAACAGCTCGCCGAGCTGTTCGCCGATGGCCAGCTTGGCGTCTTCCGGCAACGCCGCCCTTGGGCTGGGCTGCGTGCTCAGGGTCTGGATGAAGTCGATTTCAGCCTGGGTCAGGAGTGTGTCGTTGTGCATGACGGTCACTGCAAGAGGTTCACTCACAGCAGACCGTGCCTCGGGCCGTTAGTTTTGTACGTTCGTCAGTTTTTCAGGCGTTCGATCTCGGCTTTCAGCGCCGCCACTTCGCTTTCCAGCTCGCGCACGCGCTGCTGGGCTTCCACCTGCTCGGTGACGTCCTTCTGGATGCCGATGTAGTAGGTGAGCTGGTCGCTTTCGTTGAGCACCGGGGTGATCGACAGTTCGTTCCAGAACGGGCTGCCATCCTTGCGGTAGTTGCGGATGATCTGGCGGCAGGGTTTGTTGGCCTTGACCGCCTCGCGAATGGCCTGCAGGCCAATCTGGGCACGGTCTCCGGCCTGCAGGAAGCGGCAATCCTGGTAGAGGATGTCGTCGCTGGCATAGCCGGTCAGGCGTTCGAACGCAGCATTGGCGTAGATCAGGATATTGTCATCGCCCTCCTGCTCGGCCACCACGATTCCATCGTTGGAGGCGTCGACTACCAGTTGCAGCAGTTTGGCATTGATCATGGAGGCAATTCCGCAAGAAGTATCGCTGCATTCTAAAACATCGGGTCAGGCTGTCCACTTGCGGCATAATGCGCGGCGTTTTTCCTGTATCCGGAGTTGTCATGAAAGTCGCCATCCTCTCGGGCTCGGTCTACGGTACGGCCGAAGAAGTTGCTCGCCATGCCGAGCGCCAGCTCAAGGCCGCCGGGCTGGAAGCCTGGCACAAGTCGAACATGAGCCTGGAAGAACTGCTGGCCTTTGCGCCGGATGCATTCCTTACCGTGACCTCCACCACCGGCATGGGCGAACTGCCGGACAACCTGCTGCCGCTGTACAGCGAAATCCGCGACCGCCTGCCGGCCTGGAGTGGCCGTCCGGCGGCGGTGCTGGCCCTCGGCGATTCCAGCTACGACACCTATTGCGGCGGCGGTGAGCTGATCCGCGAACTCTATGCCGAGCTGGGGTTGCGCGAGGTGGTTGAGATGCTGCGCCTGGATGCGAGCGAAACCGTCACTCCGGAAAGCGATGCCGAACCCTGGCTGCAGGCCTTCGCCAAGGCGCTGCAGGCCTGATAGTCGCGTTGGCCGTCGCGGCTGAGCGGTGATGGCTATTGGCTTTGAGGGTACCGCTAAACCTCTCCTCTTGTGATTCGCTAACGCCTGCTCCGGGTAGCCCTCGTTTGTCACTCCCGTTGCTCGTTGTGCCTTGCGCTGGCGGTCTCGCCCAGGTTTTCAGCGGTGCCCTGCGCTGGAGCGAGCAGGTCGAGCCAGGCCTGCGCGGCTCGCGACAGGTAGGCGTCGCGGCGCCAGATGAACGCGATATCCCAGCGCAGATCCGAGCCCAGTAGCGTTCTCCTGACGACGCCTGGCCGTTCGAGGCTGCGCGCCACTACGCGGGGTAGCAGCACCACACCCTGACCGGCGGCCACCAGGGCGGCGAGGAAGTCCGCCTGGCCGCTGCGTCCACCCTCCTGCGGGGTGAAACCCAGGCGCTGGCAGGCCAGGAGCAGGCGATCATTGAGGGTGAAGCTCTGCTGGTAGAGCAGAAAGGGTGTCTCGGCCAACTGTTCCAGGCGCAGGCCCTGCTGGCTTGCCAGCGGATGCTGGGCGGGCAGGAGGATATCCAGGGGTTCGTTGCAGAACGGTCGGTAGGCGAAAGACGGATCGCTCGGCTGCAGAGCTGCGCCGATCTCCAGTTCGCCGTTGAGCACCATGCGCTCGACCATCTTGCTGCCCCCCTCGGCGAGGCTGATGGTGATCTTTGGATAACGGCGCCGGTATTCAGCGAACAGGCCGGCGAACAGTGCGTCGCTACCGAGCATGGGCAAGCCCAGACGCAGTTCACCGCGAACCAGCTGGTTCAGGTCGTCGAGTTCGCGCGACAGCTCCTGCTGCAGGCGCAGGAAGTCCTCGGCGCGACGGCGCACGACCTCGCCGGCATCGGTCAGGCGCAGGTGCGGGCCGTGCCGTTCCAGCAGACGGACACCCAGGCGAGACTCCAGTTGGGCGACCTGTTTGCTGACGGCCGACTGACTGGTATGCAGCACGGCGGCGGCCTGGGTGAAACCGCCCTGACGCACCACCTCGGCAAAGCTGCGCAGTTGTTTGAATTCCATTATGGAATGGCCTCGATTCTGACAATTCGCTTTGGTGATGATAGGCCGGGGAATAAGCTGTCGGCCATATCCTCTGGAGCTTTACGCATGGCTCGCATCCGCCGTTTTTCCCGTCTTTGCTTCGAACTGGCGATCCTGATCGGCCTGTATCTGTTCGGTAGCTGGCTGGCTGCCTATCTGGGCTGGCCGGTTCCCGGTGGCGTCATCGGGCTGGGTTTGCTGCTGGCGGCTTTTGCCAGTGGCCGGGTCGAGCCGGCAGCGCTACAACTGGGCGCGGGTTTGCTGCTGGCGGAGATGCTGCTGTTCTTCATCCCGGCACTGATGAGCCTGCTCGACTATGGCAGCCTGCTGCGCAGCGAAGGCTGGCGCATTCTGCTGGTGATCGGCAGCAGCACACTGTTGGTGATGGTATTCACCGCCCTGACCGTGGAGCTGTTGTGCCGCAGGAGCTTGCGCCATGAGCCTTGAGCCCATGCCCCTGCTGTGGCTGGCACTGACCCTGGGCGCCTATGGCCTGAGCCGCTGGCTGTATCGGCGCAGTGGCCGTTATCTGCTCTCGCCGCTGATCATGGTGCCGCTGCTGTTGCTGGCGCTGGCCATTCCGCTGCATACGCGTTATGCGGAGTACATCGGCAACACTCACTGGCTGATGATGATGCTCGGCCCTGCCACGGTGGCCTTCGCTGTACCCATCTGGCAGCAGCGCGCGTTGCTGGCGCGACACTGGCCGGCATTGCTCGGTGGCATGTTGGTGGGGAGCACGGTGGCCATCGCCAGTTCCTGGTGGCTGGCCGGTGCCCTGGCACTGGATAGCGAGGTCAGTCGCTCGCTGGTGCCGCGTTCGATCACCACGCCCTTCGCCATGCCCATCGCCCAGCGCCTCGGCGGCGTGGCCGAACTGACAGCGATCTTCGTCATGCTCACCGGCGTTTTCGGTGCGGCAGCCGGTGGCTTGCTGCTGCGTTGGTTGCCGCTGAAGACGGCGCTGGCGCGTGGTGCGCTGCTCGGCGTCGGGGCTCACGGTGCCGGCGTGGCCAGGGCGCTGGAGGTGGGCAACGAGGAGGGTACCGTCGCCGGGCTGGTGATGGTGCTGATGGGATTGCTGAATTTCTTCGCCGCGCCGCTGTTGCTCCTGCTTCTATAACGAAGGCGAATATCCTGCTATCGCAGCGTCCCGCCGGCCTTCTGACCTGCAAAGCCATGAAGATGGCTGCCAGGGCGACTAGCATGCTCTGGCGCCACGGCTAGACTGCCGACACCACCGACCCATAACAAGATCGAGGTGTCCGCCGTGAACGCTCCGTTGCAACTGCCCGTCGTCAAGAATCAGGTTTCCGAAGCCGAATGGCGCGCCCGTGTCGACCTGGCCGCCTGCTACCGGCTGATCGCGCTGTATGGCTGGGACGACCTGATCTTCACCCATATCTCCGCCAAGGTGCCGGGTACCGAGGATTTCCTCATCAACCCCTACGGTCTGATGTTCCACGAGATCACCGCCTCGAGCCTGATCAAGGTCGACCTGGCCGGCACCAAGCTGATGGACAGTCCCTTCGACATCAACCCGGCGGGCTACACCATCCACAGTGCCGTGCATGAGGTGCGCCCCGATGTCGGCTGCGTGCTGCATATCCATACGGCCGCCGGCATCGCCGTGTCGGCGCAGAAGCAGGGTTTGTTGCCGCTGTCGCAGCAATCGCTGTTCGTCCTCGCCAGCCTGGCCTATCACGGCTATGAAGGGGTGGCGCTGAACCACGACGAGAAGGCGCGGCTGCAGGCGGATCTGGGCGACAAGAACTTCATGATCCTGCCCAACCATGGCCTGCTCACCGCTTTCGGCAACATCGCCGATGCCTTCCTCGGCATGTTCATCATGCAGCGTGCCTGCGAGATCCAGGTCATGGCGCAGAGCGGCGGCGCCGAGCTGATCCATATTCCGCAGCAGATTCTCGATGGCGCCCAGGCGATGATTACGGGCGTGATGAAGACGCCACAGGGCATGGGCGGCTCGCTGCCCTGGCCGGCGTTGCTGCGCAAGCTCGACCAGCAGATGCCGGGTTACGACCAGTGAGCGACTTGCCAGGGATCGCCCTGGAGGACTGGCGCGCTCGGAGCCGGACGCTGGATTTTCACGGCCATGCCATCCGCTACTGGGTCGCCGGCTCTGCCGAGGCCGAGCCGCTACTGCTGATCCACGGCTTTCCCACCGCGAGCTGGGATTGGCATCGCCTGTGGGCGCCGTTGGCCGAGCGTTATCGCCTGATCGCCTGCGACATGCTCGGCTTCGGTTATTCCGCCAAGCCCCGTGGCCATGCCTACAGCCTGCTGGAGCAGGCCGATCTGCAGCAGGCGTTGCTGGCGCATATCGGCGAGCAGCGCCCCGTGCACGTGCTGGCCCATGACTATGGCGACAGCGTGGCGCAGGAGCTGATCGCCCGGCATCAGGACGGGCGCCTGGCGCTGGCCAGTTGCGTGTTCCTCAATGGTGGGTTGTTCCCCGAAACCCATCATCCGGTGCGCGTGCAGAAGCTGTTGCTCGGGCCGTTCGGGCCGCTGATCGGCCGGCTGTTCTCGCGGCGCAGCCTGGCGCAGAGTTTTGCCCGAATCTTCGGCCCGCAGACTCAGGCCAGCGATGACGAACTGGATGACCTGTGGCGACTGGTCGAATACAACGCCGGCCCAGCGGTGATGCACCGCCTGATCCGCTACATGCCCGAGCGGCGCCAGCAGCGCGAGCGCTGGGTGGCGGCCATGCAGGCCACGCGCGTGCCGATGCTGGTCATCGACGGCGCCTTCGACCCGATTTCCGGTGCCCATATGGTGGCGCGCTACCGGGAGCTGATCGAAAACGCCGATACCGTTCTGCTCGACGGGATCGGACATTATCCACAGCTCGAGGCACCCGCCGAAGTGCTCGGGCATTACCTGCAATTTCGTGATCGCCTGGAGTCCATGGCATGCAACGCAGAACGCTTCTGAAAGGTGCCGCCCTGGGCGGTGTGGCCGCGCTGGGTGCGGGTTTCTGGGCATTGCCCAGCGGCCCTCGTCCGGCCGCGCTGACGCTGGATGGCGCACGTCAGGTGCTGGATTCGCTTGCTGGGCGGCAGCTCAGCAGCATCCGTGGCTGGAGCCCAAGTGAAGTGTTCAACCACTGCGCGCAAAGCATCGACTATTCCATCGATGGTTATCCGCAGCTCAAGCCGACCTGGTTTCGCAGCAGTCTCGGCCCGGCTGCCTTTGCCGTGTTCAGCGCCCGAGGTGCGATGCGTCATGCGCTGGATGAACCCATTCCCGGTGCAGCCCCGCTGGCCGAACCGAGCAGCCAGGAGGCGGCACTGCAGCGCCTGCGCGCAGCCTTCGAACGCTTCGCGGCCTATTCGGGGGAACTGCAGCCGCATTTCGCCTATGGCGCGCTGACGCATGCCGAGTATGCCGAAGCGCACGTGATGCACCTGTACAACCACCTCAGTCTGATTCGTCAGGCATGAACGATAAGGTCGCATTATCGCCTGCCATTCAGGTGCCCCGCGCGGCCTTGTGAAGCTCGCGGGGCTGCCTGACACTCGGGACATTCGCAATCTGCCCGAGGAGCCTGCCCGATGAACGATACCGTCCGTTTCGAAGATCAAGTGGTGATAGTCACCGGTGCCGGCGGTGGTCTGGGCCGTGCCCATGCGCTGCTGTTCGCCCGCCATGGCGCCAAGGTGGTGGTCAACGATCTGGGAGGCAGCACCCACGGTGAAGGCGCCAACGCCTCCGCCGCCGACAAGGTGGTGGAAGAGATTCGCGCCTTTGGCGGCACCGCCGTGGCCAACCATGATTCGGTGACCGATGGCGACAAAATCGTACAAACCGCGCTGGATCATTTCGGCCGCATCGACGTGCTGGTCAACAACGCCGGCATCCTGCGCGACAAGAGCTTCCACAAGATGGAGGACGCCGACTGGGATCTGGTCTACAAGGTGCACGTCGAGGGCGCCTACAAGACCACTCACGCTGCCTGGCCTCACCTGCGCGAGCAGAACTTCGGCCGGGTGATCTTCACCTCGTCCACCTCCGGCATCTACGGCAACTTCGGCCAGAGCAACTACGGCATGGCCAAGCTTGGCCTGTACGGCCTGACCCGCACCCTGGCCATCGAAGGGCGCAAGAACAACATCCTGGTCAACGCCATCGCCCCGACCGGTGCCACGCGCATGACCGAAGGGCTGATCCCGCCACAGGTGTTCGAGCAGCTCAAACCCGAGCTGGTCAGCCCGCTGGTGGTGTACCTCGGCAGCGCCGCCTGCCAGGACACCGGTGGCCTGTTCGAGGTCGGCGGTGGCTGGGTTGGCAAGGTGCGCTGGGAGCGCAGCCTGGGCGCTGGCTTCGATCCCAAGGCCGGCTTCAGCCCCGATGACGTTGCCGCGCAGTGGCAGCGCATTTGTGATTTCGAAGGTGCCGCGCACCCGGCTGACAACGTCGAGGCGCTCAAGGAAATGATGGCGAACCTGCAGAAATACGCGCTCTAAGCAGTAGGCGAACCGCACAAGGCCGGCAGCGATGCCGGCCTTTTTCGTGAGCGATCCGCATAGGTCGCGACCCGCACTTTCGTCGGGTGCCTGCGCCTCGCTGGCCGACTAAGCTCGGTGCATCTGCCTAATAACAGGGAAGCCTTGATGCGCCGTCTGCTGCTGTCATTGCCTGTCGCTCTGCTCGCCGGTTGTTCGACCCCTGGCGCCTTCTTCGGCGAGCTGGATGGCGAGGCCTTCTCGCCGCAGCAGCTAAGCGACGAAAACCATGCACTGGTCTACCTCTACCGCCCGCGCAGCGACTGGGCCGACCAGGAGCTGGAGGCGCCAGGATTGTTTATCGACAACCGCCTGGTTGGCAGCCTGCCGAGCAACGGCCATCTGCTGCTGGAGGTCGACGCCGCCAGCTACAAGCTGGAGATGCGCCGCCCGCTGGCGGGCAGTTTCTGGACGTTGCTGGCCGACGGGCCGCTGGATTTCACCCTGATCGCCAGCTTTACCCTCGATGCCGCCGTCGGTGCCAGCTATTACCTGCGCTACGACGAGGACGGCCCGCCGCCCAGCAGCAGCGGCCTGGACAGTGCCGGCGAGGGGCCGCTGCAGCGGGTGTCCGCCGAGTTGGCCGAGAGCGAGCTCGGTGCCACCCGACGGGTGCAGCCGGCGGAGCATATCGCCGCCAGCCAGGAAGACCCGGAGCGGCCGCAGCGAGGCTTCTGGCGCTCGATTGGCCAGGCGTTGGACAAGGTCGGGATCTGAACACGTAGTACCCGGTTGTTACCCGAGGGTGGAAAAACAGGCGAATAATGAGGCCGTTCCCCCCACCTTCAGGAGACGATCATGGCTGCCAAGAAGATTCTGATGCTGGTCGGCGACTACGCCGAGGACTACGAGACCATGGTGCCCTTCCAGGCATTGCAGATGGTTGGTCACATCGTGCATGCGGTCTGTCCGGGCAAGAGCGCCGGGCAAACGGTGCGCACCGCCATCCACGATTTCGAGGGTGACCAGACCTACAGCGAGAAGCCGGGGCACAACTTTGTGCTGAACTTCGACTTCGCCAAGGTACGTGCCGAAGATTACGATGCCCTGGTCATTCCCGGTGGCCGCGCGCCGGAATACCTGCGCCTGAATGCCGAGGTAATCGCCCTGGTCAAGGCCTTCGCCAGCGCCGACAAGCCCATCGCTGCCGTCTGCCACGGCGCCCAGTTGCTGGCAGCAGCCGGTGTGTTGCAGGGGCGTGAGTGCAGTGCCTATCCGGCCTGCGGCCCGGAAGTCAGCCTAGCGGGTGGCACCTATGTCGACATCCCGGTGGATCAGGCCCACGTCCAGGGCACGCTGGTCACTGCGCCGGCCTGGCCTGCGCACCCCGCCTGGCTGGCGGCGTTTCTCAAGGTGCTGGGCACGGAAATTCGCCTGTAAAGCCCGTAGCCCGTACGCAGCCCGGGGCGCATCATGGACATTCGTCAGTCCACGCGTGGCGGGTTGCACCCGCCCTACCTTTGAGGACACACCTGATGTGCGAACTCTATGTGAAGGCCGACCCCATCCTCTACGAATCGCGCTCACGCTCGCTGCGCATTCGTGGCGTGGTGACCACCTTGCGCCTGGAAAACCAGTTCTGGGACATCCTCAGCGAAATCGCCGAGGTCGATGGCATGACCACCAACCAGTTGATCGCCAAACTCTATGAAGAGGTGATGGACTTCCGTGGCGAGGTGGTCAATTTCGCTTCCTTCCTGCGCGTCAGCTGCACCCGCTACCTGGCGCAGAAGGCCGGGCGCCCGGTGCCGCTGCGGCTGGTCGGCGCGGCCGGATGAATCACGGGTACATCCAGAAATTCGGGTGATCTTCCACGCTCGGCGTAACGGCTTGCTGAGCGGGGCGGGTTGGCTGGAAGAAACGTTTGATCAGGCTCATGGGTCGGGCTCCTGTGAGTGGTGGCGAACAGGCGGCCATGATCGATGGGGAAGGGCGATTGAGAAAACGGATTGTCTCTATCTGATCAATAGTTTTATCAGAAGGCAGGCGCGGATCTATCCGCGCCTCAAGCCGTGCGCCTTGGCAGGCGCACGCTGACCTGCAGGCCGCCCAGCGGGGAGTCTTCCAGGCTGATGCTGCCCTGATGCAGTTCCACCACGCGGCGCACGATCGACAGTCCGAGCCCCGCGCCCTGGCCTTCGCCGAGGCGGAAGAAACGCTCGAACAAACGCTCACGCATGTCGGCCGGCACGCCCGGACCACTGTCCTGCACCTGCAGCACCAGCGCCTGCGCATCGGCCAGCAAGTGCACCTGGATGCAGCCGCCGGCCGGGGTGTATTGCACGGCATTGCTGATCAGGTTCTGCAGCAGGATGCCCAGGCTCGGTGCGTCGGCGATCAACTGGTAGTTGCCGCCTTCGCCAGCTTCGAGAATCAGATCCTGCTGGCGATTGAGCGCCAGTGGCGTCAGCTCGGCCAGCTCACCACGCAGGAACGCCAGCAGATCCAGATTGCCCATGCTCAGGCGCACGCTGTTGGGGTCGAGGCGGGCCAGGGTGAGCAGTTGCGCGACCACGCGGGTGGCGCGGTCGACGCCGCCTGCCAACTGGCGCAGGGCTTCGTCGCGGTCGCCGGCATCGGGTGCTTCCAGCGCGTTCTGCGCGTGGATACGCAGCACCGCCAGCGGTGTGCGCAACTCGTGGGCCGCGTCGGCGATGAAGCGCTTTTCCTGGTCGAGCAACTGGTTGACCTGCATCAGCAGGCGGTTGAGCGCCGCCGCCATCGGCTCCAGTTCGGTCGGCAAGGGCGGGAAGACCAGTGGTGCCAGGCTATCCGGTGCCCGGCCACGGATGGCATCGGCCATTCGTTGCAGCGGGTTCAGGCCCCAGCCCACCGCCAACCACAGCAGCAGACCGACCAGCGGCAGGCCGACCAGCAGGGGCTGCAGGCTGCGCTGGGCGATCTTGCCGATCAACTCGCCGCGCACATCTTCACGCTCACCGGCCAGTACCCAGTGATAGTCGCGGCTGTCATGCAGAACGAACACGCGCCAGCGATGCTCACCGATGCTCAGCGTGTGGTAACCGATCAGGTAGCGGGCCAGTTGCGCCAGGCGTTCGCGCATGGGCTGGCCATCGTTGGGTAGCACCAGGCCGAGCTGTTCGATCATGTCGTTGAGCAAGCCTGGAGGGGCGCTGGCGGATTGGAACAGCAGCTTGCCGTCGTCATCGAGCATCTGGAAGGCCAGCTTGCCTTCGTATTCGTGGCCCAGCAGGTTGTCCGGGTTCTGCGACTTATGCAGCAGCAGCGCTTCATCGAGTACCGCCTGCATCTCGCGGCGGCCTTCATCATCGAGGTCGTGACGCACCAGGCCCATGAGCAGGCGCGCGGTCTGCGAGAGCTGGGCGTCGAACAGCTCGCGCACCTCATGCACCGAGTCGTTATAGATCTTGTGGCTGATCAGGCCGAAGCTGGCGGCCAGCATCAGCAACAGGAGAACCAGCAGGCGGGTACGGATGGAGCCGAGGACTTTCAGCAGCCTCATTTGTCCACCAGATAGCCGACGCCACGCACGGTGCGGATCAGCTCCGGGAAGAATTTCTTGCGCAGGTGGTGCACGTGCACTTCCAGGGCGTTGCTTTCCACTTCTTCGTCCCAGCCATAGAGCGCCTGCTGCAGCTTGTCGCGGGTCAGTACGCGACCGGGCTGGATCAACAGTTCATGCAGGAGCAGGAATTCCTTGCGCGGCAGGCTGACGGTATTGCCCTGGTACTCGACCACCTGGCTGGCCGGGTCGAGGCGGATACCACGGTATTCCAGCGCCGGTTCGGGGCGCTGGAAGCTGCGCCGCAGCAGGGCACGCAGGCGTGCCTTGAGTTCGGCGACATCGAAGGGTTTGATCAGGTAGTCGTCGGCGCCGGCATCGAGGCCGGCGATGCGGTCGCTGGTGGCGTCACGCGCCGTGAGCACCAGCACCGGCACCGGGTTGGCCGCGGCACGCAGGTGCTTGAGCACCTGCAGGCCGTCCATGCGCGGCAAGCCCAGATCGAGGATGGCCAGCTCGAAACTCTCGTGGCTCAGCGCATGCAGCGCGCTGGCACCGTCCTGCAGCCAGTCGACGGTGTAGCCCTCCGGTTTCAATGCGGTTCGAATGCCTTCGCCCAATGCCTGGTCGTCTTCGACGAGAAGAATGCGCATGGCTACTCCTGTAAGCGGTCCGAGTTACTTGAGTTTACGCTCGACCTGCTGCAAAAGCGCCTGGGCTTCTGCACGACGGCCCTTGTCGGCGAGTTCGCGGCCTGGGCGATCCTTGGCGGCCAGAGCTTTTTCCAGCGCGGCGCGGGCTTCCTCAAAGCGCTTCTGCCGTTGCAGGAAGTCGCCGTAGAAGTAGTTCGGGTCGATGCCGTCCGGGTTGATCGCCAGCGCCTGCTTGAGCATCTTCTCGGCCTGTTCGTCATCGCCGAAACCGATCGGCCAGCCTGGCACCTGGTAGTAGAGGCTGCCGAGGCTGGTGTAGGCCGAGCCGCCCAGCGCCTGCGGGTCGATGGCCAGGGCCTGTTCCAGGTTGCTCTTGGCTTCCTTGACCAGGCTCAGTGCGCCGAGGCCACCTTTGGCGCCGGCCTCGGTGCTGAGAATGATGCCGCGCCAGATCAGCAGCTCGGGGGCTTTCGGCTCGCTGGCCAGGGCCGCGTCGGCCTGGGTGACCAGCTTGGCGAAGGCTTCCTCACGCTGCTTTTCCGGCGTCTGGTAGTTGATCTCGGCCCAGCTCGTCTGCAATTGGTGCAGCTGCGCTTCGCCGCTCTCGCTGAGGGCGAAGGCGGGCAGGGTGGTGAAGCCGAGCGTGGCGATGATCAGGGTACGCAATGCGTTCACGGGCAGTTTCCTCAGTGTTTATGACGGGCGAAGCGTTGGATGATCGGCAACTGCTTGCGCAGGGCCTGGTCGACCACGCGTGGCAGCAGGCCGTTGAGGCGCACGAACAGGCGCTCCGGCCAGCCCAGATAGCGCTCTTCCTGCTCGTGGCGGATGGCTTGCAGCAACTCGGCGGCGACCTTTTCCGGGTCATCCATGGCCACGCCCAGTTCGTCGTTCATCGCCACCACGCTGGGCGCGTTCATCGCCGTGCGGGTGGCGCGTGGGGCGAAGTACAGAACGCGCACATTGGTGTCGGCCAGCTCGCGGCGCAGCGCTTCGGAGAACCCGCGCAGGGCGAACTTGCTGGCGCAGTAGGCGGCGAAGCCCGGATAGCCGATGGTGCCGAAGGTGGAGCCGACGTTGATCAGCAGGGCACGGCGCTGCGCGCGCAGCAGCGGCAGCAGGCGCTGGGTGAGTTGCAGCGTGGCGGTGACGTTGAGGCCGATCAGCTCGGCGATCTGCTGCTCGTCCTGCTGGTCGAGCAGGCCGAAGCGGTTGACTCCGGCGGCATTGATCACGCAGTTGAGGCCTCCGAAGTTCTGCGCCGCCGCGACTAGCGCATCACGCCCGGCGCGGGTGCCGATATCGGCCTGCACCAGCTGGATCTGTTGCGGGAAGCGCTTGAGCAGCGGCTGCAAGGCGTCCAGGTGACGGCCTGCCAGGAGCAGGTGGGCACCTTCATTGGCCAGGGCGTACACCAGCGCCTGGCCGATACCTCCGCTGGCACCGGTGATCAGGGCACGGCAATCCGTAGGTTGCATGGCTTCACTCCTGGGCAGAAAGCGGCAGGCTGCGGAACATATCGCCGTACAGACGGTAGACGACCTTGGCAGTGTGCACCACGGCGGCCTTGTCATCGTCGTTGTCCAGGCGGTTCATCAGCTTCTTGAAGAACTCGATGTGCTCCAGATCCAGGCTGCCGTGGGAGTTGAGGTAGCTGAAGGCCTTGCTCGGCAGCTGCAGCTTGTCCTGGATGATGCCGGCGGCCTGGGTGGCCAGGGCGATGCTGGTGCCTTCGAGGACGTTGACCATGCCAAAGAAGCTCACCGGGTTGTGCCGGGCGATGCGGTCGTAGACGTAGGCCACCATCAGCTCGGTGGCCATGTGCGGGGTGCCATGGCGCACCGCTTCCTTGTCCGCACCGCAGGCGGCGATGTCGTTGAGCACCCACTCCTGGTGGCCGGTTTCTTCCTCGATGTACTCGGCGATGGCTTCGCGCAGCCACTCCAGGCGCTCCGGCAGACGCGCGCCGCAGGCCATCAGCAGCGGTACGGTGTGCTTGACGTGGTGGTAGGCCTCGGTGAGGAAGGCGATGTAGCTGTGCAGGGCGACCTGACCGGTCATGGCCTGCTGGATGATCGGCGCACCGAGCAGGTAGTCGCGTTCGGCTTGGGTCTGGGCCAGCAGGGATTCGTAGAAGCTCATGCGTGTACTCCTTCTGCCATCAAGGCTTCGATGGCGGCTTGGTAATGGTTGAACAGGGCGGTGCGGCGCAGGCGACCGTTGGCCGTGGCCAGGTCGTTGCTCGCGTTGAAGGGGGCATCGGCGCGCAGCCAGTGGTGCACGCGGGCGTAGTCCGGCAGGCCGTGATTGACGGCGTCCACGGCCGCCTGCAACTGCGCGTCAGAGGTATTGGGGTAGCGCGGCACCAGCACCGCGACGTTGGCTGGCAGCGCCTCGCCGTGCAGCCAGGCCTGGGCGATGGGTAACTGCTGCACCAGCTCGGACTCGACCCATTCCGGGTTGACGTTACGCCCGTAGGCGGTGATGAACTGATGCTTCTTGCGCCCGTGCAGCACCAGGAAACCGTCCTCGAAATGACCGAGGTCGCCGGTGCGCAGCCATTCGCCCTGTGGCGCCGGATCGCCGATGTAGCCGAGCATGCGCGCGCCCTTGACCAGCACCTCGCCGTCATCCGTCAGGCGAATTTGCAGATGCTCCAGCGGTTTGCCGGTGCTGCCGATATGGCGCTGCTCGGGGGTGTTCAGGCAGACCACCGAGGCGCACTCGGACAGCCCGTAACCCTCGAAGATCGGCAGGCCCAGTGCATCGGCGCGTTGCAGCAGCTGGGCGGAGACGCGCCCGCCACCGACGGCGACGAAACGCAGCGAGCCCGGCACCGGCAGTTTGCGCTCGGCCGCGCTGACCAGCGCCAGCAGCAATTGCGGCAGCAGGATCAGGCTGTTCGGCTGGGCGGCTTGCAGCGCCTGCAGAAAGCGCATCAGGTCGAAGCCACTGGCGCCGCTCAGGCCGATCTGCGCCATGGGCATCAGCTCCACGCGCGCACCGGCCAGCAGCGGCGCGTAGACGCCAGCGATGTTCTCCAGCAGGGTCGCCAGCGGCAGGATGCACAGATGGCGCTCCACTTCGCGGCTGGCGCTGGCCTTGACCAGGCTGTCGGCCACCGCCAGTTGCGTGGCCAGATCCAGGCACACGCCCTTGGGCTGACCCGTGGTGCCGGAGGTGTAGGTGATCTTGCAGGTGCCGGCATGCAGCTCGGGCGGCTGGGCCACGGTGCGGCGATGAATGTCGTTCTCGACGGTGGCGAAGCCGGGGGCGCCGGCGCCGATCAGGCAGTCGATGCCGGCACTGTCGAGTACATGGCGCTGCTGATCGGCGGAGAAGAACCCCGGCACCGGCACGCAAACCAGGCCGGCATGCAGCGCCGCCAGATCCCACAGCACCCAGTCGATGCCGTTATCCAGCGCCAGTGCCACGCGCTGGGCGCCCAGCTCGCGCAGATGGCGGCTGCGACTGGCCACGGCCGCCAGCAGACCGTCATAGGTGAGTTCGTGGCTATCCTCGACCAGCGCCGTGCGCGGGCCAAAGGCGGCCAGACGCTCGAAGAAGGATTCAGCTGCAGACCACATGGGGCATGTCCTCCAGGGCATAGAGTGGTTGGTGACCGAGACGGGGGTAGGCGCCCAGTTGCAGCAGACGCTGATGGCCGCCATGGATGTCGCCGGCCATGACCAGCGGGCGGCTGTCGTAGTAACTGCCCCAGTCGGCCAGCTCTTCGCCCATACGGGTCGGGTCTGCCTCGCCGAGGGCGATAGGGGTCAGGCCCAGGCGCTGGAAGCTGTTGAGCAGCGTCGGCGTACCGGTGAAGGTGACCCAGCGAAAACCCAGGGCTACCAGCAAGTCGGTCAGCGCAACGATCAGCAGACGCGCCGCGCCGGGGCTGTCAGCGGCCAGGTTGCCGACTTCCACCACCTCGCCACGACCGGGTTCGACATGACCCAGGCGGCCGCCGATAGCGGTTTCGATCGGCTCGTTCAGGTAGCGCTCAAGAAACAGCGCCCCGCTATTGCCACCGCGCACGCCCACCGCACCGAGCAGTTGCCCGGCCTGGTTTTCCAGGCCGAACAGGCAGGGCATGAAGTGACGGATGCGAGCACCGTGCTGCAACTCGAAGCGCTGGCGGATGAACTGCTCCAGCATTTCGCGCCGCGCGCTGCCAGGGGAAGCCAGGTGGAGTTCGTAAGTATCGCCGCGCCCGATACGGGCAACGGGACGGTCGTGATGCGCCCAGGGTAGTTCCATCGTCGGAACCTCGGTGATTGGCCTGGGGGTGATTCTGGGAGGGCTGGCTTAACGCTGTATTAAGGCTTTGCAGAATGTTTCGGGCGTTGGGTTATCGCGGCTAAAGCCCCTCCTACAGGCCGTGCGGCAGCGGAGGCCAGCGTTCAGGCTCAGCACCCCTAGGAGGCGCTTTAGCGGCGAGCTTTTCTATCGCGGCTGAAGCCGCTCCGCTCTGACACTGGCTCATGAGCGGGGGAGCGGGTAAGGTTCGCCATCGTTAGAAACACCTCGCAGGCAGGCGCGCAAGGCGCCTTGCGGCATTCGCTCAAGGAATACACGCGTGAACCAGCAAAACCTCGCCGACTTCATCTGGAACGTGGCCGATGTGCTGCGCGGCGACTTCAAACAGTCCATCTACGGCCGCATCATCCTGCCCTTCACCTTGCTGCGTCGTCTGGAGTGTGTGCTGGAGCCAACCCGTGACGCGGTGCGGGCCCAGCATCAGGCGATGAAATCCAGCAGCGTTGATCTGGATCTGATCCTGCCCGCCACGGCCAAGGCCACCTTCTACAACGTCTCGCAATTCGACCTGGCCACCCTGGGCGCCACCGACACCCGCGCCAACCTCGAAGACTACATCGCCAAGTTTTCCGCCAACGCCCGCCAGGTGTTCGAGCACTTCGCCTTTTCCGACTGGCTGGTGCAGCTCGACAAGGCCAAGTTGTTGTACCTGGTCACGCAGAAGTTCGCTGCCATCGACCTGCACCCCGAGGTGCTGAGCAACCACGAAATGGGCCTGGTGTTCGAGCACCTGATCCGCAAGTTTGCCGAATCCGCCAACGACACCGCCGGGGAGTTCTTCACTCCGCGTGACGTGGTGCGCCTGACCACCACCCTGGTATTCGCCCCCGATCACCGCGCCCTCAATCAGGAAGGCGCGGTGCGCACCGTGTACGACTGCGCCGCCGGTACGGGCGGTTTTCTGTCTTCGGCCATCGAACTGGTCAAGGATGAATGGAAGGCTCCGGCGCGCATCGTGCCCTACGCCCAGGAGCTGAACCCGGAAACCTACGCCATCTCCGTGGCGGACAAACTCATCCAGGGCTTCGAGACCAAGAACATCAAGCTTGGCAACACCCTGTCCAACGACCTGCTGCCCGCCGAGCGCTTCGACTACTGCCTGGCCAACCCGCCGTTCGGCGTGAAGTGGGAGAAGGTGCAGCCGCAGGTGCAGGCCGAGCACAGCCAGCATGGCTTCTACGGGCGCTTCGGCCCTGGCCTGCCGCGTGTGGGCGATGGTTCGCTGCTGTTTCTGATGCACCTGCTGTCCAAGCGCAAACCGCCGGAGGAGGGCGGCACCCGCATCGGCATCGTGCTGTCCGGCTCGCCGCTGTTCAACGGTGGTGCCGGCTCGGGCGAGTCGGAGATTCGCCGCTGGATACTGGAGAACGACTGGCTGGAGGCGATCATCGCCCTGCCCAATGACCTGTTCTACAACACCGGCATCGGCACCTATGTCTGGGTGCTGTCCAACCACAAGGACGAACTGCGCAAAGGCAAGGTGCAACTGATCGACGCCACCGCCATGCACGCGCCCATGCGCAAGAGCCTGGGCAACAAGCGCAAGTACCTGTCCGAGGCGCAGATCGCCGAAATCGCCAAGCTGCACGAAGCCTGCGAGCAAGGCGCCCAGTCGAAAATCTTCGCCACCAGTGACTTCGGCTACCGCCGCATTACCGTCGAGCGCCCGCTGCGCCTGCGCTTTAGCGTCACCGCGGAAAAGCTCGCCGCCTACCGCGAGGCCAAGGGTGCTGATCAGATCGACGCCTTCGCCAGCGTGAGCGGCGAGTTCGACAATCTGCCTGCTTTTCTCAAGGCCGCTGGTATCAAGAAGCTTGGCAAGGGCGCGCTGAAAGCCGCACTGGCCTGCTTCGGCGAACGTGACCCCAGCGCCCAGCCGATGCTCGATGAAAAGGGCAAGCTGCAGCCCGACCCCGACCTGCGCGAGTTCGAGAACGTGCCGCTGAGCCAGCACATCGACGACTACTTCGCCCGCGAAGTGCTGCCCCACGTGCCCGATGCCTGGATCGACACCGGCAAGCTCGACCCGAAGGATGGCCAGGTGGGCATCGTCGGCTACGAGATCAACTTCAACCGCTACTTCTACGTCTACCAGCCGCCGCGCCCGCTGGCCGAGATCGACGCCGACCTCAAGGCCGTGGAGGCCGAGATCGCCGCGCTGCTGGGTGAGGTGACGGCGTGAGTCAGTACAAGCCGTACCCGGCCTATAAGGATTCCGGGGTGGAGTGGTTGGGGCGGGTGCCGGAGCATTGGCAGGTGAAACGCCTCAAGCATATCGCTACCGTGCAAACCGGTATGGCGAAAGGCAAGGATCATGAAGGTAAGGACACCATCGAGGTGCCCTACCTGCGCGTTGCCAATGTGCAGGATGGCTATTTATCGCTGGATGACGTGGCGACAATGGAAATCCCGCGTGAAGAGCTGGCACGTTATAGCTTGCAGCCCGGTGATGTGTTGATGAACGAAGGGGGTGACTTCGACAAGTTGGGACGCGGCAGCGTGTGGCAAGGTGAGATCGAACCCTGCATTCACCAGAATCATGTGTTTGCCGTGCGGCCTTTTGCAGTGTCATCGGCCTGGCTGAACGCCTTTACCGGTTCGCTTACGGCTCAGTTCTATTTCATGGGGCGCGCGAAACAGAGCACCAATCTGGCCTCCATTTCTTCCAGCAGCATCATGGAACTGCCCGTAGTAGTGCCGCCTGAAGTAGAAATTGACTTGCTACTTTCCCAACTCGACCGCGAAACCGCCCGCATCGATGCGCTGATCGAAAAGAAAACCCGCTTTATCGAACTGCTGCGCGAAAAGCGCCAGGCGCTGATCACCCATGCCGTCACCAAGGGGCTTGACCCGAACTTAAAGATGAAAGACTCCGGCGTGGAGTGGCTGGGGGAGGTGCCGGAGCATTGGGCCGTCTGTAAGCTCAGCTTCCGTTACTCGGTCGAGCTAGGAAAAATGCTAGATGAGAAGCGAATTACGAGTGCCAGCCTACGGCCTTACCTGCGTAATCAAGATGTGCAGTGGGGACAGATAAATACCGAGAGTTTGCCGGAAATGGACATCCATTCTGAGGAGTTATCGCGTTACACCGTGCTTAATGGTGATCTTCTAGTATGTGAGGGCGGTGATGTAGGCCGTGCCGCAATATGGCGCGGCGAGAATGGAGTAATTGGCTATCAAAAGGCTTTGCATCGTTTGCGCCCTCGTAATGATGTTGCTGATACCGCGGAGTTTTTTTTCTTCGCTCTGATGGCTGCCAAGCTGAAAGGCGTTTTCGATGAGTCAGACTCTAAAGCGACCATCGCACATCTGCCGGCTGAGAAGTTTCGCCAGTATCGCTTTGCTTTCCCTCCGGAATATGAACAGCGCGAAATTGCCTTCCATATACGTACCCAGACACAACGTCTGGAGAAAATACTGTCAACGACGGAGCACAGCATCACCCTCCTAAAAGAACGCCGCTCCGCCCTGATCACTGCTGCTGTCACCGGCCAGATCGACCTGCGGGAGGCGGTATGAGCTGTAGGGTGGATCACGCTTTATCGATCCACCGAGCGCTCTTGCAGGGGGCTGCCTGCCGCCGTGTTGTGCAGCGGTGGATGAAAAGAGCGTTATCCACCCCGCGTGATATGTTCCGCTCCACGCTTTTTCGCTAACACCTGACAAGGACGTGCCATGACCCAAGGCCGCAGCATTCGACTCTTTCTGGTGGATGGCACGCCCAATGGCCTGCTGACCGCCGAGATCATGAATTGGACGGGCCATGTGCTGACCGGCCCGCGCAGCAAGCTAGCCGAGCTGGTGCAGCGCCCGGAATGTGCGCGTACCGGCGTGTACTTCCTGGTCGGCCCCGACCCGGACGACAGCCTGCGCACTCGTGTGTATATCGGCGAATCCGACGATGTGGCCCAACGCCTGAAAACCCATAACCGCCCGGAAGACGCAGGCGGCAAGGATTTCTGGGAGCGTGTGTGCCTGGTCACCAGCAAGGATCAGAACCTGACCAAGGCCCATGTGAAGTACCTGGAAAGCAAGCTGATCGGCATCGCTACCAGCGCCGGGCGTTGTGTGCTGAGTAATGGCACGGCACATGAGTACGCCGGGCTGCCCGAGTCTGACCGCGCCGATATGGCGTTCTTTCTCGACCAAATCCGCACGGTGCTGCCGGTGCTGGGTTTCGAGTTTCTGCGTGAGTTGAGCAAACCGCCTGCTCCGGTGATGGCCGAGAGCGTACCCATCATCGAGCGCTCGCCGCGTTTCCGTCTGGATATTCCCAAGTTCGGCGTGACGGCTTATGCCCAGGAAATCGGTGGTGAGTTCTTCGTGCTCAAAGGCTCGCGCACGCGCAAACAGTGGATTGGCGTGGATGGCGGTTATCAGGGATTGTTCCTGCAACTGGTCGCCGATGGCGTGCTGATCGCTGATGGTGCTGAGCACCTGGCATTCAAGGACGACTATGCATTCGCCAGCCCCAGTGCAGCAGCGGCAGTGGTTTCCGGGCGTAGCGCTAATGGCCGTGTCGTCTGGTCTGTCGATGGCACCGGACAAACCTATGCCGCTTGGCAGGATCAACAGCTAAGCGCGTTGCAACCGGCGCTGGAAGACGCATGAGCGCGTCCAACCAACAGACCGCGCTGCAACCCTTGCTCGCCGAGCTGGCTGGGCTGATCCGCCAGGCACGGCAGCAGGCGGTGCGTGCGGTAGATGCGATTCAGGTGCAAACCTGCTGGGAAGTGGGGCGGCATATCGTCGAGTTCGAGCAGGCTGGGCAGGCACGTGCTACCTACGGCAAGAAGCTGCTGGCCAACCTGGCCAATGGGCTGACGGCCGAGTTCGGCAAGGGCTTCGATGAGCGCAACCTGCGGCATATGCGCGCCTTCTATCAGGCATTCCCGATTTGGAACGCACTGCGTTCCGAATTGAGCTGGACGCACTATCGCACTCTGCTCAAGGTGGAAAGTGACAGTGCCCGCCAGTGGTACATGAACGAGGCCGCCACGCAGAACTGGAGCACCCGCGCGCTGGAGCGGCAGATCGGCACGCTGTATTACGAGCGCCTGCTGGCCAGCCAGGATCGCGCGGCGGTGGAGCAGGAAGCCGCGAGCAACCTGCAGGCACTGGGCAAGAGCCCGCGCGACTTCGTACGTGACCCGGTGCTGCTGGAGTTTCTCGGCCTGCCCAATGCCGGCACCTTGCTGGAAAGCGAGCTGGAGCAGGCGCTGATCGACCAGTTGCAGCAGTTTTTGCTGGAGCTGGGCAAGGGCTTCGCCTTCGTCGGTCGGCAGCAGCGCATCAGCACCGAGAGCAAGGATTTCTACATCGACCTGGTGTTCTACAACTACCTGCTCAAGTGCTTCGTGATCTTCGATCTCAAACGCGGCGAGCTGACCCATCAGGACATCGGCCAGATGGATATGTATGTACGCATGTTCGATGACCTTAAACGCGGCCCGGAGGATGGCCCGACTGTTGGCATCATCCTCTGTGCGCAAAAAGATGCGTCGCTGGTGCGCTACTCGGTGCTACAGGGCAGCGAGCAACTGTTCGCCAGCAAGTACAAGCTGGTGTTGCCCAGCGAAGAAGAGCTGCGCGCCGAGCTGGATCGGGAGCGGGCGCGCCTGGCCGAGCAGCACGGGCTGTATGACACGCGGGCCTAAGCCCACTGATTGGATTGCGAGGGATGGCATGAGCCACGTGCACCACGAATGCGAATTGGAGCGACACATCGTCGAGCAACTGGCCGCTGCCGGGTGGCTGGTCGGCCGCTCCGCGAACTACGACGCGGCGCGTGCGTTGTACAGCGAAGATGTGCTGGCCTGGCTCGATACCAGCCAGGCTGAGGCGATGGCCAAGCTGCGCGCACTCAATGGTGCGGGCACCGAGGCTGCGTTGCTCGATCGCCTGGTCAAGCAACTGGAGAACAAGACCGAAGGCGGCACGCTCAATGTGCTGCGCAGCGGTTTTTCCATTGCGGGCGCCGGCACCTTGGCCATGAGCCAGGCGCTGCCCGAGGATGCGCGCAATGAAACGGTGGCCATGCGTTACGCCGCCAATCGCCTGCGGGTGGTGCCGCAATTGCGTTATTCGCAGGACAAGGCCGACGAACTCGACCTGGCGCTGTTCATCAACGGCATACCTGTGGCCACGGTGGAACTGAAGACCGATTTCACCCAGTCGGTGGAGGCGGCCATGGCGCAGTACCGCCAGGATCGTCGCCCCGAGCGCAAGAGCGGCGGTACGGAACCGCTGCTGACTTTCAAGCGCGGCGCGGTGGTGCACTTCGCCATGAGCGACAGCGATATCCGCATGAGCACGCAACTGGCGGGAGCCGAGACGGTTTTTCTGCCATTCAACCGAGGTAATGACGGTGCTGCCGGCAACAAGGCCGAAGGCGACGACTACCCGGTGAGCTATCTGTGGCAGAGCGTGCTGCAGAAGGACAACTGGCTGCACATCTTCCACCGCTTCGTGCTGTTGGAGCGCAAGGCCCAGCAGGACGCCAACGGCAATACCCGATTCAGGGAGCGCCTGGTATTCCCGCGCTTTCATCAGTGGGACGGGGTGACGCGAATGATCGATGCGGTGCGCCGTGAGGGTGTCGGCCAGCCGTATCTGATCCAGCACAGCGCCGGTTCCGGCAAGACCAACACCATCGCCTGGACAGCGCATTCGTTGATTCGTGTGCGCCGGCCTGATGGCGAGCCGTATTTTCATAGCGTCATCGTCGTCACCGACCGCCAGGTGCTGGATCAACAGTTGCAGGAGGCGATTCGCCAGATCGACCACCAAGCCGGTGTGGTGCGCGCCATCGACCGTGAGCAGTCCAGCCTGCCCAAGAGCAAGCAACTAGCGGAGGCGATGCTGGCGGGTGTGCCGATCATCGTCTGCACCCTGCAGACCTTCCCTCATGCGCAGAAGGCCATTCTCGAAGAGCGCAACCTGCGTGATCGCCGCTTCGCCATCATCATCGACGAGGCGCACAGCTCCACGGGCGGCAGCACGGCGGATGATCTGCGTTACGTGCTCACCGGGCAGAGCGAGGATGAGTGGAAGAAGCTATCGCGTGATGAGCGTTTGTCGGTCTGGCAGTCGTCGCGCAGCCGGCCGAACAACGCCAGTTATTTCGCCTTTACCGCCACGCCCAAGCATTCGACGCTGAGCCTGTTCGGTCGTCCGCGCCAGCCCGAGTTGGCAGTGAGCAAAAGCAACCCACCTGTGCCGTTTCACCTGTACACCATGCAACAGGCCATCGAGGAAGGGTTCATCCTCGATGTGCTGCGCAACTACACCAGCTACGACGTGGCGCTGCGCATCGGCAACGAGCTGGTGGACGACAAACGCGTGGACGAGAAGAGCGCGCGGCGCAAGCTGGCCAAGTGGCTGTCGCTGAACCCGGTGAACGTCGGGCAGAAGGTCGAGCTGATCGTCGAGCACTTTCGCAAGAACGTCGCTCACCTGCTCGGTGGCCAGGCCAAGGCCATGGTGGTGACCAGCTCGCGCGCGGCAGCGGTGAAGTACCACCTGGCGCTGGAGGATTACTGCCAGCGGCGTGGCTACGGCAATGTGCGGGCGATGGTGGCGTTCTCCGGTGATGTGCCCAACCTCGACCCTGATCTGAAAGCGCCGCTGGCCGCCAGCCTGCCGGACGAGCATGCCTTCAACGAGCAGAACCTCAACGCCAAACTGGGCAACCAGGACATGCGCACGCTGTTCGATACGCCGCATTACCAGGTGATGATCGTCGCCAACAAGTACCAGACCGGCTTCGACCAGCCCAAGCTGGTGGCCATGTACCTGGACAAGAAGATTTCCGGTGTGGAAGCGGTGCAGACCCTGTCACGGTTGAATCGAACCTATCCAGGCAAGGACAAGACCTACGTCATCGACTTCGCCAACGAGGCCAAGGAGATTCTCGAAGCCTTCCAGACCTTCTACCGCGATGCGCGGATGGCCGATATTCAAGACCCGAACATCGTCTTCGATATTCGCCAGCGCCTGGATGGCATGCACCTGTACGAGCGCGCCGAGGTGGAGGCATTCGGTGATGCCATCGTCGATCCCAAGGTCACGCACCAGAAACTCTATGCGCTGACTCAGCCGGCTACTGACCGCTTCAACGGCAAGCTCAAGACCCTCACCGATGCCATTGAGCAATGGGAGCGGGCTTTGCTCAAGGCCGAAGAAGCGGGCGATGAAGCCGGCGCAGCCTATGCCGATGCGCAGCGTGCGGAGTACTGCAAGCAACGCGACGCGTTGTTGATCTTCAGCGAGAGTCTGTCCAAGTTCGTGCGTTGCTATGAATACATCGCGCAACTGGTGGACTTGGGCGACCCGAGCCTGGAAGCCTTCGCCAGTTTCGCCCGCCTATTGCGTAAGCGCCTCAAGGGCATTGGCGCCGAGCAGGTGGATCTGGGCGATCTCAAGCTCAGCCATTACCGAGTCAAATCGGGTGAGCGCCTCGATGGCGTGGCGGTGCAAGGGGAAACACCCGGCCTGTACGGTATTACCGACAATGGTCTGCGCGAGGCCCGCGACCGTGAGAAGAAGTACCTGACCGAGCTGATCGAGCGGCTTAACGCTGCCTTCGGCAAGGATGTTTCCGACACCGATCAGGTGATGTTGGCGCTACAGGTGTCCGAGACGCTGCGCAGTGATCCGGTGGTGATGGCGCAGATTCACAACAACGACCTCGAACAGGCGCTGAAGGCTGACCTGCCGATCCGCGCCGTTGAGGCCATAGTCGGTGCCATGAGCAGCCATAACAGCATGGCGACTCGCTTGCTGAGCGATGAGCCCAGCCGCGAGTTCTTCATCACAGTGCTCTACGAGCTGCTCAAGCGTGATGTGGGGGCGCAGTTGCTGGGCGCTGCGCGGCAGTGATTCAGCAGACCTGAGCGATCCAGTCATTCAGGTTGTAATAGTTGCTGATGCGCGCGACCTTGCCGTTTTTGATCTCGAAGAAGGCGCCGGCTGGCAGCACGTAGGTCTGGCCGTTGGCCGGTGGCAGGCCTTCGTCGTCGGCCAGGTACTCGCCATGCACCACGAACTCGGCGGCCGCGCGGTCGCCGGCGGCGTTCTGCATGACCACGATGTCGGCCAGGCGCTCGCGGTAGCAGCGGTTCATTTTGTCCATGAAGGCGGCGAAGGTGGCCTTGCCGACCTGGCGCTCGCCCTGGTTGATGTCGTGCACCACGTCCTCGGCCAGCAGGTCGAGGAAGGTGGGCATGTCGCCGGCGTTGAAGGCGGCGTAGTAGGCCTGAACCAGTTCGGTGGCGGTCATGGCTAAGTTCCTTTCGTAGCGTGGTTAGTGGTGGGTTGGCCCGCATGATAAGTTCGCGCCTTCGAGCCGGCATAGCCGCCGGCGTCACCCTGCTGCTGGCGAACGACTCCAGATGGACATCGAATTGCTCCGGGGGCCGCAGATAGCCCCCCATATCGAAGACCTGGCGCATTTGCGGATCACGGTCTTCCGCGAATTTCCCTACCTCTACGACGGCAGCCTCGACTACGAGGCCGAGTACCTCGATACCTATGTGCGCAGCGCCGATAGCCTGTGCGTGCTGGTGCGTGACGAAGGCCGAGTGGTCGGTGCCTCGACGGCGCTGCCGCTGGCCGATGAAACCCTGGAGTTCCAGCAGCCGTTCTTATCGGCGGGTTGGGATCCGGCGCGCATTTTCTACTGCGCCGAGTCGGTGGTGTTGCCGGCCTGGCGCGGCCATGGTCTGGGTGTGCGCTTCTTTGCCGAGCGCGAGGCACATGCGCGCCAGCTGGGCCGTTTCGACTGGTGCGCCTTCTGCGCCGTGCAGCGCCCGTCCGATCATCCCCGGCGCCCCGCCGACTACCAGCCGCTGGACGCTTTCTGGGCGCGTCGCGGCTATCGCCATCATCCCGAACTGCACACCCAGTATCATTGGCGCGATCTGGACGAAGCCGAGGAGTCGGCCAAGCCCATGTCGTTCTGGCTCAAGGAACTCAGCTCATGATCAAGGTTGCCGCCTGCCAATATCACATCGACCTGCTGACGAGTTGGGACGCTTATGCCGCGCATCTGGCCGCGCTGTGCGAAGAGGCCGCCGGGCAGGGCGCCGAGCTGCTGCTGCTGCCGGAATACGCCGGGCTGGTGCTGACCGGGCAGTTGCCAGAGGCCCAGCGCAGCGATCTGCATGGCTCCATTGCCGGCATCCAGGCGCTGCTGCCGCGCTGGCTGGAACTGTGCGAGAGCCTGGCGCGGCGGCTGAAGGTGCATCTGCAACCCGGTTCGGTGGCTGTGCTGGATGATGACGGCCTCTACCGCAACCGCGCCTGGCTGTTCGGCCCGGACGGCTGCCTGGGCAGCCAGGACAAGCTGATGATGACCCGCTTCGAGCTGGAGCAATGGCAGATCGCTGCCGGCAGCGGGCTCAAGGTATTCGACACGGCGCTGGGCAAGCTGGGCATCCTGATCTGCTACGACAACGAGTTTCCGCTGCTGGCGCGCACCCTGGCCGAGGCCGGAGTGGATCTGATTCTGGCGCCCAGTTGTACGGACACCGAAGCGGGCTTCTATCGTGTGCGCATCGGCGCCCAGGCCCGCGCTCTGGAGAACCAGATCGCCGTGCTGCAGTCGCCCACCGTCGGCCTGGCGCCCTGGTCGCCAGCGCTGGACGAGAACATCGGCCGCGCTGCGCTGTACGTGCCTTCGGATTACGGCATGCCGGCCACTGGCGTGATTGCCGAGAGTGCCGAGCTGTGCCCCGCACGCAGCCACTGGCTGTTCGCCGAGCTGGATCTGGCCGAGGTGCGCCGCGTGCGCGAGCAGGGTCAGGTATTCACCCGGCGTGACTGGCCAAAGCAGTTCGAAGGCAGCCGGCTGGTGCTGCGTTGAACGCGCCAGAGGCATTGCCAGGCTCGCCGCTGGCTGCTTATGAACAGGCCCTGGCGGGTGGCTTCGTCGCCGATGCCGCGCAGCGCCGAGCGGTCGAGGCGCTGCAGCAGTGTCATGAGGCCGTGCATCGCGGTGAATGCCCGCCCGGTGTTTACCTCTGGGGGCCGGTGGGGCGCGGCAAGACCTGGCTGATGGACAGCTTCTACAACAGTCTGCGAGTGCCGGCGCGGCGGCAGCATTTCCATCACTTCATGCAGTGGGTGCATCGTCGCCAGTTCGAGTTGACCGGCAATGCCGACCCACTGCGTCTGCTGGCCGAGGAGCTGGGGCGCGAGCTGCGTGTACTGTGCTTCGACGAACTGTTCGTCAGCGACATCGGCGATGCCATGTTGCTCGGTCGCCTGCTCAGCCTGGTGGTGGAGCAACGCGTGGTGCTGGTGGCCACGTCCAACCAGCCGCCGGATCAGTTGTATGCCGACGGTTTCAACCGCGAGCGTTTCCTGCCGGCCATCGCCGCGCTCGAAGCGCACATGCAGGTGGTGACCGTGGACGGTGAGCAGGATCATCGCCTGCACCCCGGCGCCGAGGTGCAACGCTATTGGGTGCAGCAGCCGCAGGCGCTGGCTGAGCTGTTTGCCCGCGTGAGAGAGGGCCAGGCGGTCAGCCGTGAGCCGGTCGAACTGAGCTATCGGCATATCGCCAATCTGGGCCACAGCCCGGCGGCGCTGTGGTGCCGCTTCAGCGATCTATGTGAACAGCCGCTGGCCGCAGCCGATTTCATCGAGCTGTGCGAGCGCTTTCCGATCATCCTGCTTGGCGAGGTGCCACGCCTGGGCGGTGAGCAACGCGAGGGCCGCATCGCCCGTGGCACCGAGGACGGCGCCGAGCGGGTCGTGGCTGGCGATCGGCCGCTACCGGCTCTGGCGCGCAATGACGATGCGGTGCGCCGCTTCATCGCTCTGGTCGATGAGTGCTACGACCGCCGCGTGCCGCTGTATATCGAGGCCGAGGTAGCGCTGGAGGCGCTGTACACCCAGGGCTACCTCGAGTTTGCCTTCCGCCGCACGCTGAGCCGTTTACGCGAGATGCAACTGCAGCGCTTTGGCGCCAGCTGAATCAGCCGGCCAGATACTGTTCGGTCGAGACGACCTGGGCATAGGCGAAGGCCAGGGCGGCCATGTTGGCTGCGTGCACCTGAGCAGCGGCCACGGTGACGCCTTCGAACGTCTGATCGTGGGTGGCGCAGGCATCGTGAACGACCGTGGTCGCGTAACCGAAGTCGGCACTGGCGCGGGCTGCAGCGGCGATGCACATGTGGCTCATGGCGCCGACCAGGGTGATCTGCTCGATGGCGGCTGCATCGAGCTGCGCCTTGAGGTCGGTGCCGAGGAAGGCATTGACCTGATGCTTGAGCACGATCGCCTCGTCGGCCTGCGGTAGCACGCTGGCATGGGTACGGGCACCCTCACTACCTGGGGCGAAGAAGGGCGCATCGTCGCTCTCGAACTCATGACGGACGTGAATAACCGTATCGCCCGCCGCGCGCGCGGCTGCCAACACCTGTGCGGCATGGGCAGCGGCAGTGTCCATGCCGGCCAGCGGCCATTTACCGTCTGCAAAGTAATCGTTCTGGATGTCGATGAGGATCAGGGCGCGCTTGCTCATGGGGTTCTCCGTGGGATGATGTGCGCCCACATTAGCGCTGCAGCGCTGGCGTGAGGATGGGCGAGGCCGACAATCTGCGGGGAAAAACTGACAATGAGCGAACGTTGCCTGGAGATCGGACTGTTGCTGTATCCGGGGGTGCAACTGGCTGCGGTGTACGGCCTGGGCGATCTGTTCGGCGTGGCCAACCGCCGGGTCGTCGAGCAGAACCGCCACGGCCTGCCTACCTTGCGCATCAGCCATTGGCAGGCGGATGAGAGCGGTCGTTTGCGCCGGGTGTACGACAGCCAGCCGCAGGACGCCGGCACGCCGCAGGTGGTGATCCTGCCGCCCTGCCTTGACGGTGACGCCGAGCAACCGCTCGCCGCCTGTTACCACGACTGGCTGCGCCACCTGCATGGTACCGGAGCGACCCTGGCCTCGGTCTGCGCGGGCGCCTTCCCACTGGCCGATGCCGGTCTGCTCGACGGCCGCACGGTGACCACGCACTGGGCCTTGGCAGCAGAACTGGCGGCGCGTTTTCCCAGGGTTCAGGTGCTGCCCGAGCGCATGGTGATCGACGATGGTGACCTGATCACCGCCGGCGGTCTGATGGCCTGGACTGACCTGGGATTGGCACTTGTGACGCGCCTGCTGGGGCCGACCATTGCCGCAGAAACCGCACGCTTTCTGGTGGTGGATCTGAACCGCGAATCGCAGCGGCATTTCAGCAGCTTCGCGCCCAGCTTCGATCATGGCGATGCGGCGGTGTTGGCCGTGCAGCACTGGCTGCAGGGCGACGCTGGCGCCGAGGCGAGTCTGGCCAGCATGGCGGCTCGCGCCGGCCTGGGTGAACGCACCTTCCTGCGGCGCTTCCGCGCGGCCACCGGGCTGAAACCCACCGAGTATTGCCAGCAGTTGCGTGTGACCAAGGCCCGCGAGCTGCTCGAATTCACCCGCCAGAGCATCGATCAGGTGGCCTGGCAGGTGGGCTATCGCGACAGTGGAGCCTTCCGCAAGGTGTTCGCCCGCCTGGTCGGCGTCTCGCCGGGTGACTATCGCCGGCGTTTCGGTACGGCTGCGCGCTAGTCATCCTTTGCCAGGCGACTGACAGGCTTATCTAATGCTCTCAATCCGATGCCTGCAATCAGGAGTACCGTCATGATCCTTGGCAAACCGCTCGCCGCCTGGCGCGCGCAATACCCGCTGCTCGACGAGCTGATCGCCCTGCGCGAAACCAGTTGGTTCAATCCTGCCGTGGCACCTGCCGCAGAGGCGCTCGGCGATGTCGGCTTGAGTGCTGTTGACGTGGCCGAGGCCAGTGCGCGCCTGGAGCGCTTCGCACCCTATCTGGCGCGGGTCTTTCCGCAGACCGCCGCCAGCGCCGGGATCATCGAGTCGGACATCCTGCCTCTGCCGCAGATGCAGGCCTTGCTGAGTGAAGAGATTCAGGGCGAAGGCGAGATTGGCGCGCTATGGCTCAAGCGTGACAGTCACCTGCCCATCTCCGGTTCGATCAAGGCCCGCGGCGGCATCTACGAGGTGCTCAAGCATGCCGAGGATTTGGCGCTGGCCGCCGGCCTGCTCAGCCTCGATGACGATTACGCCTGCCTCGACAGCGATGCGATGCGCTCCTTCTTCGGTGGCTATCAGGTGGCGGTCGGCTCCACCGGCAATCTCGGCCTGTCCATCGGCATCATCAGCGCGCGGCTGGGCTTTCAGGCCACGGTGCACATGTCCGCCGATGCACGTCAGTGGAAGAAGGACAAGCTGCGTGCCCATGGCGTGACCGTGGTCGAATATGCCAGCGACTACAGCGTGGCAGTGGAGCAGGGGCGGCGCCAGGCCGAAGGTGATCCGCGCTGCCACTTCGTCGATGACGAGAACTCCAGGTACCTGTTCCTCGGCTACGCGGTGGCCGGCGAACGCCTCAAGCAGCAACTGGCTGCGGCCAAGGTCGTGGTCGATGCCGAGCATCCACTGTTCGTCTATCTGCCCTGTGGTGTCGGCGGTGGGCCTGGTGGTGTGGCCTTCGGCCTGAAGCTGGCATTTGGCGATGCGGTGCATTGCCTGTTCGCCGAGCCGACGCATTCGCCGTGCATGCTGCTCGGCGTTCACACCGGCCGGCATGAAGAACTGGCGGTGCAGGATTTCGGCATCGACAACCGCACCGCAGCCGATGGCCTGGCGGTCGGCCGCCCATCCGGCTTCGTCGGCCGGGCCATGCAGCGCCTGATCGATGGCTACTACACGGTCAGCGACGAGCAGATGTTCCGCTACCTGGCGCTGCTGGAACAGGCCGAAGGCCAGCGCCTGGAGCCTTCGGCCCTGGCCGGCATGCCGGGGGTGCTGCGTGTGCTGGCCGAGCAGCAGGGCTACCGTCAGCGCATGGGCCTGACGCCGCAACGTATGACACAGGCGACCCATCTGGTCTGGGCCACGGGCGGCAGCATGGTGCCGGAGGCGGAGATGGAGCGTTATCTGACCATCGGGCGAGAGCAGCTACAAGCCGGAAAACGCTGAGAGCGTATTGCTGGCCAGTGCTATGGCCGGAAGATCCCCCGGCTGCCTTGACAGGGACTGATAGCTGAATGAGCTCCGCCCGACAATAAGGGCGGAGTTCGATTCGAGCGATCCAGAGGGCGAGCCTGAAGGGGCGGTCGGATGAGACGATACGCAGCTATTTTTAGCCGAGCAGCAGATCCCCAGCCTGCAGTTGACTGACGCCGAGTAGCTTGATGGAAAAGTCCGGGTTGAGATCGCCGCCACTGTTGCCATAAAGCATCAGACCGTCGTCCACACGCTCGTAGCGCAGTTGCTTTGTACCATCGAAAGCATCGTCGCCCTTGAAGCTGTAGCCCTTGAATGCCTTGAAGTCGAGTGTGTCCTCGCCGCTGACGAAGTCGACGATCACGTCCTGATTTCCCTCGCCCAAGCCCAGGTGGTTGAGTGCAGTGAAGCGGAAAATGTCATTGCCAGCGCCGCCGCTGAGTATGTCTGCGCCTATACCGCCGATCAGGATGTCATTGCCGTCGCCACCGAAGAGCTGATCGTTGCCGGCCTCTCCGCTGAGGATATTGTCGGCATCGTTACCGGTCAGGATGTTGTCGAGCGCGTTGCCCGTCAGGTGGAGCTGGACGCTGCCGGTCTGGCTGGCATCGAGGTTTTCCAGATGGAGTTGAAGCTTAAGGGTGCTGGCCTTGAGGGTGTCGTTACCACCTCGCAACACGAGCGTATCGTTGCCTTCTCCAGCCAGTTCGGTGATGGAGTCTTGCAGGGTGTTCTTGCTGGTCAGGTCGACGATATAGGTGTCGTCGCCTTTACCACCGAGCAGCTTATCCACGCCAGCGCCGCCATCAAGGGTGTTATTGCCGTCGTTGCCGATCAGCGTGTTGGTCAGGGCATTGCCGGTCGCATTGAGGTTATCGCTGCCGAGCAGGCTCAGGTTCTCCAGGTTGTCACCGAGGACATAGCTCACGTAGACCTTCACCAGGTCGATGCCACCGTTGGCTTCCTCGATCACCGTGTCGCCGGCGCCGACGATATAGGTGTCGTTGCCACCGAGGCCACGCAGTTCGTTGGCTGCGGCGTTCTGCGAGCCGTCCAGGATGTTGGCCAGATTGTTGCCGGTTCCGGAGATGGCCTGATCGCCGGTCAGCTCCAGGTTTTCCAGGCCGTTGCCGAGGGTGTAGGCGATGCTTGCCCGCACGGTGTCGATGCCGGCGCTGTCGATGATCACGTCGCCGCTGTCGTCGACGATGTAGGTGTCATTGCCTGCGCCACCGTTCATCACATCGGCGCCCAGACCGCCATCGAGCACGTTGTTCGCCGCGTTGCCAATCAGGGTGTTGGCGAGGTCGTTACCGGTCAGGTTGAAGGCGACCTTGCTGGTCAACGTGGCATTCTCGACATGATCGCCCAAGGTGTAGGTGCCACCTGCCGTGGCGATGGCAACCTGCACCAGGTCGATGCCTTGATCGGCCTGTTCGGTGACCACATCGCCGACATTGTCGACCACGTAGGTGTCGTTGCCATCACCGCCGATCAGGGTATCGGCACCGGCGCCGCCGTTGAGCACATTGTTCGCCGCGTTGCCGGTAATGACGTTGTCCAGCGCGTTACCGGTCAGGTTCAGGCGGGTGCTTCCGGTCGCACTGGCGTCGAGATTTTCGAAGTTGTTGGCCAGGGCGATGGTCGCCACCGTGGTCAGAGCCGCATTGCCACCGCGCAACTGGACGGTATCGCTGCCCTCGTTGGCATTTTCAACGAAGCTATCTTCCAGAGTGTTCTTCGTGGTCAGGTCGATGATGTAGGTGTCATTACCCTTGCCACCGCGCAGCGTGTCCACGCCGGCGCCGCCATCGAGCACGTTGTTGCCGTCGTTGCCGGTGATGGTGTTGACCAGGCCGTTACCCGTGCCATCGATATGAGTGCTGCCCAGCAGCGTCAGGTTCTCCAGGTTATCACCCAGGGTATAGCTATACGCGGACTGTACCGAGTCGATGCCGCCGTTGGCTTCTTCGATAACCGTATCGCCGATTCCGACGATATAGGTGTCGTTACCGCCCAGGCCACGCAGTTCGTTGGCTGCGGCGTTCTGCGAGCCGTCCAGGACGTTGGCCAGAGTGTTGCCGGTACCGGAGATGGCCTGATTGCCGGTCAGCACGAGATTTTCCAGACCGTTGCCGAGGGTATAGCTGAGGTCGGTCTCCACCGTGTCGATACCAGCACTGTCGATGATCACATCACCGATGTCGTCGACCACATAAGTGTCGTTGCCAGCGCCGCCGTTCATCGTGTCGGCACCCAGGCCGCCATCGATGCGGTTCGCGGCGGCGTTGCCGAGCAGAACGTTGTTCAGGTCATTGCCCACGAGATTGAAGGCGACCTTGTTGATCAGGGCAGCATTTTCCAGATTAGCGCCCAGGGTGTAGCTGCCGCCTACCGTGTTGATGTCCACTCTGACTTGGTCAGTGCCTTCATTGGCATTTTCGATGATCACGTCGGTCAGGCTGTCGATCACATAGATATCGTCGCCCAGACCACCAGTCAGGGTGTCGCTACCTGTACCGCCATCGAGCAGGTCATTGCCATTACCACCAATCAGTTGGTCATCGCCGGCATAGCCATAGATGCTGTCGTTACCTTCGTACCCCGCGAGTACATCGGCGTACTTCGAGCCTTTAACGGTATCGTTGCCAGCATGCATGAGTAGCAGCAGCTCGGCGGCTCGTTGACTGGTGTAGAGGTTGTAGACAGTAACTGCGCTGAGGGAAAGCCCGCTGATGCTCATGAACAGCGTCCCATCCTGGGTGTAGCTGTAACCGTTCAGCGTTCCTCCAGTGACGGCATCGCCCCAGTAATTGAACCTGAAGCTGCCAGTGAAGCTTTCCTTGTGATAGCCATCTGTAATCGTGAGGCGGGTGCTCGAGCCGCTGACTTCACCCAGCCAGGAGCTCTGGTCAAAATCGGCGAGTGGGCGGTAGTAACTGATGACGGCCATGGCAACATCCCTGTAAGGCTGAGGTTGGCGATTCTGAGCCCGGATATGCTTGATGGCAATATGCTCCTTGGCCGCCTCGATGATTTTTCTGGGCCACATAAACGCAGAAGCCCGGCACTTGGCCGGGCTTCTGCTTGCAGTGTGAAGCTTATCGCTTGCGACTGCCTTACTTCACTTCCACCGCCAGACTTTCGGCGATCTTCTTGCTCCAGATCGCCGGGCCGGTGTTGTGCACCGACTCGCCCTTGGTGTCGACCGCGACGGTCACCGGCATGTCCTTGACCTCGAATTCGTAGATCGCTTCCATGCCCAGCTCGGGGAAGGCGATGGTCTTCGAGGCCTTGATCGCCTGGGCCACCAGGTAGGCGGCGCCGCCGACGGCCATCAGGTACACGGCCTTGTTGTCCTTGATCGCTTCGATGGCGATCGGACCACGTTCGGACTTGCCGATCATGCCCAGCAGGCCGGTGCTTTCCAGGATCTGGCGAGTGAACTTGTCCATGCGCGTGGCAGTGGTCGGGCCGGCTGGGCCGACCACTTCGTCACCGACCGGATCGACCGGGCCGACGTAGTAGATGAAGCGGCCTTTCAGGTCTACCGGCAGCTCTTCGCCCTTGTTCAGCATGTCGACCATGCGCTTGTGCGCAGCGTCGCGGCCGGTGAGCATCTTGCCGTTGAGCAGGACGGTCTCGCCCGGCTTCCAGCTCTGCACTTCTTCCGGGGTGATGGTGTCGAGGTTGACGCGGCGCGCGCTCGGGCCGGCTTCCCAGACGATTTCCGGGTAGGCGTCCAGATCCGGCGCTTCCAGCGAGGCCGGGCCGGAGCCGTCGAGCACGAAGTGAGCGTGACGGGTGGCGGCGCAGTTGGGGATCATGCACACCGGCAGGGAGGCGGCGTGGGTCGGGTAATCCATGATCTTCACGTCGAGCACGGTGGTCAGGCCACCCAGGCCCTGGGCGCCGATGCCCAGCTGGTTGACCTTCTCGAACAGCTCCAGGCGCAGTTCCTCGATGCGGTTCTGCGGGCCGCGGGCTTTCAGCTCGTGGATGTCGATGTGCTCCATCAGCACTTCCTTGGCCATTACCGCAGCCTTCTCGGCGGTGCCGCCGATGCCGATGCCGAGCATGCCCGGCGGGCACCAGCCGGCGCCCATGGTCGGTACGGTCTTGAGCACCCAGTCGACGATGGAGTCGGACGGGTTGAGCATGGCCATCTTCGACTTGTTTTCGGAGCCGCCGCCCTTGGCCGCGACGTCCACTTCCACCTTGTCACCGGGGACGATGGAGTAGTGGATCACCGCCGGGGTGTTGTCCTTGGTGTTCTTGCGGGCACCGGCCGGGTCGGCCAGGATCGAGGCGCGCAGAACGTTCTCGGGCAGGTTGTAGGCGCGACGCACGCCCTCGTTGATCATGTCGTCGACGCTCATGGTGGCGCCGTCCCAGCGCACGTCCATACCGACCTTGACGAATACGGTGACGATGCCGGTGTCCTGGCAGATCGGGCGGTGGCCGGTGGCACACATGCGCGAGTTGATCAGGATCTGCGCCATGGAGTCCTTGGCGGCCGGCGACTCTTCCTTCAGGTAGGCCTCGTGCATGGCCTGGATGAAGTCGACGGGATGGTAATAGGAGATGAACTGCAGGGCGTCAGCGACGCTCTGAATCAGGTCGTCCTGCTTGATCACGGTCATTGGGGCGCTCCTCTGTCAGGGAACATCTATAAGGAAGCGCCGAATCATGACCCGGCGCAACGGCGTAAAAAGGTCGGGGAAATCGTCCCGCGACGGCCTGGACAATGGCCGCCGGCAATGGCGGGCCACGAAAAAGGCGCGGCAGTATAACGCGCCGGGGTTGAGGGGCACAGCAGTCGAGGTTGAAGAAGGGCTGACCCCGGCTGAGTTGTAACTAGGATTTTTCTGAGGAGGCCTGTAGAGTACGGCCAGATGCCAGTATGGGACGGAGCCCATGAGCTCGATCAGCCGCCGCGCCTCGCAACGCAGCTTGCAGAAACTATTGCTCAAACGCTTCGCCATGGCAGTCACGACCTACGCGATGATGGCGCTTGTCTGCTGGTTCGCCATCTTCAATGGTCTGTTCATCGGTACGGTCAGTACCGCCGGCTGGCTCACCCTGGGCGTGTTCGCCAGCCAGCTGGTATTCCTCTGGCTGTTTCTTTCCGGCCGCAATCTCCGTTGCGCCGACCCTAGCCTGACTGAAGCTCAGGTGCTGGTAGCGCTGGCCTGGCAGCCCCCGGTGCTGGCGCTGTTCGACAGCGCGCGCGGGGTGATGATGGTCTTCTACGTACTGATCCTGCTGTTCGGCGTATTCCAGCTGCGCCCGCCTGTGTTCGTGCGCTGCGCGGCCTTCGCCTTCCTCGGTTTCGCCGCGATGGTGCTGCTCGAGGCCTATCGCATGCAGTTGGTCGACCCAAGCATGGCCTGGTTGCAGGTGTGGGTGCTGTTCATTCTGCTGGTCTGGTTGTGCCTGTTTTCCAGTTACGTGCAGGCGATGCGCAAGCGCATGCGTCAGCGCCGTTTCGCCCTGCAGGCGCACCAGGACACGCTGCGCGGCATGATGCGCCAGCTCGAGGATCTGGTCGCCACCGACGAGTTGACTGGCCTGTTCAATCGTCGCCATTTCCTGCGCTTGGCCGGGCGTGAGCTGCAGGCGATGCATGCAGGGCAGCGGCACGGCCTGGCGCTGATCGACCTCGATCATTTCAAGCGTATCAACGACCGCTACGGCCATGCTGCCGGTGACCGCGTGCTGCAAACCTTTGCCTCCGTGGCGCGTTCCTGCCTGCGTGACGGCGATACCATCGCCCGTTATGGCGGTGAGGAGTTCGTGCTGCTGCTGCCCAATACCGATGCCGATCAGTTCAGCAGTTGCTGCGAGCGCCTACGAGAAACCTTCAGTCGGGCTGAACCGGTGGGCGTAAAGGTGGATAATCTCAGCCTTTCCGTGGGCATGACCCTGCTCTGTGCCGGAGACGACCTCGACGAGGCACTGCACCGCGCCGATCAGGCGCTCTACCAGGCCAAGCGCAGTGGTCGTAACCGTTGCGAAGCCACCTGGGATGAGGCTGATGCCTGAACTGCGCGTAGGTGACCGAAGCTTTCAGGTCACTGCACAAAGCAACCTGCTCGATGCCCTGTTGGGCAATGGCGTAAGCGTGCCGTACAGCTGCCGCTCCGGCAATTGTCATGCCTGCCTGGTGCGCTGCCTGCGTGGCGAGCCGCGGGATCGTTTGCCTGAAGCGCTGCCGGCTGAGCGCCGCGCGGAGGGTTGGCGTCTGGCCTGTCAGTGCCAGGTGCTCGACGATCTGCAGGTGGAGCCCTTCGATCCGCAACGTGATGGCATGTCCGCCGAGGTGCTGAGCGCCGACTGGCTCAGCCCACGGGTATTGCGTCTGCGCCTGCAGCCGAGCCGTCCCTTGCGTTATCGACCCGGCCAGCACCTGGTGCTGTGGTGTGGCGAAGTGGCGCGGCCCTATTCATTGGCCAGCGTGCCGGCGGAGGACACCTGGCTGGAGTTTCATATCGACTGCGGCCATAGCGGAGCCTTCGCCGATGCGGCGCGTTCATTGGCTGTGGGCGATACGCTGCGTCTGGGCGAGCTGCGTGGCGGCGCCTTGCATTATGACCCCGACTGGCAGGCCCGTCCGCTCTGGTTGCTGGCCGCAGGTACCGGCCTGGCGCCGCTGTTCGGCGTGCTGCGCGAAGCCCTGCGCCAGGAGCATGCAGCGCCCATTCGCCTGCTGCATGTCGCTGCGGAGCCGGCCGAGCATTACCTGGCCGAGCCCTTGCAGACGCTGGCTACTGCTCATCCACAGTTGCAGCTCGAACAGGTGACGGCGGCGCAGTTGCCGGCTGCTTTGGCTGAACTGCGCCTTGTTTCGCGGCAGACCCTCGCCTTACTCTGCGGCCATCCCACGACGGTCGAGAGCTTCGCGCGGCGCCTCTACATGGCCGGTTTGCCGCGCGGCCAGATGCTCGCCGACGCCTTTCTGACCCGCGCCTAGGTCGTCTGCCGATGGCGCTGCGGAGTGCCTGATGAGCGAGTACCTGTCTATCGCGCGTGACGACGGCCTGTTGACCTTGCGCATGCAGCGCCCGGACAAGAAGAACGCGCTGACCCGCGCCATGTACGCCGGCATGGCCGAGGTGCTGGATGAGGCTGCGCGCGACTCCAGCGTGCGCGTGGTATTGCTGACCGGCGGCGAGCATTGCTTCACCAGTGGCAACGATGTCAGCGATTTCCTGCAGGCGCCGCCCAGCGGGCTGAACAGTGAAGTATTCCAGTTCATGCGCGCACTGTTCGACTTTCCCAAGCCGGTCGTGGCGGCGGTGGCGGGCCCCGCAGTCGGCATCGGCACCACCTTGCTGCTGCATTGCGATCTGGTCTACGTCAGCCGTGATGCGCAATTGAAGATGCCTTTCGTCAACCTCGGCCTGTGCCCGGAGTACGGTTCCAGTCTGATTCTGCCGCGCCTGCTCGGGCACGCACGCGCTGCCGAGTTGTTGTTGCTCGGGCAGAGCTTCAGTGGCGAGCAGGCGGCGGCCTGGGGCATCGCCAACCAGGCGCTCGACGATGGCGCCGCGACACTTGGCAAGGCCCGCGAGATGGCGCGGCGGTTTCTCCAGTTGGCGCCATCGGCGCTCGCCGACAGCAAGCGCCTGATGCGTGCACCGGATCGCGAGCAACTGCGCCAGGTGATCGAGGAGGAGGGTGCCTTGTTCGGTCAACGCTTGCGCTCACCGGAGGCCATCGAGGCGCTGACGGCGTTCATGCAACGGCGCCCGGCGGATTTCACGAGGTTCGCCTGATGGACGCTGCCGCGCTGCTCTGGGGCTTGCTGTTCGGCAGCATCGGCCTGGGCTTCGTCATCTACGGGCGACGCCAGAGCAAACCCGTGCCGTTTCTCTGTGGCCTGGGACTGATGGGGTTGCCCTACCTGGTCGATGGCACATTGTGGTTGGTGCTGGGCGGCTTGGCGCTGATCGGCATTGCCTATTTCGTGCGTACCTGAGCCCCAGAAACGAAGAGGCCGCTCACTGAGCGGCCTCTTGCATTCACGCCTGGATCACACCATCGGATCGCCGACATGCAGGATCTTCATGGTGTTGGTGCCGCCGGTGCCGTGGTAGCTGTCGCCCTTGGTCAGGATGACCCAGTCACCCGGTTCCACCACGCCGCGCTTGAGCAACTCGTCCACCGCGGCCTGGCTGACCTTGTTCGCCGGCAGCGAAGCCGGGTCGAACGGCACGGTGTAGACGCCGCGGAACAGCGCCACGCGGGCCTGGGCTTCGCGGTGCGGGGTGAAGGCGAAGATCGGGATCGACGAGCGGATGCGCGACATGATCAGCGGGCTGTAGCCACTCTCGGTCAGGCTGATGATGGCCTTGACGCCCGGGAAGTGGTTGGCGGTGTACATGGTGGCCAGGGCGATGCTTTCGTCGCAGCGCTCGAAGGTGCGGCCCAGACGGTGGCTGGACTGCTTGCTGGTCGGGTGCTTTTCGGCACCCAGGCACACGCGGGCCATGGCCTGTACGGCTTCGACCGGGTATTCGCCGGCGGCGCTCTCGGCCGACAGCATCACCGCATCGGTGTAGTCCAGCGCGGCGTTGGCCACGTCGGAGACTTCGGCGCGGGTCGGCATCGGGCTGTGGATCATCGACTCCATCATCTGGGTCGCGGTGATCACGGCTTTGTTCAGGCGACGGGCGTGAGCGATGATCTTCTTCTGGATGCCGACCAGCTCGGCGTCGCCGATTTCCACGGCCAGGTCGCCACGGGCGACCATTACTGCGTCACTGGCGCGGATCAGGCCGTCGAGGGCTTCGTCATCGGCCACGGCTTCGGCGCGTTCGATCTTGGCCACCAGCCAGGCGGTACCGCCGGCTTCGGTGAGCAGGCGACGGGCGTAGTCCATGTCGGCAGCGTCGCGCGGGAAGGACACGGCCAGGTAGTCCAGATCCATCTCGGCGGCGACCTTGATGTCGGCCTTGTCTTTCTCGGTCAGGGCCGGAGCAGTCAGGCCGCCACCACGGCGGTTGATGCCCTTGTTGTCCGACAGCGGGCCGCCGATCAGTACGCGGCAATGCAGTTCGTCGGCGCCCTTGAGTTCGACGCGCATGACCACGCGGCCGTCGTCGAGCAGCAGTTCGTCACCAACGTCGCAATCCTGGATCAGCGCAGGGTAGTCGATGCCGACCACGTCCTGAGTGCCCGCAGTGCGCGAGTGGCTGGAGGAGAGGCGGAACAGGTCGCCATCCTTGAGTTCGATGCGCTTGTTCTCGAACTTGGCGATACGGATTTTCGGGCCTTGCAGGTCGCCGAGCAGGGCGACATGACGGCCATGCTTGGCAGCCAGTTCACGAACCAGAGCGGCACGCGCCTTGTGATCGTCGGGCGTGCCGTGGGAGAAGTTCAGACGGGCCACGTCCAGGCCGGCGAGGATCAGTTGTTCCAGCACTTCCGGCGAGCTGCTGGCTGGGCCCAGGGTGGCGACGATTTTGGTGCGGCGAAAGGTCATGCACGAACTCCCTAGTGGACTATGCCTGGGAGGCTACTACGGCCTTTCGCTGTAGTCATTGTTCCTGTGCACTACCCTTTGTCGTCCGCTTTGAGCACCAGCAGGTCGCACTCCACGCGCTCCAGCACCCGTTCGGCGGTATGGCCGATCAGCAGGCTGTCCAGTTGGCCGCGGGCGATGGCGCCCATCACCAGCAGATCGATATTGTGCTTGTGCACGAAATGCGGGATGGCGTCTTCGGCGAAACCGTCGAGCAGGTGGGCGCGTTCGGCGGCGATCGGATACTGGCCGATCAGAGTGTCGAAGGCCTGGCGATGCGCCTGAGCGCTGCGCGTCACGTAGTCGTCATACGCCTGGGCTACCTCGGCATCGAACAGCAGCGAATGCGGCATTGGCGCCAGGGCATGCACGTAATCGCCCTGCAGGCCGAGTTGCATCTGCAATGCCTGGCTTTCGCGGATCAGCTTGTGGTCGAGTGCGGCCGGTTTGTCGGCGCTGTGCAACGGGTCGAGCGCGGTACACATGCGCTGCCCACGCCAGTGCATGTCGTGCACTAGCCACAGCGGCATTGGGCAATGGCGGATCAGTTGCCAGCAGGTGTCGCTGAACAGCAGGCGACGCAGCATGCCTCCGGGGTGGGCGGACTTGAGCAGCAGGTCGACCTGAAGCTCGGCGGCTCGGGCGAGAATGGCCTCATGACGGTGCTTGTGCCAGCGCACTTCCACGTCGATCTGCAGCCCCTCGTCGATAAATTCGGCGACGCTGGCGTGCAGGCTGTCCTGGCGCTGTTGCAGCAGCGCTTCGCGGGCGCGTTTGAGCATGTGCCCGTCGAGCAGGCCGTTCTCGAGGCGCGGGTGGTAGTCCACCTGCAGCAGATGCAGGCGCACGCCGCTCTGGCGGGCCAGCCACAGCGCGCGTTGCAGGGCGGGTTGCTGATCCTGGTCGGGGTCGATGATCACCAGCAGGCGTTCGAGTTTCATGACGGGGCCTCGCCTTGGGGGAGTTCCCGCATTACAGGTCAGCGCAGGCCATCCGGCATTGATGTGGGTCAGCGTTGCCCCGGGTTCAGCGCCAGATCGAGGTGGCGAGCCGCTTTCGCGGCGAGTGCGCCGTTGGGGTATTGCGCCAGCAGGCGGCGCAGGTAGGCAATGGCCTTGTCGCGATCCGGTGTCGGGTTGTCGGGCGCCATGTGCATCAGTGCCAGTTGATACAGCGCCTTCTCCTTGATGTCGGCCGGTACATGCGGGTCAGCCAGGCCCAATTGGTAGAGCGTTTCGGCTTCGGCGACGCGGCCCTTGAGCACGGCGCGGCGCGACAGCAGGGTCATGTCCGGATCGAGGCTGGGTTGGTACAGATCGAGATTCTGGCTCGGCTGCCACTGCGCCAGGCGTTCGCGTGCGTTCTGCTGGATGGGCTGCGCGTCGCGCTGGCGCATCAGTGTGATGCGCTCCTCGGCGCGGCTGGCGGTGTGCGTGGCGGGAAACTCGTTGATCACCTGGTAGAAATAATTGCGTGCCCGGGTGTCATCACGCTGATCATTGAAGGCGTTCATGTAGATCAGGCCGATCTGGTACAGCGCGATGGCGCGCACCTCGCTGCTCAGGCGGGTGTCGCGGTAGCCCTCCAGGTAGAGCGCTTCGGCCTTGTCGCTGTGGGCATCGCGAATGGCCAGGGCGCTGTAGGTCAGCAGATCACCTTCCTCTTCGATGGCTGCCGCCATGCGCTTGGCCTTGAGCGCCTTGTATTCCACCACCTCGTTGGTGGTCAGTTGGGCGACGAACAATGGCGTGGTCGGCGCACAGGCGCTCAACAGCAGGGCGCCGAGGGTAATGGGAAGCAGGCGGGTGAGCGGCATGCGGGCTCCTTGGCCGTAATCGACCGGTGGCCCGCAGTCTAGTGTGAGCTGTTCAAGGTGCAAGGCGATGGCTGCACAACCCATCGGAGGTTTGTGGCTGTTCAGTTTTTCTCCACGCTGTCGATACACTGCTCATTGGAGGATTTGCCCATGCGTACCCTGATCATTCTGGCCGTGGCCCTGGCTGCTACGGGTTGTTCCCGTGTCTCGCTCGATCATCACCTGAACAATGCCTATCGCGCCTATAACGAAGGTGATTGCGCCCAGGCTGCGCTGGAGCTTTCGCAGGCCGAGCGGCAGAGCCGCTCGCGCAGCTACGTGCAGCCGGAAATCTCCCTGTTGCGTGGCCAGTGCCTGGAGCGGGAAAGCCTGTTCGTCGACGCGGCGCAGACCTATCAGTTCATCATTACCCGTTACCCCGCCAGCGAGTACGCCTACCGTGCGCGGGCACGTCTGCAGACGCTGGAGCAGCTCGGCCACTACACGCCTGGTGCGCCGGCCAAACCCAGCCCGGCTCCGCTGTAGGGCACCTCTAAAAACTACCTCGGCTTTGGCTTCCTGCGTCGCTCTACCTCCTGCATCCATGCAGTCGTGCGTTGCCATCGCTGCGTTAAAAACAGGCTCGTGCGCGAGTCCGATCAAAATGCTCATTTACAGCGCGTAAAGTCGAACGCGACTCCGAGCGTTTTTCGCCTGTTTTTGCGGGGCCGCCATCGGTATTGCGCTGGCTGCCTCGCCTACGTTTTTAGAGGCGCCCTGTAAGTGGCGGGCAGTGCGTCTTTGCCGGTTCCGCGTGGCGGTATAAGCTGACGGCCTTCGTTCATGGAGGATGAACATGCGCCGTCTGCTGCTGATCGCGTCGTTACTGCCGGCTCTGGCAGGTGCGGAAATCTATCGCTGGACCGATGCACAGGGGCAGGTGCATTTTGGCCAGCGCCCGGTCAATGGTGCCGAGCGGGTCGAGGTCAAACCGCAGGTGGTCGAGCGCGACGCCCACACCCGCGAACGTGAGGCACGCAGCGAGCGCTACTACCAGGCGCGTCAGGCCGAGCGCGAGCAAGCCGCCGCCACGGCCGCCCAGCAGCGTCAGGAGCGCGACGGCGAATGTCGCGAGTTGCGCCAGCGCCTGGCGCAGTTGCCCGATGGCTATCGGTATTTCCGCGAGGGCGCCAACGGCGAACGAATCTACTACAGTGATGAAGAGCTCGACGCCGCTCGTCGCCAGGTGCGCGAACGGCTCGCCGAGCGGTGCTCCTGAGGCTGGTGTGGTGGCGGCCAGGGGCGCATACTCCAATCCCTTGTAGCGATATGCCACCATGCGTAGCCAACGTCGAATCGAGCGGCACCAACTGCCCTACTACCTGAAGGTGTTCAACCGTATCACCGACAAGCCGATGGGGTCCATCGGCAATGTTTCGGTGGACGGGCTGATGCTGATCAGTCAGTTACCCATGCTGGTCGGCGGTTGCTTCGACATGCGCCTGAAATTGCCGGGTCTGAGTGGCCCGCATTTCATCGACTTTTCCGCCAATTGCCAGTGGTGCCGCGAGGACGTCACGCCAGGCAGCTACGACTCAGGTTTTGCCCTGGTTGCACCGCCGGCGGATTACATCGAGATGATCGACGCGCTGCGCTACTACTTCAGCTTCCACACCCAATCAGCCTCGGCCTGATTTCAATGCAGTGCCGTTACCGCCTCCAGATTACGCAGGCGTTGGCTCAGGTGCAGGCGTTGCCCGACTTCCTCGCATAGCAGCAGCGCATGCTGCAGGTCGTAGCGTTCGCCCTGCGGGCATTCCAGGCGGTGATAGATGTCGGCGCGAGCCAGGTGATCGGCCAGATTCGGCGGGCCCAGCTGCAGCACGCGCTCGGCATCCTTGAGCGCGGCCAGGTGGTCGTCCTGTTGCAGGTGCAGGTGACGCAGGTTGCGTGACAGACGCTGCAGCATGCCGCGTGCGTCGGCGCCTTGCAGATGCGTTGCGCTCAGTTCCACCGCCGGCCCCAGGTGATGCAGCAGCAGTTCGCGGCAGTCGCGCGTATACAGGCGGCGCCCGCCACAGGGATCGAGCAGGTGATCGGCGCCAGGCACGCGCAGGAGAAAGTGCCCGGGAAAGTTCACGCCCTGCAGCGGTATATCCAGACGTCTGGCTAGTTCCAGCGCGATCAAGGCCAGGACCAGCGGCTGGCCGCGCCGCCAGCGCAGCACTTCGTGCAGCAGCGCGTGGCGAGGGCGTGTCGGGCCCTCGTCATTTTCGAGGTAGTCCAGTTCGCTGAGGCGTCGCAATAGCGGTTGCGCCAGCTCACGCCGCGGCAGTTCCGGCAGGCCGGCATCGATCTGTACCTGCAGGCCATGCAGATCGGCCAGCGCCTGAGCCGGTTGCAGGTGCGGGTCATGCTCGGCGGCAATCCACAGTGCCGCTTCGAAAAAGGCCGGCGGCTCGCGCTCCAGACACAGCAGACAGGCTTGACGTGGGCTCATCGCACAATCTCCGCTTGGTCTCTGGTTTGTAGCGCTTTGTCGGTCGGGCGTCCAGTTTCGGCCTGCGGCCTATACTGGGTGGACACGTTCAGACGGGGAGCCTGCCATGTTTGCTGCGATGGAAGCGGCCCGCCTCGAGGCCCTGCACCTGGTGCAGGATCCGGCCAGCGGCCTGCGTGCCGTGATCGCCATCCACAACACCCGTATGGGGCCGGCACTGGGTGGCTGCCGTTATCTGCAATATGGCGATGAGCGCAGTGCCATCGAAGATGCCATCCGCCTGGCCAGGAGCATGAGCTACAAGGCGGCGCTGGCGGGCCTGGAGCAGGGTGGGGGCAAGGCGGTGATTCTGCGCGAGCCCCATGTGCAGAACCGGGCGTCGTTGTTCGAGGCATTCGGACGCTTCATCGAAACCCTGGGTGGCCGCTATATCACCGCCACCGACAGCGGCACCTCAAGCATCGACATGGATTGCATCGCCCGGCATACCCAGCACGTCACCAGCACCAGCGAGCAGGGCGATCCTTCGCCGCTCACGGCCATGGGCGTATTCACCGGTATTCGCGCCACGGCCATGGCACGGCTGGGCAATGATGATCTGGATGGGCTGCGCGTCGCCATTCAGGGGCTGGGCAGCGTTGGGTTCGCGCTGGCCGAGGCCCTGCATGCCGCAGGCGCCGAGCTGCTGGTCAGCGACCTCGATGGTGGTCGCGTGCAGCTCGCCGTCGAGCAATTGGGGGCGCATCCGGTGGCATGCGAGGCATTGCTCACCACGCCGTGTGACATCCTCGCCCCCTGTGGCCTGGGTGGCGTGCTCGACATGCAGACGGTTGCTCATTTGCGTTGTGCTGCCGTGGCGGGCGCGGCCAACAATCAATTGGCCAGCCCGGACGTGGCCGAGTCACTGGAGGCGCGCGGCATCCTCTACGCGCCGGACTACGTGATCAATGCCGGCGGCTTGATCCATGTCGCCCTGCGCCATCTTGGCGAACCGCCGAGTGCGGTCACCGCCCATCTGGCCCGCATCAGGCAGCGGCTGACGGAAATCTACGCTCATGCCCAGGCGGACAAACGTTCCCCCGCGCGCGTTGCCGACCAGTTGGCCGAGCGGCTGTTGTACGGCGCCTGAGCTACCCCATAAAAAGAAAGCCCCGCAGATGCGGGGCCAAGGGGACATCATTCGGCGTTCTCGCCCAGCTCGTCGAGTGCGTCGGGCTGGTTCTTGAAGGCCTTGGCGAACACATCGCGATTCTTGGCCATATAAATGCCCAGTTCTTCGCCTTGCTGCTCGCTCAGCGAGGGAACGGCCTTGTGCAGCACCTCGGTCAGCCGCTCGGCCAGCTCGAGCATCTTGTCGTAACGATCGGCTTCGGCCTTATCCATGAACAAATGCTCCGGATCGCGACTGCTGCGGTACACCACTTCGACGGCCATTCATCACCTCATCTGCCTTCATGCGTGTCAGTTGTTTGCTGTGTATTTATACAGTGTTCGAAGCATAAAGAACTCGCTGCCATTTGGCCAGCAGCGAGTGAGCCGATATTCACCGATCACTGCGCACCGGGCTGAACTCGACTGGTACCCAGGCGTAGCCCTGTGCTTCCTTGCGCACGTGACCGAGACCGGGGAAGGGCAGGTGCGCGCCGGCAACCCAGAGTTTGTCCTGAGCCGCTTCGGCCAGCAGACGCTGGCGCGACTCACGCGCCTTGTCGCTGTCGACGTCGAACTCGATCACCACCTCCGGCTTGGCGAACTGCACGGCATGGTTGTGCACGATGTCGCCCCAGACCAGCAGGCGCTGCTCGCCCGACTTGAACAGGTAGGAGGTGTGCCCAGGCGTATGACCGATGCTGGATACCAGGTCGATACCGGGCAGCAACGTACCTTCGTTCTGGTACTGCTTGAGCTTGCCGGCCTTGATGTAGGGCGCAACAGCGGTCTGGGCGAGCTTGAACATGCCCTGCATGCCTTCGGGCGCCTTGGCCATGTTCGCCTCGCTCAGCCAGAAGTCCGCTTCGGCCTTGGGAACCTCCACGGTGGCGTTGGGGTAGGCCGGGGTGCCGTCGGTTTTCAGCAGGCCGCAGGCGTGATCCGGATGCAGGTGGGTGAGCAGGACGGTATCCACCTGATCGGCCGTATAGCCGGATGCCTCGAGGTTGCGTTCTACCACGCCGAGGGTGGGGCCGAAGCATTGCGCGGCGCCGGTGTCGACCAGCACGAGGTTGTTGCCGGTGTTGACCAGGTAGGCATTGACTGCGGTCTGCACGCCAGGCGTGGACTGCACGAACATACGCGCCAGCAGATCCTGCAGATCCTTGTCGCCAATGCCCTTGAGCAGGGTGCTGGGAAGGTCGACGTAACCGTCATAGAGCGCGGTGACCTCGAACTCACCGAGCATCATGCGGTAGTAGCCTGGCACCTGGGTTTTCTGTTGGGCCGGCGCCTGGGCATGGGCGGGCAGGCTGAACCAGGCGATCAGGGCAGCGGTACCGATCGATAGAAGTCGCATGTGTTGCTCCTTGGGCGAGTCAAAGACAGAAGTTTGCGCCGTGATGGCATATTTTGCGAGCCGGCAAATAAGTTGTGCTGTACAGGTTGTGTATATGTCACGGCAGGCCCAGAATCCATCGGCAGATGCTGGTGCAAATCCCGTTTTGAACCGTTATCTCATTGGCCGCTAGGGTGTCGTCAGAGCACTACCGAAACCTTCGTTGACCCTTTGGCGCGAGGTCTACATGTTCAACTCAATTGGTCGAGTCGAGCGCAAGCTGCTTGCGCTCGTGGCGCTGTTCTACCTCAGCCTGATGCTGCTGGTGGGTGCCATCTGGGGCAGTCAGACCAGCTTGTCGAATGGACGCTCTGTACAGGATTTGTATCGGTCGCTTTACCTGCTTTCCGAGCTGCTCTCCAGCCTGCAGGATGCCGAGATCGGTCAGCGCGGCTACCTGCTGAGCAATGATGAGCGCTACCTGGCGCCATACGAACGGGCAATCAAGCTGGTCGACGGTCAACTGGAGCAGTTGCTCGAAAACCCGGTGCTCGACTCCTACGCAGCTGATCTTGCCGCCATTACGCAGCTCAGTCGGCTCAAGCGCGACGAGTTGGCCGATAGCATTGCGCGGCGTCGCCAGAACGGCAAAGACCGCCCGGAGGGGCTGGAACCCAGGGGCAAGGTCTATATGGACGAACTGCGAGCACGCATTGCCCATATTCGCAGCGGCGTGAGCGCAGCCCTGCTCGAGCAGAAGCAGGATCTGGTCACGCGGTCGGCGCTGGCACTTTGGGGCGGCGGTGGCGGTGCCGTGCTCATGCTGGGGCTGCTGACGCTGCTGTTCGTCGACCTGCGCAAGGATTTGCGCGAGCGTGCCGAGTTGCTCCAGCGCCTGGCGTTCGAATCGCAGCACGACAGCCTGACGCAACTGCCCAATCGCCGTGCATTCAATGACGCACTCGATCAGGCCGTGGCGTTGGCGCGCCGCGGTGAGCGGCAGGTGGCGCTGCTGTACCTCGATCTGGACGGTTTCAAGCCGGTGAACGACCAGCTTGGGCACGCGACCGGAGATGCGCTGCTCAAGGCGGTGGTGGCGCGCTGGCAGACGGTGATACGCGAGGGCGAGTTGTTGGCACGGCTCGGTGGAGACGAATTCGCGGTGATCGCGGCAGGCGATGCCGATGCCGTCGAACGCTTGGCGGCACGTTTGATCGAGGTACTAGACAGCGCCCTGCTGCCGCAGCATCCGCAGGTGCGGGTCGGTGTCAGCGTGGGGCTGGCGCTCTATGCCGAGCACGGTGAGGACAGGCGCCGGCTGGTCGCGGCAGCCGATACCGCGATGTATCGTGCCAAGGAGGCCGGCAAGCACTGTTATGCCTGGCCTGAATCCCGCTCTCCGGTGTTGGCCGCTGTGTAAGGCTGTGTCTTGCGGTCATCTTCCAGCTTCATCCTGTAGTTGGTCTTTTTCCTGCATCCTCGTTTGGGGAGCGCTCATCCCGAGCGCTCAGGCGTCGATGCCGGTTTTGGGGAGAAGTACGGAATGAATTGGGCGGAACGTCTGCGCGAAGGGCTGCATGGCCTGGCCGAATCGCTGGGCAACCTGTTGATGGAGGCCTTCCATTATCTGGCGTTGTTCGCCATCGGTGCGATCACCGCCTGGGCGGGTGTGATGGCTTTCCTCGGCATGCTGGAGAAAGGCCACATCACGGTCGATGACATCCTGCTGCTGTTCATCTACCTGGAACTGGCAGCGATGGTGGGGATTTATTTCAAGACCAACCACATGCCGATTCGCTTCATGATCTATGTGGCGATCACGGCACTGACGCGTTTGCTGATCTCCGATATTTCCCATACCCACAAGCCGAGCTGGGGTGTGGTGATGGTATCGGGCGCGATTCTGCTGCTGGCGCTGGCGATTCTGGTGGTGCGCTATGCCTCGTCGCGTTTCCCAGCCGTGGCAGCGCCCAATCCGCGCAGCAAACCGCGTAATCGCGAGGATGCCGAGGCCGAGCGCGACGATACGTCGGATTGACGCGTAGGGTGAATGACGCTCTTCTCATCTACCAGGGCGGGCGTCACGGTGGATCGATGGAGCGCGATCCACCCTACGAGACGCGGTGTCAGTCGAGTGGTGCGAACAGCGCTGCCAGATCGGCTTCATCCAGTTGCCACTGGCCCTGGCTGCTGCCTTCGAGTACGCCCTTGGCCAGGCTGGCCTTGGCCTGCTGCAATTGCTGGATCTTTTCCTCGACGCTGCCACGGGCGATCAGCTTGTAGACGAATACCGGCTTGTCCTGGCCGATGCGATAGGCGCGGTCGCTGGCCTGGGCTTCGGCGGCGGGGTTCCACCAGGGATCGAAGTGAATCACGGTGTCGGCGGCGGTCAGGTTCAGGCCGCTGCCGCCTGCCTTGAGGCTGATCAGGAACACCGGAAATTCCCCGGCCTGGAAGCGCTGCACCGGCGTGCGCCGATCCTGGGTGCTGCCGGTCAGTTTGGCGTAGCCGATGTCGCGTGCCAGAAGCTCCGCTTCGATCAGTGCCAGCATCGAGGTGAACTGCGAGAACAGCAGCACGCGGCGGCCCTCGGCGACCAACTCCTCGAGCATGTCCAGCAGCGCGCTGAGCTTGCCGGAGTCGCTGGCCTGCAGCGCTTGGTCCGCCTCGCCCAGCAGGCGCAGGTCACAGCAGCTCTGGCGCAGGCGCAGCAGCGCTTCGAGGATGACGATGTGGCTGCGCGCCAGGCCCTGGCGGGCGATTTCGTCACGCACCTTCTGATCCATGGCCAGGCGCAGGGTCTCGTAACGGTCGCGTTGCAGCTGCGTCATCTCGACCCATTGGACGATCTCGGTCTTCGGTGGCAGTTCGCTGGCCACCTGTTCCTTGGTACGGCGCAGCAGGAAGGGGCGGATACGTCCATTCAGGTGGTTCAGGCGTTGGGCGTCGCCACGTTTCTCGATGGGCGTGCGGTAGTCACGGGTGAAGGCCTTGGCGTCGCCCAGCCAGCCCGGCATGAGGAAATGGAACAACGACCAGAGTTCGCCCAGGTGGTTTTCCAGGGGCGTGCCGGTCAGGCACAGGCGCAGGTCGGTCTGCACCTGAGCGGCGGCAGTAGCCGCCTTGCTGCGCGGGTTCTTGATGTTCTGCGCTTCGTCGAGGATCAGCAGGCGATAACGCTGCTGATTCAGCGTCTTGAGGTCGCGCGGTAGCAGAGCATAGGTGGTGAGGATCAGATCGTGCTCGGCGATCTCCTCGAACAGCGCCTTGCGTTTGCTGCCATGCAGGGCCAGTACGCGCAGGCTGGGCGTGAAGCGTGCGGCCTCGTCCTGCCAGTTGGGGATCAGGCTGGTGGGCATGACGATCAGCGCTGGCCTGTCGAGACGTCCGGCCTGTTTCTCGCAGAGAATGTGCGCCAGGGTCTGCAGGGTCTTGCCCAGGCCCATGTCGTCGGCCAGCACGCCGCCGACACGCAGTTCAGCCAGGGTCTGCATCCAGTTCAGGCCTTGCAACTGATAGCTGCGCAATTCGGCCTGCAAGCCCTCGGGTGGAGCTATCTCGCGCACGGCCAGGTTCTGCAGGCGCTGGGCAAAACCGCGCAGTTCTTCGCCCCCTTGCCAGCTCAGTGCGGAACCATGCGCGAGTTCGCCCAGGCGCGCGGCATCGGCGCGGCCCAGGCGCAGCGGCAGATGGTCTTCGCCCGGGTCGCGGAAATACAGCTCGCCCAGGGTAGCCAGCAATGGCTTGAGGCGAGCGAAGGGCAGGGCGATGCGTTTGCCGCCGTGTGGCAGGTTGACCAGCAGGCGGTCTTCATCGGCACGCTGGGCCAGCGCTTCGGGCGCCAGCAGCCAGGGCGTGCGGCGAATGGCCTGGAGCAGGATCGGCAGCAGGCTCAGGCGCTGGCCTTCGACTTCGATGCCCAGCTCCAGATCGAACCAGTTCTGCTGCGGATCTTCCTCGACCTCGGCGTACCAGCTGTCGACCTCGGCGAGGTTGTACTGGAAGTCGGGGCGCATGTGGATCTGCCAGCCTTCGGCGCGCAACTGCGGCAACTGCTGCTGGACGAAATTCAGCCAGTCGCGCTCGCGTTCCAGCTCGAATGGCTCGCCTGCTTCCGCCGGCAGTGCATCGCTCTGGCGCAAGGCTACCTGCAGGCCAAGGCTTTCCAGGCGCTTGCGCAGAGCGGCCTCGGCGGCGCCATCGCGGATCAGGCGCAGATTGGTTTCTGCATCCAGACGCTTGACCAGATCCTTGGCCGGTTTGCCGAAGACCTTGTGTCCGGCATAGTCGAAGGCCAGTGCGGCGCGGTGCTGGGTCTGCTCCTGCATGCGCCCCTTGCGCGCATCGAAATGCACGCGCACCTGGCTCCCCAGGCTGAGGATGGCCGTGGGCGCGATGCCCTCCAGACGCGTTTCCGCCAGTTCCTTGTCGGCCACGATGATGGTCGAGAGGTCGCTGCCAGCGCGTTGCTGGGCTTCCAGGGTGAGCAGGGCGGCGGCTACATGCTTGCAGTTGAAACCCACCGGACAGGTGCAGTGACCGGTCACGCTCCATTTGCGCCCGTAAGGGTGCAGGGTGATGCGTTGCTGGTAGGTCTCCCAGCCGGATCCGCGGCAATTGGCGAGCAGGCTGTTGTCCCTGAGGCTGAGCAGTTTGCTGCGCTTTTCTTCCGCGTAGGCGATGCCACGGCGCAAGTCGCCGGCACCGAATTCGGAGCGCCAGTCGTCCTGGTGCAGGTGATGGATATCCAGGGTCATCGACGATGACTCGAGCGAGCAGTAGCGAGGCGCATGAAACAGCCGTTGATCGATGCAAAGCCGCAAATTCTCGCATAGCTGCACGGCGATTAGCAGGCGTGCCGACGAGATTGCAGCGATGCTAGATAAAGGCGTTACGGTACTGGCCGGGCGTGGCGCCGATGGCCTGGCGGAAACGATTGCTGAAGTGGCTGGCGCTGGCGAAACCACAGGCCAGGGCCACCTCGCCCAGCGCCAGTGTGCCGTGGCGCAGCAGATGGCAGGCCTGAGCCAGGCGCCTGGCGAGTACGTAGCGGTGCGGCGGCAGGCCGAAGCTGATCTGGAACATGCGCGCGAAATGGTATTCCGAGAGGGCGCAGAGGCCGGCCAGCTCGCTCAGCGGCAGCGGTTCGGCCAGGTGCTGCTCGATATAGTCGCGCAACTGGCGACGTTGGTGTGGCGCCAGGCCGCCTTTCAGTTGCAGGCCCTGACGCAGGCCAACCTGGGTCAGCAGGGCGTGGTCGAGCAGGTCATGCGCCAGGCTGCTGGCCAACACGCGCTCGCTTGGCTCCTGCCAGTCGAGCGTGCACAACTGACGGAAACGAGTCGCCTGCTCGGCGTCCTCGAGGAAGGTGGCCTCTGTCAGTTGCAGGCTACGCGGTTCGCGGTCGAGCAAGGTGACGGCGCCCAGGGCGAAACGCTCCGGTTCGATATAGAGGTGCGCCAGTTGCACCTTGCCATTGATGATCCAGGCCGACTCATGCCCGGCCGGCATGACGCACAGGCGATCCGGCGCGCCTTTGGCAAACGGCTGCTCACGGCGGAAGGTGCCGGTGCCGCCGCTCAGGTAGCACGACAGGGTGTGATGGCTCGGGGCGACGTAATCGCGGGAGTCGTGGGCATTGCTCCAGCGCGCCAGCGCCAGGCCAGCGCCCAGATCGGCCCGCGCATGCAGGTGCGCATTGGGCGATTGGCTCATGCTGTGAAAGACCTGCAGATGTTCCAGTGGCGCCATCACATTCTCCGGTTGAGCGATGATGCTACCCTCACTGCACCGGCATGCCAGCCCCTTGGCCATAAAAAGCGCAAGTTCATGCAAGTGAATATTTTTCTCTCGCCCAGGCGCGGGATGTGCGCAGTCGCGGTATCTTGGCGGCCATTCGAATAATGCACCCAGCTGGATGTCACACTTGATGAAATGCCTGCACCCGCTCGCGCTCGCCACTCTTCTTTGCTCTTCAGGCCTCGTTTTCGCCAGCCCCTCGCTGGATGACAAGGACGCCTTTATCAATGATCTGATCAATCGCATGACGCTGGAGGAGAAGGTCGGTCAACTTCGATTGATCAGTATCGGTGCTGAGATGCCGCGCCAGCTGATACGTCAGGAGATCGCCGCCGGGCGCATCGGCGGGACTTTTAACTCCATCAGTCGACCGGAGAACCGACCGATGCAGGAGGCCGCCATGCGCAGCCGCCTGAAGATTCCGATGTTCTTCGCCTATGACGTTATTCATGGCCATCGCACGACATTCCCCATCGGCCTGGGTCTGGCGTCGAGCTGGGATCTGCCCGCGATCGAGAACAGCGCGCGAATCGCAGCGCTGGAGGCCAGTTCCGACAGTCTGGACATGACCTTCGCGCCGACCGTGGATATCGCTCGCGATCCGCGCTGGGGGCGCACATCCGAAGGCTTTGGCGAAGATCCGTTCCTGGTCTCGCGTGTGGCCGAGTCGATGGTCAGGGGCTATCAGGGCGAGGGTGCCAACTCACCGCAGCGCATCATGTCTGTCGTCAAACACTTCGCCCTGTACGGCGCCGTGGAGGGCGGGCGTGACTACAACGTGGTCGATATGAGCCCGATGCGCATGTACCAGGACTACCTGCCGCCCTATCGAGCTGCCATCGATGCCGGTGCGGGCGGGGTGATGGTCGCCCTGAATGCGGTCAACGGTGTGCCGGCTTCGGCCAACACCTGGCTGCTACAGGATCTGCTGCGTCGCGACTGGGGATTCAAGGGCGGGGTGTTCAGCGATCACGGCGCCATTACCGAGCTGATGCGCCATGGCGTGGCTGCTGATGGCGCCGAGGCGGCGCGCTTGGCAATCAATGCAGGGGTGGGCATGAGCATGGCCGATACCCTCTATGATCAGGAACTGCCGAAGCTGGTCAAAAGTGGAGCAGTGTCCGAAACCGTACTCGATGACGCCGTGAGGCATCTGCTGGGCACCAAGTACGATATGGGCTTGTTTCATGATCCGTTCCTGCGTATTGGCCGTGCAGAAGACGATCCGGCCGACGTGAATGCCGAGCAGCGTCTGCACCGTGACGAGGCACGTGCCATGGCGCGTGATTCCATGGTGCTGCTGGAAAACCACGGTGACACGCTGCCGCTGAGCAAGAAAGCCACCGTCGCACTGATTGGTCCGCTGGCTGATTCCCCGGTGGATATGCTGGGTAGCTGGTCGGCTGCGGGTATTCCTGAGCAGGCGGTGACCCTGCGAACCGGCATGGCCAAGGCGCTCAAGGGGCAGGGCATGTTGATGTACGCGCGTGGCGCCAACGTCACCGACGACCCCCATGTGATCAACTACCTCAACCAGCTCAACTGGGATCGCCCGGAGGTGGTGCTCGACAAGCGCACGCCACAGGCGATGCTGGAAGAAGCGGTGCGTGTCGCGGCGCAGGCCGACGTCATCGTCGCCGCCGTGGGCGAGGCGCGCGGTATGTCGCACGAGTCCTCCAGCCGTACCCGTCTGGATCTTCCCGACAGCCAGCAGGCCCTGCTGCGCGCGCTCAAGGCCACCGGCAAGCCGTTGGTGCTGGTGCTGATGAACGGCCGCCCGCTGGCGCTGACCTGGGAGAAGGAAAACGCCGACGCCATGCTGGAAACCTGGTACAGCGGCACTGAAGGCGGCAACGCCATCGCCGACGTGCTGTTTGGCGAGCACAATCCGTCGGGCAAGCTGCCGATCACCTTCCCGCGCTCGGTCGGGCAGATTCCCACCTACTACAATCACCTGCGTCTGGGCCGCCCTTATACCCCCGGCACGCCTGGCAATTACACCTCGCAATACTTCGAGGAGCCCAACGGCCCGCTGTATCCGTTCGGTTATGGCCTAAGCTACAGCGACTTCAAGCTGTCGGCGCCGAAACTCTCGGCCGAACGCATGAAGGCGGATGAAAAAATCCGTGTCAGCGTCACCCTGAAAAACGCCGGAACCCGCGCCGGTGCGACCGTCGTGCAGCTGTATCTGCATGACGAAGCGGCCTCGGTGATCCGTCCGGTGAAGGAACTCAAGGATTTCCGCAAGGTCAAGCTTGAGGCAGGTGAGTCACGTGAGGTGAGTTTCGAGATCGACGAGCCGATGCTGCGCTTCTACGATGCCAGCCTGCGCCATGTCAGCGAGCCAGGTGCTTTCCGCGTTCAGTTAGGGCTGGATTCGGAGGCTGTGCAGGAGGCCCGATTCGAACTGTTGCCGCGCCAGTGAGCGGTGCGGCCCAAGGAGGCGAAAATATACCTGTGTGAGCCCCTGTGCCGGGCAGCGCGATCCGGTAATAATGCGCAGAAAAATACGTGCATACGGCCAGTAGCCATCTTTTCGAGGCCTGACGTGACACGAGCGCTTTCTTGCATCATTTTCCGCCCAAATTTGAACCCCGTGCAGCGGCGACCCGTGGGGCGTCCGCTGCGCGTCAATCCGTATGCCTTGGAGGCTGTTAGTCAATGAGTCGTCGTTCTGGAACCCGTCTGGGCAAGACCGGCCGGTTGATCCTGTGCACTTTGCCCATGCTGTTCGCTGCCCAGATCTGGGCATTCGATCTGGATGATGTGGCAGTCAAGGCCAAGTCCCTTGCGTCAGAGCGCTATAGCGCTCCGCAGAGCCGCTTGCCGACGGCGTTGCGTCAGATGCCATTCGCCGATTACCAGAAGGTGCGCTTCCGTGAGGATCACGCCTACTGGCGCGATGGCAAGACGCCGTATCAGCTGTATTTCTTCCATCAGGGCATGCACTTCGACGTTCCGGTGAAGCTCAACGAGGTCACCGCAACCGGTACTCGGGAGATCAAGTATTCCCCGGAGATGTTCGATTTCGCTGACGTCAAGCTCAACCCGGATGACCTCAAGGATCTGGGTTTTGCCGGCTTCAAGATCATTCATCCGCTGAATGAGCCGGGCAAGCAGGACGAAGTGATGAGTGTGCTGGGCGCCAGTTACTTCCGCATCGTTGGCAAGGGCCAGGTCTACGGCCTGTCGGCTCGCGGCCTGGCGATCGATACCGCACTGCCATCGGGCGAAGAGTTCCCGCGCTTTACCGAGTTCTGGATCGAGAAGCCGAAATCCGATCGCGCCACCCTGTTGTTCTATGCGCTGCTGGATTCGCCGCGTGCCACCGGTGCCTACCGTATGGAAATCGACCCGGGCCGCGACAGCGTGCTCGACGTGCAGGCCAAGGTGTACCTGCGCGAGCCGGTTGAGAAACTCGGCATCGCCCCGCTGACCAGCATGTACCTGTTCGGTGCCAACCAGCCCTGGCCGCGCCACAATTACCGCCCGGAGCTGCATGACTCCGACGGCCTGGCCATTGCCGCCGGTAACGGCGAGTGGCTGTGGCGCCCGCTGAACAACCCCAAGCGCCTCAACGTCAGCAGCTACAGCATCGAGAATCCGCGTGGCTTTGGTCTGATGCAGCGTGGCCGCAGCTTCGCCCAGTACCAGGATCTGGATGATCGCTACGAGCTGCGTCCCAGTGGCTGGGTGGAAACCGTCGGTGATTGGGGCCCTGGCCACGTCGAACTGGTGGAAATTCCGACCCCGGATGAGACCAACGACAACATCGTTGCGCTCTGGCGCCCCGAGAAGCAGCCGGCGCCGGGTGAAGCCCTCGACGTTCACTACCGTCTACACTTCAGCCGTGACGACGCCAAGCTGCATGATCCGAAGCTGGCCATGGTCACTCAGACCCGCTTGTCCGAAGGTGATGTGAAACAGGCCAACCTGATTCGTCAGCCTGATGGCAGCACCGCACTGGTGGTGGATTTCGCCGGCCCGGTACTGGCTGAACGTGCGCCGGATGCGGCCATCGAGCCGCAGATCAGCGTCGATGGCAATGCCGACATCGTGGAGAAGAACCTGCGTTACAACCCGGTGAGCAAAGGCTGGCGCCTGACCCTGCGGGTCATGGTCAAGGATCCGGCGCAACCGGTGGAAATGCGCGCTGCCCTGATTGAGGACGGCAAGCCCCTGTCGGAAACCTGGAGCTATCAGCTGCCTGCCCATGAATAAATCTCCCGACGCTACGCTGATCCAGGACTATCTGGACGAACTGCCCCTGGATCAGGCTCAGCAACAGGAACTGGAGCGCCGCCTGGAGGAGGGCGGCGATCTGGCTGAACTGCATCACGCCCTGCAGCCTCCGGCAGTCGCCGCGCAAGAAGTGGATGAGGAAACCCGCGAACTGCTCGAGTCCGTGCCAGTGCGCTTGTCCATGGGCTGGCCCGATGCCGTCGAGCGGGGTTGCCAACTGGTGCAGGATCACCAGGGGCGACCGACCATCGAGTCGACGCCGCCGATCAAGCGTACGCGCATGGTGCCGGAGCCCTGGCAGACCAACATTCTCGAACTTGGCTGGTGGCGCCTGAAGGGGCACAAGTCGAACCCGCGGCCCCGTACCCGTGAATCCGAAGACTTCAGTGAAGAACACTGGCGCCACGTGGCTGCGGTACGCCGTGCAGCGCTGATGGTGCTGATGATCGCGCAGACTGTGGTTGCCACCTGGTACATGAAATCGGTGCTGCCTTATCAGGGCTGGTCACTGGTCGATCTGGGCCTGGTGTTCGAACAACCCTGGTTGGAGTCGGCACGGCAGATCCTGCCCTATGTGGTGCAAACCAGCATCCTGGCGCTGTTCGCGCTTCTGTTCTGCTGGGTGTCGATGGGCTTCTGGACGGCGCTGATGGGCTTCTTCCAACTGCTCAAGGGGCGTGATCGCTACAGCATCTCTGCCACGTCGTGCGGCGACGAGCCGATTTCGCCCAAGGCCCGCACTGCGCTGGTCATGCCGATTGCCAACGAGCACGTGCCACGCGTCTTCGCTGGCCTGCGCGCGACCTTCGAGTCATTGAAGAAGACCGGCCAGCTCGAGCATTTCGACTTCTTCATCCTCAGTGACAGCAACGATCCGGACATCTGCGTGGCCGAACAGCAGGCCTGGATGGAGCTGTGCCGCGAGGTCGAGGGCTTTGGCCATATTTTCTACCGTCGCCGTCGGCGTCGGGTGAAGCGCAAGAGCGGCAACATCGACGACTTCTGCCGTCGCTGGGGTAGCAACTACCGCTACATGGTGGTGCTCGATGCCGACAGCGTGATGAGTGGTGAATGCCTGACTCGCCTGGTGCGCCTGATGGAGGCCAACCCGGGCGCCGGTATCATCCAGACCGCGCCGAAAGCGTCGGGCATGGACACCCTCTACGCCCGTCTGCAGCAGTTTGCCACGCGCGTCTACGGCCCGTTGTTCACCGCCGGCCTCAATTTCTGGCAGCTCGGCGAGTCGCACTACTGGGGGCACAACGCGATCATTCGGGTCAAACCCTTCATCGAGCACTGCGCTTTGGCGCCGTTGCCGGGCAAGGGCGCCTTTGCCGGTGCGATTCTGTCCCACGACTTCGTCGAAGCTGCATTGATGCGCCGTGCCGGCTGGGGTGTGTGGATCGCTTACGACCTGCCAGGCAGCTACGAAGAGCTACCGCCGAACCTGCTCGACGAACTCAAGCGGGATCGACGCTGGTGTCAGGGCAACCTGATGAACTTCCGCCTGTTCCTCGTGCGGGGCATGCATGCGGTGCATCGCGTGGTGTTCCTCACCGGCGTCATGTCCTACCTGTCGGCTCCGCTGTGGTTGCTGTTCCTGGTGCTCTCCACCAGCCTTTTGGCGATCCATACCTTGATGGTGCCGGAGTACTTCCTGCAGCCCAATCAGCTCTATCCGCTGTGGCCGCGTTGGCAACCGGAGGAGGCCGTGGCGCTGTTCTCGGCGACCATGACCCTGTTGTTCCTGCCCAAGCTGCTCAGTGTGTTGCTGATCTGGATTCAGGGCGCCGAGGAATACGGCGGTCGCATGCGCGTGCTGCTGTCGATGCTGCTGGAAGCGTCCTGCTCGGTGCTGCTGGCGCCGGTGCGCATGCTGTTCCACAGCCTGTTCGTCACGGCCGCCTTCCTCGGTTGGTCGGTGCAATGGAACTCGCCGCAGCGCGTGGATGATTCCACGCCCTGGAGCGAAGCCTTCCGTCGCCACGGCACACAGGTATTGATCGGTATCAGCTGGACGGCGCTGGTGGCCTGGCTCAACCCGGACTTCCTCTGGTGGCTGGCACCCATCGTCGTCTCGCTGATTCTGTCGCCGGTGGTTTCGGTGCTGACCAGTCGTACCGCTCCCGGCCTGGCCGCCAAGCGCGGCAAGTTGTTCCTGATCCCCGAGGAGCATCAGGTGCCGCGTGAGTTGAGCGATACCGCTGAGTACGAGCACCTGAATAGCTCGCGTGCCCTGCGCAAAGGCTTCGTGCGGGCAGTGGTCGACCCGCTGTACAACGCTCTCGTATGCGCCATGGCGCGTGCGCGCCATGCCAAGGTAGTGCCCGCTGCCGAGGCTCTGCGTGACGAGCGCATCGAGGAAATCCTTGCGGCCGGCCCCGATGGCCGCGTCGAGGCGACTCGCTGGCGTCTGCTCAACGACCCCGATGGCATGGCCCGCCTGCACGCCCGTGTCTGGCAGGAGCCGCAATATCGCGCCTGGCGCGACGCACGCGAAGCGCTCCGCGACAGCTGACGATTCTGCGAGCCCTTGCTTGCAAGGGCTCGCCGATATACCTGCTAACCTGAAGCGAAGTCGCCGCAGCCTGTGCGAGCAGGTGATGCTGATTTACTGGTAGCAGCCGGCCAGGGATCGAATTCGATAGAAAAGGAGCCGCCATGTCCAATCTTCACGATTCTGCAGATCGCTATGGTCTGGTCACGCGCCTGCTGCATTGGAACATGGCGATTCTTCTGGGCTGGCAGTTCGTTACCGTGATCGCCCATACGGCCATGGAAGACAGCGGCCTGGACAAGCTCCTGTGGAGTACGCACAAGCCTACCGGCTTGCTGCTGATGATCCTGGTGCTGATTCGTCTGGTTTGGGCCGTTGCCAGCCACAGCCGTCGCCCCGCTGCAATCAGCCTGATGGCAAAGCTGGGGCATGCTTCCCTGTATGTGCTGATGTTCGTCATTCCATTCGTCGCGCTGCTGCGTCAGTACGGCTCGGGTCGCGAGTTCGTGGCATTCGGCATGACCCTCATGCCGGGCTTTAGCGACGGCAAGATCAGATGGATGATCGAACCGGCCAATCTATTGCACGGCAACCTCGGCTGGCTGCTGCTGGTGCTGGTCATCGGCCATGTGGTGATGGCGTTCGTCCATCGTCGACTGGGCGGTGAGGACGTCCTGGCACGCATGATCGGTCGCTGAATCCGCTGGCTATGGCAAAAGGCTTACACGCTCAGGCGGCAACCGCCACTGTTGCCATCGAGGGCTGATCTCTAATCTACACACACATCCCCTGCAGCGATGGATCGCTGAGGATCACGGAAGATGACCAGGCCAAGATGGCTACCGACAGGATGTCGGATGGTTGGGAAGAAACCCGCTTAGGCGGGTTTTTTGTTGCCTGCGATTTTTGTATTTGCGCCGACTCCTAACTTCTCTTTACCGATGAATACCAGCAGTGCGAGCAATGGCAGTCCGGCGGCCAGCAGTGCCGTGCCCGACCAGCCGAAGCGCTCGTAGACCGGGCTGGCCAGTGCCGAGCCGATGGCGCCGCCGACGAAAATGCTGGTCATGTACAGCGCATTGAGCCGGGCGCGGCTCTGCGGCTCCAGTGCGTAGATGCTGCGCTGGCCGAGCACCATGCTCATCTGCACGGCGAAATCCAGCACGATGGCGGTGACGATCAGGCCGATCCAGCCCAGCCCGGCGCTCAGCAAATTGGGGGCAAAGGCCAATGGCGCGAGGATCAGCGCCACCAGACTGGCGCGCCAGGTATGGCCGGCATCGGCCAGGCGTCCGGCAATAGGGGCCGCGACTGCGCCGATGGCACCGGCAAGGGCGAACAGGGCGATGTCCTGTTGGCTCAAGCCCAAGTGACGCGACAATTCCAACGGCGCCACCGTCCAGAACAGGCTGAAGCTGGCGAACATCAGACCCTGATAAAGCGCACGACGGCGCAGTGTCGGGTAGCGGCGCAGCAGGTTAACGAGCGAGGCCAGCAGTTGCCCGTAGCTTGCCTTGTGGTTGGGGGTGTGGCGCGGAATGGTGGTGGCGATCACCAGGGTAATCACCAGCATCAGGGCCGCTGCCATCAGGTACACCGCGCGCCAACCGAACTCACCGGCGATCAGGCTGGCCAGCGGGCGTGCCAGCAGGATGCCTAGCAGCAAACCGCTCATGATATTGCCCACCACACGGCCACGGCTGGCCTCCGGCGCCAGGTTGGCGGCCAGAGGGATCAGCATCTGTACCGAAACCGAGCTGAGACCGATCAGCAGCGCCAGACCGAGGAACAGATCCGGCTGGTTCGCGAAGGCGGCCGCCAACAGGCAGAGCAGGGCGGCGGCAGTGGTGATCAGCATCAGCCGACGGCTTTCCAGCAGGTCGGCCAGCGGTACCAGGAACAACAGACCGAGGGCATAGCCGATCTGCGTCAGCGAAACGATCAGGCTGGCGCGTTCGGCGCTGAGGCCGACATCCGGGGCGATCAGCTCGATGATCGGTTGGGCGTAATAGAGGTTGGCGACGATCGCGCCGCAGCACAGGGCGAACAGCAGCACCAGCGCCTGCGGCAGGGCTGGCGACTCGCTCGTGAGTGAGGAGGTCTGGCTAGTCATGATGGGATCTCGATGAGAGGAAGCGACAGGCGCAAGGTTAGGCAGGTAACGACTGGCGGAGAATCCGTCGAAGCGGCAACGCTGCGTTGCGCACCGTGCAAAAGCCCTTAGCTTTGCAGCAGTTCCTGGAGAAACTCGCTGAACGCGGCGATGCGCCGAGAGCCGCGGTGGTTCGGCAGGTACAGCAGATGAATGGTGCCTTCGTGCGGGCCGGGAGCGATTTCGTAGTCGGGCAGCAGGCGCTGCAGCTTGCCGCTGTCTACATCGTCGCGTACCAGCCAGTCCGACAGCAGCGCGATGCCCTGACCATCCCGCGCCGCCTGGCGCAGGATATCGGCGTTGTTGCTGCGCAGGCGCCCGCTGATCGGCACCTGCAACGTCTTTCCGTCCTGTTCGAAGCGCCAGTAGTTCGCCGGGCTGCCGTAGTCGTACTGCAGGCAGGCGTGCGCCTGCAGTGCGTCCGGATGTTCGATGGGCGAGGTGCGAGCCAGATAATGCGGACTCGCTACCAGCCAGCGGCGAAAGCTGCCGACACGCTGGCTGACCACGTCGTCGCTGACGATGGAGGAGCCCAGGCGCAGCGCCAGGTCGATCCGTTCGCTGAGAAGGTCGACCACTTCATCGGTCACGCGCAGGGTCAGTTCCAGTTGTGGATGTCGTTCCAGCAGCTTGCCGAGGTGCGGGGCGATGATGCGTCGAGCGAACTCCACCGGCACGCTTACGGCCAGACGACCGCGGACTTCGCCGTCCTTGTCGGCCACGGCGGCGTCGGCTTCGTCCAGCGCATCGAGGATGGCCAGGGCACGCTCGAAGTAGTCGCGTCCGGCCTCGCTGACGCTGATCTGCCGTGTGTTGCGGTTGAGCAGTACGCAGCCCAGCTCCTGCTCCAGGGCGCTGACTGCGCGGGTCACCGACGAGGTAGCCAGCCCCAGTTGCCGCGCTGCAGCGGAAAAACCACCGCAGCGAACGGTGGCGACGAAGGTGCGCAGAGCCAGCAGTTTGTCCATGGGAACGCCTGAAGTGCCGATCAGCCTGAAGCTTGCGTGATAGGTCGGCTCGCTGCCAAGCACTGCGTGGCGCCCTGGGCCTTGCGCGTGTACCACAACACTCGGCTTACGCCGCGGGTGATGGCCACGTAGGCCAGGCGCCTGGCTTCGTCCTGCATGGCCTGGTCGTAGCTGCCGGCGAAGAAACCGCACTGGGCGTAGAGCGCGTTGCGCAGCGGGTGTTTGTCCACGGGCAGGCAGTCGTCGAGGATGATCGCCACCTCGGCTTGCAGACCCTTGGCACGGTGGATGGTCAGGGTCTTGACCGGCAGTGCCTTGTCCAGTTGCGCGCGCACCTGCTGCAGCGGCTCGTTGCGTCGGCTGAGCAGGAGCACGGCGGTGCGATCCGCGTTGTGGCGTTGGCTGACGTGCTGGCACTGCACACTGATTTCCTTGAGCAACGCTGGCAGGCCGCTGGCCAGGTCGAAGCGCTGAATCAGCCTGACGCCGTGGTCGCCCGGTTGCATGGCCTTGGCCGCGACGCAGGTCTTGGCCTGCTTGCTGTGCACCTCGGCCAGCACCCTCTCACCATCGCGGATCACCGGCTCGATGCTGCGGTAGTTGGTGCCCAGCAGCAGGGTGGTGCTTTTGCTGCGTCCACGACTGGGGAAGTGACGGTCGAAGTCGATGAACAGCTCCGGCGAGCTGCCGCGCCAGCCGTAGATCGATTGCCAGTCGTCGCCGATGGCCATCAGGCTGATGCGTTCGCCTGCAGCGTTCAGGCGGCGATGCACGGCCTGTAGCCACAGCACGATCTGCGGCGAGATATCCTGGAATTCGTCGATCAGCAAGTGGCTCAGGGCAAGCAGGGCAGAACCGGATTTGCCGCTGTCGCTGCTCAGTCGCTCACTTAGCTGCGCGAAGGCACCGTTGAAACTGATCAGCCCCTGGCTGTGCAGCAGCGCACTGAAGTGTTGGTGAAAGCGCTGCATGGCCTCGATGAAATCACGCTCGCGGGGCGCGCAGCCCAGCGCTTTCATGTCCAGGCACTCGAGACGAATCCCCAGGCTCTCGGCGAAGTCGATCTGCCCGTGCAGCAGCTCGAACAGCGGCAGGGCGGCGAATTCACCGGGTAGCTTGCAAGCATCCAGTGGCGCCTTGGGCTTGCCCTGTGGCGGCTCTTCGGGTGCCGGTAGTTTGAGTAGGCGGTGAGTCAGGGCGCGAAAACGCGGGTCGTCGGCGTAGGCGTTCTGGTAGGCCTGCTTGAGCAGGCGTTGTTGCGCGGGGCGCAGGCGAGCGCCGGCGAGCGGGTTGTCCGGTTCGTCGCTGGGATCGTCCAGTTGCTCGAACCAGCGCGGGTTACCCAGGCTCTCCTTGGCCAGTGTCGCCATGGCCGCGTGAAAGGTGCGTACGCACTGGCGTGCGCCGTGCGGGTAGTGCCAGAAGTCGAGCAGACGTTGCAGGCGCTCGCGCAGCTCGTGGCAGGAGGCATTGGTGAAGGAGATTACCGTCAGCCTTTGCGGGTCGAGATTCAGGTGGCAGAGCAGGAACACCACGCGCAGTACCAGGGTGCTCGACTTGCCCGAGCCGGCGCCGGCAAAGATGCGTGCCAGCGGCGCGAGGCAGAGGATCATCACCCACTGTTCGTCCGACGGTGCGCCGATCAGCCCGGCGTTCACCGCCTGGGCCACGCGCTCGCGCATGGCCTGTACCTGGGCGTCTTCGATCTTCAGCCGGGTAGCGGGGTAGATGCCGGCGGGGCCAGGCTTGCTGTTGGCGGTCTTGCGACTGCCGGCTTTCTTGTTGCCGGTGGATTTCTTCTTGCTCTGCTTGCGCACGGGCTTGCGTGGCTGCGCAGCTTCGCGCTCGGCGCGCAGGTAGGCGGTGGTGCGGGGGAAGTAACGGGCGAGGGCGCTGGACAGCAGTTGTTTGTAGCGTGCGACAGCGGAAAGCATGCGATGAGAACGACCTGACGAATAAAGCCCGCATGATAAAGCCTGCCGCGCGATGGCAGGCAGTGATGGCGCAGCGATAAATGCGCAACTTTGTGCAAGCGCCCTGCGTACATCGCTTCCAGACTGTGCTCCAGTCTTGGGAGATTCTCGATGAACCTATCGCTTTACCTGCTGACCGTACTGATCTGGGGTACGACCTGGATCGCCATCAAACTGCAGATGGGCGAGGTGGCCGTCGCCGCCTCCATCGCCTATCGCTTCGCTCTGGCCTCGGCCGTGCTGTTCGCCATGCTCTGGTTCAGTGGCCGCCTGCAGCCGCTGGATCGCCGTGGCCAGGGCATTTGCCTGGCGCAGGGCCTGTGCCTGTTCTGCCTCAACTTCCTGTGCTTCTACACCGCCAGTCAGTGGATACCCAGTGGTTTGATCGCGGTGATCTTCTCCACCGCTACCCTGTGGAACGCGATCAATGCACGGCTGTTCTTCAAGCAGCGCATTGCCGCCAATGTGCTGCTCGGTGGCGCGCTGGGTTTGGGCGGCTTGGGCTTGCTGTTCTGGCCGGAGCTGGCTGGGCACGAAGCCAGTCGTGAAAGCCTTTTGGGCATTGGCCTGGCACTGTGCGGCACGCTGTGCTTCTCCGCCGGCAACATGCTTTCCAGCCTGCAGCAGAAGGCCGGGCTCAAGCCGCTAACCACCAACGCCTGGGGCATGCTCTATGGCGCACTGATGCTGGTGGGCATCTGCCTGGTCAGCGGCACGCCGTTCGCCTTCGAGTGGAACACGCGCTATGTCGGCTCGCTGCTTTACCTGGCAATTCCCGGCTCGGTGATCGGCTTTACCGCCTACCTGACGCTGGTCGGGCGCATGGGCCCGGAGCGCGCCGCCTACTGCACGGTGCTGTTCCCGGTGGTGGCGCTGAACATCTCGGTGTTCCTTGAGGGCTACCAATGGACGGCCCCGGCGCTGCTCGGCCTGGGCCTGGTGATGGCGGGCAACGTACTGGTGTTTCGCAAGCCCAAGCCAGTGCTCACCGAGGCCAGGGCCTAAGCGCGGTCACCCGGAACTCAGCTCCCGCGAATCAGCTTGCGCAGCATAAAGCGATTGGGGTGGCTGGCTTCGGCCACCTCGCGCGGAACTGGCAGCGGCTCGTCCTCCAGCCAGGCAGCGATCAGTTCGCCTGACAGTGGAGCGGTGATCAGCCCGCGTGAGCCGTGGCCGCTGTTGATGTACAGGCCGGGTAGCCAGGGGCAGGGCGTTTCCGGCACCTGGCGGGCGTCCTTGGCCAGCATCGCATAGGCCTCGTTGAACGCCTGCTGCTCGGCCAGCGGGCCTACCAATGGCAGGTAGTCCGGGCTGGTGCAGCGAAAGGCGGCGCGGCCTTGCAGCATTGTCGGGTCGAGCGCTTGTGCGTCCAGGCGCGCGGCGAGATCCGTGGAAATCTCCCGCAGCAGTTCGATGTTGCCGGCATGCTCGGCGACGCTGGGCGTCAGATCGTCGCTGTGGAAGTCGAAGCTGGCGCCCAGGGTGTGTTCACCTGCGCGTGGTGGGGCGACGTAGCCTTCGGCGCAGACCACGGTGTTCAGCTCCCGGCTGGACTCGCTGGCTGGCAGGCGGCTGATCTGCCCGCGAATGCGCTTGAGTGGCAGATTCGCATCTGGCAGCAGGCGGGAGATCTCGGCGGCGCACGCCAGCACGAGCACGGGCGCTTCGGCCAATACGCCGTTCTGTCCTTCGACGCACCAGCGATCATCCTGCCGACTCAGGCTCAGCGCCTCCTGGTAAGGACGCAGCTCGATCAACGGGTGTTGCACCAGTTGCCGGCACAGTGCCGGTGGATGCACCCAGCCAGCATCCGGGTAGAACAGGCCACCGGCCGGCAGGCCGATGCCAGCCTGCTGCTCGGCTTCATCCTTCGTCAGCGCGTGCAGCAGATCATTCGGGAAGGCCGCGGCCAGTTTGGCTTGGCGCTCGGCTTCCTTGGCATCGAAGGCCAGTTGCAGCACGCCGCAGGCGTCCCAGTCCTGGCCGCGTTGCAGACATTCGAGCAGACGGCGGGTATGGCCAAAGCCGGCGACGATCAGCCGCGACAGTGCCGTGCCGTGGGCTGAGAGTTTCAGGTAGAGCACGCCTTGTGGATTACCGGACGCCTCGCGGGCGATATCGTCATGGCGCTCCAGCACAGTGACGTGCCAGCCGCGTACGGCCAGGCTGGCGGCGGTGGCACAACCGGCCAGGCCGGCGCCGATCACCACGGCCTGGCGTTCGCCAGTCGGCAATTCCGGGCGGGCGAACCAGGGCGCTGGGCGCTGCATCTGTTCGGCTTGAAAAGGGCCGGCGAGCATCTCGCGTTTGTGGCCGAAGCCCTTGACCCGCACCACGGCGAAACCCGCCGCGATCAGCCCGCGACGGACGAAGCCGGCGCTGGTAAAAGTGGCCAGGGTGGCGCCCGGTGCCGACAGCCGTGCCAGCTCGGCGAACAGGGCGTCCGTCCACATCTCCGGGTTCTTCGACGGGGCGAAGCCGTCGAGGAACCAGGCGTCGACCTTGGCATCGAGCTGCGGCAGGCATTCGAGCACATCGCCGATCATCAGCGTCAGCACCACGCGACCGCCGTCCAGCAGCAGGCGTTGGAAGCCGGGATGGATGGCGCGGTACTGCGCCAGCAGCTGCTCGGCGTAGGGCGCAAGCTCCGGCCACAGGGCCAGGGCGCGCTGCAGGTCCGCCTGGCTCAGCGGGAATTTCTCGACGCTGACGAAATGCAGCCGCGCGTCACTCGGCGCATGTTCGGCGAAGGCCTGCCAGGCGCAGAGGAAGTTGAGCCCGGTGCCGAAGCCGGTTTCGCCGATCACCAGCCGTCCACCGGCCGGCAAAGCCTGGCAGCGCTCGATGATCTGGTTATGGGCGAGGAAGACGTGACGGGTTTCTTCCAGCCCGTTGGCGCGGGAGAAGTACACGTCGCCATAGCTGCGCGACAGCGGCTGGCCGTGTTCGTCCCAGTCGAGCTGGGCGTTGTGGACGTCGGACATGATGGCTCCCGATAAAACAGGCGGCGATTCTACCCGCTGCGCATGTGCTTTTCCCGGCGCAGGTCAATCCGTGTCGAGCCGCCGTCAGGCAAAGTCGCGTTCTATCCGTTAGGCTCTGATGATTATTCCAGGGAGGTCATTGCATGTTCGAATCCGCCGAAATCGGCCGCAGTATCGACAAGGCCACGTTCGAGGCCGAAGAGCCGGCGCTGCGCGAGGCCTTGCTGGAGGCGCAGTACGAGCTCAAGCAGCAGTCGCGTTTTCCGGTGATCGTGCTGATCAACGGCGTCGAGGGGGCTGGCAAGGGCGAGACGGTGAAGCTGCTCAACGAGTGGATGGATCCGCGGCTGATCCAGGTCAGCACCTTCGATATCCAGACCGATGAAGAACTGGCGCGGCCGCCGGCCTGGCGCTATTGGCGACAGTTGCCGCCGAAAGGGCGCATGGGCGTGTTCTTCGGCAACTGGTACAGCCAGATGCTGCAGGGGCGGGTGCATGGTCAGTTCAAGGATGCGGTGCTGGATCAGGCCATCGACGGCGCCGAGCGCCTGGAGCGCATGCTCTGCGACGAGGGCGCGCTGATCTTCAAGTTCTGGTTCCACCTGTCCAAGAAGCAGATGAAGGCGCGTCTCGAGGCGCTCAAGGACGACCCGCTGCACAGCTGGCGCATCAGCCCGCTGGACTGGCAGCAGTCGAAGACCTACGACAAGTTCGTGCGTTACGGCGAGCGCATCCTGCGCCGTACCAGTCGCGACTACGCGCCCTGGTACGTGGTCGAAGGTGTCGATCACTATTACCGCAGCCTCACCGTCGGGCGCATTCTGCTCGAAGGCCTGCAGTCTGCGTTGGCCAACCCGCAGGGCGCGAAGTTGCAGCCACATTCGGCGCCCCTGGTGTCGAGCCTGGATAATCGCGGCCTGCTGGCCAGCCTGGACATGAGCCAGGCGCTGGACAAGGACGACTACAAGGAACAACTGGCCACCGAACAGGCGCGCCTGTCCGGGCTGATGCGCGACAAGCGCATGCGCAAGCACGCCCTGATCGCCGCGTTCGAAGGCAACGATGCCGCCGGCAAGGGCGGTGCGATTCGCCGTGTCACCGGTGCCCTCGACCCGCGCCAATACCGCATCGTGCCGGTGGCGGCGCCGACCGAGGAAGAACGTGCGCAGCCCTATCTGTGGCGCTTCTGGCGGCATATTCCGGCGCGCGGGCACTTCACCATCTTCGACCGTAGCTGGTACGGCCGCGTGCTGGTGGAGCGGGTCGAGGGCTTCTGCAGCCAGGCAGACTGGTTGCGCGCCTATGGCGAGATCAACGACTTCGAGGAGGAGTTGACCAACGCCGGGGTGATCCTGGTGAAGTTCTGGTTGGCCATCGACCAGCAGACCCAACTGGAGCGTTTCAAGGAGCGTGAGCAGATCCCCTTCAAGCGCTTCAAGATCACCGAGGAAGATTGGCGCAACCGCGACAAGTGGGACGACTACGCCGATGCGGTGGGCGATATGGTCGACCGCACCAGCACCGAGATCGCGCCCTGGACGCTGATCGAGGCCAATGACAAGCGCTTCGCTCGCGTCAAGGTGCTGCGCACCATCAACGAGGCCATCGAGGCGGCGTTTGCCAGAGATTGAAACGCTAATCGCGGCTGAAGCGGAATGCCGCCCAGCCGCTCCCACAGGTTACAGGGGAGCCGTGGGAGGGGCTTTAGCCGCGATGCTTTTTGTCGTTCCCGGTGATCCCGGATTGCATCCGGGCTACGTCTCTGCATCGCCCCGTATACGCCAGATCAATGATGGTCGCGCCCAGGGATCGGCTGGATTTATCGTCACGCCATTCGCCATCCAATAACAACGAGGTGCGTCATGCGTGATGTGGTGATCGTCGATAGCGTGCGGACTGGCCTGGCCAAGTCCTTCCGTGGCAAGTTCAATATGACCCGGCCGGACGACATGGCCGCTCACTGCGTCGATGCGCTGCTGACACGCAACGGTATCGACCCGAAGCTGGTCGATGACTGCATCGTCGGCGCTGGCTCCAACGAAGGCGCGCAAGGCATGAACATCGGCCGCAACGTCGCCGTGCTCTCGCGCCTGGGCAACCCGGTGGCAGGCATGACCCTCAACCGTTTCTGCTCCTCGGGCCTGCAGGCCATTGCCATCGCCGCCAACCAGGTGGCATCCGGCTGCAGCGAGATCATCGTCGCCGGCGGCGTCGAGTCCATCACCATGACCCTGAAAAGCATGAACATGGACAACCTGTTCAACCCGCTGCTGCAACAGGAAAACCCCGGCATCTACTACCCCATGGGCAAGACCGCCGAGATCGTCGCCAACCGCTACGGCATCAGCCGCGAAGCCCAGGATGTCTACGCCCTGCAAAGCCAGCAGCGCACCGCGCGGGCTCAGGCCGAAGGCTTGTTCGCTGATGAAATCGTGCCGATGACGGTGAAGTATCTGGTCGAAGACAAGGCCTCCGGCGAGAAGAAGATCGTCGATGGCGTGGTCGAGGCCGATGACTGCAACCGCCCGGATACCACCCTGGAATCCCTGGCCAAGCTGCAGCCGGCATTCGACCCGGCGGGTAGCGTCACGGCGGGCAACGCCTCGCAACTGTCCGACGGCGCCTCCATGACCCTGGTGATGAGCCTGGAAAAAGCGCTGGAGCTGGGCCTCAAGCCCAAGGCCTATTTCCGCGGCTTTACCGTGGCCGGCTGCGAGCCGGACGAGATGGGCATCGGCCCGGTGTTCTCGGTGCCCAAGCTGCTCAAGGCGAAGGGCCTGAGCGTGGCCGACATCGATCTGTGGGAGCTCAACGAGGCGTTCGCTTCGCAATGCCTGTACTGCCGCGACAAACTGGAAATCGACAATGACAAATACAACGTCAATGGCGGCTCCATTTCCATCGGCCATCCCTTCGGCATGACCGGCTCACGCCAGGTCGGCCACCTGGTGCGTGAGCTGCAGCGCCGCGAGCTGCGTTACGGCATCGTCACCATGTGCGTGGGCGGCGGCATGGGCGCCACGGGGCTGTTCGAAGCCTACCGCTGAGGCAAACGGCAGGCATAAAAAAACCGGATCGAGGATCCGGTTTTTTGTGTTCGGGAGAATCAGACAGTGACGAAGTTCGCGGGGTAGGCGAGGCTGGCCTGGCTGCTTTGCACTTCGGCGATGGTCTCGCGAACCACCTGCTTGGCCAGGCAGGCGCACTTGCCGCACTGGCTGGCGATGCCGAGGCTACCGCGCACTTCACGGTAGCTGCAGCAACCTTCGTAGACCGCTTCGCGGATTTGGGTATCGGTGACACCTTCACAGAGGCAGACGTACATGGGCAAGGCTCGTCCAGGTGATTCTGTTTGATGGGTCGGATACTAATGTTAATGAGAATGCTTGTCAAAGATCTTTTGCGAATGATCGCGGCAGCCGACGAGCGGCATTACTCCGCTGCCCAGACATGAAAAAACCGGCATGAGCCGGTTTTTCATGTCCGCGAGAGAGGATGGGTTACTGATCGAACTCGTCCCAGCCACCCATTTCCTTCCAGCGGTTGACGATGCCGCAGAACAGCTCGGCAGTCTTCTCGGTGTCATAACGTGCCGAGTGCGCCTCTTTGCCATCAAACTCGATGCCGGCGGCCTGGCAGGCCTTGGCCAGCACGGTCTGGCCGTAGGCGAGGCCTGCGAGGGTGGCGGTGTCGAAGCTGGAGAAAGGGTGAAAAGGGTTGCGCTTGATGCCGCAACGCGCCACCGCGGCATTGAGGAAGCCCAGGTCGAAACTGCTGTTGTGCCCGACCAGGATCGCGCGCTTGCAGCCGGCGGATTTGATCGACTTGCGCAGGCCCTTGAAGATCTCGCCCAGGGCATGTTCCTCGCTCACCGCCATGCGCAGCGGGTGGTCGAGCTTGATGCCGGTGAACTCCAGCGCCGCCGCCTCGATATTGGCGCCCTCGAAGGGCTCGATGCGGAAGAAGTGGGTGTGATCCGGGTAGAGAAAGCCGCTCTCGTCCATGGCGATGGTGGTCGCGGCGATTTCCAGCAGGGCATCGGTGGCGCTGTTGAAACCGCCGGTCTCGACGTCCACGACGACCGGCAAGTAGCCGCGAAAGCGCGCCGCCATGGGCGTGCGCGGACCGGATGGCAGGCTCGGTTCGAGTTCGTCTTCGTAGTTGTCTTCGCTCACGCCTGACCCTCCAGCAGTTTCCAGCGCAGCGTTTCGCCGGCACGCAGCGGGATTACGCTGTTGTCGCCCAGCGGCAGGCTGGCCGGCACGCTCCATTCTTCACGTACCAGGGTGATGCTGTCCGTGTTGCGCGGCAGGCCATAGAAGTCCGGGCCATGGTGGCTGGCGAAGGCTTCCAGCTTGTCCAGTGCATTGCGCTGTTCGAGCGCCTCGGCGTACAGCTCGATGGCGGCATAGGCGGTGTAGCAGCCGGCGCAGCCGCAGGCGGCTTCCTTGGCGTGCTTGGCGTGTGGTGCCGAATCGGTGCCGAGGAAGAATTTGACGTTACCGCTGGTGGCGGCATCGAGCAGGGCTTCCTGGTGCACGTTGCGCTTGAGGATCGGCAGGCAATAGAAGTGCGGGCGAATACCACCGACCAGCATATGGTTGCGGTTGTACAGCAGATGATGGGCGGTGATGGTGGCGCCGACGTTGGCCGAGGCGGCCTCGACGAACTGCACCGCGTCACGGGTGGTGATGTGCTCGAACACCACTTTCAGCGTCGGGAAACGCTCTACCACACGGGTCAGGTGTTCGTCGATGAAGGTCTTCTCGCGGTCGAACACGTCGATCTCGGCGCGGGTCACTTCACCGTGTACCAGCAACAGCATGCCGACTTCGGCCATGGCTTCGAGCACCGGGAAGATCTTGTCGATGCTGGTGACGCCCGAGTCGGAGTTGGTGGTGGCGCCGGCCGGGTAGAGCTTGGCGGCATGCACGAAGCCGCTGGCCTTGGCTGCACGCACGTCTTCCGGGCTGGTGTTGTCGGTGAGGTAGAGCACCATCAGCGGCTCGAAGCGGCTGCCGGCCGGGCGCGCAGCGAGAATGCGCTGGCGATAGGCGTCGGCCTCGGCGGCGTTGCGTACCGGCGGTACCAGGTTGGGCATGATGATGGCGCGGCCGAAGGTGCGCGCGGCATCGCCGACGGTATGTGGCAGCACCGCGCCATCGCGCAGGTGGATGTGCCAGTCATCGGGACGCAGGAGAGTCAGGCGGTCGGACATGGAGGCTTCCAGGCGGGTAAAACGTGGCCGCATGGTAACTGAAAAGCGCCTGTTCGCGCTCGCGCCGACGCGACAATCGAACGCAGGGGGTCAAGTTTCCGCGCGCCTGACCGATACCCCTTGGGAATGCCGTGAACCGCCGTGGAGTCGACCGTGCGTGTGCCCAATTTGCTTCTGATCAGCCTGCTGGCTGGCATGCCTTTGTGCCTGCCGGCGCATGCCATCAGCTTCCAGACGCGGCTGGAAAAGGTCGAGTGGACGGTCGAGGGTGACAAGTTCGAGTGTCGCCTGAGCCAGCCGATCAGCAACTTCGGCAGTGGCGAGTTCGTGCGCCGCGCCGGTGAGCAGGTCACCTTCCGCCTCAAGGCGCGTGAGCACTGGCTCGGCAATGGTTCGGCGACCTTGTTGGCCGCTGCCGCGCCTTGGCAGCCGGGGCGTGGCGACATCAATCTGGGCTCGGTCAGCGTCGCCAGCGGCGAGGTACCGTTCAACAGCTCGCAGGAGCAGGGGGCGCGCTTGCTCGCCGGCTTGCTGGAGGGGCGCAGCCCGGTGGTGCGCCACCGCACCTTCAACGGCGGCGATAGACTGGAAGTGCGCCTGCTACCGGTGAAGTTTCACAAGGCCTACGACGATTACGAAGCCTGCACGGCCAAGTTGCTGCCAGTGAATTTCGATCAGATTCGCCTGGCGCAGATTGGTTTTCCCGGTGGTGGGATCGACCTCGACCCGATGGCCAAGGCCAAGCTCGACATCATCCTCGAGTTCGTCAAGGCCGACCCGAGCATCAACAGCTTCCAGATCGACGGTCATGCCGACAACAGCGGCAATCGTCTGACCAATCGCGATCTGTCGCGCCGCCGCGCGCTGGCGGTGCAGGAGTACCTCAAGGCCCATGGCATTCCCGTCGAGCAGATCAGCGTGCGCTTCCACGGTGAGCGCTATCCGCTGGTGCCGAACACCAGCGAGGCCAATCGCGCCAAGAACCGCCGGGTAACCTTGCGTCTGGATCGCATGCCGCCGGCCGAGGCGCCGCAGCAGAGCGCACCCGCCCCAACCCCGGTCGATCCGCCCGGTAGTCAGCCATCCTGAGCCTTCTGGGCGTCGCTTCGTCAACTCCGCCTGTCGCGCCCCTGTAAATTGAGTCGCTTGGTCAGTAGAATCACGGGTTTTACCGTACAACCCGTGGAGTGATGGCATGGCGGACGTCAAAAAGGTAGTTCTGGCCTATTCCGGTGGCCTGGACACCTCGGTGATCCTCAAGTGGCTGCAAGATACCTACAACTGTGAAGTGGTGACCTTCACCGCCGACCTCGGCCAGGGCGAAGAGGTCGAGCCGGCCCGCGCCAAGGCTCAGGCTATGGGCGTCAAGGAAATCTACATCGACGACCTGCGCGAAGAATTCGTGCGTGATTTCGTCTACCCGATGTTCCGCGCCAACACCATCTACGAAGGCGAGTACCTGCTGGGTACTTCCATCGCCCGTCCGCTGATCGCCAAGCGCCTGATCGAGATCGCCAACGAGACTGGCGCCGACGCCATCTCCCACGGCGCGACCGGCAAGGGTAACGACCAGGTGCGTTTCGAGCTGGGCGCCTACGCGCTCAAGCCAGGCGTCAAGGTCATCGCCCCGTGGCGCGAGTGGGATCTGCTGTCGCGCGAGAAGCTGATGGACTACGCCGAGAAGCACGCCATCCCGATCGAACGCCACGGCAAGAAGAAGTCGCCGTACTCCATGGACGCCAACCTGCTGCACATTTCCTATGAAGGCGGCGTGCTGGAAGACACCTGGACCGAGCACGAAGAAGACATGTGGCGTTGGACCAAGTCGCCGGAAGCGGCGCCGGACGTTCCGACCTACATCGAGCTGACCTACCGCGCGGGTGACATCGTTGCCATCGATGGCAAGGAAATGACCCCAGCTCAGGTGCTGGCCGAGTTGAACCGCATCGGTGGCGAGAACGGCATTGGCCGTCTGGACATCGTCGAGAACCGCTTCGTCGGCATGAAGTCCCGTGGCTGCTACGAGACCCCTGGTGGCACCATCATGCTCAAAGGTCACCGCGCCATCGAGTCGATCACCCTCGACCGCGAAGTGGCTCACCTGAAAGACGAGCTGATGCCGAAATACGCCAGCCTGATCTACAACGGTTTCTGGTGGAGCCCGGAGCGTCTGATGCTGCAACAGATGATCGACGCCTCCCAGGCCAGCGTGAACGGCGTGGTACGCCTGAAACTGTACAAGGGCAACGTCATCGTTACCGGCCGCAAGTCCGACGATTCGCTGTTCGACGCCAACATCGCGACCTTCGAGGAAGATGGCGGCGCCTACAACCAGCAGGACGCGGCGGGCTTCATCAAGCTCAACGCCCTGCGCATGCGTATTGCCGCTGGCAAAGGCCGCAAACTGGTCTGATCGAGCGCTAGCTGTGATCTCTCAGTAGGTTGTTCATCCGGGGCATTCCCGGAATTCTGGAAGCGCGACCAACACAGCCTTCC
>NZ_JAWIIP010000018.1:0-85744 GCF_034683865.1 Pseudomonas sp. C11
ATGTGAGAGTAGGTCATCGTCAAGCTCCTATACGAAACCCCAGATCGCCTAGCGGTCTGGGGTTTCTTCTTTGTGCGCCGGAAAATGATGCATGGCACTGACAGCACTGGCCGCTGAAGTGCCGGTCAGAGATTCGTCGCGCGCCTTCGCGCCTTTGGTTGGTGCGCTGACAGGCTTCGCGAGCAGAGCTCGCTCCTACAACTTCTCCGCGTCAGCATTGGCTTTGGATTTAAGTGCCTGCTCGCTATGGTCGTCCTGTTCTGATGAATCACAGGTCATCAATGCGCGACTTCCTTCTGAACGATCTCGATTGATGACTCCTGATCCTTGCGATCCAATCAGGCGTGGCGAGCACTAAGGCATTCTCCTATGCGTCAATCGAGTCGTATCACCTTCCGCTCCACTTTCCGCATCAAGATCAGTGATCGCGAGCGCGACACCTTGATCGGTTACGCCGGCGACGTTTCCGAGTGCGGGATGAAGTTGCTTGGGGACGAGCCCATCGAACCTGGGAGCGAGCTGAAGTTGCGGGTCAGGATGCGCGATCGTGATGGTGAGATGCGCCAGGTGGACGTCGATATGGTCTGCCAGTGGTCGCAAGAGAATGTGCGTACCGGTTTCTTCGAGGCCGGGTTGGCGTTGCTGGGTGAGTCGGCCGACTACATCGACCTTATCGAGGGTATGCGCAAGGGACGCAAGGAGCAGGCGTAGTCGCTGCTCCAGGTATTTGCCGGGAGGTGTAGTGCGGCACGCTGAGTCAGCCCAGCCCTGCCGCTTTACTTACGGACTTTCCTTTAGCCCAGCGTGCCGAGGATATTCACCCCGACGCGATCTGGAATCTCGTTCTGCGAAAGCACATGCAGCCCTGGGCTGAAGACGCGCGCATAGCGGGCCAGTAGCGGGCGCAACTGCGGCATCACGGTAAGGATCGGCGGGTGGCCGTCCTTGCGCAGTTTTTCCTTCACCACCGGCATGGTGTTCTGCAACTGATTGAGCAGACTGGGTTCGACCGGGATATTGTCCAGGCTTACCGGGCCAGCTTGCTGCGCGATGGCCAGGGCATTGAGCAGCGTATTCTCCAGTGCATTCTCGAGGATGAACACCGACAGCTCCTGGCGCTCTCCGGCAATCATGCTGACGATGCTGCGGCGCAGGGCATAGCGCACGTCCGACGCCAGCAGCACGGGATCCTTGGTCGACTCGCTGGCTTCCAGCAGGGTCGTGGCGATGGTCACGATGTCCTTGAGTGGCACCTGCTCCTGCAGCAATTGACGATAGACGCGATGCTGCTGGGTGTAGCTGAGCTGGCTCTTCAGGCTTTCGGCGAGCTTCGGTGCCTGAACCTGCAGGCGTTGCATCAGGTGGTCGACATCGTCGTGCTTGAACACGTCGGGCAGGTGTTCGCGGATGACTTTGTTCAGGTGCGTGGCGATCACGCTGGCGCAATCGATCACCTGATAACCGAGGTTGAGCGCGCGCGACTTGTCCTCCGGGTGGATCCACACCACCTGCATGCGGTACGCCGGGTCGATGCCGAGGATGCCATCGATCTCGCCATACAGCTCCGGTGATGGAATGGCCATCATGCGGTCAGCGTGCAACTCGGCGCCGTCGATCTTCTCACCGTTGATCTGGATGCTGTATTGCGATGCCTTCAGGCGCAGGCTGTCGCGAATGTGCACCTCCGGCAGGAGGAAGCCGAGGCTCTCTGACAGGGTCTGGCGCACGCCGCGCACGCGCTGGGTCAGCGGTGCACCGGCTGCTTCATTGACCAGCCCGACCAATTTGTAGCCCAGCGACACCGAGAGCCGCTCGACCAGAGGGATGTCCTCCCACAGCAGGTTCTGCGCGCGCTCCTGCTCCATCGCCTTGCCCAGGGCTTCCACCTGTTGCAGGTCGGCTGCCTCCTTGGGCGGGCCGTTGCGCGCGACCGTCCAGCCGATGAAGGCGACCAGCGCGGCGAAGCTGATGAACGCCAGGTGCGGCATGCCCGGCACCAGAGCCAGGGTGAACAGAATACCGGCCACCGTGTAGAGCAGAGCGGGCTGGGCCAGCAGTTGGCGATGCACCTGGTCGGTGATCTCCGACGACTCGTTGACCCGGGTGACGATGATCGCCGCCGCCGTGGACAGCAACAGCGCCGGAATCTGCGCCACCAGGCCATCACCGATGGTGAGCAGGGCGTATTGCTTGAAGGCGTGGCTGGCATCGAGGTCATAGATGAACATGCCGATGGCGAAGCCGCCGAACAGGTTGATCAGCAGTACCAGAATGCCGGCGATGGCATCGCCGCGGACGAACTTCGAGGCGCCGTCCATGGCGCCGTAGAAGTCGGCTTCCTTGGCCACTTCCGAGCGGCGGCGCTTGGCTTCGTTCTGGTCGATCAGGCCGGCGTTGAGGTCGGCGTCGATGGCCATCTGCTTGCCGGGCAGGGCGTCCAGGGTGAAACGCGCGGTGACCTCGGAAATACGCTCGCCGCCCTTGGTGATGACGATGAAGTTGATGATCATCAGGATCACGAACACCACCAGACCGACGATGAAGTTGCCGCCGATCACCACTTCGCCGAAGGACTCGATCACCTTGCCCGCCGCACCGGTGCCGGTATGGCCCTCGAGCAGCACCACGCGCGTGGAGGCGACGTTCAGGCACAGGCGCAGCAGGGTGGTGATCAGGATCACCGTGGGGAACAGGGAGAAGTCCAGCGGGCTCTTCGACGACACGCTGACCAGCAGCACCAGGATCGCCATGGCGATGTTGAAGGTGAACAGGGCGTCGAGCAGCACGGGTGGCAACGGCAGGATGACCATGGCCAGGATCGACAGGATCATCACCGGAATGCCGATGCGGCCGCTGCGGAAGGTGGGCGCGAGTTGCTGCAGAAGGTTCATGAATCAGCCCCTGTTGGCCAAGCTGTCGGGAATCGGAAGGTTGTTCGCCAGTTGTGGCTTGCTTCTGCGGCCCTGGCGCCAGGCCTTGAGCTGCAGGATGTAGGTCAGCACGTGGGCTACGGCGGTATACAGCGGTGCCGGGATCTGCTGGTTGACCTGGGTGGTGAAATAGATGGCACGCGCCAGTGGCGGAATCTCCACCATTTCCAGTTCGTGTTTCTGCGCCATCTGGCGCATGTACAGGGCGGTTTCGTCGACGCCCTTGGCCAGTACGAAAGGTGCCTGGGCCTTCTTGCTGTCGTACTTGAGGGCCACGGCGTAGTGCGTCGGGTTGGTGATGATCACGTCGGCCTTCTTGATCACCCGGCTGATCTGCCGTTGCAGCATCTGCCGCTGCAACTGCTTGATGCGCGCCTTGACCTCCGGGCGGCCCTCCTGGTTCTTGTGCTCCTCCTTGCGCTCCTGCTTGGTCATGCGCATTTTCTTGAGGAAGAAGAAGCGCTGCAGCGGGATGTCGATGAAGGAGAACAGCACGAAGATCAGCAGCAGGCAGAGGATCAGATTGAAGGTCAGATCCAGCGCCGCGCTGATCGCCTCGACCACGCTGGTGCGCTGTAGCGCCATCAATTCGGGCATGGCGCTGCGCACCAGCAGATAGCCCACGCCCAGCAGCACCAGCACCTTGAGGATCGATTTGAGCAGCTCGCTCCAGTTCTGCGCGGAGAAGATCCGCCCCAGGCCGGTGATGGGGTTGAGCTTGCTCAGCTTGGGTGCGAAGTTCTTCGAGGAAAACACCCAGCCGCCGGGGATCAGCGACAGCACCACCACCAGCAGCGAGGTGAGCAGCAGCGGCGCGAGCAGCTTGATGAATACCAGCATGTTGTAGCCGAGCAGGGTATCCAGGTCATCCAGGCCGATCTCACTGTGGCCGAACTGGATATAGGAGAGGCGGAAGCTGTCGTGCAGGCCTTCCATGAACATCCCGGCGCACAGTTTGAGGATGAACAGCGTGGCCAGCAGGGAAATGGTGGTCGCCAGATCCTTGGAGCGCGCGACCTGGCCGTCCTCCTTGCTCTTCTTGAGTTTGTGCGCGGAGGCCTCTTCGGTCTTTTCCTGGCTGCTGTGCTCAGACATTGCCGCCCTCGCGCAGGATCACGCCGATGCCGTTGAGCAGCTCGCGGGTCAGATGCAGATAGTTGTCGGGCAGATCCGGCAGCGTCAGATACACGCACAGCAGGCCCATCAGGATGCTGATGGGAAAGCCCAGAGAGAACAGGTTCATCGCCGGCGAGATGCGGTTGAGCAGGCCGAAGCAGAACTGCACCAGGGTCAGGCAGAAGACGATGGGCAGGGTCACCAGCACGGCGGCTGCCAGCACCCAGGCGAAGGCCTGCACGAAGCTCTGTGCGCCCAGGTAATGCAGGCCGCTGCCCACCGGCCAGAACAGGAAGCTCTGGTACAGCACGCTGACCGTCAGCAGATGGCCGTCGATGGCGAAGAACATCAGCACCAGGACGATGAAGTACAGCTGATAGAGGATGGACGAGGACGACACACCGTTCACCGGGTCGTTGTAGCGCGCCATGCTCATGCCCATCTGCGTCGACACCACCTCGCCGACCAGCATGAAGATGGTGAACACCAGTTGCAGGGTCAGCCCCAGCAGCACGCCGAAGCTGATCTGCTCCAGGGCGGTGAGCAGCCCCTTGAGCGACAGCGGATCGATCAGCGGCATGTCCGGCAACGAGGCGCCGAGTGCGACGGTCAGTGCCAGGGCGAGCAGGATGCGTACGCGCACCGAGACCGCGCGGTGATTGAACAGCGGCGCCATGCTGAACAGCGCCAGGATGCGGCAGAACGGCCACCAGTAGGCCTGCAGGCTGGTGAGGTAGCTGGTGGCGTGCAGCACGGGGTCGGACATGGTTCAGCCCACCAGATGCCCGGCCTGCCTGAAGGTCTCGATGAACAGGTCGCTGAGGGTACGCAGAATCCAGTGCCCGGCGAAGATCAGCATGCCCAGGGTGATCAGCAGGCGTGGCAGGAAGCTGAGCATCTGTTCGTTGATCTGCGTGGCCGCCTGGAAAATGCTCACCAGCAGGCCACCGAGCAGGCTCGGCACCACCAGCACACAGACGATCAGCCCAGTGATATAGACGGCGTGAGCCACCAGCTCGGCGGCATGTTCGGGCGTGAGCATCGCGCGGGCCTCGCTAATAGGGCTGGATACTGGTGGTAAGGGTGCCGATCAGCAGCGTCCAGCCATCGACCAGCACGAACACCATCAGCTTGAAGGGCAGCGAGATCATCATTGGCGACAGCATCATCATGCCCATCGCCATCAACACGCTGGCCACCACCAGGTCGATGACCAGGAAAGGCACGAAGATCATGAAACCGAGCTGGAAAGCGGTCTTCAGCTCGCTGAGGACGAAGGCCGGCAGCAGCAGGGCGAAATCCAGTTGGGCCAGATCGTCCGGCATTTTCTCGCCGGCCAGGCTGACCATGGTTTCCAGCGAGTTCTTGTTGGTCTGCGCCAGCATGAAGCGGCTGATGATCCGCTTGCCTTCGCCCAGGCCCTGCTCGAGGCTGATCTCGTCGGCCTCGAAGGGCACGTAGGCCTGGGTGTACATCTCCTGCCACACCGGGCGCATCACCAGCAGCGTCAGGCACAGGGCGATGCCGATGAGGATCGGGTTGGGCGGGCTCTGCTGCAGGCCGATGGCCTGGCGCAAGATGGCTAGGACGATGATGAAGCGGGTGAAGCAGGTCATCATCATCAACATCGCCGGGAGGAAGCCCAGCAGCGTCATCACCAGCAGGATCTGCAGCTTGACGCTCAGGGTCTGGCCGTTCTCGGTGTCGTTGAAGTTGAACAGGGTGATGTCGCCACCGGCGGCCTGGGCCAGCAGCGGGCAGCCCAGGGCTACCAGCAGCAGGGCCGTGTGCAGCAGGCGGCGAGCGATCATGCGCCGATCCCGTTCAGGCCGGTGCCGGACAGCTCGACGATGCGCAGGCCGTAGTTGCCGTTCATCACCACCACTTCGGCCTTGGCGAACAGCGCGCCGTTGACCTTCACGTCGAGCGGCTCGCCGGCCAGCTTATCCAGTGCGATGACGCTACCGGCATCGACGTCCATCAGTTCCTTGAGGGAGATCTCGGTGGAGGCCACTTCCAGCGTGACGTTGACCGGGATCTTGCCGAAGAAGCTCAGATCCTGATGCGGCAGGGTCGCTGCGGGCTCGGCGGCGGGCTCGCTGAAGGACTCGTCGCCGCTGAGGCCGGCGTCGTTGATCAGGCTGTCGAAATCGTTATCGGAAATGGAGCTGCTCATGGGGTCTTCACGCTCTCAAGAGATGTCAGGAACAGGGAGCCGTCCTCTTCGAAGATGACGCCGCGAAACAACTTCTGCTGGTTGATCTGCACCTCGCAACGCTCCAGCAGGCGCATGCTCAGCACGTCGCCCGGACGCAGGGCGAGCACCTGCGACAGCGGCATCTGCAGGTTGGCCACCACGCAATCCAGGCGCACCGGCAGTTCGCGGATCTGGTTCAGCGAGTTGCCGCTCTGCGAGGCGGGTGCCGGCGGCGTCAGGCGGCTGGTCAGTTCGTCGACCAGTTGGGTATCCAGATAAATGAAGATCGATGCCTGGCTGCCGGTGATGTGGCTGGTGAAGTGGAACTGCGCCACGTATTCCCAGACCGCCTCGTCGTAGGCGTTGTCATGAGGTTCCAGCTTGCCGAAGGTGCTGCCGGCGAGGATCGAGCGGGCGAACAGCTGGGTCACGTCCATGCCCAGGCGCGTGCGCATGCGTTGCTCGGAGGTGCTGATCGGCGGCGCTTCGTGGTTTGGCAGGCAGGTGCCACCGTAGTAGCACTCCAGCGCTTCGGTCAGCAGAGGACGGTCGATGGAGAAACCGACCTTGCCATACGGCGAGCGATAGACGCATTCGGCGTCCAGTTCTACCGCTTCGTGAACTTCGACCTTGAGCAACTCCAGATTGATTCGGTAGTTGCGCAGGAAATAGTCGCTGATGATCCGCGGATACTTGCTGGAAAGCTCGCGAATATAGTGAGGAATCTTGTGGTAGTGCCGGCCGAGTTTCTGCGGTTTCAACCGGGTCAGACTGTCGGCGGGCACGCCATGATGGACTTTTTTAATGCCAGTCATGTTGTGGGCTGTATTCCTGGTTGTAACGGCGTGGGCCACCGAAGATGCCCAGCGGGCAGCGCAGGCGACATTGACAGGCAACCAAGCGGGTGTCGTGAACGTGACGACCCAGGCGCCAGAATCATCCTGGCAGCAGCGCGCAGGCCAGTGATGACGAGGGGGAGTCTAGGGGGCGAGGGGGCGGGAAATTAAATCAATAGATATCAAATGCTGTTTTTGATGGCAGCTGGGGCGCATTGACAGCAATTAACGCAAAGTAATTCGGCGGTTTTCTGTGCGCTTGTTAACGTCCGCGCCGTGACTTGCCGCGCAGAAACGAAGAGGGTCGCCGAGGTGCCCCTGTTGACCATCAAGAGCGACGGAAAGTTTCGAAAGATTAAGGGGCCGAGTGAAAAAAATCTGTCACCGAGTTGGCAGTTTCAAACGCTGGGTCGAATGAATCGACTGGCAGATAAAGACAACGGGTGATTTACCTTGAAGCACTCAACTCAAACGGTAAGTTACGCCTGCGAGGAACTGTTCGCGCAACAGTTGCAGCAGCCACATATTGTCGTGATCGGTCAGGCCGACGCCGCCAGCGAGCGCCTGTTGACCGGTGGTCTGCAGCGTCAGGGCTTTCCGGTGCGGCGCTTTGCCAGTTGCCTGGAACTCGACCCGTCGGCACTGGAGGGGGCCAGCCTGGTGCTGGTGTTCGTCAGCAGCCTGGCGGGCAATACCTTGTATGCCCAGGTCGGGGCGATCCTGCGCCAAGGCGGGCGCGTGGGTGTGGTGCCCGTCGTCGAGTATGCCGACCAGGAAAAGGCCGCCGCCTTGCTAGAGCTGGGCTGCGTCGATTACCTGCTGGCGCCGTTCAGCGAAGCGCAACTGAGCGCGCTGCTGCGCCGTCAGGAGTCGGCCAGTACGGGCGAGGAGGGCTTCGTCTCCTGCTCGCAGGCCGGTCGCCGCCTGCTGGCGATGGCCCAGCGCGTCGCCATGACCCGCGCGCCCATTCTCATCACCGGCGAAACCGGTACGGGCAAGGAGCTGATGGCGCGCTATATCCACCGCTTCTCGGCACAGGACGGTGCGCCCTTCATCGCCGTGAACTGCGCGGCGATTCCCGAGCAGATGCTCGAGTCCATTCTTTTCGGCCATGAGAAAGGCGCCTTTACCGGCGCGGTGAGTGCCCAGCCGGGCAAGTTCGAGCTGGCCAATGGCGGCACCCTGCTGCTCGACGAGATTGGCGAACTGCCGCTCGCGCTGCAGGCCAAGCTGCTGCGCGTGTTGCAGGAGCAGCGCGTCGAGCGCCTGGGCGGGCGTCGGGAAATCACCCTGGACGTACGCATCATTGCCGCCACCAACCGTGATTTGCAGCAGGAAGTGGCCGAGGGGCGGTTTCGCGCCGACCTGATGTTCCGCCTCGACGTGCTGCCGCTGCACATCAGCCCGCTGCGCGAGCGCAAGGACGACGTGCTGCCGCTGGCGCGCCGCTTCATCCGTCAGTACGCCCCGCACGACGCTGGTCAGGAGTTGCTCACCGAGGACGCCTGCCGTGCGCTGTTGGCGCATGATTGGCCGGGCAACGTACGCGAGCTGGAGAACTGCCTGCAGCGTGCCCTGGTGCTGCGCAACGGCCTGTACATTCAGGCGCAGGATCTCGGCCTGGCCGTGCCGCCAGCTGCCAGCCTGGAGCCGACCCTGCGTATGCAGCCGCAGGCGCTAGAGGGTGGCAAGGCGGCGTTGCGCGCCAGTGGCAAGTGGGCCGAATACCAGCATGTCATCGACACCATCCGCCGTTTCGGCGGGCACAAGACCAAGGCTGCCGAAAGCCTGGGCATGACCCCGCGCGCATTGCGCTACCGCCTCAACGCCATGCGCGAGCAGGGCGTGCAGATTCCCGTCTAGGAGAAGCGAAGGATGAACTCGATCAGCCAGGTACAGCAGGATCTGCTGGGCCGCATGGAACAGCTCAAGAGCCTGAGCGATGCGGCGGTCATCAAGCCGGCGCAGGACTTCGCCACCCAGCCGGGGCAGCCCGGTTTCGCGGTGGCCTTCGATGAGGTGGTGCGCGCTGTCGACAGCCAGCAGCACGCTTCCAGTGCCGCCATGGCGGCGGTGGACAGTGGCAAGAGCGATGACCTGGTTGGCGCGATGATCCAGAGCCAGACGGCCAGCGTTTCCTTCAGTGCCCTGATGCAGGTGCGCAACAAGCTGGCCACGGCCTTCGACGACATCATGAAGTTGCCGCTGTAAGCGGTTCGGAGAGCCTCGCGTGCTGCAGACCATCAAGAGCAAGCTGCCCGTCGGCGGCCTGAAAATCGATCCGCGCATCGCCCTGTTCGGCCTGGCCGCCGTCGCCGCCTTGCTGGCGGTCAGCGTGGTGTTCTACCTCTGGCGTGACTCGGGCAGTTTCCGCCCGCTCTATGGTGCCGGCGAAGCCTATCCGGCGGCCGAGGTGATGCAGGTGCTCGATGGCGACGCCATCAGCTACCGCCTGCATCCGCAGAGCGGCCAGGTGCTGGTGCGCGAGGATCAGCTCGGGCGCGCACGCATGCTGCTGGCGGCCAAGGGCGTGCAGGTCAAGGTGCCGGCCGGTTATGAACTGTTCGACAAGGACGAGCCGCTGGGCACCAGCCAGTTCGTCCAGGACGTGCGCCTCAAGCGCAGCCTGGAGGGCGAGCTGGCGCGTACGGTGATGGCGCTCAAGGGCGTGCAGGGCGCGCGCGTACACCTGGCGCTGCAGGAAAGCAGTTCCTTCGTGGTCGGCAAGCGCGAACCGGGCAAGGCCTCGGTGATGCTGCAACTGGCACCGGGCTACAAGCTGGCGCCGGAGCAGGTCAGTGCCATCGTCAATCTGGTGGCTGGCAGCGTGCCGCAGTTGGACGCCGCCAACGTGCAGGTGGTCGACCAGTACGGCGCGCTGCTCTCGCGTGGCATCGACACCCTGGGCGGGCCGTTGCAGAACTGGCAGGTGGTCGACGATTACCAGAGCAAGGCCGTGGCCAATGCCGAGTCGGTGCTGGCGCCGATTGTCGGTGGCGGCAACTACCGCATCAGCGTGTCTGCCGATATCGATTTCAGCCAGAAGGAAGAAACCTTCCAGGCCTATGGCGAGAACCCGCGCCTGCGCAACGAAGTGCTGCGTGACGAAAGCGTGCTCGATCAACTGGCGCTCGGCGTGCCCGGCTCCCTGGCCAACCGCCCGCCGCCCGCTGCCAATGCCCAGGGCAACCAGGGCGCCAACGCCGCCAATGCAGCCAATCAGCAGCAGGGCCAGGCCGGCGCGCAGGGCAACAACGCCAACCAGGCCGCGACCTCGCTGCGCAAGGAATCCAACCGCCAGCTGGACTACGACCAGAGCGTCACCCACGTCAAATACGCCCCTTTCAGCCTGCGTCAGCAGAGCATCGCCGTGGTGCTCAATGCCGCTGCCGCCCCCGAGGGCGGCTGGACGCCGGAGGCGCGCACCGAGATGGAGGCGATGATCAAGACGGCAGTCGGTTTCAACCAGGCCCGTGGCGATCTGCTCACCCTCAGCGTATTCCCCTTCACCGCCGACAGCATGGGCGAGTTTGGCGCCGATGGCCTGGCCTGGTGGGAAAACCCCAAGGTGCATGACCTGGCCAAGCTGGTCGTGTTCGCCCTGATCAGCGTGCTGTTGCTGCTGATGGTGGTGCGCCCTGCCGTGCGCAGCCTCAGCCAACGCAGCCTGGCCACGCCGGTGGCGGCCACGGATGACGATGCGCTGGCGCTGCAGGGCGAACGCAGTGGTGAGCGTCTGCTGGCCCGCGTGGGTGACGACGCCCCGGGCGCGCGCATGCTGAGCGAGCTCAGCCCGCTGTCGGAAATTCGCCTGCCAGCCCCGGGTTCGGGTCTGGAAATGCAGATCGAACACCTGCAGATGCTGGCCAAGAACGATCCCGAGCGCGTCTCGGAAGTCATCAAGCAATGGATAGGGCGCAATGAAAGAGACCTCAAACCAGCCTGAAGGCCGTAGCGGCGCAGCGTCCACCGCCAAGGAAATGCGCCTGCGCGTGCAGAACCGTGCGCTCAGCTCGTCCGAGCAGGCGGCCATCCTCATGCTGAGCATGGGTGACGAGATCTCCGCCGGCGTGCTCAAGCACTTCTCGCGCGAGGAGATCGTTGCCATCAGCCAGGCCATGGCGCGCCTGTCCAACGTCAAGCAGCCGATGGTGTCCGACGTCATCGGCCGCTTCTTCGACGACTACAAGGAGCAGAGCAGCATCAAGGGCGCCTCGCGTGGCTACCTCGACGGCATGCTCAGCAAGGCGCTGGGCAGCGAGATCACTCGTTCGCTGCTCGATAGCATCTACGGCGAGGAGATCCGCGCCAAGATGGCCAAGATGGAATGGCTCGACCCGAAGCAGTTCGCAGCGCTGATCGCCAAGGAGCACGCGCAGATGCAGGCGGTGTTCCTCGCCTTCCTGCCGCCGGGCATGGCCAGTGAGGTGCTCGAATGCATGCCCAAGGAACGCCAGGACGAGCTGCTTTACCGCATCGCCAACCTCAGCGAAGTGAACAGCGACGTCATCGCCGAGCTGGAGCAACTGATCGAGCGCAGCCTGGCGGTGCTTAGCACCCAGGGCTCGCAGGTGCGCGGCATCAAGCAGGCGGCGGACATCATGAACCGCTTCAAGGGCGACCGGACGCAGATGTTCGAGCTGCTGCGCGCCCACGACGACCAGTTGGTCGAGCGCATCGAAGACGAAATGTACGACTTCTTCATCCTCTCGCGGCAGAACCAGGACGTGCTGCAGGCGCTGCTCGAAGCCGTGCCGCTGGAAGAGTGGGTGGTCGCCCTCAAGGGCGCCGAGCCCGAGCTGGTGCGCGCGATCCAGGGCGCCATGCCCAAGCGCCAGGCGCAGCAGATGGAGTCGATCAACCGGCGCCAGGGCCCGGTGCCCCTGAGCCGCGTCGAGCAGGTACGCAAGGACATCATGGCCGTGGTGCGCGAGATGTCGGCCAACGGCGAACTGCAGGTGCAACTGTTCCGCGAACAGACGGTGGAATGAGATGACGGTCAAGATGATCAAGGGTGACACCCGCCACTGGCGCCCCTACCGCTTCCCGCCGCGCATCAGCCAGGCATCCGCGGACTGGAGCGCCGACCCGGCCGGCCTGCAGCGGGCCATCGCCGATGGCTTCCAGGAAGGTATCGAAAAGGGCTACCAGGACGGCCTGCAGCAGGGCGAGGAAGCCGGGCGCCAGGCTGGCTTCGAACAGGGCCGTGACGAGGGCGTACGCCAGGGCCGCGAAGAAGGCCGCAGCGAAGGTCGGCGTGAATTCGAGCAGGCCGCGCAGCCGCTGCAGCAGATCAGCGAGAAGGTCGAGCAGTACCTCGGCGAGCTGGAGCACAAGCGCCGCCAGGAACTGCTGGAGCTGGTGAAGAAGGTGGCGCAGCAGGTCATCCGCTGCGAACTCACCCTGCATCCGACGCAGTTGCTGGCGCTGGTCGAAGAGGCTCTGGCCAGCATGCCGGGCGAGCCCGAAGACGTGCAGGTACTGCTCAGCCCCGAGGAATACGCGCGGATCAAGGCCGTGGCGCCGGAGCGTGCGGCGAACTGGAAGCTGGTCGCCGACGAGCGCCTGGCGCTGGGCGAGTGCCGCGTGGTCACGCCGCAAGCCGAGGCCGATGTCGGTTGCCAGCAGCGTCTGGATGCCTGCATCGACACCCTGTCCGAACACCTGCATTTGACCGAAGCCTGAGCCGGGGCCGCCACGATGCTCGACTACAAACTCGACGAAGCGCTGCGCTCGCTCGATGGCGTGCAACTGGCCAAGGTGGCGGGGCGCCTGGTGCGGGTCTCTGGCCTGTTGCTGGAAAGCCTCGGCTGCCAGCGCAGCACCGGCCAGCGTTGCCGCGTCGAGCAGGCCGATGGCAGTCTGCTCGATGCCCAGGTGGTCGGCTTCAACCGCGATATCACCTATCTGATGCCGTTCAAGAAGCCGATTGGTCTGGCCGCCGGCTCGCGGGTATTCCCGGCCAAGGACGAAGCCGTGCTGCAGATCGACGAGTCCTGGCTCGGCCGTGTGGTCAACGGCCTCGGCGAGCCGCTGGACGAGCGCGGCAAGCTCAATGGCCGCGACCCGCTGCCGGTCGAGCTGCCCACGGTCAACCCGCTCAAGCGGCGCCCCGTGGAAGAGGCACTGGACGTTGGCGTACGCGCCATCAATGGCCTGCTGACCCTGGGCAAGGGCCAGCGTGTCGGCCTGTTCGCCGGCTCCGGGGTGGGCAAGAGCGTGCTGCTGGGGATGATCACCCGGCAGACCAAGGCCGATGTGGTGGTGGTCGGCCTGATCGGCGAGCGCGGCCGCGAGGTGCAGGAATTCATCCTCCATTCGCTTGGCGAGGAAGGCTTGCGCAAGGCGGTGGTGGTAGTGGCGCCGGCCAACGAGTCGCCGCTGATGCGTCTGAAGGCCACCGAGTTGTGCCACAGCATCGCCGCCTATTTTCGCGATCAGGGCCAGGACGTGCTGCTGCTGGTCGACTCGCTGACCCGCTACGCCATGGCCCAGCGCGAAATCGCCCTGGCCCTTGGCGAGCCGCCGGCGACCAAGGGCTACCCGCCGTCGGTGTTCGGCATGCTGCCGGAGCTGGTGGAAAGTGCCGGCAATGGCGAGAGCGGCAGTGGCAGCCTCAGCGCCATCTACACCGTGCTGGCCGAGGGCGACGATCACCAGGATCCGATCGTCGACTGTGCCCGCGCCATCCTCGATGGCCATATCGTGCTGTCACGGCGCCTGGCCGATGTCGGCCACTACCCGGCCATCGACATTGCCGCCTCGGTCAGCCGCTGCATGAGCCAGGTCGGCCAGCCCGCGCACCTGGGCGCGGCGCGGCAGTTCAAGGAGTTCTACAGCACCTTCGAGAAGATCAAGGAGCTGATCCCGCTGGGCGGCTATACACCCGGCATGGACGCCAAGACCGACCGTTCGGTGCAGTTGGCGCCGAGCCTCGAACGCTTCCTGCGCCAGGAGGTCGGTGCCAGTGCCGAGCTCGGCGCCAGCATCGCCACCTTGCAGAGCATCATCAAATGAAGCAGCAGATCGAGGTACTCGGGCGCCTGGCCAGCCTGCGTGGCAACAAGGTGCAGCAGATGCTTGGCCGCGTCGCCTATCAGCAGAACCTGTGCCAGCGCTATCGCAACAACATTGCCGGCCTCAGCCGCCTGTGCGGTTTTACCGTACCGATGACTACGCCGCTGCAGCGTGACAACCAGCAGCGCTACAAGGCCACGCTGTACAAGATGGTCGAGCTGCAGCGCCGCGAGCTGGCGCTGGCCGAGGAGAACCTGGCGCGCATCCAGCGCGAGCTGCTGGCGGCGATGCGCAGCGAGAAGGTCATCACCCAGTTTCTCGAGAGCAAGATGGGGCAATGGCAGGATGAACTTGCCCGCCAGGAGCAGAAGATTCAGGATGGCCTGGCCACGCAGGCCTGGTGGCGTAGCCAGGTCGGCTAATTTTTTCATCGCGGCGCTTAAGTGCAGGCGCGGCGCGGTCGCTCTTAGGCCATAACCCCACGAGTTGGATGCAATCATGGAAATCAGCCGGCACCTCAAGCCCAGCCTCAACCTGCCCAGCGACGCGCCGGCGCAGGTACAGAGCGTCAGCGCGCAGCCGAGCGCCAGTTCCGCACGCGCTGCAGCCAGCGCCGAGCCCCGTCTGGAAGAGCTGCAATCGGCCCTGCGCAGCCTGCCGGAAGTCGATATGGACAAGGTCGCTACGCTCAAGGCTGCCCTCGCCCGTGGCGAGTTGCTCAGCGATCCGCAGGCCCTGGCCGGCAGCATGCTCACCTACCACAGCGGTAGCGATGCGTGACCAACGCGCGTGAGCAACAGTTGCTACAGGTGGTCGAGCAGGATCTGCACCAGGACTGCTCGGACTACCTGACCCTGCGTGGCCTCATGCAGGAGCTTTATCAGCAGTTGCTCAAGCGTGACAGCCAGCAGATCGATCTGCTCAACGAACAGATCCTGCCTTTGGTGGATCAGGCCAAGCAACGCGCCGAGCGGCGCAGCAAGGTGCTCATGGCCTTGCGCCTGGGCGCTGGCCATAGCGGCATGCACAAGCTGCTGGCGCGTTACCCACAGGCGCAGCGCAACAACCTCGAACTCACCTGGCAGCAACTCGGCCAACTGGCCGGACAGTGCAAACGCCTCAACGAGCGCAACGGCAAGTTGCTGGCGATGCATCACGAGATTCTCGAACAACTGCTCGGCGAGCCGGGCGCCGGTCAGCTGTACTCGCCACAGCCGTATTGAGTGGTTTGGCCCTTCAGGGGCGGCGTCCGCATGAGACCAAGCTGAACGCCGTTGGTGGGCTGAAGCCCACCCTACCGGTCTCAGCCTTGTAGGATGGGCTTTAGCCCACGCGGATCCGGATTGTCGCCCGGCCCACGCAATGCCCCTGACGCTCATGTCCCGGCCTCAAAGCGCCTGCCGCGCCGTGCTAGACTCGCCCGCTTTCGCTCTGTGGTGATTTCTCTTCGTGCCTCACGCCGCCCTTGCTCATCCGCCGCGCTGGCTGACCCATGCTCAGCTGCATCCACAGCCTGTTGCCGGTGTGCGCGAGTGGCTGTTCAACGAGGATTCTCTGACCCGACGCCTGACGGACTTGTCCCGCAATGGCTTTTCCGTTGTGCCGCTGGACGAAGGCTGGCAGCGCCTGCGCCTGGATGAATGTGCCGCGCTCGGCGTGGCCGATGGCAGCCAGGGCTGGGTGCGCGAGGTGTACCTGCGCGGCCATGAGCAGCGCTGGGTATTCGCCCGCAGCGTCGCCGCACGTAGCGCCCTGGAGGGTTCCGGGCTGAACCTGGCCGAGCTGGGCAGCCGTTCGCTTGGTGAGTTGTTGTTCAGTGATCGCGCCTTCGATCGGGGCGAGCTGCAGGCCTGCCGTTATCCCGCCGCCTGGCTGCCGGATGCTGTGCGCGAAGAGTGCCTGTGGGCGCGGCGTTCCTGCTTCAGCCGGGGCGCGTTGGGCGTGCTGGTGGCCGAGGTGTTCCTCCCGGACTTCTGGCGGGCGGCGGGTATCGAGGCTTAGGGCGCAGGTTATGCCTGATGCCTATTGGGCCATGGCGTACGGTTTCGCGACGACTGCATGGATGCAGGAGGTAGAGCGACGCAGTAAGCCAAAGCCGAGTACGTTCTCCGCGTTGAAGCGCTTGCTGTAATGGTGGATGGATAAAGCGCCATCCACCCTACGCCGGCAAGCCCCGTATAATCCGCGCAACCTGCACGGAGACGCCGCGATGTACACCCGCCTGCTGCAATCGACCACCCGCCTGCACCCGCGCGCCTGGGACTTCATCCAGCTGATGCGCCTGGAAAAGCCCATCGGCATCTACCTGCTGCTGTGGCCGACGCTGTGGGCGTTGTGGGTGGCGGCAGAAGGGATGCCGAGCGCGAAGAACCTGTTCATCTTCGTCGCCGGGGTGATCCTCATGCGCGCCGCCGGCTGCGTGATCAACGACTACGCCGACCGCAATTTCGACGGCCATGTCAGCCGCACCAAGGCTCGTCCGCTGGCCAGCGGCAAGATCAAACCGCGCGAGGCGCTGGTGCTGTTCGCCGTGCTGGTGGCGCTGAGCTTCGTGCTGGTGCTGTTCACCAATACCACTACCATCTGGCTGTCGTTCGGCGGCCTGGCCCTGGCCGCCTGCTACCCCTTCATGAAGCGCTACACCTTCTACCCGCAGGTGGTGCTCGGTGCGGCCTTTTCCTGGGGCATGCCGATGGCCTTCAGTGCCGTCACCGGCGAGCTGCCACCGCCCGAGGCCTGGCTGCTGTACATCGCCAACCTGCTGTGGACGGTGGCCTACGACACCTACTACGCCATGGCCGACCGCGAGGACGACCTGAAGATCGGGGTGAAATCCACCGCCATCCTGTTCGGCGACGCCGACCGCCTGATCATCGCCACCCTGCAGGGCCTGACGCTGCTCTGCCTGCTGCTGGCCGGTGCGCGTTTCGAGCTCGGCCTGTGGTTCCAGCTTGGCCTGCTCGGCGCCGTTGGCTGCTTCGTCTGGGAGTTCATCAAGACCCGCCAGCGCGAGCCGCTGGTGTGCTTCCAGGCGTTTCTGCACAACCACTGGGCGGGCCTGTCGATCTTCATCGGTATCGTGCTGGACTACGCCCTGCGCTGAGCGGCCCGAGGCTTGGAGGCGCCGTCGCTCTGTCACATCGCTGCAATAATTTCGTTATCTAATGCGGCGCAGACAGATGAACGTATAGAGGCTAAGGCCCCATGGTTGGCAAGAACATCCTGATCGTCGATGACGAAGCACCGATCCGCGAGATGATCGCGGTGGCCCTGGAGATGGCCGGATACGAGTGCCTGGAGGCGGAGAATGCCCAGCAGGCCCATGCCGTCATCGTCGACCGCAAGCCCGATCTGATCCTGCTCGACTGGATGCTGCCCGGCACCAGCGGCATCGAGCTGGCGCGCCGGCTCAAGCGTGACGAGCTGACCGGCGACATCCCGATCATCATGCTCACCGCCAAGGGCGAAGAGGACAACAAGATCCAGGGCCTGGAAGTCGGCGCCGACGACTACATCACCAAGCCGTTCTCGCCACGTGAGCTGGTCGCCCGTCTCAAGGCCGTGTTGCGCCGCGCCGGCCCCAGCGACAGCGAGGCGCCGATCGAAGTCGGTGGCCTGCTGCTCGACCCCATCAGCCATCGCGTCACCATCGACGGCAAGCCCGCCGAGATGGGGCCGACCGAATACCGCCTGCTGCAATTCTTCATGACCCATCAAGAGCGTGCCTACACCCGTGGCCAGTTGCTCGATCAGGTCTGGGGCGGCAACGTCTACGTCGAGGAGCGCACCGTCGACGTGCACATCCGCCGCCTGCGCAAGGCACTCGGTGAGGCCTACGAAAACCTGGTGCAAACCGTGCGTGGCACCGGCTATCGTTTCTCCACCAAGGGTTGACCTCCCGGCCGTATTTCTCATGCCTGCCGTACGACAAGGAAGCGCCGCATCGTGAACCAAAACTGGCGTGGTGCCGTGGTGCGCCGCCTGCTGCTGCTGATCGGCGCCTGCCTGCTGCTCGGCTTCCTCACCGGTCAATACGCCTGGGTGCTGGCCATCGGTCTGGGAATCCACCTCGCTTGGACACTGAGCCAACTGCTGCGTCTGCACAAATGGCTGCGTGAGCACCGTCCGGACGAGCCGCCGCCGGATGGCTACGGCCTGTGGGGCGAAGTCTTCGACAGCATCTACCACCTGCAACGGCGCAACCAGAAGGCGCGTGGGCGTTTGCAGGCGGTGATCGACCGCGTGCAGGAGTCCACTGCCGCGCTCAAGGACGCCGTGGTCATGCTCGACAGCCAGGGCAATCTGGAGTGGTGGAACCTGGCTGCGGAAACCCTGCTGGGCCTGAAGACCCCGCAGGACAGCGGTCAGCCGCTGGCCAACCTGCTGCGTGACCCGCGCTTCAAGGACTACTTCGAGCGTGGCAACTACGCCGATGCGCTGGAGATTCCGTCGCCGGTCAACGACCGCCGTCGTCTGCAGATCCATATCACTCAATACGGCAACCGCGAGCACCTGCTGCTGGTGCGCGATGTCACCCGGCTGTATCAGCTGGAACAGATGCGCAAGGACTTCGTCGCCAACGTTTCCCACGAGCTGCGCACGCCGCTGACGGTGATCGCCGGCTACCTGGAAACCCTGCTGGACAACGTCGAGACGCTCAATCCGCGCTGGCTGCGTGCCCTGCAGCAGATGCAGCAGCAAGGTGCGCGCATGCAGACCCTGCTCAACGATCTGCTGCTGCTGGCCAAGCTGGAGGCCACCGACTACCCCTCGGACAACCAGCCGGTGGCCGTCGACCTGATGCTGCTGTCGATCAAGAACGACGCGCAGGCCCTGTCCGGCGAGCAGCATCATCGCATCAGCCTGGAGGCCGATGCGCACCTCAAGCTCAAGGGCAGCGAGGCGGAGCTGCGCAGTGCCTTCTCCAACCTGGTGTTCAACGCGGTCAAGTACACCCCGGCCGGCGGGGAGATTCGCATCCGCTGGTGGGAAGACGAGCAGGGTGCACACCTGTCGGTGCAGGACAGCGGTGTGGGCATCGAGGCCAAGCACCTGCCACGCCTGACCGAGCGTTTCTACCGGGTCGATTCCAGCCGCGCCAGTGCCACTGGCGGCACCGGCCTTGGCCTGGCGATCGTCAAGCACGTGCTGCTGCGTCATCGTGCCCGGCTCGATATCAGCAGCGTGGTGGGGCGTGGCAGCACCTTCACCTGCCACTTCGCTCCAGCCCAGGTGGTGCGGCGCGCCCGTTGATGGCTTGCAATCGCTGCGCGCTGCCCCCAACCTAAGGCGATCATTGGCCAACCCTGACCTCCATGGATCCCTCCACGAGCCTTTCCGCTTCCACCTATCTGGCCGATTTCGGCCTCATGCTGTTCGCCCTGTTCCTGGTTCTGCTCAACGGCTTCTTCGTTGCCGCCGAGTTCGCCATCGTCCGTCTGCGCGCCACCAAGGTCGACAGCCTGGCCGAAGCCCATGGCTGGCGCGGGCGCATCCTGCGTACCGTGCACAACCAGATGGACGCCTACCTCTCGGCCTGCCAACTCGGCATCACCCTGGCTTCGCTGGGGCTGGGCTGGGTCGGCGAGCCGGCCTTCGCCGAGCTGCTCACGCCGCTGCTCGGCGCGCTGGGTGTCGAGTCGCCGCAACTGGTACACGGCATCGCCTTCTTCGCCGCGTTCTCGATCATTTCCTACCTGCACATCGTCATCGGTGAGCTGGCGCCCAAGTCCTGGGCGATCCGCAAGCCGGAGGTGCTTTCGCTGTGGACGGCGGCGCCGCTGTACGCCTTCTACTGGCTGATGTACCCGGCGATCTTCGTGCTCAACGCCAGCGCCAACGCCATCCTGCGTATCGCCGGGCAGGGCGAGCCGGGGCCGCACCACGAGCACCACTACAGCCGCGACGAGCTGAAGCTGATCCTCCATTCCAGCCGCGCCAGTAGCGACAACGATCAGGATCTGCGCGTGCTGGCCTCAGCCGTGGAGCTGGGCGAGCTGGAGGTGGTGGACTGGGCCAACTCGCGCGAAGACCTGATCTTCCTCGAACTCCACGCCAGCCTGGATCAGGTGTTCACCACCTTCCGCCGGCACAAGTACAGCCGCTATCCGATCTTCGACGAGAGCAAGGGTGAGTTCGTCGGCGTGCTGCACATCAAGGATCTGCTGCTGCACCTGTCGTTGCTGGAGATGCTGCCCTCGGCGCTCAAGCTCGGTGAGCTGATGCACCCGCTGGAGCGGGTCAGCCGCCATCTGCCGTTGTCGCAGTTGCTCGAACGCTTCCGCCAGGGCGGTGCGCACTTCGCCCTGGTCGAGGAGGCCGACGGCAAGGTGATCGGCTACCTGACCATGGAAGATGTGCTCGAAGCCCTGGTCGGCGACATCCAGGACGAACACCGCAAGGCCGAGCGCGGCATCCTCGCCTACCAGCCGGGCAAGCTGCTGGTGCGCGGCGACACGCCGCTGGCGAAGATCGAGCGCCTGCTCGGCGTCGACCTCGACCACATCGAGGCCGAAACCCTCGCCGGGCTGATCTACGACAGCCTCAAGCGCATGCCCGAGGAAGAAGAGGTGCTGGAGACCGACGGCCTGCGCATTATCGTCAAGAAGATGAAGGGGCCGAAGGTGGTGCTGGCCAAGGTGCTCAAGCTCGACTGAGGCCTCGCCAATCTGTTGCTTCAGGCCAACGCCGAGCGAGGGCGCGACGGCCGCTCGGCGAGCAGCGCTGCGGTCAGTACCAGAGCGCCGCCGAACCACTCCCCGGGGCCTAGCTGACGATCACCGAAGGCAGCAGCTGTGAGCACCGCGACCACCAGCTCAATCAGCACCAGCACGGCTGCGCGGCTGGCGTCGACGTGGCTGAAGCCATACTGCGCGGCGCTCATGGCGGTGAGCCAGAACAACCCGAACAGGCCCAGTTGCAGCCATTGCTCCGGCGCCACCGCAGGCAAGGCGATCTCCTGCTGCAGACAGAACAGCCCGCCGGTAATTGCTGCCCCGATGAAGGCGGCGAGCGCCTTGCTGGCTAGTGGCACCTGCTCGGCGGCGCGGGTGGCCAGGTTGTTGGCGGCGAAAGCGATGCCCGCCGACAGTGCCAGCCAGTCGCTGCCTTGCAGTGGGCGGAAGGTATCGGCATTGATGCCCAGAGTCAGGGCGATACCGAGCATGGCCAGCAGCACGGCACCGATGCGGCTGGCATTGAGCTGTTCGCCGAGCAGCAAACGGCTGCCCAGCAGGCTCCAGACCGGCGCCAGGTAGAACAGCAGCATGGCGCGCACCACATCGCCTTCGGACAACGCACCGACCAGCCCCGCGGTAGCCCAGCCGCCACACAGGCAGACTACGGCCAGGGCGCGGCGCTGTGGCCACCAAGCGTGCCGCTGGATCAGCAACACCGGTACGGCGAGCAGGCACAGCAGGCTGTAGGTGTAGACCACCACGGGCATGCCGGACAGGCCCTGTGCAGCCAGGTGTTCCAGGGGTATCCAGCCCAGGCCCCAGAAACTGGCGCCCAGTAGCAGAACGACTTCCGGTCGCATCCCAATCTCCCATCCAGGCGCCGTCAGTGGCGGCCTGGCATCTGTTCATCGACGAGGCCCGAGGGGCCATCAGATGTCCGAGCCGAATGACTTCGGGCAGCAAGTCCGGTGCCAGTCGCGCTCAAACGCATGGATTGGGGAGAGTACCGGCGCGCTGCTCTCTTGCCGCGCACCAAAGTCATGCAGGTGCTTGGCTTTGGTGCGGGCGGCGAAAAATCCGACGAAAGGCCCGCCCTAGAGCCATCAATGCGACCTTGGTCGAGCATGCGAAGCGTCCGCGCAGGCCTAGACTGCCGCTCCTCCGTGACCCTGCCTTTCGAGGTTTTCCCGATGCATTCTGATCGCGTGCGGCTGCCTGCGCTGCTGGACAAGGTGATGACGGCGGCCGACGCGGCCGCATTGATCGAGGACGGCATGACCGTCGGCATGAGCGGCTTCACCCGCGCCGGCGAGGCTAAGGCGGTGCCGCTGGCGCTGGCCGAACGCGCGCGTCAGCAGCCGCTGAGCATCAGCCTGATGACCGGTGCGAGCCTGGGCAACGACCTCGACAAGCAGCTCACCGAAGCCGGCGTGCTGGCCCGGCGCATGCCGTTTCAGGTCGACGCCACGCTGCGCAAGGCGATCAACGACGGCCGCGTGATGTTCATCGACCAGCACCTGTCGGAAACCGTCGAGCAACTGCGCAACCACCAGTTGAAGAAGCCCGATATCGCGGTGATCGAGGCGGTGGCCATCACCGAACAGGGGCATATCGTGCCGACCACCTCGGTGGGCAACTCGGCCAGCTTCGCCATCTTCGCCGAGCGGGTGATCGTCGAGATCAACCTGGCGCACAACCCCAACCTCGAAGGTCTGCACGACATCTACATCCCCACTTACCGGCCGACGCGCACGCCGATCCCGCTGACCCGCGTGGACGACCGCATCGGCGCCACGGCGATCCCGATTCCGGCGGAGAAGATCGTCGCCATCGTCATCAGCGAGCAGCCGGACTCACCCTCCACCGTGCTGCCGCCGGACGCCGAAACCCAGGCCATCGCCGACCACCTGATCGCCTTCTTCAAACGCGAAGTGGACGCCGGGCGCATGAGCAACAGCCTCGGCCCGCTGCAGGCCGGTATCGGCTCCATCGCCAACGCGGTGATGTGCGGCCTGATCGACTCGCCGTTCGAGGGCCTGAGCATGTACTCCGAGGTGCTGCAGGACTCCACCTTCGACCTGTTCGACGCCGGCAAGCTGGCCTTCGCCTCGGGCAGTTCGATCACCCTCTCGGCGCGGCGCAATGCGGATGTGTTCGGCAATCTGGAACGCTACAAGGATCGGCTGGTGCTGCGCCCACAGGAAATTTCCAACCACCCCGAGGTGGTGCGGCGCCTGGGCATTATCGGCATCAACACGGCGCTGGAGTTCGACCTGTACGGCAACGTCAACTCCACCCACGTGGGTGGCACCAGGATGATGAACGGCATCGGCGGCAGCGGCGATTTCGCCCGCAACGCCCACCTGGCGATCTTCGTCACCAAGTCCATGGCCAAGGGCGGGGCGATTTCCAGCGTGGTGCCTATGGTCAGCCACGTCGACCACAGCGAGCATGACGTCGACATCCTCGTCACCGAGCAGGGCCTGGCCGACCTGCGTGGCCTGGCGCCGCGCGAGCGGGCGCGGGTGATCATCGACAACTGCGTGCACCCGGATTTCCGCGCCGCGCTGAACGACTACTTCGAGCGTGCCTGCCAGCGTGGCGGCCACACGCCGCACATCCTGCGCGAAGCGCTGCAATGGCACATCAACCTGGAAGAAACCGGGCGCATGCTCGCCGGCTGATGCCCAACCTCCGACTGGCTGGCCGGCGCTCGTCTGGCCAGCCGGCCTGCGATCCAGTAGGGTGTGTCTCCGCCAGCTTCCCCGGAGGTTCGATCCATGCGCAAGTGGCAATGCATCGTCTGCGGATTCATCTACGACGAGGCCCTGGGCCTGCCCGAGGAGGGCATCGCCCCAGGCACGGCCTGGGAAGACGTGCCCGCCGACTGGGTCTGCCCGGACTGTGGCGTGGGCAAGGTTGATTTCGAGATGATCGAGATCGTCTGAGAACCTGTTCAGAATCTGCTGCGCGTCGGCCATGCTGCGTTGAAACCAGCCTCGCGTGCGAGCCCAGTCAAAATGCTCATTTACATCTCGTAAACTGCGCTTTTTCGCCTGGTTTCGCCTTGCCTTGCCTGGCTCTAGCTCGCGAGATCCTGAACAGGTTCTGAGCACGGCGAGTTGGCATGAACAACTGATCAATGGCGACGGCTTTTAGGCCGTCGCGTCGTTTTCGCAGTGAGGAATCACCGTATGAGTGCACCTGTCGTCATCGTCGGCACCGGCCTGGCCGGCTATAACCTGGCCAAGGAGTGGCGCAAGCTCGACAGCGAGACGCCGCTGCTGCTGATCAGCGCCGATGACGGTCGCTCCTACTCCAAGCCGATGCTGTCCACCGGCTTTGGCAAGAACAAGGACGCCGACGGCCTGGTGATGGCCGAGGTCGGTGCCATGGCCGAGCAGCTCAAGGCGGAAATCCGCACCCATACCCGCATCACCGGCATCGACCCGGGCCACAAGCGCCTGTGGATCGGCGAAGAGGCCGTGCCCTACCGCGACCTGGTGCTGGCCTGGGGCGCCGAGCCGATCCGCGTGCCGGTGGCCGGCGATGCCGAGGACGCGATCTTCCCGATCAACGACCTCGAGGATTACGCCCGCTTCCGTGCGGCGGCTGCCGGCAAGCGCCGGGTGCTGATTCTCGGTGCCGGCCTGATTGGCTGCGAATTCGCCAACGACCTGCGCCTGGGTGGTCTGGAGGTCGATGTGGTGGCGCCGTGCGAGCAAGTGATGCCGGGGCTGCTGCCAGCGGCTGCTGCGGCTGCAGTGCAGGCCGGTCTGGAAGGCCTGGGCGCGCGTTTTCACCTCGGCCCGACCCTGGCCAGCCTGCAGCACCAGGGCGAAGCGCTGCAGGCGCACCTGTCCGATGGCACGCTGATCGACTGCGATCTGGTGGTGTCCGCCGTCGGCCTGCGCCCGCGCACCGCACTGGCTGCCGCGGCGGGGCTGGATATCAACCGGGGCGTCATGGTCGACCGCCAACTGCGCACGTCCCACGCCAACATCTTTGCCCTCGGCGACTGCGCCGAGGTCGATGGCCTCAACCTGCTCTACGTCATGCCGCTGATGAGCTGCGCCCGCGCCCTGGCCAAGACCCTGGCCGGTGAGCCGACCAAGGTAGCCTACGGGCCTATGCCTGTGACGGTGAAGACCCCAGCTTGCCCGTTGGTGGTGTCGCCGCCACCCCTCGGCCGCCACGGCGAATGGACGGTCGAAGGTACGGGCGCCGACATCAAGGCCTTGTGCCGCGATGCCGATGGCGCCTTGCTTGGCTACGCCCTGACCGGCACGGCAGTGCAGGAAAAACTGGCCCTGAACAAGGAATTGCCAGCGCTCTTGGCGTGATTGCCTGGCGTTCTGTCGGAAACGCCACGAAAAACTCCCTGCAAAGCGCGCTGTGGCACTGGCGCAGTACCAGCGAGCGTGCCATTCTGCCTGGGTCTGCCGCAGCGCAGAGCTGTTGCGGCGCCTTGGGCGCTGTTCTGGAAGAACAGCACGGACACAACAACAAAAAACCGTCACAGAGGCATCTATGCGTAAACCGGAACTCGCCGCCGCCATCGCCGAAAAGGCTGATCTGACCAAGGATCAGGCCAATCGTGTACTCAACGCCGTGCTCGAAGAAATCACCAATGCGCTGAACCGCAAGGACAGCGTGACCCTGGTGGGCTTCGGCACTTTCGTCCAGCGTCATCGCGGTGCCCGCACGGGCAAGAACCCGCAAACCGGTCAGCCGGTCAAGATCAAGGCCAGCAACACCGTTGCCTTCAAGCCGGGCAAGGCCCTGAAAGACGCCGTCAACTAAGCGCCGTTCGCTGCACGCCCCGCAATCGCCCTCTGTTTCGCAGGGAGCGCTTGCGGGGCGTGTCGTTTCAGGGCCATGCTTTGGGCTGGCTGTAGTCTTGCGAGAAAACCACTACAATGCGCGCCCATCCTCTTCGATCATGAGGCCTGTGCATGAAGTTTCGTTTCCTTCTGTGGATGTTGGGCCGGCTGATGGCCAAGGCCAGTCGCGAGAATCCGGCGTTCCAGCAGCAGCTGGAAGGGCGTGACCTGGTCTTTCAGTTGCACACCCTGGACGGTAAGCTGGCGCGCCACTACATCGTCAAGAATCAGCGTGTCACCAGCAAGCGTGGCCCGGCTGAAGCGCCGGCCTTCGCCATCGGTTTCAAGGACGCCGCCTACGGCTTCGCCACCATGACCGCCACGAACAAACAGCTGGCATTCATGCAGGGCATCCAGGACAAGGTCATCCAGATCCAGGGCAACCCGGCGCTGGTCATGTGGTTCCAGGGCCTGACCAAGTACCTGATGCCGAAAAAGAAGCGCGATTCGGCGAAAAAGGCCGCCTGACTGGCTGTAAGCCGGCGCATTGATTAGGCTGCCAGCACGTCTCTGCGGAAAGCCCGATCATGCGCCTGTATCTGTTGCCCTGCCTGCTGCTGTCGACTGCCTTGGCGCGTGCCGAGCCCGTCGCTCCGTCTGCCCTGCCGCCGTTGTTCGAACTGGCGGGTATCCAGTTGCTGTGCGAACAGACGGTGCCGATGCTGCAGCAGGGCCAGGAGCAGAAGCAGCAGGCGCTGCTGGGCGAATTGTTCGAAGGGCAGTTGTTTTGCCAGCAACTCGCCGAACGTGTCGCGCCGCAGCTCGATCACCCTCAGGTAGCGGAAATTCAGCGCTTGCTCCAGGGTGAGCTGGCGCAGCGCTTCACTGCCGCCGAGCGATCGGTTGGCGAGCAGCCCGAAGCATTGGCCGAGTACCGCGAGCGGCTGCAGCAGCAGCCGGTACGTGGCGCACGCCTGGAGCTGGTGCAACGGCTCGACCAGGCTGCCCATACCACCGACCTGGCCAGTCTGCTGCGTTACGAGGTGGGCAAGACCCAGGCGCTGCTGGCGCTGAGGGCGCGTGGCGAAATCCTGGGCGAACAGCCGCTGCAGGAACAGACCCAGACGCAAGCCGAAGCCATCCGCCGCTCCAGCAAGCAGGCGGTGGAGTCCTTCATGCTCTATGCCTATCGGCAGATGCCCAGCGATCAGCTCGCGGAATATGCCAGCCTCTACGAACAGCCCAGCGTGCGCCTGCTGTTCAGCGCCAGTCTGGAGGTAGTGCCGCAGCTGTTCGCCGAGCGCCGCGAGCGGATTCGTCAGAAGGCAGGCAAGCCGTAGGGCGGCCTAGAGAGCGAAGCGAACAGCCCGCCACAGCATGCTGCTTCGCATCACCGGCATGACGGCTGTAGCGCGAAGCAGGGACGGGCCGTTACTCAATGCGTAGGCTGAAACTGCGCAGCCAGTTCGCGCAGGGCGGCTTCGGCGCTGAGCACCTTGTTCACGGCGTCTTCGGCTTTTTCCCGGCTCAGGCCCAATGCCTCGAACAGCTCCTCGGGAATCTCACCCTGCGGCCCGGCACCGATGCCGCGATTGCGCAGCAGGCTGACGGCCAGGCACACCAGGTTGGCGAAGGCGGCATTGTCACCGGCATAGCTCGGGTCATGCTGGAAGCGCAGCGCGCAGGCCAGCTCCTCGGGCATGTCCCAGTGGCGCATCAGCCAGGCACCGATCTGTTCGCGGGTGATACCTAGCAGGTGCTGCTCGATATGGCTGTGGGACAGGTGCGGGTTGACCTCCAGGTGCCGGCAGATCAGCGAGAAATGCGGCGGGAAGACGTGCGCCAGCACCAGATAACCGAAGTTGTGCAGCAGCCCGGCGAGGTAGGTCAGGCCGGCTTCCGGGCGCTGTGCGCGCGGTATGGCGCGGGTCAGGCCCTCGATCACCGCGGCAGTGTAGATCGCCTGCTGCCAGTAGGGCGTGGCGTGTTGCGGCTGATCCTTGGGCAGGCTCAGGGTCTTGCCCAGCGCCAGGCCGAGGGCCAGGTTGATCACCAGGTCGAAGCCCAGCACGCGGACGATGGCATCTTCCACCGAGCGAATCTTGCCGGGTGCGGCGTAGTAGGGCGAGGCCGCCCAACTGACCACCTGGGCGGCCAGCGCCGGGTCGGTCTCGACCACGCCGGTGATGTCATCGACCGTGGCATTGGGATCGACCCGCAGCTTGATGATCCTCTGTGCGGTTTCCGGCAGCGGCGGGATCTCGATGGTTTCTTCCAGGCGCTGCTGGATGCGGCGTGCGGTAAAGGCCTGCACGGCCTGAGTGATTTCCGCCCGGTCATCGTCGGGACGGTCGAGGTTCAGGCGGATGGCGCTGACCGGCTCGCCGAAGCGTGCCGCGCTGGCCTTGCTGAGCAGGGACTTGAAGGCATCCGTGGGAATTTCCAGGAGTACGCCGGGCTGGCCGGAGTCGATCAGCAACTGCGGCACCTGCAGCAGACGTTCCTCGTACAGGCAGGGCGAACTGGTCAGCGGCGGCAGTGCGGGCAGGCTACCGAGGTTGTGCTTGCCGAGCATGCGCTCCAGGCGCTCTGGCTTGACGGCGGTGAGCTGGCGCCCGGTGAGTTCGGCCAGGCGCGCCAGGTCGAGCAGGTGGCTGCGTGGGTAAAGCACCAGCAGGGCGCCGACGGCATCGTCCAGCAGCACGGCCTGGACGCGCGCTTCGGCAGGCAGGCCGGGGCGCTCTGCGCAGACGCGGTAGGGCAGGTTGAGTTTCTCCAGCAACTGCAGAATGACGGCAGATGGCTGCGGGGTGGCGTCGGGGGCGAGGGCGGCTTCGGTCATTTCGATATCCAGCGTTGGCGCATCTGACCCGGAGTATAACCAGTGGGTCGTTACGCATTGGTTCGTGGCGACGGTTGTCCTGTGATTTTGTTCACACTTGACCGTATTGCTGGCCGTGACGCAACCAGCGTTCCAACAGTGGGGCCACATGTTGCGGCCAATGTTCCATGAGTGCCTGCGCAGCATCACGCACCGCCGGCAGCAGGTCGGCATCGCGCATCAGGTCGGCGACCTTGAACTGCAGCAGGCCGGTCTGCCGGGTGCCGAGCATTTCACCCGGGCCGCGCAGTTCCAGATCCTTCTCGGCGATGACGAAGCCATCAGTGGTTTCTCGCATGATCGCCAGGCGTTCGCGGCCCAGTTGCGACAGTGGCGCGTGGTAGAGCAGAACGCAGTGGCTGGCGGCGCTGCCACGGCCGACGCGGCCGCGCAGCTGGTGCAGCTGGGCCAGCCCCAGACGTTCGGGGTTCTCGATGATCATCAGGCTGGCGTTGGGCACGTCGACGCCCACTTCGATTACCGTGGTCGCCACCAGCAACTGCAGCTGGCCCTGCTTGAATTCGTCCATCACCGCGGCCTTCTCGGCCGGTTTCATGCGCCCATGGATCAGGCCTACGCGCAGCTCGCCGAGGGCGGCGGAGAGTTCCTCGAAACTGGTTTCGGCAGCCTGGCAGGTCAGTTCTTCGGACTCTTCGATCAGGGTGCACACCCAGTAGGCCTGGCGACCCTGCTGGCAGGCGTTGCGCACCCGCTCGACCACTTCATCGCGGCGGCTGTCGGCGATCACCAGGGTGTTCACCGGTGTGCGGCCGGGTGGTAGTTCGTCGAGGATCGAGGTGTCCAGGTCGGCGTAGGCGCTCATCGCCAGGGTGCGAGGGATGGGCGTGGCGGTCATGATCAACTGGTGTGGGCTGAGGCGCCCGTCGATGCCCTTCTGGCGCAGGGCCAGGCGCTGCTGCACGCCGAAGCGGTGCTGTTCGTCGATGATCACCAGGGCCAGACGCTTGAACTTCACTTCGTCCTGGAACAGCGCATGGGTGCCGACCACCATGGGGCAGCCGCCCGCGATTTGCTCCAGCGCCGCTGCGCGGGCCTTGCCCTTGAGCTTGCCGGCCAGCCAGGCGACATCCAGGCCGAGTGGTGCCAGCCATTTGCTGAAGTTGAGGAAGTGCTGCTCGGCGAGAATCTCGGTCGGCGCCATCAGTGCCACCTGATAGCCGGCCTCCAGCGCCTGCAATGCAGCCAGGGCGGCGACCACCGTTTTGCCGGCACCGACGTCACCCTGCACCAGGCGCAGCATGGGTTCGTTCTGCGCGAGATCGTAGGCGATCTCGGCGCCGACGCGCTGCTGCGCACCGGTCGGGGCGAAGCCGAGATTCTGCAGGTAGAGCTGCGGCAGCCTCTGCGCCGGTGGCAGGGCCGGTGCCTGCTGACGGCGCACCTGCTCGCGCAGGCGTTGCAGGGAAAGCTGATGGGTCAGCAGTTCCTCGAAGGCCAGGCGGTGCTGCGCCCAATGGCGGCCTTCGGCCAGTTCTTCGACATCGGCATCCGGCGGCGGTCGGTGCAGGTAGCGGATGGCTTCATCCAGCGGCGCCAGGCGGTAGTCGCGGGCCAGTTGGTCGGGCAGCCAGTCCGGCAGGCTGTGCGGGCCCAGGCGCGCCAGGGTCTGCTGGCTGAGCTGGCGCAGACGTTGCTGGGTCAGACCCTCGGTGGTGGGGTAGATGGGGGTCAGGCTCTGCTCGACCGGCGCGGGTTCGTCACCGTTCTGCGCGCGGTATTCCGGATGGTAGATCTCCAGGCCGGTGGCGCCGGGGCGTACCTCGCCGTAGCAGCGCAAGGCTGTGCCGCGCTTGAGGCCGTCCTTCTGCGCCTGGCTGAAGTGGAAGAAGCGCAGGCTCAGGGTGCCGCTGCCGTCCTGCAGGCGTACCAGCAGGCTACGCCGCCGGCCCATGACCACGTCGGCACCGGCGACGATGCCTTCGACCACCGCATCCTGCCCCGGCCGCAGCGCGCCGATGGGGGTGATGCGGGTGCGATCCTGGTAGCGCAGCGGCAGGTGGAACAGCACGTCCTGCAGGTTTTCCAGGCCGACCTTGGCGAGTTTTTCCGCCAGTGCGGCGCCCACGCCCTTGAGCGCGGTGACCGGGACTGTCGCCAGCTCGCCCACGTTGACCTCAGGCGCTCTTGGCCTGCGGGCGGGCCACCGAGCACAGGCGGATGGAGTCGGCCAGCACCTCGATGGCGTTGGGGCGCGGGAAGCTGGCGCGCCAGGCGATGGCCACGGTACGGAATGGCGTCGGCGCAGTGAGCGGACGCACCTCGATCACGCCTGGTGCGTAGTGGTGGCTGTCCACCGCCGAGAACGGCAGGATCGACACACCAAGACCCGAGGCAACCATGTGACGAATGGTTTCCAGCGAGCTGGATTCCACCGTGGTGTGCTTGGCATTGTCCTCGCCGCCCTTGCGCAGCGACGGGCAGGCTTCCAGCACCTGATCGCGGAAGCAGTGGCCTTCGCCGAGCAGCAGCAGGCTCTTGTCGTTGAGCAGCTTGGCATCGATGCTCTCCAGCGCCGCCCAGGGATGGCCGGCCGGCAGGAGCGCGTAGAAGGGCTCGTCGTACAGAGGCTTGGTCAGCACATCGGCTTCCTGGAAGGGCAGGGCGATGATGATGGCGTCCAGCTCGCCGGTGCGCAGCTTGTCGCGCAGCACGTGAGTGAAGTTCTCTTCGATGTACAGCGGCATGTCCGGCGCGACCCGGTGCAGTTGCGGAATCAGGTGCGGGAACAGGTAAGGGCCGACGGTGTAGATCGCGCCGATCTTCAGTGGCGCGGCCAGCTGGTTCTTGCCGGCCTGAGCCAGTTCGCGAATGCCCTGGGCCTGCTCCAGCACCTTCTGTGCCTGGGTGACGATGCCTTCACCGACCGGGGTCAGGCGCACGGCGCTCTTGCTGCGTTCGAAGATCAGTACGCCGAGCTCGTCCTCCAGCTTCTTCACGCCCACCGACAGGGTCGGCTGGCTGACGTGGCAGCGCTCGGCCGCGCGGCCGAAATGCTGTTCCTGAGCGAGGGTGACGATGTAACGCAGTTCGGTGAGGGTCATAGTCTTTTTCCATTGAACTGCGGCAAGCATAGCGGGTGTAGTCAATGGAACCAACCGGGCCGCTCGAAACAAGCGGCCCGTCTGCGACCCTGCCCATGCCGGGCGCGATGGCGTTCAGCGATCCAGCTTGAAGTTCAGCGGGAATTTGATCGCGATCCTGCCGTCGCTCAACACCTTGGCGGGCGGCGCAGGTACCGGGCTGTGGCGGCGCAGCTGGCGCTGCACGTCCTGGTCGAAGGCGCGACGAGCGGTGGAGCTCTGAATCTCGCTGTCGACGATGCGCCCCTGGCTATCGATGGTGAAGTTGACCACCAGCGCGTGCTGGCTGCCCGGACGATTGAGGCGGCGCTCACGCTCCGGATACTGCAGGCGCTTGCTCAGGTAGGCCTGTAGCTTGGCCAGCCACAGGGCCTTTTCGCGGTCGATCTCGTTTTGCTCGACTTGCTGCGACCTGACCGGGGCATTCACCGGCGCAGGGGCTTTTTCCTGCGTGGCGACCTTGGGCGCTTCGGGCTGCGGCTTGACCTCAGGCTTGGGCGGCTGAGGTTTGACCACCGGCTTGGGTTTCGGCTTGGCGATGACGATCTTCGGCTTCGGTGCCTCGACGACTTCGGGGATCGGTTCTGGCTCCGGCTCGACCACCGGCTGCGGTGGCGTCGGCTCAGGCGTGGGCTCGGGAATCGGCTCCAGCTCGATGAGCATGGCGGCGGGCTCCAGCGTGATCGTCGGCACCTCTGGCTTCCAGTGCGAAGCCAGAAGGTAGAGGCCGATATGCAGGCCGAGCGCGACGAGCAGGCAGATGGCCCATAACGGCAGGCGGCGCGTTTGGCTCATTTCTGTCCGACCGTTTCCAGGCCGACCAGGCCAATCTTCAGGTAGCCGGCGCCGCGCAGTTGATCCAGCACGCTCATCAGGTCGGAGTACTCCACGCCCTTGTCACCTCGGACGAAGACGGTCTTTTCCTTGTCGCCGCCGGTCATGCGATCCAGCGACGCCTTTAGTTGGGTCGGGTCGATCTGCTGGTTGTCCAGGTACAGACTGGTATCGTCCTTGATGCTCAGGTACACCGGTTTGTCCGGGCGTGGCACGGGCTTGGCGGTGGAGGCGGGCAGGTCGATCTTGACGTCCACGGTGGCCAGCGGTGCAGCGACCATGAAGATGATCAGCAGCACCAGCATCACGTCGATGAACGGCGTGACGTTGATCTCGTGCGTTTCCTGCAGGTCGTCGCTTTCTTGCAGATGGATGCCCATGGCTCAGCCCGCCTTGACCATGTGCGGAGCCTGGCGCTCGGCCGGCAGGTGGTCGAGGTCGCGGCTGACCAGCAGCAGCACCTGAGCGGAAGCATCGGCTACCTGGGCTTTGTAGGCGGCGATGGAGCGGGCGAAGGCGTTGTAGATGATCACGGCCGGGATTGCCGCGACCAGGCCCAGTGCGGTGGCCAGCAGGGCTTCGGCAATACCCGGTGCGACCACGGCGAGATTGGTGGTCTGCGATTTGGCGATGCCGATGAAGCTGTTCATGATGCCCCAGACGGTGCCGAACAGGCCGACGAAGGGCGCAGTCGAGCCGATGGTGGCGAGGATGCCGGTACCCAGGCTCATCTGCCGGCCAGTGGCGGCGACCATACGTTCGAGGCGGAAGCTGACGCGCTCCTTGATGCCGTCGGTCTCGCGCACGCTGCCGGAGAGTTTCACTTCCTCCAGCGCATCCTGTACCAGGCGGTGGGAGATGCAGGCCTCGCCATTCATGCTGCTGCCGGCTTCCTTGAGGGTGCGCGCTGCCTTCAGCACCGGCAGTTCACGACGCAGGCGGCGTTTGGCGCGGATCAGTTCGAAGCTCTTGGCCAGCCACACGGTCCAGGTCAGCACCGAGGCCAGCAGCAGGCCGATCATCACCGACTTCACCACGATGTCGGCGTTCTGGTACATGCCCCAGGGCGACAGGTCGTGCCCGGCCAGCATGCCGTCGTCTTCGGCCGCCGCGTCCAGGTCATCGCCCGGGTTCAGGGCCTGATCGACAGCTGCCAGGGTTTCCTCGATCTTTTCAGCGGGAGCGCCCTGTGCAGTCAGGGTCTGGCGCGTCGTCTCGCGAATCTGCTCCGGCGTGGCCTGCGGGCCAAGCGCTTGCAGCTTGCTGCTCAGCTCGTCGTTGCCGGCTGGCAGGGCCGCTTGCAGCGGCGCCTGAGGCGCGGCTGCGGCAGGGGCCGCTTCGGTCGCCGCAGCGGGGGCTTTGGCGGGTTCGTCGGCGAATACCTGGGTAGCAGGCAGCAGCGTCAGGCCAAACAGGAGTGCGGCCAGTGCTGGAGCGCGACGGAAGAGCGAGGAGGGCTGGGCGGTGCGGGCAATAGGTTTCATGGTCGGACCTGAACGATGAATTGCGGTATCACCCGTCCTTGAGCGGCGGCGGGTAAAGAGCTGCATTATTGCAATTAATTCTTGTTTGTGAAAGTGATACTGTAACGTTTAGCCGAGGTCTCCGACCGGCGTTTGCCGTCGCAGGGTGCGCCCTCTATCCTCGACTCTTTTTGCGGAGGCCCAGACCATGTCCGAATTTCCTCGTGTGCTGATCGCCGGTTGTGGCGACGTCGGCACTCGCCTGGCTCTGCGTCTGCAGGCCCGCGGCTGGACGGTGTACGGGCTGCGTCGCAACGTGGCGGCCTTGCCCGAGACGATCCATGCGGTGGCGGGCGATCTGCACGCCGATGCCTGCCCTGCCGCCTGGCCGCAGGGGCAACTGGATTATCTGGTGTATTGCGCAGCGGCTACCACGCATGACGAAGCCGGTTACCGCGCCGCTTATGTCGAGGGGCTGCGGCGTGTGCTGGGCTGGCTGGCGCAGCACGGGCAACGGCCACGACGCGTGCTGTTCGCCTCCAGCAGCGGCGTATATGGCCAGCAGCAGGGCGAGTGGGTCGACGAGGATTCGCCGGCCGAAGCGCAGAGTTACTCGGCGCGGATCATGCGCGAGGCAGAGAGCCTTGCCCTGAACAGTGGCCTGCCGGCGACCACGGTGCGCCTGACCGGGCTCTACGGCCCTGGCCGCCAGTGGTTGCTGAACCAGGTACGCAATGGCTATCGGGTGAGCGAGACCCCACCGCTGTTTGGCAATCGCATCCATGTCGATGATGCCGCCGGGCTGATGGCTCATCTGCTGGAGGCCGATCACAGTGGCGTTGCCCTGGATAACTGCTACCTGGGCGTGGACGACGAGCCCGCGCCGCTGCATGAGGTGGTGGCCTGGTTGCGTGAGCAACTGGGCGTCAGCCACTGGAGCGACGAAGCGCAGGTACGGCGTGCTGGCAGCAAGCGCTGCCGCAACGCCCGCGCCCGCAGCCTGGGCTGGGCACCGCAGTACCCCAGTTATCGCGAGGGCTACAGCGCGATCCTGCAGGACGCCTGAGCGTGGCCGGCAACCGCCTGCCGGCCGGCACCCTGTCGCTGATGAATCCCGAGGAACCGCACACCGGCCATGCCGAGTCGCCGCGGCTGATCTACCGCATGCTCTATGTCGAGGAGGCGCGCCTGCCGGCGCTGCTCGGGCGCAAGCGTCTGCCCGACGGTTTCCGCCAGCTCAATCCGCAGGATGATGGCCAGGTGGCGGCCGGTCTGCTGCGTCTGGCCAGCGAGTTCGAGCGCAGCGATGCGCTGGTGCTGGAGAGCGAACTGCTGGCGCTTTTGGAACTGGTCTTCATCCGGCACGGCGGTTTGCGCGCCGCGCGCCCGGCCAGCCGCGATGGCGGCGTCACGCTGCAAGTCCGTGATTATCTGGAGGCGCACTATGCCGATGCGATCAGCCTGGAGCAGTTGGCTGACCTGGTGCAGCGTCATCCACGCCATCTGATCGACGCTTTTCGTCGTGCCTACGGCGTGCCACCCCATACCTACCTGCTGCAGCGCCGGGTGCGTGAGGCCAAGCGCCTGCTGCTCGGCGATCAATCGCCGCTGACGGTGGCCTTGAGCCTGGGGTTCTACGATCAGGCGCACTTCTCCGGTACGTTCAAGCGCTTCACCGGCGTCACGCCCGGGCAGTTCCGCCGCGCCGCCCAGGCCTGAGTTTTCTCCAAGACCGAGAGCCTTGGCTCTGGCGAGACTGGCTTCCTTTGCCGAGGAGGTCGCTTGCGATGGTCGCGTTGTTCCTGTTGGTTGCCAGCACCCATTTCGCGGCGCTGTTGTCGCCGGGGCCGGATTTCTTCCTGCTGATTCGTACTGCACTCGGCGAGGGGCGTCGTCAGGCCGATGGCTGTGCAGCGGGCATTGCCCTGGCCAATCTCTCGAGCATGCTGCTGGTGTTGCTTCTGCTCGGCGTATTGCCGGCTCAGGGCGGCCTGTTCTGGCGCGTGCTACAGGCTCTGGGGGGCGCCTACTTCATCTGGATCGGTTGGCAGGCGCTGCTCGCCGGACGCGACCTGCAGTTGCCAGCCGGTGAACAACGCCAGGACGGCAGATGGTGGCGCGGCCTGCGTCAGGGGCTGCTGGCCAGCAGCTGCAACCCCAAGCTGCCGCTGTTCTATGCCGGGCTGTTCAGCGTGCTGCGTGACGCCGCGATGCCAGGCTGGGGGCTGGCATTGGCCATGCTGTGGATGACCCTGGTGGTCTGGGGCTGGGATCTGGCCCTGGTGCGCCTGCTGGGCCGCCAGCGCTGGCGGGCCTGGCTGCAGCGCCAGGTGCGCTGGTTGGATCGAGTGTGCGGGGCGTTGTTGCTGGCGATGGGGCTCTGGCTGGTGCTCGGCAGCGCACTATGAGGCGCTGCCGGCATTGGCTATTTGCGCTTGAGCAGCCAGCGCTGTGGGCCAGGTTGGTACTCGGGCATCTCGTCGAACTGGGCGCGGTTCTGGGCATCGAAGATGCGCAGCTGATTGCCCTCATGCACGAAGATCCAGGGGCTGCCCTGTTCGCCCAATTGCAGCCAGATGCTGTCGTTGTCTCCGCTCATGGCGGCGCAATCACCCGCCAGGCACAGGGCGTAGCGTTCTGCACCGGGCAGGCCCTCTACCGTGCCATCGGCAGCGAAACGCACCAGACCGCCACGGCCGGGCCCCTTCTCGATCAGCCAGTCGCCACCCAGGTAGGCGCGATACAGGGCGCGCTCGAAGTTGCTGCCGGGGGTGGTTTGGGCTTCTGCGGCGGGAACGCGGGTGAACTGCTGCTCGGGCCAGTAATCGCTGGCGTCCTGGGTCAACTGGTCGTGAGACAGGCTCAGGCGTTCGCGATAGTCGCCATAGAAGGTGACCTGCCAGTGCTGCGGGTCGATACGCTGCAGGCGGCCCTCGGCGACCTCGAAACCGTTGCTGTAGGTGGCTTCCTGCTTGGCGGCGTCGATCTGCCATTCGAGGTTGGGGCCGTAGGCCGCCAGTGCTTCGCGCAGGTGACCGCTCTCGCGTGCGGCATCGATGGCGGCCTGGTTGATCCAGGTACCGCTGGGGTCGTCGTTCGACTTGCTGGCGCATCCTGCCAGGACGGAGCTGCACAGCAGCAGGGCGATCAGGCGCATGACGGTCTCCACACGGGGAGAAAGAAGGAACAGGCGGGGCCAGAGCCCCGCCGCCGGACTTACTCGATGACCAGGATGGCGTCCATCTCTACCTGCGCGCCGCGCGGCAGAGCGGCTACGCCGATGGCGGCACGCGCCGGGTAGGGCTGCTCGAAGTAACGGCCCATGACTTCGTTGACCTTGGCGAAGTGCGACAGGTCGGTGAGGAAGATGTTCAGCTTGACGATGTCCTTGAACGAACCGCCGGCGGCTTCGGCCACGGCCTTGAGGTTCTCGAACACTTGCACGGTCTGGGCTTCGAAGCCTTCGACCAGCTCCATGCTCACCGGATCCAGCGGGATCTGCCCGGACATGTAGACGGTGTTGCCGGCCTTGATCGCCTGAGAGTAGGTGCCGATGGCGGCAGGGGCCTTGTCGCTGCTGATGACGGTCTTGCTCATGAATCGCTCCTTGTGAGGACTGACTGGGTCGAGCACCCAGCCTACAGACTGGAAATTAGGGGAATTGTGTCAGGCGCGTACTCGAGTGATGCGGGTCACGCCCTTGAGCGCGCGGAGTTTCTTGATCACGCGGGCCAGGTGCACGCGGTCATGCACGCTGACCACCAGTTGCACCACGCTGATGCGGCCGTCGCGTTCGTCCATGCTGATCTTCTCGATGTTGCCATCGGCAGCGTTGACGCTGCTGGCCAACAGGGCGATCAGGCCGCGCTGGTGTTCCAGCTCGACGCGCAATTCGACGTTGAACTCGCCGGTGACGTCCTTGGCCCAGTTGAGCTGGATGCATTTTTCCGGATTGTGGCGGATATCGACGATGTTCCGGCAGCTTTCCATGTGTACCACCATGCCCTTGCCAGCGGACAGGTAGCCGACGATGGGGTCGCCCGGAATCGGTGTGCAGCACTTGGCGTAGCTCATCACCAGGCCTTCGGTGCCGCGGATCGCCAGCGGCCCTTCGCTGCTCGGCAGGGTGTCGTCGCCACTTTCGGCGACCAGGCGGCGGGCGACGACGTAGGCCATGCGATTGCCCAGGCCGATGTCTTCGAGCAGGTCTTCGATGACCTCCTGGCGGTATTCGCCCAGCACGGCCTGTACACGCTCGGGGGCGATCTTCTCCAGGTGCGTGTCGAAGCTGGCCAGCACCTTGTTCAGCAGGCGCTCGCCGAGGCTGATGGATTCGGAACGGCGCTGCTGCTTGAGGGCATGGCGGATGTGCGTGCGCGCCTTGCCGGTGACCACGAAGTTGAGCCAGGCCGGATTGGGACGTGCGCCCGGTGCGGTGACGATTTCCACTGTCGAGCCGCTTTCCAGCGCCTGCGACAGCGGCGCCAGGCGGCGGTTGATGCGGCAGGCAATGCAGGTGTTGCCGACGTCGGTGTGCACCGCGTAGGCGAAATCGACCGCAGTGGAGCCTTTGGGCAGCTCCATGATGCGGCCCTTGGGCGTGAACACGTAGACCTCGTCCGGGAACAGGTCGATCTTCACGCTCTCGATGAATTCCAGCGAGTTACCGGCGCGTTGCTGCAGCTCCAGCACGCCCTTGACCCACTGCCGTGCGCGGGCGTGGTTACCCTTGGGCGCTTCGTCGTCGTTGGACTTGTACAGCCAGTGCGCGGCGATGCCGTTGTTGGCCATCTCTTCCATTTCGCGGGTGCGGATCTGGATCTCGATGGGCACGCCGTGCATGCCGAACAGCGTGGTGTGCAGCGACTGGTAGCCGTTGGCCTTGGGGATCGCGATGTAATCCTTGAAGCGGCCGGGCAGGGGTTTGTACAGGTTGTGTACGGCGCCGAGCACGCGGTAGCAGGTGTCGACCTTGTCGACGATGATGCGGAAGGCGTAGACGTCCATGATCTCGTTAAACGCCTTACGTTTGCCGCGCATCTTCTGGTAGATGCTGTAGAGGTGCTTCTCGCGGCCGATCACTTCGCCTTCCATGCCCTCGCGCTGCAGGCACATCTGGATCGATTCCTCGATCTTAGCGACGATTTCCTTGCGGTTGCCCCGAGCGCGGCGCACAGCGGCGCGGATGCGCTCGGAGCGCATCGGGTGCATGGCCTTGAAGCCCAGGTCTTCGAACTCCACGCGCATGTTGTGCATGCCCAGCCGGTTGGCGATGGGGGCGTAGATTTCCAGGGTTTCCTTGGCGATGCGCCGGCTCTTCTCGTGCGGCATGGCATCGAGGGTGCGCATGTTGTGCAGGCGGTCGGCGAGTTTGACCAGAATCACGCGGATGTCGCGGGCCATGGCCATGGCCATCTTCTGGAAGTTCTCGGCCTGCGCCTCGGCCTTGGTCTCGAAGTTCATCTGAGTCAGCTTGCTGACCCCGTCGACCAGTTCGGCCACGGTTTCGCCGAACTGCGCGTTGAGCGCTTCCTTGGCGATACCGGTGTCTTCGATCACGTCGTGCAGCATGGCGGCCATCAGGCTCTGATGATCCATGTGCATTTCGGCGAGGATGCTGGCCACGGCCAGCGGATGGGTCACGTAGGCTTCGCCACTGCGGCGGCGTTGGCCATCGTGCGCCTGTTCGGCGTAGAAGTAGGCTCGGCGTACCAGGTTGACCTGGTCATGGCCGAGGTAGGCCGAAAGTCGGTCGGCGAGAGCGTCTATGCCAGCCATGGGGTATTCCCTTCAGGGCTGGCTTGGCTACACGCCGCGCGACTTCGACCCGGCATCATCGACTTACAGAGGCTCGTTGGCCTCTTCCTCGAAGGCAGCGAACAGCGGTTCTTCCTCGACGATGTCTTCCTGGGCGATCACTTCATAGTCCACCAGGCCAGCCGCGATTTCGCGCAGGGCCACGACGGTGGGCTTGTCGTTTTCCCAAGCCACTTTCGGCTCTTTGCCGCCGGTGGCCAGCTGGCGCGAACGCTTGGTCGCGAGCATGACCAGTTCGAAGCGGTTATCAACGTTGTCCAGGCAATCTTCGACGGTAACGCGAGCCATGGTGTTCCTCGTAACGTATGCGGATAAGCTTGGCCCGAGCGGGCGAGCGGACTGAATAGTGTAAAGCAGCTTCAAGCTTCAAGCTACAAGCAGAAGTCAGGCTGGCCTTGCTTTTGCGTGCAGCTTGTGGATTGGAGCTTGCGGCTACTCTTATGCCAGCAGCTCGCTGAGCAGGCCGGCGTGGCGCTGCTGCTGCTGTTGCTGGATCAACTGGTTGCTGCGGAAGATGGCTTTCAGATCGCTCAGGGCGTGGTTGAAGTCATCGTTGATCACCAGGTAGTCGTACTCGACGTAGTGGCTCATCTCGCTGACGGCTTCGCGCATGCGCCGCTCGATGATCTCGCCGCTGTCCTGGCCGCGATTGGTCAGGCGGTGGCGCAGGGCTTCCTGGGTCGGCGGCAGGATGAAGATGGACTTGGCCTGCGGCATCAGCTTGCGCACCTGCTGCGCGCCCTGCCAATCGATCTCCAGGATCAGGTCGAAGCCTTCGGCCAGGGTCTGCTCGACCCAGGTTTGCGAGGTGCCGTAGAAGTTGTCGAAGACCTGCGCATGTTCGAGGAACTCGCTGCGCTCGATCATGGCGCTGAACTGCGCATGGTCGACGAAGTGGTAGTTCACCCCGTTTTCTTCGCCTGGGCGCATGGCGCGAGTGGTGTGTGACACCGAGACGCGAATCTGCGGTTCGCTGTCGATCAACGCCTTGACCAGGCTGGTCTTGCCGGCGCCGGACGGTGCGGAAACGATATAGAGGGTGCCGGTGGTGATGGCCATGAAAATGTCCTGATGAATCGGTGAGCGAAAAATAGCAGCCGTCTGGCTGGTGTTACTCGATGTTCTGCACCTGCTCGCGCATCTGCTCGATCAATACCTTGAGGTTGACCGCAGCTTGCGTGCTGCGCGGGTCGAACGCCTTGGACCCGAGCGTGTTGGCCTCGCGGTTGAGTTCCTGCATCAGGAAGTCCAGGCGGCGACCGGCAGCGCCGCCGGCCTTGAGCACGCGACGCACTTCGCTGACGTGGGTGCTGAGGCGATCCAGCTCTTCGGCCACATCACTCTTCTGCGCCAGCAGCACGAGTTCCTGTTCCAGGCGTTGCGGGTCGAGCTCGGCCTGCATCTCGGCGAAGCGGGTTTCGATCTTCTGGCGTTGGCCGGCGAGCATCTGTGGCACCAGTTCGCGCAGGGCGGCGACTTCGTCGAGGATACTGTCGAGGCGTTCGTTGAGCAGCTTGGCCAGCTCGGCGCCTTCGCGGGCACGGCCGGCCTTGAGCTCGCCCAGTGCCTGGTCGAACAGCTTCAGCGCAGCGGCGTTGAGTGCTTGCGGATCGGCCGAGTCGGCCACCAGCACGCCGGGCCAGGCCAGCACTTCCAGGGGGTTGAGCGGCGCCGGTTGTTTGATCAGTGCGGCGACCTGTTCGGCGGCAGTGATCAGCTGGCGCGCTCGCTCGCTGTCGACCTGCAGTTGCTGACCAGCACTCTCTTCGGCGAAGCGCAGCGTGCACTCGACCTTGCCGCGCGACAGCCCCTGGCGCAGCGCTTCGCGCACCGCACCTTCGAGGTCGCGGAAGGCGTCGGGCAGGCGCAGGTGCGGTTCCAGGTAGCGGTGGTTGACCGAGCGCAGTTCCCAGCTCAGGGTGCCGTGGGCGGTTGCCTGCTCGTTGCGGGCAAAGGCCGTCATGCTGTGAACCATGGGATACCTCGTGGTGGTCGGCTCGAAAAACGCAGGATTGTAGCCCACGCGGCTGGCTCATTTCATGTGCAGGCGGTCGGGCCTGTGGTCTGCTCGCGCCAATTCGACGTGTCGTGCGGGTCGAGCGCCCCCTATAATGCGTGCTGTTTTCACTTAACGAAGTAGGTATCGCTCGATGAAACGTCCCAGTGGCCGCGCCGCCGATCAGTTGCGCTCGATTCGCATCACCCGCAACTACACCAAGCACGCCGAGGGTTCGGTGCTCGTCGAGTTCGGCGATACCAAGGTGATCTGCACCGTCAGTGTCGAGTCCGGCGTGCCGCGCTTCCTCAAAGGCCAGGGCCAGGGCTGGCTGACCGCCGAATACGGCATGCTGCCGCGTGCCACTGGCGAGCGTAACCAGCGTGAAGCCAGCCGCGGCAAGCAGGGTGGTCGTACCCTGGAAATCCAACGCCTGATCGGCCGTTCGCTGCGCGCCGCACTGGACATGAGCAAGCTGGGCGAAAACACCCTGTACGTCGACTGCGACGTGATCCAGGCCGACGGCGGTACCCGCACCGCCTCGATCACCGGCTCGATGGTGGCCCTGATCGATGCGCTGAAAGTGCTGAAGAAGCGTGGCGGGCTCAAGGGTGAGCCGCTCAAGCAGATGATCGCAGCCGTATCGGTCGGTATCTATCAGGGCGAGCCGGTGCTGGATCTGGACTACCTGGAAGATTCCGCCGCCGAGACCGATCTCAACGTGGTGATGACCAACGCGGGTGGTTTCATCGAGGTGCAGGGCACTGCCGAGGGCGCGCCGTTCCAGCCCGAGGAATTCAATGCCATGCTGACGTTGGCGCAGAAGGGCATGAACGAGATATTCGAACTGCAGAAAGCTGCGTTGGTCGACTGATCGCACGCGCATCGCAAGGAGACGCCGCATGAGTGAAGAGTTCCAGGTGCCGCAACCCGTTCCTAGCCAGGAAGCGCGTCAGTGGGCGATGTTCTGCCACTTTGCGGCTTTTCTCGGGCTGGTGTTTCCCTTCGGCAGCCTGCTGGGACCGCTGATCGTCTGGCAGGTGAAGAAGGACATGGATCCGTTCGTCGACGCGCAGGGCAAGGAGGCGCTGAACTTTCAGATCAGCGTCGCGCTGGCGGCGGCCGTGTGCGTCCTGCTGATGGTCGTGGTGATCGGCTTTCCGCTGCTCATGCTGCTGGGCCTGGCCGCGCTGGTGCTGACCATCATCGCCGGGATCAAGGCCAACGAGGGCAAGGCTTATCGCTATCCCTTCAGCTGGCGCTTGGTGAAGTAAGCGAGCGAGCAACAAAAAGCCGGCGATCAGCCGGCTTTTTCATGTCTGCAGATCAGATGCTGAGGATCCAGTCGTAATCGACGATCAGCGGCGCATGCTGGGAGAAGCGCGGCTGGCGCGGCAGGCGAGCGCTGCGTACGGTGCGACGCATGCCGGGCGTGAGAATCTGATAGTCGAAGCGGTAGCCCAGGTTGAGCATTTCCGCCTGCTCGCTGTCCGGCCACCAGCTGAACTGGTCACCTTCGCGGCTGACTTCGCGCAGGGCATCCACGTAGCCCATGCTGCCGACCACTTCATCCATCCAGGCGCGCTCGGGCGCGAGGAAGCCTGGCGACTGCTGGCAGTCGCGCCAGTTCTTCACGTCCAGCTTCTGGTGGGCGACATGCAGCGAGCCGCAGTAGATGTACTCGCGGCGCTTGCGCCGTTGCTTGTCCAGATAATGGGTGAAGTCGTCCATGAACTTGAATTTCTGATTCAAGTTCTCGTCCCCGTCTCGGCCCGTAGGCAGAAGCAGGGTGGCAATACTGACTTTGTCGAAATCTGCCTGCAGGTAGCGCCCGTAGCGATCGGCCATTTCAAAGCCGAGGCCGCTGATCACCGCCTTGGGTTGCAACCGCGAGTAAAGGGCCACGCCACCTTGGCTGGGCACTTCACCGTCGCATGCATAGAGGAAATAGCCATCCAGCTGGAAGGCCTGGTCGTCCATTTCAAAGGCGGAGGCACGGGTGTCTTGCAGGCAGATCACGTCGGCATTCTGAGCTTGCAGCCAGCTGAGCAAACCTCGCTCTGCCGCAGCCTGAATACCATTCACGTTCACACTGATGATCCGCATAAATGGCCCCCAAAAACACGTGCGTGTATGATACCCGAGCTCACCTCATTTAGCTAAATCCGTGCCGTCCGGGGCTTTTCATGCAAGCGTATCAGCGCGATTTCATTCGCTTTGCCATCGAACGTGGGGTTCTGCGTTTCGGTCAATTCACCCTCAAATCCGGGCGCACCAGCCCTTATTTCTTCAATGCCGGTCTGTTCGACAGCGGTCTGGCGCTGGCCCAGCTGGGGCGTTTCTACGCCGCTGCCATCGTCGACAGCGGCATCGACTTCGATGTGCTGTTCGGCCCGGCCTACAAGGGCATTCCGCTGGCGGCGACCACTGCCGTGGCGCTGGCCGAGCATCATCAGCGCGATCTGCCCTGGTGCTTCAACCGCAAGGAAGCCAAGGATCATGGCGAAGGCGGCACCCTGGTCGGCGCGCCGCTCAAGGGCCGTGTACTGATCGTCGATGACGTGATCACTGCCGGCACTGCCATCCGCGAAGTCATGCAGATCATCCAGGGCCAGGGCGCTCAGGCCGCCGGCACGCTGATCGCGCTGAACCGCCAGGAGCGTGGCCAGGGCGATTTGTCCGCCATTCAGGAAGTCGAGCGCGACTTCGGCATGCCGGTAGTGAGCATCGTGTCACTCGAGCAGGTACTGGAATATCTGGCAGGGGATGCTGAACTGAAGCAATATCTGCCGGCTGTCGAAGCCTACCGCGCCGAGTACGGAATCTAGCCCTAGCACAAGGTCTTCCCTATGCCTGCACCGCTCCTGACCCGCTGTACGCTGCTGCTTGGCCTACTGCTACCGTTGTCCGGAGTGGCTGCCGAGCTGTATCGCTATGTCGATGCCAAGGGTGTCACCGTGCTCAGTCGGCAGGGCGTGCCGCCCGAGCTGATCGGCAAGGGTTATGAGGTGCTCAACGACCAGGGCCGCGTGGTGCGCGTGGTGCCGCCGGCGCCTACGCCTGAGGAATACGCGCGTATGCAGGCGCAGAAGGCGCGTGCCAGCAGTGACGCGCAGCTGTTGCGCCTGTACTCCAATCTCGATGATGTCGATCGTGCGCGTGGGCGCAAGCTGGCGGAGCTGGATGGGGTGATCGGGGTGGCGCGCGGTAATCTGCAGTCGGTGCGTACCCAGCAGGCCAACCTGCAGAGTCAGGCCGCCGATCACGAGCGGGCGGGGCGCCAGGTACCGGAGCCCTTGCTGGTTCAGATCAACAATCTCAAGGACGAGCAGCAGCGTCTGCAGCGCGATATCGCCCGTTACAAGGAAGCGCGCAATCAGGCCGAGGCCGATTTCGCTGCGGATCGTGCACGGCTGGCCGAACTGTTCAGCGGCAAACGCCAGTAAATCTCCACTGTCCTCAAGCCTGCTCTCGCTGCCGGGTTACCGTTGATGGCGCGCAGTGCGTCGCGCCGCGACAGGCATGCCACGCATCGCTGCTCAGGCAGTCGATGCGTGGTGCGCTTGAGTCTTACGGGCGTTTGCGGTTGCTGATCATGGTGCCGTTGCCGATATCGGTGAAGATTTCCAGCAGCACGGCATTGGGCACGCGGCCGTCGATGATATGCGAGCTGGTGACGCCACCCTGCACCGCTTCCAGTGCACATTTGATCTTCGGCAGCATGCCGCCGTAGATGGTGCCGTCGGCGATCAGGCCGTTCACCTGCTCGGTGGTCAGGCCGGTGAGCACTTCGCCCTGCTTGTTCATCAGGCCGGCGATGTTGGTCAGCAGCATCAGCTTCTCGGCTTTCAGCGCTTCGGCCACCTTGCCGGCGACCAGGTCGGCGTTGATGTTGTAGGACTCGCCATCCGGACCGACGCCGATGGGCGCAATGACCGGAATGAAGTCGCCCTTGACCAGCATGTTGAGCAGGTCGGTGTTGACCCCAGTGACCTCGCCGACATGGCCGATGTCGATGATTTCCGGCTGGGTCATCTCCGGCGTCTGGCGGCTGACCTTGAGCTTCTTCGCGCGGATCAGGCCGGCGTCCTTGCCGGTCAGGCCAATGGCGCTGCCGCCATGCTGGTTGATCAGGTTGACGATGCTTTTGTTGACCTGGCCGCCGAGCACCATTTCCACCACGTCCATGGTGGCGGTGTCGGTGACGCGCATGCCGTCGATGAAGTGGCTTTCGATGCTCAGGCGTTTGAGCAGATCACCGATCTGCGGGCCGCCACCGTGCACCACCACCGGGTTGATGCCGACCGCTTTCATCAGCACGATGTCGCGGGCGAAGCCCTGCTTGAGTTCCTCGCTTTCCATGGCGTTGCCGCCGTACTTGATCACCAGGGTCTTGCCGACGAAGCGGCGGATATAGGGCAGGGCTTCGGACAGTACCTTGGCAACCTGGGCAGCGGCGTCACGCTCGAGGGTCATGCAGGGGCTCCTGGGGCAAATGGGTTAAAAGGGCAGTTGCAGGTCGGGGGCGACCTTGAGCAGTTGGGCGCGGAACACGTCCTGGATGCGCGCCAGCTCTTCCTGGGTTTCGGCTTCGAAGCGCAACACCAGCACCGGTGTGGTGTTGGAGGCGCGGATCAGGCCCCAGCCCTTGGGATAGTCGACGCGTACGCCGTCGATGCTGGTGATGTTCGCCTCGCCCCACTGGCCTTCACGCTGCAGGCGCTCGATCATGCCGAACTTGGTCTGCTCGGTGACCTTGATGTTGATTTCCGGCGTGGAAATGTCGTTGGGGAATGCGTTGAACACCTGCTCGGCGTTGCGTTTCTCGAGGCTGATGATTTCCAGCAGACGGGCAGCGCTGTAGATGCCGTCGTCGAAACCGTACCAGCGTTCCTTGAAGAAAATATGGCCGCTCATTTCGCCGGCCAGCAGGGCGCCGGTTTCCTTCATTTTCTTCTTGATCAGCGAGTGGCCGGTTTTCCACATTACCGGGCGGCCACCGTAGCCGCTGATCAACGGGGTCAGGCGACGGGTGCATTTGACGTCGAAGATGATGTCGGCGCCCGGGTTGCGCGAAACCACGTCCTTGGCGAACAGCATCAGCAGGCGATCCGGGTAGACGATGGTGCCGGTGTTGGTCACCACGCCGACGCGGTCGCCGTCGCCGTCGAAAGCCAGGCCCAGGTCGGCGTTCTCGGATTTCACGCGGGCGATCAGGTCGACCAGGTTCTCCGGCTTGCCCGGATCCGGGTGGTGGTTGGGGAAGGTGCCGTCGACATCGCAGAACAACGGAATCACGCTGCAGCCGAGGGCTTCGATCAGTTGCGGGGCGATCACGCCGGCGGCGCCGTTGCCGCAGTCCACCACCACTTTGAGCGGCTTGGCCAGGGCGATGTCGTCGCGGATGGTCTTGAAGTACTGCGGCAGGACGTCGACCTGCTGCACGCTGCCGACGCCGCTGGCCAGGTCGTTGTTGTCCAGGCGGGTCTTCAGCGCAAGGATCTGCTCGTTGGCCAGGGTGTCGCCGGCGATGATGATCTTGAAGCCGTTGTAGTCCGGCGGGTTGTGGCTGCCGGTGAGCATGACTGCCGAGCGGCCTTCCAGCACGTTGGCGGCGAAATACACCACCGGGGTCGGCACCATGCCGATGTCGGTGACTTCGCAGCCGCAGTCGAGCAGGCCCTGCACCAGCTGTTGCAGCAGTTCCGGGCCGGACAGGCGGCCGTCACGGCCGACGATGACCTTGGGTTCGCCCTGGGCCAGGCTTTGCGAGCCGATGGCGCGGCCGATCCAGTAGGCATATTCGGCGGTCAGGGTGTCACCGACCACGCCACGGATGTCGTAGGCGCGGAAGATGTCGGCGGGAAGTTTCGGGGCGCTTTGGCGAGTGGTCATTGCGGGGCTCTGCTCCAGTCCCAGGAGATCCTGGTCTTCATCGAGAATGTCGATATCGAGGATATCGGTGTCCTGAAATAGCGGGTCGACCAGCTCGTCCTGCTTGGCAGCGGGCGGAGCGGCAGGCGCCGCGTTGGTTTCTTTCTTGGCCGTGACGCTACCGGCCGCCGAATCGTGGCCGCGGCGTGGCAGGCGGGCCAGGCTCCGAGCCAGGCCGTCGAGGGCTGGCAGGCTCAGGCTGAAGGCTTTGACGTTTTTGCCCTCGGAGAGTTCTTTGAGCATTTGCCCGAGCTGCCGAGCATCGCTGTTGATGCGTCGGTGCAGCCCGCCATGCAGCAGGATCAGGCCGATCAGTGCGCCGCCCAGGGCGAGCAGGGCGGCCAAGCCGAGCATCAGCGGGGGAACGCCACCCTGAGCCAGTGCCGGCCCCGGGGTGAACACCAATTTCCAGTTCGGATTGCCGGTGGCGAAAGTCTGGGCGCTGGCATCACCGGCTTCGCCGCGTTGCAGCAGCGGTTGTGCCGGGGCATTGCCGAATTGCTGCAGCAATTGCACCTGGCCCAGTTCGGGCGGCAATGCCGGTACGCTGGCGAGCAGGCGTTCCAGGTCGACTGCCAGCATCAGGGTGCCTTCTGCTGGCTGGCTTTCGCTTTGGCGCAGGGCCACGGCGCTATAGGCCAGCCAACGCTGGCCAACGCGGTAGGCTTCGACAGCGGGCGGCTGGCCGCTTTCGGCGCGGCGCAGCATGTCCAGGCCGGCGAAGTTCATCGGTGCGGCACGGTCCGGGTTCTGGACCGCCTCGCCGCGCCGATTGAGCTGGGCATCGATGACGCCATCCCAATAGCCCAGACGACGCTCGGTTTCCGTGATGCGCAGGCTGTCGCCGCTCTGCAGAGCCTGCAGCAGCTCCGGGTTGCGTGCCGCCGCCTGGCTGTCGGCCTGCAGGCGCTTGAGTGCCTGTTGCACGGCACTGGCCTGATTGCTGCCGATGGCCTGGGCCAATTGGCTTTGCTGCGTCTGGCTGCTGTCGTTCTGGACGACCCAGAGCAGGGCGCCACCGGCGCCGATGCCGATGGCGGTCGCCAGCACGCCTGGCAGCAGTGCGCCGAGCGATGGGCTGGAGCCCTTGCTACCCTTCGCCGCCGGTTTGGGGCTGATGGGCGTCTCGGCTTCCTTGGCGTTGCGCTTGAAGAGTTTCACGCAGATGCTCCTCCGCGGATCGTCCTGTTGAGTGCGTCAGTGGCTGCCGGAGTGGCCGAAGCCGCCTGCGCCGCGTTGGGTCTGGTCGAACTCGTCGACCAGTTCGAAGCGTGCCTGCACCACGGGTACCAGCACCAGTTGCGCGATGCGCTCGCCAATGGCGATGCGGAAACTGTCCTGGCCGCGGTTCCAGCACGACACCATCAGCTCGCCCTGGTAGTCCGAGTCGATCAGGCCGACCAGATTGCCGAGGACGATGCCGTGTTTGTGGCCGAGGCCCGAGCGCGGCAGGATCAGCGCCGCCAGGCCGGGGTCAGCGACGAAGATCGACAGGCCGGTCGGGATCAGCACGGTCTGCCCGGGTTCGAGGACGATGTCCTCCTTGAGCATGGCGCGCAGATCGAGGCCGGCAGAACCGGGCGTGGCGTATTGCGGCAGGGGGAATTCCTGGCCGAGGCGGGGATCGAGGATCTTGGCTTGCAGAGCGTGCATGGTCAGTTCTTGTTCAGTCGTTCGGCGATGAGGGTGATCAACTGGCGGGCGATCTTGCCCTTGCTGGTCTGGGCGAAGCTGATCTGCTGCAGCCCACGGTCGATCACGGTGATGGCGTTCTCTTCACTATTGAAGCCGATGCTGGGGTTGGCCACATCGTTGGCGACGATCAGATCGAGATTCTTGTCGCGCAGCTTGCGCGAGGCGTACTCCAGCAGGTTCTCGGTCTCGGCGGCGAAGCCCACGCTGAACGGGCGGTCGTCGCGGCCGGCGATGGCGGCGAGGATATCCGGGTTGCGCACCATTTGCAGGAGCATGCCCTCGCCACTGGTGGGGTCTTTCTTCAATTTGTGCTGCGCGACCACTTCCGGACGGTAGTCGGCCACGGCGGCGGCGGCGATCAGCACGTCGCAGGGCATGGCCGCTTCGCAGGCGGCGAGCATGTCGCGGGCACTGACCACATCGATGCGGCTGACCCGATCCGGCGTTGGCAGGTGCACCGGGCCGCTGACCAGGGTCACGCGCGCTCCCGCTTCGGCAGCGGCTTCGGCCAGGGCGAAGCCCATCTTGCCGGAGCTGTGGTTGGTGATGTAGCGCACCGGATCGATGTTTTCCTGGGTCGGCCCTGCGGTGATCAGTATGTGCTGGCCATCCAGTGCCTGGCGCTGGAAGCAGTCGGCGGCCAATTGGGCGAGGTCGGTCGGTTCGAGCATGCGCCCGAGGCCGACGTCGCCGCAGGCCTGGCTGCCAGAGGCCGGGCCGAACAGGCGCATGCCGCGCTGTTGCAGCAGGTCGAGGTTGGCCTGGGTGGCGGCGTCGCGCCACATGGCCTGGTTCATCGCTGGAGCCAGTGCAATCGGCGCATCGGTGGCCAGCACCAGGGTGGTCAGCAGATCGTTGGCGATGCCCTGAGCCAGGCGCGCGATGAGATCGGCGGTGGCCGGGGCGATCAGGATCAGATCGGCCCAGCGGGCCAGCTCGATATGGCCCATCGCCGCTTCGGCGGCCGGGTCGAGCAGGTCGAGGTGTACAGGATGGCCGGAGAGGGCCTGCAGGGTCAGCGGAGTAATGAACTCGCGGCCGCCCTGGGTCATCACCACGCGCACTTCGGCGCCTTGATCCTTGAGCCGGCGAACCAGTTCGGCGCTCTTGTAGGCCGCGATGCCGCCCCCTACGCCGACGATGATGCGTTTGCGATACAGCCGCTGCATAGGCCTGCCTTTCATGGACGGATTGATGTGCGCCACGCGGCCAACGCCTCCCCAGGCCGACCGCAGGCAAAAAGATGGGCTACGATAGCACAGCGCCCGCAGCGGATCAGCGGGGGCTTGGCTCGATAGGGAGGGGTTCGATGAGCATTCGCGATTGGCCTGCGGCAGAGCGCCCGCGGGAAAAACTGCTGGCTCAGGGCGCTGCTGCGCTGACCGACGCCGAACTGCTGGCGATCTTTCTGCGTACCGGCGTCACCGGCAAGAGTGCGGTGGATCTGGCGCGGTATCTGCTGAGCGAGTTCGGTAGCCTGAGGGCATTGCTGGACGCCGACCTGAGCGGTTTCAGCCAGCACCTTGGCCTTGGCCCGGCCAAGTACGCGCAGTTGCAGGCTGTGCTGGAAATGGCCCGGCGCCATCTGGCCGAGCGCCTGCGCCGTGATTCGGCGCTGGAGAGCCCGCAGGCGGTGCGCGATTACCTCAAGGCGCAACTGCGCCATGAGCCGCATGAGGTGTTTGGTTGCCTGTTTCTCGACGCCAAGCACCGCGTATTGGCCTTCGAGGTGCTGTTTCGCGGCAGCATCGACAGCGCCAGTGTTTATCCCCGGCAGGTGGTCAAGCGCTCGCTGGCCAACAATGCCGCCGCAGTCATCCTGACTCACAACCATCCCTCGGGCGTTTCCGAGCCGAGCCAGGCGGATCGCGTGCTGACCCAGCGCCTCAAGGATGCCTTGGCATTGGTGGAGGTGCGCGTGCTCGATCACTTCATCGTCGGCGATGGCGAACCGTTGTCGATGGCCGAGTTGGGCTGGATGTAGCGGGGCGTAGGGTGGGTGCAACTTGCCGCATCTAGGGTGGCGGGTTGCACCCGCCCTACGTGCCTTCGTGTGCCGTGTAGGGTGGGCTTTAGCCCACCGCGGCTCATGGCGCCATCTGCACCGAAGCGAAATTCTGCCGGCCAAACGGGCTGACCTTGTAACCCTCGACCTTGCTGCTGAGCAGCGCGAACGCCGTCGGATGAGCCAGCGGCAGCCACAGCGCCTGCTGCTGAATGATCGTCTGGGCGTCATGATAGAGGCGGCTGCGTTCGGCCTGGTCGCTGCTGGTCTTGCCGTCTGCGATCAGCTTGTCCAGCGCCGGGTCGCAGTAGCGCGCGAAGTTCAGCCCGGACTGCACCGAAGCGCAGGCGAACTGCGGGGTGAGGAAGTTATCCGGGTCGCCATTGTCACCGGCCCAGCCCATGAACAGCAGGTCATGCTCGCCGGCCTTGGCGCGGCGGATTAGCTCGCCCCATTCGATTACGCGAATCTCGGCGTCGATGCCGACCTTGGCCAGATCCGCCTGCAGCAACTGCGCGCCTAGACTGGGGTTGGGGTTGAGCAGGCTGCCGCTTGGTCGTGTCCAGATGGTGGTCTTGAAACCATCCTTCAGGCCCGCTTCGGTCAGCAGGGTGCGGGCTTTTGCCGGGTCATGGGCATAACCGGGAAGATCCTTGGCGTAGCTCCAGGTATTGGGGGGGTAAGGGCCGTTGGCCGGCTCGGCGCTGCCTTCGAATACCGCCTTGACGTAGCTGGCCTTGTCGAACGCCAGGTTGATCGCCTGACGCACCTGCGGCTTGTCCAGCGGTGGGTGCTGGCTGTTGATGCCGACGAAGGCGGTCATGAAGGCGGCGGTCTGCGCGCTCTTGAGTTTGCCGTCGCCGGCGATGGCCTGTACGTCCTGCGGCTTGGGTGACAGCGCGATCTGGCACTCGCCACGGCGCAGTTTCTGCAGGCGCACATTGCTGTCCGGGGTGATGGCGAAGACCACCTTGTCCATGGCGGGTTTGCCAGCGAAGTAGTCGGCGTTGGCGCTGTAGCGCACCACGGCATCCTTCTGGAAACGCTCGAAGACGAAGGGGCCGCTGCCGATGGGCGCGCTGTTGAGTTTTTCCGGGGTGCCTGCCTTGAGCAACTGCTCTGCGTACTCGGCCGGATATATAGAAGCGAAGCCCATGCTCAGGGTGGCGAGGAAGGTCGCGTCGCGGCGGGTCAGGGTGATGCGCACATGCAGGGGATCGACTGCCTCGACCTTGGCGATCAGGCTCGGCCACTGCATCGACTGCGCATGCGGGTAGCCGCTGGCGGCAACCTTGTGCCATGGATGCTGGGGATCGAGCATGCGCTCGAAGCTGAACAGTACGTCCTGGGCATTCAGGTTGCGGCTGGGGGTGAAGTCGGCGTTGTGGTGGAACCGTACGTCGTCGCGCAACTGGAAGTCGTAGACCAGGCCGTCCTCCGAAACCGACCAGCTACGCGCCAGGCTTGGCAGCAGCTTGCCCTGCTCGGCATCGAACTCCACCAGGCGGTTCATCAGCATGTCGGCCGAGGCATTGGTGGTGGTCAGCGAGTTGTACTGCACCACATCGAAGCCATCCGGGCTGGCCTCGGTGCAGACGGCGAGCGTGGCGGCCTGGCTCAGCAATGGAGCGCAGAACAGCGTGGCGAGTAGCAGGCGCATGGTCGATTCCTCATCTTTATAGGCGATTGCAGCACGCATGAACCCTAGTCGATTTGCTCGGCGCTGAATACCATTTGCAGGCGACGAGCGGTCGTGCCCGAGCGAGGCCCCGGGCTTGCGGCGCCTGGCCGGTCGGCTTGGATGGCGTGTTGTTTTATCCTGCGTTTTTCCTTGTTGCGTCCAGGGGTTTCTGGTATAAAGCAGCGCTCTTTTCTAGGGGCCCGGTTCTTGCGCTATTCAGTGCGCCCGGTAAGACCCTCGAGAAACGCGGCGCTGAGCGCCAATGACATTGAGTTTAAGCGGCCAACCCATGCCGGGTTGGGCATGTGGTTTTAGAGGGCTGAGGCATGTCGAGAGTCTGTCAAGTTACCGGTAAGGGTCCGGTAACCGGGAACAACATTTCCCACGCAAACAACAAAACCCGTCGTCGTTTCCTGCCGAACCTGCAGCATCACCGCTTCTGGGTTGAGTCGGAGAAGCGCTTCGTACGTCTGCGCGTATCTGCCAAGGGCATGCGTGTCATCGACAAGCGTGGCATCGATGTAGTGCTGGCTGAGCTGCGCGCTCGCGGCGAAAAGGTTTAAGGAGAGAGTCATGCGTGAACTGATCCGTTTGGTGTCCAGCGCCGGTACCGGCCACTTCTACACCACCGACAAGAACAAGCGCACTACTCCCGACAAGATCGAGATCAAGAAGTACGATCCTGTCGTGCGTAAGCACGTGATCTACAAGGAAGCCAAGATCAAGTAATTGATCGGCCTTTCTTCGAGAGAGCCCGCCTTCTGGCGGGCTTTTTCATTTCTGCCTGCGGCAATTCGTCCGATTCATTCCGCACGTTGCCCGCGCCGAGCCGGCTGACTCGACGACAGGCGCCGGTTAGACTGCGCGCCTGACCTGAAACTGACGCCTCGTACAGCTTTCGCAGCGACACTGCGCCTGGTCGGGCAAATTCCCTTTCGTTACCGACCCGAGAGCTGCATGAGCGCTTCAGCCCATCCCGTGGAAGTCCTGATTGCCGAAGCTGATCCCTGGACATCCAATCTGCTGCAGCAACTGGTGCTGGACGTGCGTGGCGATGCGCACGTGCTGCAGGTCAGCGATGGCCAGGCTGCGCTGGCGCGTTGCAAGCGGCGCCTGCCGGATCTGGTGATCGCCGACGGCGAGCTGCCCGGGCTCGATGGCCTGGAGTTGCTGCGTCAGTTGCGGCGCCATCCGCGTACCCCGGCCTTGCCGTTCGTGCTGATCAGCGGACGCCTGGATGCCAAGAGCGTCAAGGCGGCGCGGCCGCTGGCGCCCAGCGTTTACCTGGCCAAGCCCTTCAATGCCGAAAGCCTGCGCCTGCGCCTGCAGGGCCTGTTGCCTGAACGCAGTGCGGCGCAGGCCACGCGGGCGCCCTTGCTGGTCAGCGATCTCGACGAGTACCTCGACAGCGTGCGCGAGGAGGGGCAGGGTGCGCCCTTGCTCAGCGATGTCCGCATGGCGGTGAGCCAGGGTTTGCAGTCCGGCGAGCAGGATCTGGGCGAGCTGGAGGCGGTCTTCGCGCGCGACCCGCAGATTACCGCCACGCTGATCGCTGCCGCCGGGGCGGCCGCGCAGCATCAGGGGGCGCCCTGCCAGACGCTCAGCCAGGCGCTGCATCGCCTGGGCATCTCGCGCACGCTCAACCTGGTGCTGGGGCTGGCTCTGCAGCGCAGTGGTCAGTTGCGTGATCCGCGCCTGGCCGAGCTGGCTGCCGTCACCCTGCAGCAGGCGCAGCGTAGCGCCGAGCTGGCACGTTGGTTGGCGCTGGAGCTGCGTCTGGACGCCGAGCTTTGCTACACCGCCGGACTGCTGCACAACATCGGTGAGCTGGCGCTGCTGCGTAGCCTGCAGGAGTGGCTGGATGCCGGCGGCGAGTTGAGTAACGAGCGGCTCGACCAGGCCCTGCGCCAGCGCGCGGCCAGTTTCGGTTCGGCGTTGCGTATCCGCTGGCGGCTGCCGTTCGGCTTGCGTGAGCTGATCGCGGCCTTTTATGGCCTGGGCCGTGGGGTCTACTCGCGTGAGGCGCTGGTGCTCAACCTGAGCAGCTGCCTGCTTGCCCTGCCGGCCCATGAGGCGCCGCAGTCGCTGGCCGAAGAGCGCTGCGTGCGCCTGCTGCGCCTCGACGACAGCCTGTTCGAGCGGCTGCCGACGGCCTTGTATCAAGCCTGCTGAGGGGCGTCGGCCAGCAGCGCCAGGGGTTGCGGCTTGCCGACGTGATAACCCTGCGCGTAGTCGACGCCGAGTTGGCGCAGGCACTCCAGGCTTTCGGGCGTCTCGACGAACTCCGCCACCGTGCAAAGCCCCAGTTGCTCGGCGATCTGCTGCATGGAGCCGACCATCGCCTGATTGATCGGATCCTGCTCGATGCCGCGAATGAAGCTGCCGTCGATCTTCAGGATATCCAGCGGCAGGTGGCGCAGGTAGGCGTAGGAGGCGAAGCCGCTGCCAAAGTCATCCAGTGCCACTTTCAGTCCCTGGCCGCGTAGCTCGTCGATCCATTTGGCGGAAACGCCCAGTTCGCCGAGGGCGACCATTTCGGTCACTTCGATGCACAGCTTGCTGGCGGGCAGGCCGTGATGCTGCAGGGTCTCGTGCAGCAAGCGGTGGAAGCCCTGGTCGAGCAGCGATTCGGCGCTCAGGTTGACGTTGACCTGGGCCAGATTGGCGAGATGCCGAGGATTGTTCGCCAGCCAGGCGCACAGATGCTCGATCACCCAGCGGTCTATGGCACCGAGAAAACCGTAGCGTGCCGCTGCATCGAGAAATTGCAGCGGGCTGATCCACTCGCCGCTGTGCGGGTCGCGGTAGCGCAGCAGTACCTCGTAATGCAGGCCGTCGGCCTGCGCCTGCAGCGGCATGACGGGTTGCTGGAACAGCTCGAAATGACCGCGCTCGGTCGCTTCGCGCAGACGTGTGATCCACTGCAGCTGGCGCTGATGTTCGAGCAGCGCACCGTCGGCCGGGTTGAACTGCTGGACGCGATTGCGCCCCTGATGCTTGGCCAGTTGTGCCGCGCTGCTGGCCCAGTTCAGCGCGGTTTCCCAGTCGCGCACGCCCGAGTCGAGGGCCAGCAGGCCGATGCTGGCGTGCAGGCGGAACGGGCGATTCTCCCAGGTGAAGATGAACTGCTCGACATTGCGCCGCAGCCGCTCGGCCTGTTCCAGGGCTGCGGCGTCGTCTGCCTCGCGCAGCAGGATGGCGAATTCATCACCGCCGATGCGGGCAAGCTCGGCATGGCGCGGCAATGCACGGCCCAACTGGTTGGCCAGCTGGCGCAACAACTGATCGCCGGCCAGGTGCCCGCAGAGGTCATTGACCTGCTTGAAGCGATCCAGGCCCAGGCACAACAGGTGGCTGAAATGCACGCCAGCGCGACCACTGAGGGTGCCGGACAACAGGCGCTCCAGTTCGCGGCGGTTGTAAATCCCGGTCAGGGCATCGTGGGCGGCCAGGTGCTGCAGGCGTTCTTCCAGGGCGCGGCGCTCGCTGAGGTCGACGACGATGCCCTCGATGCTGTCCTGTGTCTCTTGCTGATGCAGCGACAGGTATACCCAGTGCGTGCGCGCCTGCAGGTCGCGCAACTGGCATTCACGGCTGACGGTGCCGTCGCCTGTCTCCATGCCGGCAAGCAATTCGGCCCAGGTGTCTTCGCCGAGCAGCGCTTGCAGTGGCTGAGTCAGCAAGCGTGCGCTGTCGCCGCCGAGCATACGCGTCAGGCTCGGGTTGGCTTCGAGCAGGTGGCCGTCGCGACTGCAACGGAAGATGCCTTCGCCGCTGTGGCGGAACAGCGCCTGATACTGCTCGAGATTGTCGATGGCCTGGGTCTGGGTGGTCAGCAGGGCACGGCGTACCTGCTCCAGTTGTTTGTCCAGCAAGGCGCCGAACATCAACATGCTCAGCACCGGTAGCGAGGCATGGAGATTGTGCAGGCCCGGAGGCATCGGCAGCAGGCCGTTGCGGCTCAGCGGTAGCAACAGCATCAGCAGCAGGATCGCGCTCCAGCACAGCAGGTAGCCCAGTGCATAAGGCCGGCGAATGCGTATGGCGAATGTCAGCAGGGCCAGTTGGTAGACACCGGTCATCAGGATCAGCAGATTGAGCACGCGGTAGGTCTGTGGATGATCGCTTAACTGGCCACCCACGCACACCAGCAAGATGGCGGCGAACAGTGGCTCGCGTACCCAGCGCAGGCGACGCATCGGCACCTGCAGGGCGCTGGCAAGAAACAGTGAGCTGAAGATCAGCATGCCTGCTGTGGGCAGGTTGACCAGAACGCGTGACAGGCCTGGCTGGTCGCCCGCCACCAGGCCGACCACGCCATACAGGCTGGCGTTATAGGCGGCCGCACACAAAGCGGTGAGGCTGAAATAGGCCAGTTGCGCTTCGCGCAGGGTGCTGTAGCGAATCAGGTAGAACAGCGCCAGGCCCAGCAGGGCGCCGACCAGCAGGCCGCTGCGCAACCAGCTCTGGCCGATCATCGCGGGGCTGCTTTCGGCGCTGACCAGTTGCAATGGCAGGTCGATCGAGGAATGGCTGCTCACGCGCAGCAGCAGGGTATAGGGGTGGTCTGCTTGCAGGTATGGCAAGGCGAGCATGAATTGCGGATAGGGCTCGCCGCGCTCGTTGAAGGGCTGTCGATTGCCGCTGCGCAGCGAGCCAATTGGGTGTTCGCCATCGAACAACCACAGGTCGAGGTTGTCCAGAAATGGGGTCGCGACGATCAGCTGTACCGCCTCGTCGGTCGGCAGGCTCACCTGCATGGCCTGCCACCAGGTGCTGGTTGAATAGCCGATGCGCGCGTTGCCGGTGATGGGCTGGCCGCGCGCGATCAGTGCCGGCAGGGCCTGGTCGGCAGTGAGCGTGGACTGCGGATCTTCGAGCAGCAGGCTGTGATCGAGCGCGAAGGGCTCGGTGAGAAACTCACGGGTTGGCTGATGCAGGGGCAGGCGCGATTCTGCCCAGGTCGGCCAGGCACCGATCAGGCAAAGTAACAGCAGCAGCGGGGAAAAACAGCGAGCCATCGACGGCGCCTCAGGGATCACTACGAGGGCGCCATTCGGAAAGGGCGCTCGGGGATTTTAGTCGAGTGCTGGCAAAATCATTGCGCGGCGTGTCTCAACCCCTCCGTGTACTGACGAATGACGTTCATCGCCGCTGTGCCTGCAGCAGGGCTTGCGAGCATGGGATCATCGCGACATGCTCGCCAGGCCATCTTACTGCAGGCCAGGTTCGGTACTGCAGAAGTGCCTGCCATTGCGAGGGAATGAAGAGTGTTAGATGAGTGACTACGACCTGATTCTGGCGGGGGCCGGGCATGCCCATCTCGGTGTGCTGCGGCGCTGGGCGCTGGTGGCGCGCCCTCAGGGACGCATCGCCCTGGTCAATTCTGCGCCGCATGCCTGGTACAGCGGACGTCTGCCAGGGTTGGTCGCCGGGCACTGCGCCGAAGATGCCTGCCGAATCGCGCTGCAACCGCTGTGTCGGGCTGCCAAGGTCGAACTGATCGAGAGCGCTATCGACGGCTTGCAGGCCGACAGTCGTACCTTGCACCTGGCCGACGGCCGCGCGTTGCAGGCGCAGTGGCTGTCGCTGGATGTCGGTGCCGGCCTGCTGCCGCCGCCAAAGACAGGCGATGCCATGCAGGTACTGGCCGCGCGGCCCATCGATGAGTTCCTGGCCGGCTGGCGCGCCTGGCAGCAAGAGCCGAGACGCCTGGCCATCCTCGGTGGTACGCCGAGCAGCGTCGAGCTCGCGTTGGCCATTGCCGGGCAGGTGCCCAATCTGGCCCTGTTCTGCGGCGGGCCGCTGCTGCCGGGGCAATCGCTTGGGCTGCGCCTGCGTGCGCTGGGCTACTTGCGTCTGCGCGGCGTGCAGGTGCGTGAACATTGTCCGATCGGACGCATCGAGGACGATTGGCTGCTCAGCGGCGATGAGCCGGTCTGGCGCGGGCGACGTCTGCTACTTGGCAGTGGCGCGCGAGCCTGGCCGTGGTTGCGCGCCTCGGGGTTGGCCTGTGATGCCGAGGGTTTCGTGGCCATCCACGACAGCCTGCAGAGCCTGTCGCACCCGCAGATTTTCGCCGTCGGCGAGTGCGCCACGTTGCTCGACGTGCCACGCAGCCTCAGTCGCTCCTCGCGCCAGGGGCGGGTGCTGGCGGGCAACCTGCAGGCCGCCCTGCAGAACCAGCCACTGCGCCTGTATCGGGCGCCACGCCAGGGGCTTACGCTGCTGGCCACCGGTGATGGTGGTGCATTGCTCGATTGGCGCGGTTGGAGTGCCGATGGTCGGTTCTATGGGTGCTGCAAGGACTGGCTCGATCAGCGCTTCGTGCGCCGTCATCACCTCGCTGGATAGCGGTGGTGTCGTACCCGAGTACGGGGTAGGCTGCGACCAAAGTGTGATGGCACCCGTGCTGGCCGGATGGTCGAATCGAGCGTTACCTGACCGTCGCCCGTTTTGGGACTCTCGCCGGTTAGCCGCCAATCGCCTAGCCTGCCTTGTGGGCGCGGCGAGATGATCAAGGAGGTCGTCCATGCCACCGTCCGCTCTCAGCGCGTCGCCGCGCGCAAGAACAAGAATCGCGAGGTCGGTCATGCAAGCTGCGTTTGTCCGTTCCCCCTTCACCTGTGCGCTGCATGCGCTGGGGCTGGCCGCCCTGATGGTGGCCTACCAGTCGATGCAGTTGCCGCTGTACATCAGCGTACCGTCCTTCATGATCCTGGCCCTGTGGCCCTGGCTGTGGCCCTGGCAGCGACGTGACGAGGGCGATGCGCTCGTCAGGCCCTCACCGGGCGGTAGCGATTTCGTCGAGTTGAGCCGTGGCCTGTCGCGCCATACCTGCCACAACGCCCTGTCCGCCGCGCGCGTGGCGCATGCCGTGCAACACCTGGCCGGGCGCCTGCAGACGCAGTTGGCTGCCGTGGAGCAGGTCAGCGAGGCGGCCGAAGCCATCACCTTCACCGAGCAGGACAGCGCTCAGCGCGCCGAGCAGACCCTGGCCGCCGCACAGCACGTGCGTGCCGCCAGCAGCAGCGGCCAGGCCGAATTGACCCAGGCCATCGCCCGCATGCAGCAGCTCAGCGAGCAGACCCTGGCCAGCCGTGAGCTGATCGACGGCCTGGGCAGCCGGACCGAGCAGATCGAGCAGGTCACTCAGGTGATCCAATCCATCGCCAGCCAGACCAACCTGCTGGCGCTCAACGCGGCCATCGAGGCGGCGCGCGCGGGTGAGATGGGCCGCGGCTTTGCCGTGGTCGCCGACGAGGTTCGCAATCTGGCCGCCCGCACCGCCAGTGCGACCGAGGAAGTCAGCCAGATGGTCGCCGATATTCGCCAGCAGAGCGCGGCGGTGGTCAGCCATATCCAGCGCCAGAGCAGCGAGCTGGAACAGGCGGCGCGGCAGATCGAGCGTGCTGGCGAGCAACTGCACGGCATCGCCGATCAGGCCGAGGAGGTGGAGCAGCAGGTGGCGCAGATCAGTGCCGGCACGGCGGATAACCACCAGCGCCTGGCCAGCCTGTCGGCGGCTGCCTTGCAGTTGCGTGACGACGTGCAGGGCAGCGAGGGGCAGACACGGCAGTTGGCAGGCGCCGCCGAGCAACTGGTCGGACAGGCCGAGACGGTCAGCGAGCAGCTCGCCGAGGTTGGCCTGGACGACTATCACCAGCGCATCTATGACCTGGCCCGTGAGGGTGCGGCGGCGATTGCCGCACAGTTCGAGGCGGATCTCTCTGCCGGGCGCATCGCGCTCGACGATCTGTTCGACCGCAACTATCAACCGATTGCCGGTACCCAGCCGCAGAAGTACCGCACCCGCTTCGACCAGTACGCCGATCAGGTGCTACCGGGGTTACAGGAGCCGCTGCTCAAGCGCCACGAGGGACTGGTGTTCGCCATCACCACCACGCCCGAAGGTTATGTGCCGACCCACAACCAGGCGTTCAACCACCCGCCGAGCGGCGACCCGGCGGTCGACGCCACGCGCAGCCGCGGCAAGCGTCTGTTCAATGATCGCACCGGCATCCGCTGTGGCAGTCACCGCCAGGCCCTGTTGCTGCAGACCTACATGCGCGATACCGGCGAGCTGATGCATGACCTCTCGGTGCCGATCCTGGTGCGGGGGCGGCACTGGGGCGGCCTGCGTCTGGGCTATAAGCCCGAGCCCTGAGCGGCTCAGTCGATGAAGCGCACCTGGCCGTTCTCCAGCGCGGCCACGCGGGCCAGCGATTCGACGCGGTAGCCCTCGCTTTCCAGCAGGGCGCGGCCGTTCTGGAAGGACTTCTCGATAACGATGCCAATGCCTGCGATCTGCGCGCCGGCCTGCTGGATCAGGTCGATCAGCGCCTTGGCCGCGTGGCCGTTGGCGAGGAAGTCGTCGATCACTAGTACCTTGTCACGCGCGGTCAGGTGGCGGGCGGAGATGGCGATGGTGCTTTCGGTCTGCTTGGTGAAGGAGAACACCTTGGAGATCAGCAGGTCATCCTTGAGCGTCAGCGACTGGAACTTGCGCGCAAAGATCACCGGGATGCCCAGCTCCAGACCGGCCATGATCGCCGGTGCGATACCGGAGGCTTCGATGGTGACGATCTTGGTGATGCCCTGATCGGCGAAGCGCTGGGCGAATTCGTGACCGATCTGCTGCATCAGCGCCGGGTCGATCTGGTGGTTGAGAAAGGCGTCGACCTTCAATACCTGCTCGGACAGGACGATGCCTTCCTCGCGAATCTTCTGTTTCAGCGCTTGCACGCGGGATTCCTCTTGAGATGAACGTAGCCCGGATGCAATCCGGGACGGTTTCCCCGGATTGCATCCGGGCTACGGTGTCGCTTGTTCGGTATCTGTCATCCGCTGCGGGCCGTCGCTACGCGTAAAAATAGCTCCCGGTTATTTTTTACGGCCCGCCATCCCTGGCGGTCGCCCTTCGGGCCGTCGCTGCGCGACGTTAAAAATAGCTCCCGGCTATTTTTTATGGCCACCGTCCCTGGCGGCCACCCTTCGGGCCATCGCTGCGCGATGTTAAAAATGACTCCCAGTCATTTTTTCAGCATGGCGCGCATGTTGGCTAGCGCGTCGTTGCCACGGGCGGCCTTGACCTCCGTTGGGGCTTCTTCCAGGCCTTCCCAGACCAGGTCTTCGGGTGGCAGCTCATCGAGGAAGCGACTCGGCGAGCAGTCGATCACTTCGCCATATTGCTTGCGCTTGGCGGCGAAGGTCAGCGCCAGGTTGCGTTTGGCGCGGGTGATGCCGACGTAGGCCAGGCGCCGTTCTTCCTCGATGGTGTCGGCCTCGATGCTGGAGCGGTGCGGCAGTATCTCTTCCTCGAAGCCGATGATGTACACCGATGGAAACTCCAGGCCCTTGGAGGCGTGCATGGTCATCATCTGCACACCCTCGGCGCCTTCTTCCTCTTCCTGCTGGCGCTCGAGCATGTCACGCAGCACCAGCTTGCCGATGGCGTCCTCGATGGTCATGTCGCCGTCTTCGTCGCGCTCCAGGGTGCTCTTCAGCGCCTCGACGAGGAACCAGACGTTGCCCATGCGCGCGTCGGCCACCTTGTCGCTGGAGGCGTTCTGGCGCAGCCAGTTCTCGTAGTCGATGTCCATGACCATACTGCGGATGGCGGCGATCGGGTCGTTCTGCGCGCACTCCTGGCGCACGCGATCCATCCATTTGGTGAAGCGCTGCAGGCGTTCGGTGAAGCGTGCATCGAGGTGTTCGCCAAGGCCGATTTCGCCGGCGGCCGCGTACATGCTGATCTTGCGCTCGTTGGCGTAGTTGCCGAGCTTTTCCAGGGTGGTCGAGCCGATTTCGCGGCGCGGCACGTTGATCACGCGCAAGAAGGCGTTGTCGTCGTCCGGGTTGACCAGCAGGCGGAAGTAGCTCATCAGGTCTTTCACCTCCTGACGGGCGAAGAAGCTGGTGCCTCCGGACAGGCGATAGGGAATCTGGTGGTGCTGCAGCTTCAGCTCCATCAGCTTGGCCTGGTAGTTGCCCCGGTAGAGGATGGCGAAGTCGCTGTACGGGCGCTGGGTGCGCAGGTGCTCGGTGAGGATTTCCAGGGCCACGCGCTCGCACTCGGCGTCTTCATTGCGGGTGCGGATCACGCGGATCTCATCGCCATGGCCCATCTCCGACCACAGTTGCTTCTCGAACACGTGCGGGTTGTTGGCAATCAGCACGTTGGCGCATTTCAAGATGCGGCTGGTAGAGCGGTAGTTCTGCTCCAGCATCACCACCTTCAGCGACGGGTAGTCCTCTTTCAGCAGCATCAGGTTTTCCGGGCGCGCGCCGCGCCAGGCGTAGATCGACTGGTCGTCGTCACCGACCACGGTGAACTGGTTGCGCATGCCCACCAGCATCTTCACCAGCAGGTACTGGCTGGCGTTGGTGTCTTGGTATTCGTCGACCAGCAGGTAGCGGATGCGGTTTTGCCACTTTTCCAGGATGTCGGCGTGCTCCTGGAACAGCTTCACCGGCAGCAGGATCAGGTCGTTGAAGTCCACCGCGTTGTACGCCTTGAGCGTGCGCTGGTAGTGCAGGTAGACGATGGCGGCGGTCTGCTCCTTGGGATTGCGCGCCTTGGCCAGGGCTTCGTCGGGCAGGATCAGGTCGTTCTTCCAGCTGTCGATGTAGTTCTTGATCTCGTCGGCACCGTCATCGCCGGAATACTCCTTCTGCATGATGTCGGTGAGCAGCGCCTTGATATCGCCGTCATCGAAGATGGAGAAGCCGGGCTTGTAGCCCAGGCGCGCGTATTCCTTGCGGATGATGTTCATGCCCAGGTTGTGGAAGGTGGACACGGTCAGGCCGCGTGCTTCGCTGCCCTTGAGCAGGGTGCCGACGCGCTCCTTCATCTCGCGCGCGGCCTTGTTGGTGAAGGTCATGGCGACGATGTGCTGGGCGCGGATGCCGCAGTTCTGCACCAGATGGGCGATCTTGCGCGTGATCACACTGGTCTTGCCGGAGCCCGCGCCGGCCAGCACCAGAAGGGGGCCGCCGACGTAGTTCACGGCTTCTTGCTGCCGGGGATTGAGTCGGGACATGGGATCGCTTGCAGGAAAAATGGGCCGCGCATTCTAACAGGCCTGAGGTTTTCTGCCGCGACCGTCTGGAACTGTGGCCTGGCGCACGCAATGCGACATCGTTGCGCTTGGTTATTTATCCCATTGCAGTACCCTCAAGGGGCTTGCCGGTTTTTTGGCAATACCTCAGGATGTACGCCAAATTTCACACGGATGTCCTTGATTAGACGTCGATTAAGACGCGACCAGGCGATCAGAAGTCGCCATCATTCTTGTGTTTTGGGGGAGGTTGCTTGTCCACGCCCATCGAACCCGTACGCTTGGTATTGCTGGCGGATACGCCAGAGTGGGCCGAGCTGCTGCGTGAGCACCTGAGCGCACTGAACAGCCAGTCGCCATTGATCACCGCGCCCTCCTGGGAGGCGGCCAGCAATCTGTTCGATGATGCCGTGGACGGCCTGCTGCTGGCCACGCCCGAGCACCTGCCCGATCCCACCCGTTGCCCCTTGCCCGTGGTGCTGTTGCTCGATGCCGAGCCGCAGCACCTGCCCGTCGGCGTCAGCGACTGGCTGGTGCGTGACAGCCTGACCCTCGATACCCTGCGCCGCTGCCTGCGTTATGCCCGCGAGCAGGGCAATCTCAAGCACACCCTGCAGCGCCTGGCCGAACAGGATCCGCTGACCGGGATCGCCAATCGCCAGGGCCTGCTGACCCTGCTTGCCGCGCGCCTGAGCGAATGCGCCGGGCGTGGCCTGGTGCTCGGTCACCTCGACCTGGACAACTTCCGCCATGCCAACGACGCCCTTGGCTACCAGGGTGGTGACCGCCTGATTCTGCAGGTGGTGGCGAGGCTCAAGGCACTGCTGCAGCCCGGCGATCATCTGGCACGGCTGGGCAGCGACGAGTTCGCCCTGCTGCTTGACGTCCGCCGTGACCCGCAGCGGGCCGAGCGTCTGGCCGAGCAGGTCACCGAATCGCTGTCCGAGCCTTACTGGGTCGATGGCGAAAGTCTGCTCATCGGCTGCAGCCTCGGCCTGGCCCATGCCCGCGCTGGCGAAGGCGCCGATCCGCTGTTGTGGCATGCGCACAGCGCCATGCAGCAGGCCAAGGCCCATGCCGGCTGCGTCTTCCATATCTACGATGAACGCTTCAACCGCAGTGCGCGCCGCCAGGCTGACCTGGAGAGCGAGCTGCGCCGCGCCCTGCGTCGGGACGAGCTGGAGCTGCACTATCAGCCGCGGCTGTGCCTGGAGAGCGGGCGTATCGTCGGCCTCGAAGCCCTGGTGCGCTGGCAGCATCCCGAGCGTGGCCTGCTGGCGCCCAGTGAGTTCGTGCCCCTGGCCGAGGAAACCGGGCTGATTGTGCCGCTCGGCTACTGGGTGATCGCCCGCGCCCTGCGCGACATGCAGTGGCTGCTCGGGCGTGGCCTGCCGGCCCTGCACATGGCGATCAACCTGTCGTTTCGTCAGTTTCTCGACAGCCAGTTGCTGTCGACGCTGGCGCGCCTGATCGAAGACCGTGGCGTGGACGCGCAATGGCTGGAATTCGAGCTGACCGAAACCGCCGTCATGCGCCGCAGCGATCAGGTGCAGCAGACCATGCTGGCCCTGGGGCGGCTGGGGGTGCGTTTCTCCCTGGACGACTTCGGCACCGGTTTTTCCTCCTTCGTGCACCTCAACAGCCTGCCCATCGCCCTGCTAAAGATCGACAAGAGCTTCGTCGCCGGCATGGGCGAGCGCGCCGAGAACCGCCAACTGGTAAAGGCGATGATCAATCTGGCGCACAACCTCAACCTCGAGGTGGTGGCCGAGGGGGTGGAGAACATCGAGCAACTGAACATGCTGCGCCAGTACGGCTGCAATCAGGTGCAGGGCTACCTGATCAGCAAGCCCGTACCGCTCGCAGAGCTGGCGCGCTTTCTGGTATTCGGCATGCGTCAGCCGTTGTTCGGCGGTAGCGCGTAGCCGCAAGCGATTCAGGTGCGGCCCCGGATTGCATCCGGGCTACGCCAGGCAGGCCTTGTCCTCGGGGGCTTTCGGCCGCTGCAGGCGCGCCGTTTTCCACTGGAAGCCCAGCACCAGCCCACTGGCTGTGACCGCCAGCCCGGCGGCCAGGCCCCACCATACGCCCTGTGCACCCCAGCCCAGCACGAAGCCCAGCAGCCAGGCCAACGGTGCGCCCACGCACCAGTAGCCGGCCAGGCCGATCACCAGGGTCAGACGCCCGTCGTTCAGGCCACGGATCGCGCCCATGGCGATGCTCTGCAGACCGTCGAACAGTTCGAACCAGGCAGCGATTGCCAACAGGCTCACCGCCAGTGTGATGATCTCGGCGAAAGCCGGGTCGTTGCGGTCGAGAAACAGGCCGATGATCCATTCCGGCAGCAACCAGAACAGCAAGGCGAACAGCAGCATCAGCCCCGCGCCGAGCAGCATGCCCAGGTGACCACTCAGCCGCGAAAGAGCCAGTCGCCCAGCGCCGTAATGTAGGCCGACGCGGAAGGTTACGGCGTAGGACAGCCCCTGCGGCACGATGAAGGCCAGTGCGACGGTCTGCATAGCGATCTGATGGGCCGCCAGCTGCACGCTGCCCAGTGCGCCCATGCACAGCGTGGCGAAGGTGAACAGGCCCTGCTCGGCCGCATAGGTGCCGCCGATGGGCAGGCCCAGGCGCAGCAGCGCGCGCATGTCCGCCTGCTGTGGGCGACCGAGGCGCAAGGCGTAGCGGCGGTAGGTAGGCGCGGCGCGGATATACAGGGCCAGCGCCAGGGCCATGCCGCTGCTGACCAGCGCAGTGGTCATGCCGATGCCGCTCAGGCCCAGTTCGGGCAGGCCGAACCAGCCCTGGATCAGTGCGTAATTGATGACGAAGTTGGCGAGGGTGCCGACGATGCTGATCGCCATGACCGGGCCGGGATGGCCGATGGCGCTGGTGAACCCGCGTAGCGCCATGAAGCACAGGTAGCCGGGTAGGGCCAGCGACAGCGGATGCAGAAAGGCCATGGCCTGGCTGGCAGCGCCCGGTTCCTGCCCCAGATAGGGCAGCAGTGGCCCCAGACCATTGAGGCACAGGGCGCTGATGCCGCCCAGCAGCAGGGCCAGCCACAGGCCATTCTGGATCAGCCGGGAGACGCCCGCCGGATCGTCGGCGCCATGGCGGATGGCGACCAGGCTGCCCACGGCGGCGATCACTCCGGTGCAAAAGATCGAGAAGATGAAGTAGCAGGTCGCGCCCAGCGCGCCGCCAGCCAACTGCTGCGGGCCGAGCATGGCCATCATCAGGGTATCGGTGAAGATCATCAGCGCATGGGCCAGTTGCGCGGAAATCAGCGGGCCGGCCAGGCGCAGCAGCGCCCGCAGTTCGTGTCCAGGGGAAAGCGTCATGATGAGTCAAACTTCGGCAGGAGAAATCTCGCCAGATTCTCGGGTGAGAGTGGATGCCCTCCATTCTCTGGCTTGAGTTAATTCCCCACAAAAGGAAAATAGCCATGCCAGCATTCCAAAAACTCATGGATCGTGCCGATGAATCGACGCCTGCCTCCGCTCTATGCCCTGCGCGCCTTCGAAGCTGCCGCGCGGCATGCCTCCTTCACTCGCGCGGCTGAGGAGCTGGCCATCACCCAGAGTGCAGTGAGCCGGCACATTCGCACCCTGGAGGAACACTTCGACTGCCGCCTGTTCGAGCGTCATGGGCGCAGCCTGCAGTTGAGCGAACAGGCGCGCGCCCTGTTGCCCGGGGTGAGCGAGGGTTTCGACAGCCTGGCACGGGCGTGCGCAATCCTGCAGGCCGACGATGGTGTGTTGCGCCTGAAAGCGCCCACTACGCTGACCGTGCGCTGGCTGCTGGCGCGGCTCTCGCACTATCGCCTGGCGCATGCCGATGCCGAGGTGCAACTGACCAGCGCCTGGATGGATGTGGACAAGGTGGATTTCCGCCAGGAACCGTTCGACTGTGCGGTGTTGCTGTCGGATGGCAACTTTTCCGACGAATGGGAGAGCACCCTGTTGTTCGAGGAGTGGCTGATCCCGGTGTGCAGCGCGGCAGACGCGGCGGACGGGCCCTGGTCGTTGGCGCGGCTGCAGGCCACGGAACAGCTCCATCCCACCGTGGATCGCCGCGACTGGCGCCGCTGGCTGCACGCTACAGGTCTGAGCGAAGCCGTGCCGCTGAAGAGTGGGCAGATGTTCGACATGCTGGAGCTGGGCATCGTCGCTGCTTCCCGTGGCTACGGCGTGTCGATTGGCGATCTGCTGATGGTCGCCGAGGACGTGGCGCTCGGGCGCCTCGGATTGCCCTGGCCGACCGCCGTATTCAGTGGCGAGAGCTACTATCTGGTATGGCCGCGTGCGCATCGTGCTCAGGCGCGTCTGCGGCGCCTGCGTGATTACCTGCTGGCTGAGGTGCAGGCTGTGGTTTTGCCGGCGGTCGAGTGCCTACATTAACCGGTCACGACATTTTTATAAAAAATGATGGCCATTTGGCGCTTTGTTATTGACTGAGCTAAACAGTCAAGTACCCTCGCGCGCTTTCGCCGAGTCATAGGACGACCAGGCCTGGTATCGATATTGCCTTGGTCATCCATCCATCGTCTGTGGATGGCCATCTCGGAGTCCATCATGCATGCCCCCCGTTCCCGTATAGCCCTGCAACTGGCCGCTGCGCTCGCACTGATGCTGGTACTGCTGATCAGTCTGAGCACCCTGTTCGCCCTGCGTTCGCTGAATGAGGCTAACCTCGCCACGCGTGCCAAGCACCTGGGCAGCGAGGCCAGCCTGCTGGCCGACCAACTGGAAACCTTCCACGGCAGTCTGCGTGACAGCACCCAGCGTCTGGCTGGGCTGTTCGAGCAACGCTTCAGCCAGGGCGTGCATGTGCAGTCGGATGAGCGTGTTGCAGTAGGCAGTCTGCAGACGCCTGCGCTGTATCTCGGCGACAACCGCCTCAACAATGACTTCTCCGAAGTGGATGATTTCAAGCGCATGACCGCCGGTGTGGCCACCGTGTTCGTGCGTGATGGTGACGAGTTCATTCGTATCACCACCTCCCTGACCAAGCAGGATGGCGCCCGCGCATTGGGTACCGCACTCGATCATCTGCACCCGGCCTACCAGCGCCTGCTCGCCGGGCAGGGCTATGTGGGCAAGGCTCTGTTGTTCGATCGTTATTACATGACCCAGTACACCCCGGTACGTGACGCGGGCGGCAAGGTCATCGCCGTGCTTTTCGTCGGCTTCGACTACACCGACGCGCAGAACCTGCAATTGCGCAAACTGACCGAGTTCCGCATCGGCAGCACCGGTTCCCTGGCGCTGCTGGATGAGCAGGGCAAGTGGCTGGTCAAACCCGCCGGTGCAGGCGCCCTGGACAGCCTGCCCAGCGAGCTGAGCGCGCTGATCAAACGGGCTGGCGAGGGCGGCTTCTGGCATGACGGCCAGCAGGATTTCTACAGTGTCGCCAGGCCTTTCGCCGGTGGCCCCTGGACGGTGCTGGCGAGCATGCCGCGCGAAGAGATTCAGGCGGTGACCTGGAGTGTCGGTACCCAACTCGCCATCGGCAGCGCCATCACCCTGCTGCTGGCAGTGATCGCCGTGGTCTGGCTGTTGCGGCGCAAGCTGCGTCCGCTGGAGGATCTGGTGCAGCAGGCGCATGCGCTCGGTGCTGGCGACCTCAGCGTGCGCCTGGCGCTGTCCAGTGATGACGAGATCGGCATGCTGGCGCGCAGCTTCAACCAGATGGGCGAGGCCCTGTCGACCATGGTGGCGCGCATTCGCCATGCCGCGCAGGATGTCAGCGCTCGCGCGCAAACGTTGTCGTCCCTGTCTCACGAGGCTTACCAGGGCATCGACCAGCAGTCTGGCGAGATCAGCAGCATGGCCGGCGCGGTTGAAGAGTTCAGCGCCACTTCGCAGGATATCGCCGACAACATGCGCGATACCGAGCGCCTGGCCAGCGAGAACGCGCAGCAGACTCGAGTCGGCCGCACCTCGATGGATCAGGCCTCCGAAGCCCTGGTACAGATCGCCGAGGCGCTGAACGAAACCTCACGGGTGATCGACGGCCTGGGCCAGCGCTCGCAGGAAATCGGCGGCATCGTCAGCGTGATCACCTCCATCGCCGACCAGACCAACCTGCTGGCGCTGAACGCAGCCATCGAGGCTGCGCGGGCTGGCGAGCAGGGCCGGGGGTTTGCTGTGGTCGCCGACGAGGTGCGCAATCTGGCCGGGCGTACCCGTGAGGCGACCAACGAAATCTCGGCGATGATCGGCAGCATCCAGAGCGAAACCAGCAGCGCCATCGCCACCATGGAGCAGGGCCGGCAACTGATGCAGGAAGGCCTCGAGCGCAACACCAAGGTTGCCGCCGCGCTGGCGCAGATCACCGAACGCAGCAGCGCCGCCGGCGAGCAGTTTGCCGTGATCACCACTGCGACCCAGGAGCAGAGCCGCACCGCCACCGTGCTTAGCGGCAATCTGCAGAATATCGCCCATGCCAACGGCGAGCAGCGCGAGGTGGTGGCCAATCTGGCTCAGACCGCCAGCGCTTTGGATCAGGTCGCCGCGCAGCTACGCCAGGAAGTCGAGCGCTTTCACTAAGCCTTAGCTCTGGCTGGGGCGGTACTGTAGCGCCTCGGCCAGATGCTGACGGGCAATGGCGTCGGTGCCCTCCAGGTCGGCCAGGGTACGCGCCACCTTGAGCACGCGGTGGGCGGCGCGCAGGGACAGGCCCAGGCGTTCGCAGGCGCCCTCCAGCCACTGGCGATCGATGTCCGGCAGATAGCAGTGCTGGCGCAGGCCGGGTAGGTTAAGAAAGGCATTGGCCACGCCCTGGCGCTGCAGTTGCCGTTCACGTGCCTGCGCCACCTTGGCGGCGGCCTGGGCTGTGCTTTCGCCATTTTGCGGCGCTGCATTCAGGGCCGTTGTTTCGCGCGCCACGGTCAGGTGCAGGTCGATGCGATCAAGCAGTGGCCCGGAGAGCTTGGCGCGGTAGCGCTGGATCTGATCCGGCGTGCAGCGACAGCGGTTGCTGGGGTCGCCCAGGTAGCCGCACGGGCAGGGATTCATCGCCGCGACGAGTTGAAAACGCGCGGGGAAACGAACCCGGTCACGGGCTCTGGCAATCACGATATGGCCGCTTTCCAGTGGCTCACGCAAGACTTCCAGTACCTTGCGGTCGAACTCCGGTAGCTCATCGAGAAACAAGATGCCCTGGTGCGCCAGGGTAATTTCCCCCGGTTGCGGGCGACTGCCGCCACCGACCAGCGCCGGCCCGGATGCACTATGGTGGGGCGTGCGAAAGGGGCGTTGTGGCCAATGCTGCAATGGCGTGTGGCTGGCAACGGAATGAATCGCCGCGACCTGCAGCGCTTCGTCCTCTTCCAATGCTGGCAGCAAGCCCGGCAGACGGCTGGCCAGCAGCGTCTTGCCGGTGCCGGGTGGGCCGCTGAGCAACAGATTGTGCGAGCCCGCCGCCGCTACCAGCAGGGCGCGTTTGGCGGCGAGTTGGCCCTGAACTTCGGCCAGGTCGGGGTAGGGCAGGCTCTGCCGGAGCAGGCCTTTGGCTGCATAAGGTTGCAGCGGCTGGCTGCCGTTGAGGTGGCCAGCCACCTGCAGCAGATGCTCGACGGCGATGATTTTCAGCCCGGAGGCCAGGCTGGCTTCCTCGGCATTGGCCAGCGGCACCAGCAAGGTGCGCCCGACCTCGCGTGCAGCCAGCGCCGCTGGTAACGCGCCCTGTACTGGACGCAGCGCGCCGGAAAGTGCCAGCTCGCCCAGGCATTCGTACTCGTCCAGCGTATCGGCGGGTATCTGGCCACTGGCGGCAAGTATGCCCAGGGCAATGGCCAGATCGAAACGCCCGCCGTCCTTGGGAAGGTCAGCTGGTGCCAGGTTGAGGGTGATGCGCCGGTTGGGGAAATCGAAGGCGGAATTGAGGATGGCGCTGCGCACGCGATCCTTGCTTTCCTTCACCGCCGTTTCCGGCAGCCCCACCAGGGTCAGTGCCGGCAGGCCGTTGGCCAGGTGGGCTTCGACGGTCACTGCCGGTGCTTCGACGCCGACCTGTGCGCGGCTGTGGACGATGGCCAGAGACATGATCGCTCCTTGATCAAGTGGGGTGCAGTGCCTGTGGAGCGGCTGGGCGGCATTCCGCTTCGGCCGCGAAGCCTGTGCGCGGCCGAAGCCGCTCCTACACCATAACCTTAGTCTGTGGCGGTGAGCTTGGCTTCCAGCTCGGCGACCTTGGCCTCAAGCGCTTCCAGGCGGGCGCGGGTGCGGGCCAGTACTACCATCTGGCTGTCGAATTCCTCGCGGCTGACCAGATCCAGTTTGCTGAAACCGCTTTGCAGCAGAGCCTTGAACTGGGCTTCAAGCTCGGCGCGGGGCAGCGGACTGTCGCCACTGAACAGGCGCGAGGCGTGGCTACTGAGGGTGTCGAGCAGGGCTTTGGGCGGCAGCATGGTCGGGTTCCAGATCGAGATGGCCGGCAGTGTAGCACGTGACCTGGAGAGGATCGGTGGTGCGGCTTTGCACACTTTTTGAGCGGCTTGAACGGGCTTAGTGCGCGCTTTTGGTGCGCGCATCAGGGCGTGCTTCCCTGGGAAAAGCCCTTTTTCTTGCTCAAGCGCTTGATAAACGGTCTTTTTTTCGAGCTGGCAAGCTTTCTGCTTAACCCCTGATGACGCATGCACCGATGCAGTACCGGAGCGTCAGGCGAAGCGGGGGAGTGTTTCGTCGGGAGCGGTTGATGGGTATCGGCCAGGCCCGGTTGGGGCGGTCGGTGCATTACAAAAGCCGGACACTGCGCTTAGACTTGCGACGGGCCGAAAATTCCTGGGGCAAGTCCACCTAACACGGGAGAAAGTTTCATGAAGCTAGTCACTGCCATCATCAAGCCGTTCAAGCTGGACGACGTACGCGAGTCGCTGTCGGAAATCGGCGTGCAAGGCATCACCGTTACCGAGGTCAAGGGCTTCGGTCGTCAGAAGGGCCATACCGAGCTGTACCGTGGCGCCGAATACGTCGTCGACTTCCTGCCCAAGGTGAAAATCGACGTCGCCATCGCCGACGATCAACTCGATCGCGTGATCGAGGCCATCACCAAGGCAGCCAACACCGGCAAGATCGGTGACGGCAAGATCTTCGTGGTCAACCTGGAGCAGGCGATTCGTATCCGTACCGGCGAAACCGATACCGACGCGATTTAAGCCCAGCGCCCTACCCCCAGAATCGTCCCAGGAGTTAAATCATGACTCTGCGAAAAATCGCAGGGCTTGGAGCCCTTTTGTCCCTGCTTTCCCCGGGCCTGGCCATGGCTGCGGAAACGACGCTGAATTCCGGTGACACAGCTTGGATGCTGACTGCCACCGCGTTGGTTCTGTTCATGACCATCCCGGGCCTGGCCCTGTTCTACGCCGGCATGGTGCGTTCGAAGAACGTCCTGTCGGTGATGATGCAGTGCTTCGCCATCACCGGCCTGATCAGCATTCTCTGGGTGATCTACGGCTACAGCCTGGCGTTCGACACCACCGGCATGGAGAAAGGCGTCACCAATCTCCATTCCTTCATCGGTGGCCTGAACAAGGCCTTCCTAAGCGGTCTGAGCGTCGACAGCCTGGTTGCTGCCTTCCCTGAGAGCGTATTCATCACCTTCCAGATGACCTTCGCCATCATCACCCCGGCGCTGATCGTCGGTGCCTTCGCCGAGCGTATGAAGTTCTCCGCGATGCTGGTGTTCATGGGCGTCTGGTTCACCCTAGTGTATGCCCCGATTTGCCACATGGTCTGGTCCGGTGACGGTGCCTTCCTGTGGGATGAAGGCGTGCTGGACTTCGCCGGTGGCACCGTGGTGCACATCAACGCCGGTATCGCCGGTCTGGTCGCCTGCCTGGTATTGGGCAAGCGCAAGGGCTTCCCGACCACGCCGATGGCGCCGCACAACCTGGGCTACACCCTGGTCGGTGCTGCCATGCTGTGGATCGGCTGGTTCGGCTTCAACGCCGGTTCCGCAGTCGCCGCCAACGGCACCGCCGGCATGGCCATGCTGGTCACTCAGATCGCCACCGCTGCTGCGGCGCTGGGCTGGATGTTCGCCGAGTGGCTTACCCACGGTAAGCCAAGCGCACTGGGCATTGCCTCGGGCGTGGTCGCCGGTCTGGTCGCCATCACCCCGGCCGCAGGTACTGCAGGCCCCATGGGCGCCCTGGCCATCGGCCTGGCGGCTGGCGTGATCTGCTTCTTCTGCGCCACCAGCCTCAAGCGCAAGCTGGGCTACGACGACTCCCTGGACGCCTTCGGCGTGCACGGTGTTGGCGGTATCGTCGGCGCCATCCTCACCGGTGTGTTCGCTGCACCGGCCCTGGGTGGTTTCGGCACCGTCGAAGACATCGGTGCGCAGGTCTGGACCCAGTTCGTCGGCGTGCTGTTCACCGTCGTCTACACCGGCATCGTCACCTTCGTGATTCTCAAGGTGATCGATGTGGTGATGGGGCTGCGTGTCAGCGAAGAGGAAGAGACTGTCGGTCTCGACCTGGCTCAGCACAACGAGCGCGGTTACATCCTGTAAGTGGCTGAGGCCTGCCGGGCTCCGGCAGGCCATCACATGGAGCGCGCCCGGCGCCAACCCGGGCGTCTCTACCGAAGAGCGCATGCATAAGCGCGCCGGCAAGAGGTGAATAATGGACAACACAGCATTGACTGCATTGCAGTACGGCTTCGACACCTTCTACTTTCTGATCTGTGGTGCGCTGGTGATGTGGATGGCGGCAGGTTTCGCCATGCTCGAATCCGGCCTGGTGCGTGCCAAGAACACCACCGAGATCCTGACCAAGAACATCGCCCTCTACGCGGTTGCCAGCGTCATGTACCTGGTGATCGGCTATCACATCATGTACTCCAGCCCCGAGGGCGGCATCCTGCCGAGCCTAGGGTTCCTGATCGGTGACGAGAACACCGTCGAGGCCGTCCTGGCCGGTGGCGACGATGCCCCGTACTACTCGGCTCGTTCGGACTTCTTCTTCCAGGTCGTGTTTGCTGCTACCTGCATGTCGATCGTCTCCGGTGCCGTTGCCGAGCGTATGAAGCTGTGGGCCTTCCTGGCCTTCGCCGTGGTCATGACCGGCTTCATCTACCCGGTACAGGGCTTCTGGAAATGGGGTTCGGGCTTCCTCAACGAAGCCGGCTTCCTCGACTTCGCCGGTTCCGGCGTGGTGCATATGGCCGGTGCCTCTGCTGCTCTGGCTGGTGTGCTGCTGTTGGGCGCGCGTAAAGGCAAGTACGGCGCCAACGGCCAGGTCAACGCCATTCCGGGCTGCAACCTGCCGCTGGCTACCCTCGGCACCTTCATCCTGTGGATGGGCTGGTTCGGCTTCAACGGTGGCTCGCAGTTGAAGATGAGCACCATCGAAGACGCCAACGCCGTGGCTCAGGTGTTCACCAACACCAACATGGCCGCTGCTGGTGGCCTGATCGCGGCACTGATCGTCGCCCGCATCCTGTTCGGCAAGGCCGACCTGACCATGGCGCTCAACGGTGCCCTGGCTGGCCTGGTGGCCATCACTGCCGAGCCGCTGACCCCGAGCGCCCTGCAGGCGACCCTGATCGGTGGTGTCGGTGGCGTGCTGGTGGTGTTTTCCATCCTCGGCCTGGACAAGCTCAAGCTCGACGACCCGGTTGGTGCCATCTCCGTGCACGGTGTGGTCGGCATCTGGGGCCTGTTGGCCGTCTGCCTGACCAACAACGACGCCTCGCTGGGCGCTCAGTTGCTCGGTATCGGCTGCATCTTCGCCTGGGTGTTCATCGCCAGCCTGATCGTCTGGAGCATCCTCAAGGCGGTAATGGGCCTGCGCGTCAGCGAAGAAGAGGAATACGAGGGGGTGGACATCGCCGAATGCGGCATGGAAGCCTACCCGGAGTTCACTGGCAAGAAGTAAGCGCCGGTGGAAAAAACAAGGGCGCCTTTCGGCGCCCTTTGTTTTTTCTGACAGCACGCTAGAATGCGCGCGCCGAAGCCTGGGAGATGTGCCATGTGGATACAGCGCACCCTCGAACTGTCGCCGCGCAGCCGCGGTTTTCATCTGGTGACCGATGAGGTCGTTGGACGATTGCCTGAACTGGCGCAGATGCGTGTGGGTCTGTTGCACCTGTGGTTGCAGCACACCTCGGCGTCGCTGACGGTCAACGAGAACGCCGACCCGGCCGTACGCCGCGATTTCGAGCGCTTCTTCAACCGTCTCGCGCCGCAAGGCGAGGCGGGCTACGAACACGATTACGAAGGGCCGGACGATTTGCCGGCGCACTTCAAAGGCAGCCTGCTGGGCTTTCAGCTACAGCTGCCGATACAGGATGGACGCCTGGCGTTGGGCACGTGGCAGGGCATCTATCTCGGCGAACATCGCGACCATGGCGGTGCGCGCCGAGTGGTGGCGACGCTGCACGGTGAGGTGATTTGAATTTTTTCTGGCTGGGCAGTGAAGGCTGCGTAGCTGGTCTATAACTAACCTGCTTTTCGCAAGTCATGAGGTTGAACATGAGCGACGAAGACCTGGAACAAGATGATCTGGAAGCCTCCGACGAGGATGACGGTGAGGAGCTGGCGGCAGCCGATGACGGCGACGCTGGTGATGATGGCGGCGACGGTGAAGCCGTAGCGCCTGGCAAGAAGAGCAAGGCCAAGGCCGTCGAGGTCGACGAGCTGCCCAGCATCGAGGCCAAGCAGAAGGAACGTGATGCCCTGGCGCGCGCCATGGAAGAGTTCCTCGCGCGTGGTGGCAAGGTGCAGGAGGTGGAGCCCAACGTGGTCGCCGACCCACCCAAGAAGCCTGACAGCAAATACGGCAGCCGCCCCATCTGAGGACGGCTCGCTATAAGAAACCCGCCTGCGTGGCGGGTTTTTTATGGTTTTTCGTGGAGTCTTGGGAAAGTCCGTCTTGATACCGGGCTGGCAAGTTTGTGTCTGGACGCCGCTGCGGTGTTTGCGGGGACTCCTTGTTTCGCCCCCTCGGGCGACTCACTTTTCTTTGAAGTGCGCAAAGAAAAGTAAGCAAAAGAAACGCACCCCCGCCATCCGGGTCTCGCTGCGCTCGACTTCCCTCACTCCGGCATCGCTCCGGGGTCGGCTTGCATGGGCCATCCCTGGCCCATCAAGCCTCTCGTGGCATCCATGCCACTCGCCCCCTGCGCACTGCCTACGTTCGGCCTCCTGAAGGGGGAGTTTCGCGCGCCTGAAAGTATTGGTTTCATTCAATAGCCAAGTCGTTCTCTGTTGCTTTTGCCAGAACACTCCTGGCTACACCTGAGTTACCTCATGCTCAGGCGTGCGCAGAGCCCGCCTAGGAGGGCGAACGGAATCGTCGTGGAAGAGGTTGAGCGACATGGATGTCGCGAGAGCCGCGATGGGCCAGGGATGGCCCACCGTCGGTGGGCCGCATCCGGTCGGGCCTCTGGAACGGCGATGGAGTGAGCGAACCCTGGCGCAGCCAGGGCCGGATGAACGGGCGGAGGGTTTTAGTTACTTTTGTCGGGCCGGCCATCCGGGGCAAAAGTCACTCGCCCGGGAGGGCGAAACCAAAGATATCAGCAAAAACGCGGCAATCTGGAAGAAACACCGGAACAACCAGCAAGCCAGCACAAACTTGCCAGTCCAGTTTCAACCAAGCATTTCAACCCTAAAGCGCAAAAAGCCCATCTATAGGATTCCCCGGATAAGGCTTAGCGCAGCCAGCTATCCAGTAGCCCCGGCAGTTCGGAAAGGCTGCTGATCTGCGCATCCGGCGTGCCCTGGCCTTCCCAGGTTAGCCCTCGCGGATTGAACCAGATGGCGCGCATGCCGGCCGCCTGGGCGCCGGCGATGTCGTCGCTGGGGTGATCGCCGATATGCACGGCGCGCTCGGCAACCACACCGCCCGCGCGGCTGAGCGCCTCGCGGAAGGGCTTCGGGTCGGGTTTGCCCACGCCCAGTTCCTCGGCGCACAAGGCAAACTGGAAATATTCAGCCAGGCCCAGGCGGCGCACGTCGGCATTGCCATTGGTGATCACCCCGAGCATGAAGCGCTCGGCCAGCGCCTCCAGCGTCGGATGCACTTCGGCGAACAGCTCCACCTGATGGCGCGCGCTGAGAAACACCTGAAAGCCGGCCTCGGCCAGTGCCTGTGCCTCGCCGTGTGGATAACCGGCGTCTTCCAGGGCGTGGAACAGAATGCGTCGGCGCAGCTCGCTAAGGCGATGCTTGAGCATCGGCTCGGCTTCGAGCAAGCGGCTGCGCACGGCCCACAGGTGCTCGATCGGCACTCCACCGAGACGGGGTGCATGCAGGGCCAGCCAGTTGCGCAGGGCGGCTTCGGCGTCCTGTATCACCGGGGTGACGTCCCACAGGGTGTCGTCGAGGTCGAAGGTGATCAAGTCGATGCTCATTCGCTACCGCCTTTGCGCTTGGCGCGTGGATGGGCCTGGTCGTAGACGTTGGCCAGATGCTGAAAGTCCAGGTGGGTGTAGATCTGCGTGGTGGCGATATCGGCGTGGCCGAGTAGTTCCTGCACGGCGCGTAGATCCTGCGAGGACTCCAGCATATGGCTGGCGAAGCTGTGGCGCAGCATATGTGGATGCAGGTGCTGGCCCAGCTCGCGCACGCCAGCCTGGCGCACCCGCAGTTGCACCGCTCGTGGCCCGAGGCGGCGGCCCTGCTGGCTGATGAATACCGCACCATCGCTCGGGTTGGCCAGTTTGCGCAGCGGCAGCCAATGCTCCAGCGCCTGGCGCGCCAGGCTGCCGACCGGCAGTTCGCGCACCTTGTTGCCCTTGCCGCGCACACGCACCAGGCCGGCGGGCAGATCGAGGCCGTCGAGGTCGAGACCGACCAGCTCGGACAGGCGCAAACCGGAGGAGTAGAACAGCTCGAGCATGGCCTGGTCGCGGCGGGCGATGAAGTCGTCCTCCACGGCGCCGTCGAGCAACTGCGCGCTGCGGTCGGCATCCAGGGTGCGCGGCAGGCGGCGTTCGCGTTTCGGCGGGCTGAGGCCGGTGGCCGGGTCGTGACGGCACAGGCCTTCACGCAGCAGGTATTGATAGAGGCCGCGGGTGGCCGAGAGCAGTCGTGCCAGGCTGCGGCTGGATAGGCCCTGCTGATGCAGGCGAGAGATCAGGCGGCGCAGATTACGGGTATCCAGTGCGGCCCAGTCGCTCAGGCTTTCGGCTTCGCAGAAGGCCTGCACCTTGGCCAGATCGCGGCGATAGCCATCGAGGGTATGCACCGACACCTGGCGCTCGCGGCGCAGGTGTTCGAGGTAGGCATCAAGGTGGGTTTCAAGTGTCACGTGTCGGGCTCCGAGCGGGCCGAAGGTGGATGAGCCTCGTCATCCACCCTACACGACCTAGCAGGCCGTTGAAAAACTACCTGCGTTGCCATTGCTGCGTTAAAAACAGCCTCAAAATGCTCATTTACAACACGTAAACTGCGCTTTTTCGGCTGTTTTTGCCTTGCACTGGCTGCCTCGCCTACGTTTTTCAACGGCCTGCTAGCGTACCGAACGCAGCGGGGTAGAGAAGCCTGGCAGAACGCGCGCCAGCACTTCGGCGATATAGCCGAGGAACAGCGTGCCCAGCGAACTCTTGTAGTGCTGCGGGTCGGCACTGCCGATGGCAAGGACGCCATGCAGGCCCTGATGGCTGAGGCTGACCACCGCTGCTGAACCGACCTGGCTGGCCTCGTCCTTGCCGAACAGGAACTCCAGCTCGTGCGGGCGCAGCACGCCGCAGATGGTCTTGCCGCCGCTGAGCAGGCCGCCGATCTGCTGGTGCGCTTCGGCCGAGCTGACCGAGCGACCGACTGGCAAGCGGTTGTCGCTGAACAGGATCAGGCCGACGAAGGGCACCTGGAACTCATGGCGCAGGCTGTCTTCGATGATGCCGACCACTTCCTCCAGGCTGCCGGCATCGAGCAGATCGAGTACCAGGCGACGGGTCTTGTCGAACAGGCGGTCGTTGTCGCGGGCTACATCCATCAGTTGGCCGAGACGATGGCGCATCTCGATGTTGCGTTCGCGCAGCAGCTTGACCTGGCGCTCGACCAGCGACACGGCATTGCCTGGCTGGTGGGGAATGCGCAGCTCGGGGATGAGTTCTTCATGGTCGATGAAGAACTCCGGGTGCAGGCGCAGGTAGGCGGCGACCGTCTCCGAGTCGAGCGTCTTGGGCGTGTCCTGCTGGTCGGTCATAGACGAACCTGTCCTTCGTAAACGCGGGCGGCGGGCCCGGTCATCATAACGGGATGGCCTTCGCCTGCCCACTCGATGGACAGCCGGCCGCCGGGCAGTTCCAGTTGCACGGGGGAATCCATCCAGCCCTGGCGAATCGCTGCGACCGCGGCGGCGCAGGCACCGGTACCGCAGGCCTGGGTTTCCCCGGCGCCGCGTTCCCACACGCGCAGGCGCGCCTGTTTGCGGCTTTGTACCTGCAGGAAACCGACGTTGACCCGTTGCGGGAAGCGCGGGTGATGTTCCAGCTTCGGCCCGAGCGTATGCACCGGCGCCTCATCGACATTGTCGACGCGCAGCACGGCGTGGGGATTGCCCATCGACAGTGCGGCCAGCTCGACGCTCTGGCCGTCGACCTCGACGCGATAACTGAGCGCGGCCTGTTCGGCCTGGAACGGCACCTGTTCCGGCTGCAGACGCGGTGCGCCCATGTTGACGCAGACCTGGCCGTCGTTCTGCACGCGCAGCTCGATCACGCCGCTCTTGGTCTCGACGCGAATGACCTTCTTGGTGGTCAGGCGCTTGTCCAGCACGAAGCGGGCGAAGCAGCGCGCGCCGTTGCCGCATTGCTCCACTTCCGAACCGTCGGAGTTGAAGATGCGGTAGCGGAAGTCGACGTCCGGATGGCTCGGCGGCTCGACGATCAGCAACTGATCAAAACCAACGCCGGTGTGGCGGTCGCCCCACTGCTTGGCGTGCTTGGGCTGCACATGGGCGTGCTGACTGATCAGGTCGAGCACCATGAAGTCATTGCCCAGGCCGTGCATCTTGGTAAAGCGCAATAGCATGGCTTTACCCTCAATCTGGCAGCAGGCTTTCGCCGGCGTAGAGCTCTTGAACGGTTTCGCGACGGCGCACTTCGAACGCCTGCTCGCCATCGACCAGCACCTCGGCGGCGCGGCCACGGGTGTTGTAGTTGGAACTCATGACGAAGCCATAGGCGCCCGCCGAACGCACGGCCAGCAGGTCGCCTTCTTCCAGCACCAACTGGCGATTCTTGGCCAGGAAGTCGCCGGTTTCGCAGATCGGCCCGACCAGATCGTAATTGCGCGCCTCGCCTTCACGCGGCTGCACCGGCGAGACGTCCATCCAGGCCTGATACAGGGCTGGGCGGATCAGGTCGTTCATCGCCGCATCGATGATGGCGAAATCCTTGTGCTCGGTGTGCTTGAGGTATTCCACCTGGGTCAGCAGCACGCCGGCATTGGCGACAATGAAGCGGCCCGGCTCGAATACCAGCGACAGGTCACGGCCGGCCAGGCGCTTGCGTACGGCGGCGATGTAGTCACCGGCCAGCGGCGGCTGCTCGTCGCGGTACTGCACGCCGAGGCCACCACCGAGATCCAGATGCTTGATGGTGATGCCGCGCGCGGCCAACTTGTCGACCAGCAGCAGCAGGCGATCCAGCGCATCGAGGAAGGGCTCGAGGGTGGTCAGCTGCGAGCCGATATGGCAGTCGACGCCGATCACGTCCAGGTTCGGCAGCTCGGCGGCGCGGGCGTAGACCGCCTCGGCCTGCTCGATGTCGATGCCGAACTTGTTTTCCTTGAGGCCGGTGGAGATGTACGGGTGAGTGCCGGCGTCCACGTCCGGGTTGACCCGCAGCGATACCGGCGCCTTGACGCCCAGCTCGGCAGCGACCTTCTGCAGGCGCTCCAGCTCGACGCTGGATTCGACGTTGAAGCAGTGCACGCCGACTTCCAGGGCGCGGCGCATGTCGTCGCGGCTCTTGCCGACGCCGGAGAAGACGATGCGGCTCGGCTCGCCGCCGGCGGCCAGCACGCGCTCCAGCTCACCGCTGGAAACGATGTCGAAGCCGGCGCCGAGGCGCGCCAGGACGTTCAGCACGCCGATGTTGGAGTTGGCCTTGACCGCGAAGCAAACCAGATGCGGCATGCCGGCCAGGGCGTCGGCATAGGCACGGTACTGCCCTTCGATGTGCGCGCGGGAATAGACATAGGTGGGCGTGCCGAAGCGCTGGGCCAGCGCAGACAAGGCAACGCCTTCCGCGAACAGCTCACCGTCGCGGTAGTTGAAGGCTTCCATGGTGGGCTCCTGTCAGAGTTCGAAACGGTCTCGGCTGTTGCCGGCTTTTTCGTCGCCCGGCATGTACAGCGGGCCTTTCTGGCCGCAGCCGGCCACCAGGCAGACAACGGCGAGGAGCGCGAGGGTCAGTCGCTTCATGGGACAGTCCTTGAAAAAAGCGTGAATTGCGCCGGAGTATACCGACCACCCGCGACCTTGCCTATGCGCCGGGCGCCCGTCCGGCGGGGGCTGGCCGAATCGGCCGGGTACAGGGGGGCTATCGAGGAGAGTGGATGGAACATCCCGCGACACTGGCCGGCTCGGTCTCTGTGGCTTACCTGCAGGGGCTGGTCGAGCACCTGGAGCGTCATGGCGTCGCCGCGCCTGCGCTGCTCGCCCGTGCGCGGCTGACGCCCGCGCTGTTGCAGCAGCGGGAGCGGCGCGTCGCTGCCAGCGCTTACCTGCAACTGCTCGGCGAGGGCTGTCGGCTCAGTGGTGACGATTGTCTCGGCTTGCACCTGGGTGAGGCCGTGCGCCCCGGTTACTACGGTGTGCTCGGTCATCTGGTGATGAGTTGCGCCACCTTGGGTGACGCACTGCATCGCCAGGCACGCTACGCCTCTCTGGTTGGCAGCCTGGGGCGCGTAGGGCTGGACGACGAGCCGTCACGCGCCGGCTGCGAAGCGTTGGTGGCGCATAGCTGGGCGCCGTTTCTGGTGCAGCAGCAACGGCAGGTCAGCGAGGAGACCCTGGCCGGTTGGGTCAGTTTCGGGCGCTGGATCACCGGCCTGGACATTCCGCCGAGCGAGGTGCGCTTCCGGCATGCGGCGCCGGCCGATACGTCCGAGCACCAGCGTATCTTTCGTTGTCCGGTTTTGTTCGAGCAGGCCGACAATGCACTGGTGTTTCCCAAACGGCTGCTGAATCTGCCCTTGAGCCAGGCCGATGCGCAGGTACGGGCAATGTTCGAAGGTTATGCCGAGCGCCTGCTCGCCGAACTCGAGCAGGGCCGCAGCGTGCTCGACCGTGCACGGCTGATACTGGCCCAGCAACTGCCGGAGCAGGGCGCCGATCTGCAGGCCATCGCCAGCGCGTTGGCGCTCAGCCCGCGCACTCTGCAACGGCGCCTGGGTGAAGCCGGCCTGTCGTTCAGCCAGTTGGTCGACGAAACCCGCCAGCAACTGGTGCTGCACGCGCTGCATGAGCCTTCTCTGGATCTCGGCGAAATTGCCTTTCGCGTCGGTTTCAGCGAGCCGGGTTCGTTGCTCAGGGCCTTTCGTCGCTGGACGGGAACGACTCCGGGCGAGTACCGTCGCCACCTTGGCGCCTAGGCGGCTTACCGCAGCCTGGCGTTTTCGCCTATTTTTTGCAGTCGTTGCACCGAGTGAGGACACCCCGATGAGCCTGAGCGAAGCCCGCTTCCACGATCTGATCGATGCCACCCAGCAAGCGGTGGAGGACATCTTCGACGACAGCGGCCTGGACGTTGACCTGGAGAACAGCGGCGGCGTGCTGACCGTGCGCTTCGAGAACGGCACCCAGTTGATCCTCAGCCGCCAGGTGCCGATCCGTCAGCTCTGGGTGGCCGCGCGTTCGGGCGGCTTCCACTTCGATTACGACGAGGCCGAGCAGCACTGGATCTGCGACACCAGCGAAGAACTGCTGAGCGAGATGCTCACCCGCTTCGTGGTCGAGCAGGCTGGTGCCGAGCTGGAGTTCGATGAGATCTGAGCCGCACCCGCCGGCCTCGCCCTGCCGCCGGCAGTGTTGCCTGAACGATCAGGATATCTGCATCGGTTGCGGACGCAGCCTGCAGGAGATTCTTGACTGGGGCGCTGCCGATACGCAGCGGCGCCGGCAGATCTGTCAGGCCGCCGAAGCGCGGCTACTATCGCGCAAATCACCGAGCTGACCTGCCAGTCTTGTTTATTCGGCCAGCTGTGTTACGGTCGGCAAAACGTTGTGAAACCCCGTCTCCAAGACGGGGTTTTGCTTTTTTGAGCCATGGAATCCGTTCGCTACAGGAGAGCCGACGCGTAGTCGGCCATGGACGGTTTCTCACGCAAGGAGTCTGCCCGGCATCATGAACAGCGCACCCGCCATCACTATCACCCGTCTCGATCTGCAGCGCCTGGAGCGTCTGCTGGACTCGCTGGAGGACTTCGGCCCAGGCGCCGAAGCGCTGGAGAAAGAGCTGGCTCGGGCGCAGGTGGTCGGCCATGACGAAGTGCCGTCCGGCGTGGTGACCATGAACTCGCGCGTGCACTGCCGTGAGGAAAGCAGCGGCAAGGACTATCACCTGACCCTGGTTTATCCACAGGATGCCGGCGGTGAGGGCAAAGTCAGCATTCTTGCCCCGGTGGGCAGCGCGTTGCTGGGCCTGTCCGTCGGTCAGCATATCGACTGGCCGGTACCGAGCGGCAAGCAGCTCAAACTGACCCTGCTGGCCGTGGAGTATCAGCCGGAGGCGGCGGGCGAGTACGACCGCTGACGAGCGGCTGCATCTGAACTAGAGTGAGGTCTCGCGCCATTGGCAAGGAGGCCTCGCCATGCCCAGTCTTCCCCTCTACTTTCCGCCCAGTTGTTCGCGTGCCGATGCGTTGCAATGCGCCGATCTGGTCATGCTCGCCTATGACCAGTACGCGCAGTGGTTGACGCAACAGCGTCCACGCGTACCTGCGAACTTCCATTGGCAGTTGCCGCAACGACCCGGCTGGCAGTTTTCCGCGCCGATCTGGAGCGTCCTCAGCGAGTGGCACTTGTTCAACGAGTCGGAGCCTTTCGGCTTCGCTGCGCGCGACCCGCAGGGCGATTGCTATCTGGTGTTCCGCGGCACCGAGTCGGTGCAGGACTGGCTCGATGATCTCGACCTGGATCAGGCCGACTACCCCTGGCAGGCCGATGTCGGCCCGGTGCACGACGGCTTCCTCAAGCTCTATACCTCGCTGCGTGATCAGGCCTTGCTGGCGCTGGACGACCTGCAGCCGCAGGCGCGGCTATGGGCCTGTGGGCACAGCCTGGGCAGCGCCTTGAGCAGCCTGGCGGTGCCGGATCTGCGCCGGCGCTGGCCGGTGTTGCCGCTGCAGCACTACAACTTCGCCAGCCCGCGCCTGGCTTCGCCCGCCTTTGCCCGCTACTACAACGACCTGGCCGTGCCCACCTTGCGTCTGGTCAACGACAGTGACCTGGTGCCCGAGGTGCCGCCAGCGGACAGTGATCGCTGGTTGTATCAGCATCTGGGCGTACCGGTGACTTTTACCGCCAGCTATGCCGGCGTCGCCGACAATCACAGCATGGGCGATTGCTACCTCTACGCCCTGTTGCACCCCGAAGCGCCGATGCGCGGCTAGCAGGTCGTTTTCACGGCCTGCTAGGTGTGATCTCTCAGTAGGTTGTTCATCCGGGGCATTCCCGGAATTCTGGAAGCGCGACCAACACAGCCTTCCAGGAGC
>NZ_JAWIIP010000019.1:0-78920 GCF_034683865.1 Pseudomonas sp. C11
ACGCCAGCCTCGGATACCTGCCCCCGATCAGCAGAGCGCCGCTTCCACTGAACAACGTGCTGGGTTTACACAGCTAGGCCTGCTAGGCCTGCTGCAGCGCGGCGTTAAGGGCATCTTCCAGTTCGCTCTTGTAGCGCAGGTAATGCACCGTTTGCGCCTGCTGCCCGGCCAGCACGGCGGACAGGTCGAGGTCGGTGATGTAGCAGGGATAGCGCTCGCCACCCGAGCGCTGGGCCAGGATGTGCTGCGCCACCGAGCGATAGAGGTCGCGACCGTACTCCAGCTCGGAAAATTCGCGGTGGTTGCAGTACAGGGTGACGTGACGCTGGCGGCCGTCACCCGGCTCGACGATGGCCTGCACGTCGTAGAACGGGTGGCTGATGGGCGCCTGCGGTGGCACCCGCCGCTCTACGCTCTGGGCGCGCAGCGGCGCATCGGGCAGCAGTTGGTAATAGAGCACCTCCAGCGGCATGTCGCTGCTGCTGAAATCGTCCAGCGGTAATTGAGCGTTGCGCCGGTACAGCAGTGATTGCAGGAAACGCTGCAGCGGGGTGAGCAGGCTCTGCTCGTCACGGTAGGGCAGGCGCCTACGCCAGAGCGCGTTGTGCTCGTCGAGGACGGTCAGCTCGGCCTCGCCGCTTTGCTCGTTCACGCGGTAGAACACCTGGATGGTCTGGGGCCGGCCCAGTGGCAGGATCAGCGCCAGATCCGTGCCTTCCAGCGCGTAGCGGTCGAGGTTCAGCGGGCTGTACAGCGCCTGTTCGGAACCGAGATGGTCGAGCAGTGCCGGCAGGTCGCCGAGGGCGGTGTGGCGCACCTGGCCGGGGGCCAGTTGCAGCACGTGATAATGCTGGCGCACCTGCACCAGATAGCGCGAGACCGTCCCGCCGGCATAGCTGTCGAGCAGGTCGCGCAGCAGTTCCTCGACTCGGCTGGCGATGGCCGGAGCGCGGTTGCGGCAATAGCAGCGCACCTGGATCTCCGGGCGCGGGCCGTCTGGCGGCAGGCTGTTGAGCAGGTCGCTGAGGCAGTCGAGCAGGGCGTCTTCACCGTCGTAGCGGGCCACCTGCAGCTCGTTCCAGCTGTTGAGGCTGATCTGGTCGAGGGTCAACACCAGGTTTTCCCGTACGCCCGAGTAACCCAGGGCATCGATGCGCCCGGTGGTCATGTGCACATTCATCTGGCTGTGCTGCTTGAGCGGGTCGACACCGACATTGACCAGCAACAGCACCCGGTTCGGCACGCTGGCGCGCAGCAGCTCGGCTTCCTCCACCATTGGCAGCGGTAGCGGGAAACCCTGCTGCAGGCTGCTGATCAGATTGGCCAGCTCGAAGTCGCTGAGGTCGCTGGTGCCAGGATGCAGCGACAGGCGCGTACTGGCGTCGATCACGCCGTTGCGGTGGCACCAGGCGAGCAGTTCGCTCAGTTCGCGGGCGCGCTTGATCGGGGCGAAGTCCGGCCATTCCTGTGCGCTCAAGCTGCCGCTGTAGAGCGCCCACTGGTAATCGGCGGGGGTTTCCGGGTTGGGCTGCTGCACCAGGGTCAGGGTGTCTTCGGCCAGGTCCGGGGCGATGCCCGGGTTGATGAACTCGACCTTGCCGGCCTTGCGTTCGAAGGCGGCGTACAGGCGTCGGCCAAGCACGTTGAGGTCGCGTGTGTTCAGCGAACTGCCGGCCTGGGCGTTGCGGGCGAACTGCGAGAGGAAGCGGTAGCTGTAGGTCAGCTCGTTGACCAGCACGCGGCGTTCGGCGGCCACCTGGCGCACCTTCCACTGGCTGCGGCTGTCGAGCACGGCGAGCTGGCGAGGATCCCAACCCCATTCGCCCGTCAGGCGTTCGAGCAGCAGGCGTTGCCAGCTCTTGCTGCGACCGCGAGCGGGCGGACGGCTGATGCGTTTGTTTACCTTCAGGTACAGGCAGCGCCGTACCAGTTCCAGGCGTTCGCGGTCGTTGCGCCCGAGCAGGTATTCCTCCAGGCGGCGGTAAACCACGATGTAGGGGTCGAGTTCGTCCAGGTCCAGGCGTCCCTGGAATACGGCCTGCTTGAAGCGCAGGGCCAGGCATTCGACCTTGGGATGTTCGCTGGCGTAGACCTCGGTCAGCAGCAGCTTGAGCGCCGATTTGTAGGGAGATTCGATGCCTTTGTACAACTGCCACATGCCGGCGCCGACAAACTCTTGCGCGGGAATCTGCGCCAGGTGGCCGAGGTCGAGGACGTCGTCTTCACGCACGAAGCGTTTGCTCAGCAGGGTGCGGCAGTAATCTTCGTAGCGCGTTTCCTCGTAGACCGGCACCAGCCACCAGATCGGCGTGCGCCCGCCGAGCCAGATGGCCGTGCGGTAGAACTCGTCGAGCAGCAGGTAGTGCTGGGTGGTGCCGCAGTCATCGGAGGTCAGTTGCGCTTCGCGGGCGCCCTGGGTGAAACGTTGCGGGTCGACCAGAAAGACGTGCACCTCGGCGCCCTGGGTGGCGGCCCAGCTTTCCAGCTGATCGCACTTTCTGCGCAGTTCCTGCAACTGCTGGGCATCCAGGTTCGAGGCATGGCACAGCCACAGATCCATGTCGCTCTGTTCGGCCTGTGCCACGGTGCCCAGGCTGCCCATCAGAAACAGGCCGTGCAGTGGGGCCGCGCCCTGGCCGCGACGCGGCTTGTAGGCGAAGGAGCGCGCCAGGCGCTGGACTTCGGCCAGGCTGGCGTCATCCGGCTCGAAGCCGCTGAGGCCGGCCGGAGTGCTGGCGGAGACGTAGCCGGGAAGCAATGGGTGGTTGACGTGCAACAGCAGCGGCAACAGCTTGAGCACCAGTTGCTGGCGCGTCGACAGGGCCTCAGTCGCCCGCTGCAGGCGGCCCTGGTTGATCTGCAGGAAGCGTGCGCGCAGTTGAGCGAGAACCTTGCGGTCGATGCCGTCGTCGATGTCCGGACGGATTTCGTGAATGCGCGTCATGCTCGAACTCTGCTGGGAATGAGGCAAGCCTATCAGCGGCGTGCTCGTCAGTGCAGTGCCTGTGACGCTATATCGCCCGCCGAACCTGCCTCTTGAGGGCGGCCGGCGGGCGCCAGGACTTAAGCCGCCGTGGTGCGCCGGCTGGCCAGAATGGTGAGCAGGGCTTGGGCGTGTTCGGCTGCATCGATGCCGAGGCTGGTCAGATAGCCGCCATCAGCCTGGCTGACCAGTCCTTTCTCGTAGAGGCGGGTGATGGCGCCCTGTGCCTTGAAGGACGCGTTGTTGTGCACCTTGAGCCCTTCCTGATGATTGTCCAGGTTGTACAGGGCGAGAATTTCCAGTTCATCGATCATTTCGGCGGTAAAGGACTTCATGGTGACTCCGTCTTGTTGTTGTGACGTTCCTGCAGTGTATAGCCCAGCGCGGAGGTCTGCCCGGTGCGCAACTGCCAATGTTCGAGAATGTGCTGGTAAGTGCCGTCGTGCCTGATCTTGCGCATGCCGGTATCGAACTGGTGCATGAGCGCCTCTGCCTGTGGATGCTGGCGGGAGAAGGTCAGGTACAGCTGTGGGCGATGCACGGTCGCCAGCGGTGAAAACTGGCCAGCCAGCTCGGGGTGTTCGCGCAGCAGAGCCTCGGTGGTGCCGCGAAAGGCGATCACATAATCCACGCGCTCGCGCTGCAGCATCAGAAAACCGTTGAGGTCGCGGCGTACGGGCACGCGCAGGATGTCCGGGTAGTTGTCGAAATACTCGCCGTAGGTGTAACCGATGGTCACGGCCACGCGCCTGCCGGCGATCTCGTCCAGATCATCCACCAGAGCGCTGCCTGCACGCCCCCAGAGCAGGATCTCGTCGCTGAACAGCATCTGCTCGGGCAGCAGGAACTGTGCACGAATGGAGTGATCGGGTGTGGTGTTGAAGCAGGCTGCCAGGCTGCCGATACGCGCCAGTTCCATGCAGCGCGAATAGGGATAGGGCGCCAGCTCGACGCTCGCCCCGCTGGCGTTGAACGCCGCACGCACGATATCCACCGACATGCCCTCTACACGGCCTTCGCGCAGGGCCGTGTAGGGGAACCAATCGTCTTCCGCGCCGACCCGCACCGAATCGGCCTTGGCACTGCCGACCAGCGCCAGGGAGAGCGCCAGCGCCTGCAGGAGTCGGTGGAGCATCGACTGGGAGTCCTTGTCGTCCGGATACGACGTTGACCCTAGCAATCTATCGGCCAGTACGGCCAGTGGCGTGGATCAATTACCCGTCAGTCTTCTGCTGGCAGTTCGGGCAGGGCGCGCAGGGCCTGCTCGTACCAGGCGCCGTCGAAGGGGCGGTCGTCACGCAGCATGGCATCGACCTCATGGGCCAGCACCAGGGCCATGAGTTCGAGAATTTCCTCGCGCTCGTAGCCCACCAGGGTCAGCTTGTTGTAGACCGCCGTGGCCGCAGCCGGCTCGCCGCTTTCCAGCTGATTTTCGATGGCCTGCACCAGGGTCGCTTCGGCGAAGGCTTCGTCGTCAGGGGTATTGTCTTGATCGCTCATGGTTCACTCCTCGCGTGGGCCGGCAGCGAAGTCGAGCAATGCCTGGCCAGTCAGTCGATAGGTCGTCCACTCGCTCTGCGGGCGGGCGCCGAAGGATTCGTAGAAGTCGATCGCTGGGGTGTTCCAGTCCAGTACCGACCATTCGAAGCGGCCACAGCCACGGGCCACTGCCAATTGTGCCAGGTGACGCAGCAACGCCTTGCCAGCGCCGATGCCACGCGCCTGCGGGCTGACGTAGAGGTCTTCCAGGTACAGGCCGTGTTTGCCCAGCCAGGTGGAGTAGTTGAAGAAGTACACCGCATAGCCGATGGGCTGGCCGTCGTTCTCGCAGATCAGGCCGTGGGCGGTGCTGCCCTCGGCGAACAGGCTGTCGCGGATGCCGGCGGCATCGGTTTTCACTTCATGCTCGGCCTTCTCGTAGATGGCCAACTCGGTGATGAAGCGCAGGATCAGCTCGGCGTCGTCAGGGGTGGCGGGACGGATGGTCAGGGACATTGGCGTATCTCGTAAATGGTCAGCCGTAGGTCAGGGTCAGCCACGTCAGTGGCAAACCCACCAGGCAGAAGAAACCGAACGCTGCGACCCAGGCCGTGCGCGAACCCATTGGGTCGTCCACGCGTAGCGGCAGGTTTGGGTAGCGGCCCAGCGTCATTAGCCGCAGGGCCAGCCAGCCGGTTCTGTACAGAATGTAGCCAACCACGACCTCGAGTACGAACTCGGCGAGTAACGCCAGGCCGTGCAGCAATAATTCGAGCATGGGAATTCCTTTTCCCTGATGGTGCCTGCCGGCGTTCAGCGAGTCGCCAGCAATTCGCGGCCACGCAGCACCGCAGCACGCACCTGATTCGGAGCGGTGCCACCGATATGGTCGCGGGCATTCACCGAGCCTTCCAGGGTCAGCACGGCGAACACGTCCTGCTCGATCTGGTCGCTGAACTGGCGCAGTTCGTCCAGGCTCATTTCGGCCAGATCCTTGCCGCTCTGCACGCCGTACTTCACCGCGTGGCCGACGATCTCGTGGCAGTCACGGAACGGCAGGCCCTTGCGTACCAGGTAGTCGGCCAGGTCGGTGGCGGTGGAGAAACCGCGCAGCGCCGCTTCACGCATGATCTCGCGCTTGGGCTTGATCGCCGGCACCATGTCGGCGAAGGCGCGCAGGCTGTCGCGCAGGGTGTCGGCGGCGTCGAACAGCGGTTCCTTGTCTTCCTGGTTGTCCTTGTTGTAGGCCAGTGGCTGGCCTTTCATCAGGGTCAGCAGGCCGGTCAGGGCGCCGAATACGCGGCCACTCTTGCCGCGTACCAACTCGGGCACGTCCGGGTTCTTCTTCTGCGGCATGATCGAGGAGCCGGTGCAGAAACGATCCGGCAGATCGATGAACTGGAACTGCGCGCTGGTCCACAGCACCAGCTCTTCGGAGAAGCGCGACAGGTGCATCATCGCCAGGGAGGCGGCGGCGCAGAATTCGATGGCGAAGTCGCGATCCGACACGCCGTCCAGCGAGTTGCCGCCCACGGCGTCGAAACCCAGCAGTTCGGCGGTGATTTCGCGAGCGATCGGGTAGGTGGTGCCGGCCAGCGCCGCCGAGCCCAGCGGCATGCGGTTGGTGCGCTTGCGGCAGTCGACCAGGCGCTCGTAATCACGCGACAGCATCTCGAACCAGGCCAGCAGGTGATGGCCGAAGGTCACCGGCTGCGCGGTCTGCAGGTGGGTGAAGCCGGGCATGATGGTGTCTGCTTCGGCTTCGGCCAGGCCCAGCAGGCCCTGCTGCAGGCGGGTGATTTCGGCCAGGATCAGGTCGATCTCGTCACGCAGCCACAGGCGGATGTCGGTGGCTACCTGGTCGTTGCGCGAGCGGCCGGTGTGCAGCTTCTTGCCGGTGACGCCGATGCGGTCGGTCAGGCGAGCTTCGATGTTCATGTGCACGTCTTCCAGGTCGACGCGCCAGTCGAACTGGCCGGCTTCGATCTCGCCCTGAATCTGCTTCAGGCCGTCGATGATGGCGTCACGCTCGGCATCGCTCAGCACGCCGACCTTGGCCAGCATGGTGGCATGGGCCATGGAGCCCATGATGTCGTGGCGGTACAGGCGCTTATCGAATTCGACCGAGGCGGTGAAGCGGGCTACGAAGGCGTCGACGGGCTCGCTGAAGCGGCCGCCCCAAGATTGGTTGGTTTTTTCGCTGCTCATGATTTGGGCTCTGGATCGGGCAAGCCGCATCGGCGGCCAGCATGGCGGACAAAGTGTGCCGATAATAACAGGGTCTGGCTCGCTGCCGATCAGAGAAGGCGTCATGAGGTTTGCTGGCGCGAGCAGATGCCGATAACGAGGGCGTCGATGAATTTGTCGTCTGGTCGGCATTTTGGTGCTTTATTTTGCTTGGCTGGCACCGTCTGGCTTGCTGCCGCCCGAAGCGACACGGAAACTGCTGTGATGCCTAGCCGAACTGCTGTGAACCCTGCGAAGACGACTGCGGTCGATGATTTCTTCGTGCCCGAACTGTGCCAGCCCGAAGCGCTGCTGAGCATGGTGCTGCTGGCCGAGCTGTTGGTGCTGGTACTGGTGCTCGCCGAGCCCATGTTGCCGACGTTCGATTGGGTGCGCCTGGCGCTGACGTCCCTGTTCGTGCAGTGGATCGTGCTCCTTTCCGCCGCGCTGTTGTGCCGGCTGCGGCCGCTGCTGGCGCGGCTGCGTCCGGCATTGGCCGGTGTGCTGTGTTGCCTGTTGGTGGTGCTGCTGACCCTGTGTTGCACGGCGGTGGCGGATTACTACGACCTTGGCGGGCCGTTGCCACGCAATGGCGAGACGCGGCTTTATCTGCGCCACGCGTTGATAAGCCTGATCATGTCTGCGCTGCTGCTACGCTATTTCTATCTGCAGAGCCAATGGCGTCGGCAGGAGCAGGCCGAACTGCGCGCACGCATCGAATCGTTGCAGGCGCGTATCCGTCCGCACTTCCTGTTCAATAGCCTGAACAGCATTGCCAGCCTGGTCGCGATCGATCCCGTCAAGGCGGAGCAGGCAGTGCTCGATCTGTCCGACCTGTTCCGGGCGAGCCTGGCCAGGCCCGGCTCGCTGGTCTCGTGGGGAGAGGAGATGGAGTTGGCAAAACGATATCTGTCCATCGAGCACTATCGGCTCGGTGAGCGACTACAGTTGCAGTGGGAGGTCGAAGGTGTGCCGGAGGATCTGCCGATTCCCCAGCTGACCCTGCAACCCTTGTTGGAAAACGCGTTGATCTACGGCATCCAGCCACGTATCGAAGGTGGCCTGGTGCGGATCGACGCGGATTACCAGGACGGTGTGTTCAGTTTGTGTGTAAGCAATCCGTATGAAGAGCGTGGCGAGCAGACGCCATCACGGGGTACGCACCAGGCACTGGGTAATATCGATGCGCGGTTGACGGCACTTTTCGGCCCGCGTGCGAGTCTCAGCGTGGAGCGCCGTGACGGCCGTCACTACAGCTGTCTACGCTATCCTTGTGCGAGACTCACGCAGGAAGCCAGAGCAATATGAATGTCCTGATCGTCGATGACGAACCCCTCGCCCGCGAGCGCCTCAGCCGCATGGTCGGCGAACTCGAGGGTTACCGAGTCCTGGAGCCTGCCGCCAGCAATGGCGAGGAGGCGCTGACCCTGATCGACAGCCTGAAACCGGATGTCGTCCTGCTGGATATCCGCATGCCCGGGCTGGACGGGCTGCAGGTCGCGGCCAAGCTCTGCGAGCGTGAAGCGCCGCCGGCGGTGATCTTCTGCACCGCGCATGACGAATTCGCCCTGGAGGCCTTCCAGGTCAGCGCCGTCGGCTATCTGGTCAAGCCGGTGCGCCCGGAAAACCTCAGCGAAGCACTTAAGAAGGCCGAGCGCCCCAATCGTGTGCAACTGGCGGCACTGACGCGCCCAGCGGCGGAAACCGGCAGTGGCCCGCGTACCCACATCAGTGCGCGCACCCGCAAAGGTATCGAGCTGATCCCGCTGGATCAGGTGATCTACTTCATCGCCGACCACAAATACGTGACCCTGCGCCACGAGGGCGGCGAAGTGCTGCTGGACGAGCCGCTCAAGGCCCTCGAGGATGAGTTCGGCGACCGCTTCGTGCGTATCCACCGCAACGCACTGGTCGCCCGCGAGCGCATCGAGCGCCTGCAGCGCACGCCGCTGGGGCATTTCCAGCTTTTCCTCAAGGGGCTCGGCGGCGACGCTCTGGTGGTGAGTCGGCGTCATGTCGCCGGTGTGCGCAAGCTGATGCAGAACCTCTGACGCGGCCTGCCAGGCCGAATGATCGCTGCCTGGCATGTCGCGCCCTGACATCCTGCGACCATCGCGCCGGGGCGCTCGATGTCCCGAGCTTGCTATGATGGCGGCAGTTCGTTCTCTGGAATTGCCCCATGTCCCGCGAAATCCGCATCGCCACCCGCAAGAGTGCACTGGCCCTTTGGCAGGCCGAATACGTCAAAGCCCGTCTGGAACAGGCGCATCCTGGCCTCAAGGTCAGCCTGGTGCCCATGGTCAGCCGTGGCGACAAGCTGCTCGACGCGCCGCTGGCGAAGATTGGCGGCAAGGGCTTGTTCGTCAAGGAACTGGAAACCGCGCTGCTGGAGAACGAAGCCGACATCGCCGTGCATTCGATGAAGGACGTGCCCATGGATTTCCCCGAGGGCCTGGGTCTGTACTGCATCTGCGAGCGTGAAGACCCGCGCGATGCCTTCGTCTCCAACACCTTCGACAGCCTTGACGCGCTGCCGTCTGGCAGCGTGGTCGGCACCTCCAGCCTGCGCCGTCAGGCCCAGTTGCTGGCGCGCCGGCCCGATCTGAAGATCCAGTTCCTGCGCGGCAACGTCAACACGCGCCTGGCCAAGCTCGATGCAGGCGAATATGACGCCATCATCCTCGCCGCTGCCGGGCTGATTCGCCTGGGCTTCGAGGCGCGCATTCGCAGTTCGATCAGCGCCGAGGACAGCCTGCCGGCCGGGGGGCAGGGCGCCGTGGGTATCGAGTGCCGCAGCGCCGACACTGACGTGCATGCCTTGCTGGCGCCGCTGCACCACCGCGAAACCGCCCTGCGTGTCACCGCCGAACGTGCTCTGAACAAACGCCTGAATGGCGGCTGCCAGGTACCCATTGCCTGCTACGCCCTGCTCGAAGATGACCAGCTGTGGCTGCGTGGCCTGGTCGGCCAACCGGACGGTGGCTTGCTGCTGCGCGCCGAGGAGCGTGCTGCCAGTGGCGATGCCGAGGCGCTGGGCGTGCGGGTCGCCGAGGCGCTGCTGGCGCAGGGCGCCGATGACATCCTCAAGGCGGTCTATGGTGAGGCCGGTCACCCGTGAACAGCTGGCGCCTGCTGCTGACCCGTCCTGCGGAGGATTGTGCGGCGCTGGCGCAGACACTGGCGGCGCAGGGTATCGCCAGCCACTGCATGCCGCTGCTGGCTATTGAGGCACTGGCCGAGACGGACGCACAGCGCAGCACCTTCGCCGACCTGCAGCGCTATTGCGCGGTGATCGTGGTCAGCAAACCAGCGGCGCGGATCGGCTTGCAGTTGCTCGCCCAGTTGCGGGCGTCGCTGCCCAGCATGCCCTGGTTCAGCGTCGGCGCCGCCACGGCTGCGGTGCTGGCCGAGCGTGGCCTGCAGGTGCACTACCCCGAGACCGGTGATGACAGCGAGGCGCTGCTGGCGTTGCCGGCCCTGCAGCAGGCCATCGCCGGGGCGTCGTCGCCGCGCGTGTTGATCCTGCGCGGTGAGGGTGGCCGAGAATTTCTGGCCGAGCGCTTGCGCGGCCAAGGCGTCACGGTCGACTATCTGCCACTTTACCGGCGCACGCTGCCTGCCTACCCGGCTGGGGAGTTGTCGCGCTGCGTGCGAGCGGAACGCTTGAACGGCCTGGTGGTCAGCAGTGGACAGGGGCTTGAGCACCTGCAGCAACTGGCAGGCGATGACTGGCCGGCGCTGGCTCGGCTACCCTTGTTCGTACCCAGCCCGCGTGTGGCGGATCAGGCGCGCCTTGCTGGCGCCGAAATCGTTGTGGACTGTCGCGGTGCGAGTGCCGCGGCCTTGCTGGCAGCCCTGGAGCAGTTTCCGGCTGCCGCCCTCTAAAAGGACGGATACGTGAGCGAAGCAGCCACCCCGAAAACACAAGAAGAAAACCCGACCCTCGAGGTGCCAACGCCTCCCACTCCGCCCGCCAAGGCGCCACGTTCAGCGGCTGGTGCGTTTGCTGCGCTCGCCTTGCTGGTCGGTCTGGGCGGCGCTGCTGCCGGCGGCTGGAGTCTCTGGCAATTGCAGCAGTTGCAGGGGCAGCAGCAACAACAGACGCAGGCCATGCAGCGCATGAACGACGCCAGTGCCACGAAAGTGGACGAGCTGGCTCAGCGCCTGGATTCACGTCTGGCCGCGCTGCCCAGTGCCGCCGAGCTGGACGAGCGTCGCCGTCTGTTGGCCAGCCTGCAAGGCGATCAGCAGCGTCTGAGCCAGCGTCTGGAGTCCGTACTCGACGGCTCGCGCCAGGACTGGCGCCTGGACGAAGCTGAGCACCTGCTGCGTCTGGCCACCCTGCGCCTGAATGCGCTGCAGGACGTCACCAGTGCCGAGGCTCTGGTGCAGGCAGCCGATGACATTCTTCGTCAGCAGGACGACCCTGCCGCCTACGCCGCCCGCGAACAATTGAGCCGCAGTCTGGAAGCCCTGCGTACCACGCAGCGCCCGGATCGTGTCGGGCTGTTCCTGCAGCTCGGCGCCCTGCGCGAGCAGGCTGCTAGCCTCAACCCGCTGGCGCCGACCTTCGAAGGCCAGGGCGACGTGCTCTCCGATCTGGCTGCGGAAGGTGATGGCAGTGCCTGGTGGAGCGACTGGCTGAAAACCCTGTCGCAGTATTTCCGCATCGAGTTCGACGCTGATCGCAACGTGCGCCCGCTGCTGTCCGGGCAGAGCCTGTCGCAAGTCCGTCTGAGCCTGTCGCTGGCGCTGGAGCAGGCCCAGTGGGCCGCGCTGCATGGGCAGGCTGGTGTGTACAAACAGTCGTTGAAACAGGCCGAGGAGATTCTCGATGCCCACTTCAATCTGGACAACCCGGACAGCCGTGCGCTGCGCCAACGCTTCGGCGAGTTGGCTGATGCGAGCGTCGAGGTCAAGGTGCCGGATCTGAGCGAATCGCTCGATGCGTTGCAGGCCTATCTGAAACGCAAGCATGACCAGCGTCGGCAGGGGGCCGCAGCGGCCGAGGAGGTGCAATGAAGCGCCTGCTCTGGCTGCTCGTATTGCTGGCCATCGGTGCCGGCATCTACCTGCTGAGTCTCGCCATCGAAGCCGATCATGGCTATGTCCTGTTCGCCTACAAGGGCTTCCGTTACCAGTCCGGGCTGTGGGCATTCCTCGCCCTGGTCATTGTGCTGGTGGCGCTCTATTACCTGACCAAGGCACTGTTGTGTCTGTTGCTCAGCTCTACCCGACTGGCCAACCCCTGGTCGCGCCTGCATCGCAATCGGCGCGCACGCCAGGCATCCGAGCAAGGGTTGCTGGATCTGGCCGAAGGGCGCTGGGCCCGCGCGCTGCGCCAGTTGTCACGCGCCGCTGAGGTCGATAGCCAGCCGCTGATGTATTACCTCGGCGCTGCCCGCGCCGCGAACAAGCTGGGGCAGCATGAGCAGAGCGATGCCTTGCTCGAGCGTGCGCTGCAGCAGCAACCCCAGGCTGAATTGGCCATTGCCCTGACTCACGCGCAATTGCAGGTCGAACGTGGCCAGAGCGATGCCGCACTGGACACCCTGCAGGCCATGCGTGAGCGTCATCCCAGCCATCACCAGGTATTGCGGCGTCTGCAGCAGCTTTACCAGCAGCGCCAGGACTGGTCTGCATTGCTGGGTCTGCTGCCCGAGCTGCGCAAGGAAAAGGCTCTACCGGCTGCCGAGCTGGATGAGCTGGAGCGACAAGTCTGGCGGGGACGTCTGGCTGATCTCGGTGAGCAAGGACTGAGCGAGGGTGAAACGGCTCTGCAGCCACTGACACAGGCCTGGAACCAGCTGTCTTCCGCCCTGCGCCAAGAGCCCGAGCTGATTGCCGCCTACGTCGAGCAATTGCGTCGGCTGGGCGCGCAGGAAGAGGCTGAGCAGGTATTGCGCACGGCACTCAAACGCAGCTATGACAGCCGTCTGGCACGTTTCTATGGGGTGTTGCGTGGTAGCGATCCGGCGCGCCAGCTGGACACTGCCGAGGGTTGGCTGAAGCAGCATCCCGATGACCCGGCGCTGCAGCTGACCCTGGGGCGGCTATGCCTGCAGAATCAGTTGTGGGGCAAGGCTCGCGATTACTTCGAGAGCAGCCTGCGCCTTGAGCGCCACCCGGAAACCTGTGCCGAGCTGGCACGTCTGCTGGCTCAGCTGGGCGAGCTGGAACGCAGCAATCAGTTGCTGTTGGAGAGCCACAATCTGCTTCATCAGCGCTTGCCGAACCTGCCGCAACCCCAGGCCGCAAGCGCCTGAATGGACAAAGGGGCGTTTCGTTTGGATGAACAGCCCCTGATCGAACGCGAGGCGCCTTGAAAGGCGCCCTCGCTTTCCTCTACCGTACTGCCCTCGATTCCCCTCCCGGAGCCATCATGCAATTGGCCAGCCCGCGTCCCCTGTTCTTCCTGGCATTCCTCGGCTGCGTTCTGCTCATGGCAGTGGCTCTGTATCTGGAGCATGTGGTGGGGCTCGAACCCTGCCCGCTGTGCATCGTCCAGCGTATCTGCGTGATCGGCTTCGGTCTGGTCTGCCTGGTGGCGGCCATTCATGGCCCGGCGCGTGGCGGTCAGCGCGTCTATGCGGTGCTGGCACTGCTGTTCGCCCTCGGTGGAGCAGCAACCGCTGGCCGGCAGATCTGGCTGCAAAGCGTGCCGCCTGAGCAACTGGAGGCTTGCCTGCCTGGTCTCGAATACATGATCGAGGCATTCCCGCTTCAGGAAATCGTCAGCAAGGTCTTCCGCGGCACGGCGGATTGCGCCGAGGTCAATTGGACCCTGTTCGGCATGAGCATTCCCGAGTGGAGTCTGCTGGGCTTCATCGGCATGCTGGGCTTCGCTTTCTATCAGTTGCTGCGTCGCCGTTGAGCCGCTTCGGCTGTGATTTGCCGATTAAACGCTCGTATGAACTTTTCTGTTCGGATACCTTGAAGGGTACTGTCCGTGGGCATAATCTGGCCCCCACGCGACGTCGGAAATACGCCGTATGCCTGTTGCTTCTTCGAGGTTTGGCTCTGTTCGACAGAAAAATGTCGCGAGCGGCTTGTCTGCCAGGCGCCAGATCCCGAGTGAGCGTATTGGCTGACGAAAAGCCACAAGAACGTCTCGGAATGGACAGATAACAGGCATTACCGAGAAGGGAAGTGAGGTTCATCATGCTCGAGAGTTGTCGCAACGCCCAAGAGCGCTGGGGAGGCGTGCACCAGTTGATCGATCGCTGGTTGCACGAGCGCCATGAACTGGTCACCGCCTACAAAGGGCTTGTCGATGTGCCGCAGGTGCCGAGCACCAGCAGTGAGGCCCTGCAGGGCTTCTGCCAATTGATGGTCGATTACGTATCGGCCGGGCATTTCGAGGTCTATGAACAGTTGACCAATGAAGCCAAGGCCTTCAACGATCAGCGCGGGCTGGAACTGGCCAAGCAGATCTATCCTCGCCTCGAAGCCATCACGGCGGTGGCGCTGGCCTTCAATGACCGCTGTGACAACGGTGATTGCCGCGATGACGTGTCGTTGTCGGAGCAACTGCATCACCTGGGGCAACTGCTGCATGAGCGCTTCGAGCTGGAAGACTGCCTGATCGAAGTGTTGCACAACGCCCATCAGGAGCAGGCTGCCGCGCTGGTTTGAGACGGGCGGGAGTGGCCTGCGCCACTCCCTTCGTCAGTTGCTCACATCCACCAGCTCCAGGTCGAAGATCAGGGGCGAGAAGGGTGGAATCAGGTCGCCCGCACCTTCCTCTCCGTATGCCTGCGCCGATGGCACGACCAGGCGCCAGTGCGCGCCTGTCGGCATCTGCAGCAGGGCGCTACGCCAGCCAGCGATCAGGCTGTCGAGCCTGAACCACTGCGGTGTTAGGCTCTCGTCGAACAAACTGCCGTCTGCCAACTGGCCGCTATAGCGAACCTGCACGCGACTGCGGGCGCTGGGTTTGGCGCCGTCGCCGGCGCGTAGTTCGGTAATCAATACGCCATTTTCAAGAGCCCGCACTCCCGGCTTGCGGCGTTCCTCGGCGAGAAAGCGTTCTTCATCCTGGCGAGCCTGGGCGTGATGCTGCGGGTTTTGCTCCATCCGCGCTTCGTGCTCTTCGAGCAACTGGTCGATGCGTGCTTCGTCCAGGCGCAGTGGCTGGCCGCTGTAGGCCTGGCGCAAGCCCTCGATCAGCACGGGCAGTGGCAGTTCCGGTACTTCACTGCGCAGGCGCTCCCCCAGGCGTGCACCGAGGCTGTAGGCGAGATCATCCTGCGCAGGCGCGGACCACAACGGGGTGGCGGCGAAGCTCAGGGTGAGGGCAAGGGCGCGGCGCATGACGAAGTCTCCAGGCGAGTTGCCGGCGATTATGCCAGCGCTTGGCGTGGGTTGCCGTGCGGCGTCATCCACGGGCCTATGGCGGGGCATGACGCGCGCGACTAGTATGGTACATCCACATCCGCCTGGAGGCGCGCCATGTCGGCCAAGAAGAAGTCCGTCAGTACCCCGTTGCATCTGTTGCATCAACTCGCCGGTAGCCTGCTCGAGCATCTCGAGAACGCCTGCTCGCAAGCGCTGGTCGATGCCGAAAAACTGCTCGCCAAGCTGGAAAAGCAGCGTGGCAAGGCTCAGGAAAAACTGCACAAGGCCCGCGGCAAGCTGCAGGATGCCGCCGTTGCCGGTAAGGCGAAGGCGCAAGCCAAGGCCAAGGACGCGGTCGCCGAGCTGGAAGAACTGCTCGATACTCTGAAAAATCGCCAGAGCGAGACCCGCACCTACATCGCCCAGCTCAAGCGTGATGCTCAGGAGAGCCTGAAGCTGGCCCAGGGTGTGGGCAAAGTAAAGGAAGCGACTTCCAAGGCGCTCGATGCACGTGAGGCCAAAGCGGCCGCCCCGGTCGCCAAGCCTGCGGTGGAGAAAAAGCCCGCCGCTAGCAAGGCTCCGGTGAAAAAGGCGCCAGCCAAACCTGCTGCCGCTAAACCGGTGAGCAAGCCGGCTGCCAAACCCGCTGCCAGCAAGGCCGTTGCCGCCAAGCCGGTTGCGCCAAAAGCTGCGGCCAAGCCTGCAGTTGCCAAAGCACCTGCCAAGCCAGCAGCGGTCAAACCGGTAGCAGCCAAGGCGCCGGCCAAGCCAGCGGCCAGCAAGCCCGTCGCCAAGCCTGCTGCAGCCAAAGCTGTTGCTGCCAAACCGGCGCCGAAGGCTGCTCCAGCCAAGCCCGCCGCAGCGAAGAAACCGGCTGCTGCCAAGGCGCCGGTGAAAAAGGCCGTTACCAAGCCTGCTGCCGCACCTGCGGCCCCGGCAGCGCCTGCCGCGGCCGAAGCTGCGTCTGCCTCTGTGACGCCCAGCGCCTCCTAAAGCCCTCGGATGGCGCCGCGCAGCACTTGCAGCGCGGCGCTGTCCTGGCCTGCCAAGGCCGACAGCCAGTCGTCTTCGGCCTCTCCATCCGGCCAGTTCTCGGCCAACGCCTGCAATTGTTCGAGCAGCACCCGCTCGGCCTGCAGCTCCAGTTTCTTCAGCTGTTCGCGCAAGGTTGCCCAGTCGGCATCCTGCTGGGCAGCGTTGCGCCAGTGCTGGCGCAACTGCCGCAGCGGCATCACCATCTCCTGTTGCCAGGGTTCGGCAAGATCGCGCAGTTCGCGCAGGCGGCTTTCCTTGCTGAGCACTCCCCGTCGTTGTAGCCAGGCGCCCGTCAGCAACAGGCAAACATCACCGCCTGCGTCCTGCAGCTGCAGGCAGGCCTGTTCCACACCGGGCCTGGCGTAGAGTTCGAGGGCGAAATTCCACAGATCCTGCACGCGGCCTCCGGGGCGATTTGGTAGACTCCGCGGCCATTATGATCCGACTCCAGAACCTCACTCTACAGCGCGGTCCGCAACGCCTTCTCGAAGGCGCGGAACTGACCCTGCACGCCGGTCACAAGGCCGGTCTGATCGGTGCCAACGGCGCCGGTAAATCCAGTTTGTTCGCCCTGTTGCGTGGTGAGCTGACCCCGGACGCCGGCGATTGCCTGCTGCCCGGCGACTGGCGTATCGCGCACATGCGCCAGGAGGTCGACAACCTCGAACGCCTGGCAGTGGATTACGTGCTCGACGGCGACCACAACCTGCGCCGCGTGCAGGTCGAACTGGCCGCTGCCGAGCAGGCGCATGACGGTGCTGCCATCGCCCGTCTGCACAGCGAGCTGGACAGCGCCGACGGTTATACCGCCGACGCCCGCGCGCGCAAGCTGCTGGCTGGTCTGGGCTTCGATAACGCGCAGATGGATCGCCGTGTCGGCGACTTCTCCGGTGGCTGGCGCATGCGCCTGAACCTGGCCCAGGCGCTGATGTGTCCGTCTGACCTACTGTTGCTCGACGAACCGACCAACCACCTGGATCTGGACGCCATTCTCTGGCTCGAGGGTTGGTTGCAGAGCTACCCCGGCACCTTGCTGCTGATTTCTCACGACCGTGATTTTCTCGATGCCGTGGTCGACCACGTTGCCCATGTCGAGCAGCGCAAGCTGAACCTGTACCGCGGTGGCTACACGGCCTTCGAGCGCACCCGTGCCGAGCGTCTGGCCCAGCAGCAACAGGCGTACGAGAAGCAGCAGGCGCAACGCGCGCACATGGAAAAGTACATCGCCCGCTTCAAGGCCCAGGCCACCAAGGCCCGTCAGGCGCAGAGCCGGATCAAGGCGTTGGAGCGCATGGAGGAACTGAGCGCAGCGCATGTCGACTCGCCGTTCGACTTCGTCTTCCGCGAGGCCGACAAGATCTCCACGCCGCTGCTCAGCCTCAGCGAAGGTCGCCTCGGCTATGGCGACAAGACCGTGCTGCAGCAGGTCAAACTGAGCCTGGTACCGGGCGCGCGTATCGGCCTGCTCGGCCCCAACGGTGCGGGCAAGTCGACGCTGATCAAGAACCTCTCCGCCGAGCTGCAGCCGCTGAGTGGCAGCCTGACCCGTGGCGAAAATCTGGTGATCGGCTATTTCGCCCAGCACCAGCTGGACGCCTTGGACGACAAGGCCAGCCCGTTGCTGCACCTGCAGCGTCTGGCGCCGAGCGAGCGTGAGCAGACCCTGCGCGACTTCCTTGGTGGTTTCGACTTCCGCGGCGCGCGTTGCGACGAGCCGGTGGTGAATTTCTCCGGTGGCGAGAAGGCGCGCCTGGCCTTGGCGCTGATCGCTTGGGGCAAGCCCAACCTGCTGCTGCTCGATGAACCGACCAACCACCTCGACCTGGAAATGCGCCTGGCGCTGACCATGGCCCTGCAGGAATTTGCCGGCGCCGTGGTGGTGGTTTCGCACGATCGCCATCTGCTCAAGAGCACCACCGACGAATTCCTCCTGGTTGCAGAGGGTCGTGTGGCGCCGTTCGATGGCGACCTCGACGACTACGCACGTTGGCTGGTCGATTACCGTCAGCGCCAGGCGCCACCGAGCGCGCCGGCCGAGGGTGCGGCGGACAAGACCGACAAGCGCGCTCAGCGTCAGGCTGCCGCGGCGCTGCGCCAGCAACTGGCACCGCACAAGAAGCAGGCCGACAAGCTCGAACAGGAGCTGGGCAAGGTGCAGGAAAAGCTCGCCGCCGTGGAAACCCAGCTGGGCGACAGCGCCCTGTACGAGTCCGCACGCAAGGACGAGTTGCGCCAGCGTCTGGCCGAGCAGGCGCAGCTCAAGACACGCGAAGCGGAGCTGGAAGAAGCCTGGCTGCTGGCGCTGGAAACCCTGGAGGCGCTGCAGCAACAGTTGGAGGAGGCCGAATGATCGAGCAAGCCGATCTGCTGCAACTGCTCGCTACCTGGCGCGACCCGCTGGTGCGTGCGGGCCAGGTGCTGCTGATCATCCTCCTGGCCTGGATGGCGCAGCGCATCCTCACCCGCGCCATCAGTCGCCTTGGCGAGCGCTACAGCCTGTTGCCGCAGGAAGTGCTGCTGCCGCTGCGTGGCCTGGTGCGCTGGCTGATCATGGGCAGCGCCCTGCTGATGGTGCTGGAGCGCCTCGGCGTTTCCGCGACCGTGCTGTGGACGGCGCTCACCGGCTTCACCGCCGTCGCCGCCGTGGCCTTCTTCGCCATCTGGAGCGTGCTGTCGAACATGTTCTGCGCGCTGCTGATCTTCACCATGGGCCCGTTTCGCATGGGCGATACCGTGGAGGTCATCGAGAGTGCGGACAAGCCCGGTGTAAAGGGGCGGGTGATCGCCATCAACCTGTTCTACACCACCTTGCAGGACGCGAGCGAAGAGGGCGCCGGCGCCCTGTTGCAGGTGCCCAACAGCCTGTTCTTTCAGAAGTCGGTGCGACGCTGGCGCTGAACGCCGGCGCAGGAGTAGGCTGTAGCGCTCATCTACTGCTTTCGCTCTCCGAGGTACCGCATCATGGCCATGGAAACCTGGCTCGCCTTCTTCGTCGCCTGTTGGGTGATCAGCCTGTCGCCGGGTGCCGGTGCCGTGGCGTCGATGTCCGCCGGCATGCAATACGGTTTCTGGCGTGGCTACTGGAACGCGCTGGGGCTGCAGCTCGGCCTGGCCCTGCAGATCGCCATCGTGGCCGCTGGCGTAGGCGCCATTCTGGCCACCTCGGCCCTGGCCTTCAGCGTGATCAAGTGGTTCGGCGTGGCTTATCTGGTATTCCTCGCCTACAAGCAGTGGGTCGCCCTGCCCAGCGACTTGGATGCCGGTGCGGCCGAGCGCCCCATTGGCCGGCCACTGACCCTGGTGTTGCGTGGTTTCCTGGTCAACTTCAGCAATCCCAAGGCGATCGTCTTCATGCTCGCGGTACTGCCGCAGTTCATCAATCCGCATGAACCGCTGGTGGCGCAGTATCTGGTGATGGGCGTGACGATGATCACGGTCGACCTGATCGTGATGGCCGGCTATACCGGCCTCGCCTCGCGTGTGCTGCGCCTGTTGCGTACGCCACGTCAGCAGCGGGTGATGAATCGCAGTTTCGCGACGCTCTTCGTCGCAGCGGCAGGCTTGCTGGCGACGGTCAAGCGCGCGGCTGTCTGAGTACGACGCAGGCTGCCATTCGGCGGCCTGTTACCAAATATTTCAGATTTTCCTTGTTTGCGCAGGGCAAGGCGGCAACAATTAATGCCATCCATTCGCGTTTCGGAATGCATTGATGAGTCGTTATCGTTCCCTGCTGTCCTGCCTGTTGCTCTCCGTCCTGGCATTGAGCAGCCTTTGCGCCCAGGCAGAGTCACTCGATGGGGCTGCGCAGGCCCTGCACATGCTTGGCTATATCGGCGCCGACTATCCGGCCACGGTAGCGGATGGCCAGGTGGTCGATGCCGGTGAGTACCGCGAGCAGCTGGAGTTTCTCGGCGTGCTGAAAGGCCTGGTGGCCGCCTTGCCGGCCAAGGCCGAGCGCAGCGGTCTGGAGCAGGGCATCGCTGCGTTGCAGCAAGCCGTCGAACAGCGCCAGCCCGGTGAGCAGGTCGCCCATCAGGCACGCCAGCTCAGCGCACAATTGGCCGAGCTGTATCAGGTGGCGCAGACGCCGGCCATCACTCCTGATCCAGAGCGTGGTGCGCCGCTTTATGCGCAGCATTGCTCGGTGTGCCACGGCGATGCCGGCGCGGGTGATGGCCCGGCGGGTATCGGTCTGGAGCCTCCGCCTTCGAATCTGCGCGACGCTGCGCGTCTCGACCGGCTGAGCCTCTACGATCTCTACAACACGCTTGGCCTGGGCATCGAAGGCACTGACATGCCGTCCTTCGCCGATCAGCTCGACGACCGCCAGCGTTGGGATCTGGCCACTTACATCGCCGGCTTTACCGCCACGACTCAGGCGCAGGGCGAGAAACATTTCGATATGGCCGAGTTGGCCGGCCGCACGCCGGCGGAAGTCGCCGCGGCTGGCGGCGACATCGCGGCCTTCCGGGCTCAGCGCGCACGGCCGACGGTGGAGCAGCGTGGCCCACAGCAACTGATCGGGCATACTCGCAGCACGCTTGAACGCAGCCTGCAGGCTTACCGTGACGGGCATGTCGAGCAGGCCTACGACCTCTCGGTAGGTGCTTACCTGGAAGGCTTCGAACTGGTCGAAGGGGCGCTGGACAACCTCGACGCGGTACAGCGCAAGACCACCGAAAAAGCCCTGATGGCCTACCGTCAGGCGATTCAGGATGGCGCCAGCGTCGCTCAGGCCGCTCAGGCGTTGGAGCTGGCCAAGGTCGAGCTGGCCAAGTCGGCCGAGCTGCTCGAAGGCGGCGCGATGAACGCCTCGCTGAGCTTCTTCTCTAGCTTGCTGATCCTGCTGCGTGAAGGCCTGGAAGCCATTCTGGTGCTGGCAGCGATCCTCGCCTTCCTCAACAATACCGGCCAGCAGCAGGCAGTGCGCAGCGTGCACATCGGCTGGGGCCTGGCGCTGCTCGCCGGGGTTGGCACCTGGGCCGTGGCGGCTTATCTGATCGATGTCAGCGGTGCCCAGCGTGAATTGCTCGAAGGCGCTACCGCGCTGTTCGCCAGCGTGGTGCTGCTGTGGGTGGGCGTGTGGATGCACGACCGCCGCCACGCCGCTGCCTGGCAGGATTACATCAAGAGCAGCCTGGTTGGTGGCGGTGGTCGCTTCGGCTTCGCCGTGCTGGCGTTCTTCTCGGTGTACCGTGAGCTGTTCGAGGTCATCCTGTTCTACGAAACCCTTTGGCTGCAGGCCGGCCCGGCTGGTCACGGTGCAGTACTGGCGGGCGCCGGTACCGCGCTGGTAGTGCTGCTTGGCCTGGCCTGGGTGATTCTGCGTGGCTCGCGCAAGCTGCCGCTGGCCACCTTCTTCGGTGCCAACGCGATCCTGTTGTGCGTGCTCTCGGTGGTCTTCGCCGGGCATGGCGTGGCGGCCCTGCAGGAAGCCGGCGTACTGGGCACGCGCCCCGTACCCTTCTTCGATTTCGATTGGCTGGGTATCCATGCCGACGCCTGGAGCCTCTCGGCGCAGGGCCTGGCACTGGCGGGCATCGCACTGCTGTATGGGCGCAGCCGCCTCAGCGAGCGTCGGCGTCTGGCGCAGCAGACAGCGGCGTAACCTGTCGCTGCATGCGTGAACGAGGGCGGCTTTGGCCGCCTTCGTTGCTTCATTGCGTGAACCGTCGCCACGACAACTGGTCTGACAGCGCCTAGGCTGGTTTCAATTCCTCTGCCGAGTGCGCGCATGTCCTCCACGATTCATTCGACCCATTACGCCGACAGCCCTGAGCTGACGGTCGCTCCCCTGCGTCACCCCGTTCTGGAGCAGGCGCTTGCCGATGTCTGTGCCCAGCTCGAGGTCTGTGAGGCCTACCTCGCAGCCTTGCGCGATCCCGCCATAGGCCCGCAGCCGCGTCTGCTGCTGGCGATTTCCGGGGCCGATCAGCGTGGCCAGCGGCGTCTGGCTGCGCTGGTGGCCGAACTGCTGCCGGACGAAGTCGAGCTGGATCTGATCGAACTGACCGACGACCACTTGTCGCGCACCGTGCGTTCGCGCTGCGAGCCCTTCCACCGTCGCTGAGGCTGCTCCCCGCAACTTGCTGGCATACTGCGCCTATTGATAGCGGAAGGTGCTGCATGCGCGTGTGGATCGATGCCGACGCCTGCCCTCGGGCGGCGCGCGACCAGGTAGTGAAATTCGCCCTCAAGCGGGGCTTCGAGGTGGTTCTGGTAGCGGGGCAGGCCGTCGCCCGGCCGAATTTCGCTTGCGTGAAGCTGGTGGTGGTGCCCAGCGGGCCGGATGCGGCGGACGATCATCTGGTCGAACATGCCGTGCCGGGCGAGCTGGTGATCTGCAGCGATGTGCCGTTGGCCGATCGCCTGGTGAAGAAAGGCGTGGCGGCGCTCGACCCGCATGGTCGAGAGTTCGACGAGCGCAATATGGGAGAGCGCCTGGCGGTGCGTAATCTGTTCACCGATCTACGCGAACAGGGTCAGGTTGGCGGTGGTCAGGCGCCCTATTCGGAAAAGGATCGGCAGGCCTTCGCCAATGCGCTGGATCGGATTCTCACGCGTTTGAGTCGTTAGGCTCCGGTGGACTCGGGCGTCACGACGAGTCGTAGGAGCGAGCTCTACTCGCGAATCTGTCGGTGATGAGCGTTTCGCGAGCAGAGCTCGCTCCTACACATCCATCTCAGCCGCACAGGTAGGTGCCGGTACCAACCGCCACCAGTACGCCTTCGTCGTTATGCAGTTCCATGCGGATCACCGCCACCTTGTTGCCGGCGCGCAGGGGCATGGCGGTGGCAATGAAGCGCTGGCCGCGGCCGGGGCGCAGGTAGTCGATGCGCAGGTCGATGGTGCCGAGCTTGGACAGTTTGCTCATGCGCTCGGCCGCCGGCAGATGCTGATGGTTGGCGAAGGCGCCGATCAGCGCCATGGCGCCGCCACAGACGTCGAGCAGCGAGGAGATGACCCCGCCATGCAGGATGCCGTGGACGAAGTTGCCGATCAGCTCGGGCTTCATTGGCAGGTGCATGACCACCTGTTCTTCGCTCAGCGTGTCGATCTCGATACCGAGCAACTGGTTGAAGGGGATGCGTTGGAAGAAGGTGGCCACCGCCTGCTGCAGGTCGGCGTCCAGGGTGAAGGCTTGAGGCATCGTTGTCGCTCCGCGAATCGCTCCCCGGCACGCTGCCGCAGGCGGGCCGGTTTGGCCAGCGGCGCGGCGGGAGTGTCGTGAGCATTGGCCGGATCGGCCTGGGCGCAGCCGGTAGGGTGGGGCGAGCGAGGCCGGTAAGGGCGAGCAGGGTGGGCTGAAGCGGATCGCCGCCCGGCCCACCCTACAGCCCGGCGTCGCGTCAGTGGTGGGCCAGTTCCAGCACGCGGTCGACCATCTTGTTGATGCCTGAGGCGGCTTCGGCGATGGATTGGGCGAGCATGTACGCCGGGGTGGTGACCAGCTTGCGCGCTTCGTCCTCGACGATTTCATCCACGGCGCACTCGTGGTGCTCGGCGCCCATCTGGGTCATGGCGGCGGCAGTGTCGTGGTCGCTGCCGATGGTGCAGACCACGCCGGCACCGAAGATTTTCGCCGCCAGCGCCGGGGCGATGCACATCAGACCAATCGGCTTGCCGGCGTCGACGAAGGCCTTGCAGGCGGCCAGTACGTCGGGTTGCACGGTGCAGCCGGCACCATTGGTGGCGAAGTCCGAGAGGTTCTTCGCCACGCCGAAGCCACCGGGCAGAATCAGCGCATCGAAGCCGGCGACGTGCAGTTCCCTGACGTCCTTGATCTGGCCGCGGGCGATGCGCGCCGATTCCACCAGGACGTTGCGCGTCTCGTTCATTTCCTCGCCGCGATAGTGGTCGACCACATGCAGTTGCGCCACGTTGGGAGCGAAGCATTGCACCTCGGCGCCGCGCTGGTCGAGGCGCAGCAGGGTGATCACGCTTTCGTGGATCTCGGCGCCATCGTAGACGCCGCAACCGGACAGAATCACTGCCACTTTCTTGTTCATGCTCGACTCCTGGTGAGTAAGGGCGCGCTCCGCAAACGGGCGCGAGGATTGACTATCGTGGGTGTCGCCAAATGCCGCTCGGACTGTCACCTGCCGCCGCGAAACCGCACTGCCGTGGGCATAGGATGAATAACAGCCCAATCCCGACACAAGTACAACAACGTGGCGCAGTCATGAATTACGTTCTCTATGCGGTGCCCTTCTTCTTCCTGCTGATCGGAGTGGAGCTTCTCGCCGACCGTTTGCGTGGTCGGCACAGCTATCGCCTGGCCGATGCGCTGAACAGTCTCAGTGCCGGCGTGCTGTCGCAGGCGACCGGGCTGCTGACCAAGGTCGTTGGCCTGTTGACCTACGCGTTCGCCTGGGAACACCTGGCGCTGTTCGAGCTCCCAGACAGCAGTCTCTGGGTATGGGGCTTCGCCTTCGTCCTATATGACTTCTGCTACTACTGGAACCACCGCCTGGGCCATGAGCGCAACGTGCTCTGGGCGGCCCATGCGGTGCATCACCAGAGCGAGGACTACAACCTCTCCACCGCGTTGCGGCAAACCAGCACGGGTTTCATCTTCGGCTGGATCTTCTACCTGCCGATGGCGCTGGTTGGTGTGCCGCCGCTGGTGTTTTTCAGCGTTGCCGCTCTGAATCTGCTCTATCAGTTCTGGGTACATACCCGGCATATCCCCAAGCTGGGCTGGTTCGAGTGGCTGTTCATCACGCCGTCCAACCACCGCGTGCACCATGCGCAGAATCCTATCTACATGGATCGTAATTACGGCGGTGTGTTCATTGTCTGGGATCGTTTGTTCGGCACCTTTCAGGAGGAGCTGGACGAGCATCCGGTGGTCTTCGGTGTAACCGTGCCGTTGGCCAGTTGGAATCCGCTGTGGGCCAACCTACAGGTCTATGCCGGGCTGTGGCATGACGCCTGGCGGGCGAGCGCCTGGTGGGACAGGCTGCGCATCTGGTTCATGCCCACCGGTTGGCGGCCGGCCGATGTGGCCGCGCGCTATCCGCTGGCCAAGCGCGAGCTGGATGACTTCTGCAAGTTCGAGGTGCCCTTGGCCCGTGGCGCGCAGGTCTATGCGCTGTTGCAGTTCGTTTGCTACCTGCTGGCCGGAACCTGGTTGCTCGCGCAGGGCGAGTCGCTGTCGCTGAGCGCGATGCTGTTGGGGTGTGGCTGGATCGCCATGGGGCTCTACAGCATCGGCGTCTGGCTGGAGAACCGTGGCTGGGCGCTGCGCCTGGAGTGGCTGCGGCTGGCGCTGAATCTGCCGGCGCTCTGGTTGGCCGGGCAGTTTGACCTCTTGGCTGTGGATGCGCGCGCCTGGCTATGGCTGGCCGGTTACAGTCTGGTCAGCCTGTTCGGGTCATGGCTTGCGCAGCGCGTAGGGCGGCCCGGAACGCCGGCCGCTTGTAGCGTAGCGAACAGTCCGCACGTGGGTGTATGAACTGATTTTTGTGTGAGACCTGAACCTGCAACGGCGTACTGTGCTCAGCCACGCCGACCCTTGCGCCAGCGGTATAGCCAGGCCAGAGCGAGCAGCACCACTACGGCGGCCAGCAGCAGGATCTGGTAATGGCGCAGATCCTCGAGCAGGCCGCCCATGGCGTTGCCCAGGCTATAGGCCAGCAGGCTGATACCACCGGCCCATACGCCGGCGCCGATGGCATCGAGCAGCAGGTAGCGGCGCCAGGAGTAGCCGGACAGGCCGATGGTCAGCGGCATCACCGTGCGCAGGCCGTAGAGGAAGCGAAAGCACAGTACCCACAGATCCGGGTAACGCTGGATCAGCGCGCTGGCGCGTTCGCCCAGCGGTTGCCAGCGTGGCTTGCGGGCGAGCAGGGCGCGGCCATGGCGGCGGCCCAGGTAGTACCACAGCTGATCGCTGGCGAAGGTGCCGAGGAAGGCGCACAGCGCCACCCATTCGATCTTCAGTACGTCGCGCACGGCCATGTAGGCCGCCAGCAGCAGCGAGACTTCGCCCTCGAGAAAGGTGCCTAGGATCAGGGCCGGGTAGCCGAACTGGCGAATCAGGTCATGCAGCATGCCGCGTGCTCGTGGTGGAGGGTGATGCAGACTACTCCGACCACGAAAGGCCCGGAAGGTGGCACGTCGTGCCACAATATGTGCCTTGCCGTGCGACGTGCCGTCGCACGAAGTCATGCGACCGTCATCATTTGGTCATAATGGCCGCTTATAACCGTCACACTGGCCCGTCCGTGCGGGCTCTGGAGTCTGCCGTGAGCGTTACCCCCGCCAACCGCCTGTTCCCTGCCACCCGTCTGCGTCGCAACCGTCGCGATGACTTCTCCCGCCGTCTGGTGCGCGAGAACCGCCTGAGCGTCGACGACCTGATCCTGCCGGTGTTCGTCCTCGACGGCGAGAATCGCCGCGAGAGCGTACCGTCGATGCCGGGTGTCGAGCGTCTGTCCATCGACCTGCTGCTGCAAGAGGCCGAGCACTGGGTGGCGCTGGGTATTCCGGCGCTGGCGCTGTTCCCGGTCACACCGCTGGAGAAGAAATCCCTCGACGGCGCCGAGGCGTGGAACCCGGACGGCATCGCTCAGCGCGCGATCCGCGCCCTGCGGGCGAAATTCCCCGAGCTGGGGGTGATCAGCGACGTGGCGCTCGACCCGTTCACCACTCACGGCCAGGACGGCATCCTCGACGCAGACGGCTACGTGCAGAACGACATCACCGTCGATGCGCTGGTCAAGCAGGCGCTGTCGCATGCCGAGGCCGGCGCCCAGGTGGTGGCACCGTCGGACATGATGGACGGGCGCATCCAGGCGATCCGCGAGGCGCTGGAACTGGCCGATCACGTCAACGTGCGCATCATGGCCTACTCGGCCAAGTACGCCAGCGCCTACTACGGCCCGTTCCGCGATGCGGTCGGCTCGGCCGCCAACCTCGGCAAGGGCAGCAAGAACACCTACCAGATGGATCCGGCCAACGGTGACGAGGCGCTGCACGAAGTGGCTGCCGACCTCGCCGAAGGCGCCGACATGGTCATGGTCAAGCCGGGCATGCCCTACCTGGACATCGTCTGGCGTGTGAAGGATGCCTACAAGGTGCCGACCTTCGCCTACCAGGTCAGTGGCGAGTACGCCATGCACATGGCGGCGATTCAGAACGGCTGGCTCAGTGAGGCAGTCGTACTGGAGTCACTCACCGCCTTCAAACGCGCCGGCGCCGATGGCATCCTCACCTATTTCGCCGTGCGTGCGGCAGAACTGTTAAAACAGGGGCACTGACGCCCCCAGGAACCCAGTGATGAACACCGAAGGACTCAACAGCGAAGCGCTCGAAAGCAGCAACCCGGCCCCCGTGGAGGTGATCGCCGAACCGCCAGTGGTGGAAGCTCCGCCGCCTGCGCCGGTTCCCGGTCTGGATGACAGCAGCCTGTACATCCATCGCGAGCTGTCGCAGCTGCAGTTCAACATCCGCGTGCTGGAGCAGGCGCTGGACGAGTCCTATCCATTGCTGGAGCGCCTGAAGTTCCTGCTGATCTTCTCCAGCAACCTCGACGAGTTCTTCGAGATTCGCGTCGCCGGCCTGAAGAAACAGATCAACTTCGCCCGTGAGCAGGCCGGTGCCGACGGCCTGCAGCCACACCAGGCGCTGGCGCGGATTTCCGAGCTGGTGCACGAGCAGGTCGATCGGCAGTACGCCATCCTCAACGACACCCTGTTCCCGGCGCTGGCCAAGCAGGGCATCACCTTCATCCGTCGGCGTTACTGGACGACCAAGCTCAAGGCCTGGGTACGTCGCTACTTCCGCGACGAGATCGCACCGATCATCACCCCCATCGGCCTCGACCCGACGCACCCCTTCCCGTTGCTGGTGAACAAGAGCCTGAACTTCATCGTCGAGCTGGAAGGCGTCGATGCCTTCGGTCGCGATTCCGGTCTGGCCATCATTCCGGCGCCGCGTCTGCTGCCGCGCATCATCCGTGTGCCCGAGGACGTCGGTGGTCCCGGCGACAACTACGTGTTCCTCTCGTCGATGATCCACGCCCATGCCGACGACCTGTTCCAGGGCATGAAGGTCAAGGGCTGCTACCAGTTCCGTCTGACCCGTAACGCCGACCTGTCGGTGGATACCGAGGACGTTGAAGACCTGGCCCGCGCCCTGCGTGGCGAGCTGTTCAGCCGCCGCTACGGCGATGCGGTGCGTCTGGAGGTGGTCGATACCTGCCCGAAACACCTGCGTGACCACCTGCTCAAGCAGTTCGGCCTGACCGAAGGCGAGCTGTATCAGGTCAACGGCCCGGTGAACCTGACCCGCCTGTTCAGCATCACCAGCCTGGATAACCACCCGGATCTGCAGTACGCCCCGTTCACGCCGGTAATCCCCAAGCTGCTGCAGAACGCCGAGAACATCTTCAACGTGGTCAGCAAACAGGACATCCTGCTGCTGCACCCCTTCGAGTCCTTTACGCCCGTGGTCGACCTGCTGCGCCAGGCGGCGAAAGACCCGCACGTGCTGGCGATCAAGCAGACCCTGTATCGCTCCGGGGCTAATTCGGAGATCGTCGACGCGCTGGTGGAAGCGGCGCGTAACGGCAAGGAAGTCACTGCGGTGATCGAACTGCGCGCGCGTTTCGACGAAGAGTCCAACCTGCAATTGGCCAGCCGCCTGCAGGCAGCCGGTGCGGTGGTGATCTACGGTGTGGTCGGCTTCAAGACCCACTCCAAGATGATGCTGATCCTGCGCCGTGAGAACGGCGAGATTCGTCGCTACGCGCACCTTGGCACCGGTAACTACCACGCCGGCAACGCCCGTCTGTACACCGACTACAGCCTGCTCACCGCCGACGTGGCTCTTGGCGAAGACGTCGGCAAGCTGTTCAGTCAGTTGATCGGCATGGGCAAGACCCTGCGCATGAAGAAGCTGCTGCATGCGCCCTTCACCCTGAAGAAGACGCTGCTCGACCTGATTGCCAAGGAGACCGCTGCGGCGGCCGAAGGCAAGCCGGCGCAGATCATCGCCAAGTTCAATGCCCTGACCGATCCGAAGATCATCCGCGCGCTGTACAAGGCCAGCCAGACCGGGGTGAAAATCGACCTGGTGGTGCGTGGCATGTGCTGCCTGCGCCCGGGTGTGCCGGGGGTGTCGCACAACATCCAGGTACGCTCGATCATCGGTCGCTTCCTCGAACACACGCGGGTGTACTACTTCCTCAATGGCGGCGACGAGCTGATTTATCTGTCCAGTGCTGACTGGATGGAGCGCAACCTCGACAAGCGCGTGGAGACCTGCTTCCCGGTGGAAGGCAAGAAGCTGATCACCCGCGTCAAGAAAGAGCTGGAAAGCTACCTGACCGACAACACCCAGGCCTGGGTGCTGCAGTCCGATGGTCGCTACCTGCGCCAGCAGCCCACCGGCAACCAGAACCCGCGCAATGCCCAGGCCGCGCTGCTGGAGAAGCTCACCGCACCGGTGATCGTGACGCGATAAAAAGACCGCTTGTGGCGATCTGATGACCCTCTCCCATGTATGGGAGAGGGCTTGGGTGGCCGCGTGCCGTGGCTCTTTGACGACGTGCGCTTTTTCGAAGCACTGCTTCCTGCGCCGGTGAGCGCCTGATCGCTGGCAATCAGGTCTGGAGAGAGGGCTTTGCGGTCTTGGCGGGTTTCACCCGCCCTACAGGCTGCCTGCACTAATACCTTATGGCTGCGGCCGCCTTGCGTGTCATCGCTGCTGATCACAGCTAACGGCGGGTTCCATCCGCCCTACGCTTATGCCAGGGCGTGGTGCCTTGATCAGCGCACGCTCAGGCTCAGATCGATGCGCTTGAGCCACTCGGCTTCGGCTTCGAAATCCGCCTGGGTCAGCGGGTTGGCCGTCAGCCAGCCTTCCGGAAAGACGATCTCCAGGCTGTTCTCGCCGGCCTTGAACTGCACCTGCGGCATGTCCTGCGTACCCCGGATGTGGTGGAACAGGATGGCGAAACGCAGCAGCACGCACAGGCGCATTAGCTTGACGCCTTCCTCGCCGAACTCGGCGAACTTGTCCTTGGGAATGTTGCGGCGGTGGCCGCGCACCAGCAGGGCGAGCATCTGCTGATCCTGGCGGGAGAAGCCGGCCAGATCCGAGTGCTCGATCAGGTAGGCACCGTGCTTGTGGTACTGATAGTGGGCGATATCCAGGCCCACTTCATGCACCTTGGCGCCCCAGCACAACAGCTCGCGATGCCAATCATCGGTCAGGCCCCAGTCGCTGGCGACCTTGTCCAGTGCCGACAACGCCTTGGCCTCGACCCGTGCAGCCTGGTCGACATCGACGTGATAGCGCTCCATGAAGGCTGCCAGGGTGCGCTCGCGCACGTCCTCGTGCTGGTGACGGCCGAGCAGGTCGTACAGCACACCCTCGCGCAGGGCGCCTTCTGAATGGCTCATGCGCTGGATGTCGCAGGCATCGAAGATCGCTTCGAGAATCGCCAGGCCAGCGGGGAAGATGCCGCGACGATCGGGCTTGATGCCGTCGAGGTCGATCTTCTCTACCTCGCCCAGTTTGAACAGCTTGCGCTTGAGCCAGGCCAGGCCCTCGACCGTGACCTCACCATTGCCCAGACCGGCGGCCTTGGTCGCCAGGCCGATGGCCTTGATGGTGCCCGAGGCGCCCACGGCATCTTCCCAGCCGAGGCGGCGCAAGGCCTGCTCGATGCCCATCAGTTCCAGACGGGCGGCGGTATAGGCCTGGGCGTAGCGTGCCGGGGTGATCTTGCCGTCCTTGAAGTAACGCTGGGTGAAGCTCACGCAGCCCATCTGCAGGCTTTCGCGCAGCAGCGGCTCGAAACGCTGGCCGATGATGAACTCGGTGCTGCCGCCGCCAATGTCGGCGACCAGGCGCTTGCCGGGGGTGTCGGCGATGCTGTGTGAAACACCGAGGTAGATCAGGCGCGCTTCTTCGCGACCGGAAATCACCTCGACCTGATGACCGAGAATTTCCTCGGCACGGCGGATGAACACGGCGCGGTTGCGCGCTTCGCGCAGGGCGTTGGTGCCGACGATACGCACCGCGCCTTCCGGCAGGCTGTTGGTGAACTGGGCGAAACGACGCAGGCAATCCAGGCCGCGCTGCATCGCCTCCTCGCTGAGCTGGCGCTCGTCATCCAGACCGGCCGCCAGTTGCACCTTGTCGCCGAGGCGCTCGAGGATGCGAATCTCATGATTGTCGGCCTTGGCCAGCACCATGTGAAAACTGTTCGAGCCCAGGTCGATGGCAGCGATCAGAGGAAAATTCTCGGCAGGGGCGTGGGGCATGATTGCGGCATCTCGTTCGATTTCCGCGCATCCTGCCACGACTGAGCGCATGAGCCAACGCATTCGGATGTCGCATGAAACTGGTCTAGACCTGTGGTTATCGCAGGTTCAGCACGCTCAGTGGCTGTTTCAGAAGCTGTTCGTCGCAGTTATGCCCCTCGCCGCCACGATCCACCACCAGGAAGCGTCCCGGGTGCTGCAGGCATAGCAACGGGTGGTGCCAGGTGCCCCGCGCGTAGTTCACTCCCTGATCCGGCGCGCTGATGAAGGCGCGGATTTTCGACTCGTCCAGTTCGCCAGACGGGGCGACGACGATCAACATGCGCCCGCCATCCACTGGGTAGAACGCCTGGCTGCCCAGCGGATGGCGTTCGAGCATGGTAAGGGTGATGGGTGCGTGCCAGGCCTTGCCCTCGAACAGGTTGACCAGGGTACGTGGCGCTTCACCGGCCAACTCCACCTGCACCAGGTCGTGGTAGCGGGTAGTGGTGCCGGCGTTGATCGGGAAAGCCTGGGCGCCGGCCGTTTCGATCACATCACCGAACGGCGCGAAGGCTTCGCGGGTCAGGGGCTCGATACGCAGCGGCAGTGGAGTCATGGCGTTCACAGGTTCACCGAACCGATGAAGTTGCGCAGCTCCTCGGTCTGCGGCGCGGCGAACAGCGCTTTCGGATCACCCATCTCGTGCACCTTGCCCTGGTGCATGAACACCAGCTTGTCGCCCACTTCGCGGGCGAAGCGCATCTCGTGGGTGACCATGATCAGGGTCATGCCTTCGCTGGCCAGTTGCTTGACCACCGCCAGCACCTCGTTGACCAACTCCGGGTCGAGCGCCGAGGTGATCTCGTCGCACAGCAGCACCTTGGGCGACATGGCCAGGGCGCGGGCGATGGCCACGCGCTGTTGCTGACCGCCGGACAGGCGTTCTGGATAGGCGTCGAATTTCTCGCTCAGGCCGACGCGTTCGAGCATCTGCCGGGCGATCTGCTCGGCTTCGGCGCGCGGGGTCTTCTTCACCACCTGCGGCGCCAGCATGACGTTTTCACCGACGGTGAGATGAGGGAACAGGTTGAACTGCTGGAACACCATGCCGACCTTCTGTCGCAGGCTGCGCAGGTCGGCGCGGGCGGCGTCGATGTACTCGCCGTCGACTTCGATCACGCCGTCGTTGATCGATTCCAGGCCGTTGAGGGTGCGCAGGAAGGTGCTCTTGCCCGAGCCGCTGCGGCCGATGATGGCGACCACTTCGCCTTCCTCGACCTTGAGGTCGATGCCCTTGAGCACGTGGTTGTCGCCGTAATACTTGTGCAGGGCGGTGACGTTAAGCAGTGACATTCAGCCTCCTTTCCAGGCGGTATGCAGCGAGCGAGAGCGGGTAGCAGAGCAGGAAGTAACCGAGGGCGACGAAGCCGTAGACCATGAATGGCTCGAAGGTGGCGTTGGCCAGCATGCTGCCGGTCTTGGTCAGCTCGGTGAAACCGATGATCGAGGTCACCGCGGTGCCCTTGACCACCTGCACGGAGAAGCCGACGGTGGGCGCTACGGCGATGCGCAGCGCCTGCGGCAGCACCACGTGGCGCAGGGTTTCCAGGCGACTCATGGCCAGGCTTTCAGAAGCTTCCCACTGGCCACGACTGATCGACTCGACGCAGCCGCGCCAGATTTCGGCGAGAAAGGCGCTGGTGAACAGCGTCAGTGCGGTGGCCGCAGCCAGCCAGGGCGACACGTCGAGGCCGAGCAGGGCGATGCCGAAGAACACCAGAAACAGCTGCATCAACAGCGGCGTGCCCTGGAACAGTTCGATATAGCCACGAGCGAGGATGCGCGGCGCCGATAACGGTGACAGCCGCGCCAGCAACACCAACAGGCCGGCGATGCCGCCGCAGATGAAGGCCACCAGCGACAGCAGCAGCGTCCACTGCAGACCGGTGAGCAGGTTGCGCAGGATGTCCCAGAGGGTGAAGTCCATCAGCGGGCTCCCATGATGAAGCGGCGGCCGACCCAGGCCAGCAACTGGCGAATCCCGATGGCCATGACCAGGTACAGCGCGGTGGTCAGCAGGTAGGTCTCGAAGGCGCGGAAGTTGCGCGACTGGATGAAGTTGGCGGCGAACGACAACTCCTCGGTGGAGATCTGCGAGCACACCGCCGAACCGAGCATGACGATGATGATCTGGCTCGACAGGGCCGGCCACACCTTGCCCAGCGCCGGGCGCAGCACCACATGGCGGAAGGTCTCGAAGCGGCTCATGGCCAGTGCGCTGGCCGCCTCTAGCTGGCCGTGCGGGATGGCCTGGATGCCGGCACGGATGATCTCCGTGGAGTAGGCGCCGAGGTTGATCACCATGGCCAGAATGGCGGCCTCCCATTCGCTCAGGCGTACGCCGAGCGAGGGCAAGCCGAAGAAGATGAAGAACAGCTGGACGATGAACGGCGTATTGCGGATCAGCTCCACGTAGACGCCGACAATCCGGTCGAACGGGCGGATGCGCCAGGCGCGCAGTATCGCCCCGACGATGCCGAGACCGACACCCAGCAGGGTGCCGATCGCCGTCAGGCCGAGGGTGAAGGCCGCGCCCTGCAGCAGCAGATCGCTGTGCTGCAGGACGGCGGCGAAGTCGAACTGGTACGCCATGGCTCAGTTCTCCGCGCGGCTCAGAGACCGGCCGGCAGCGGTTGCTTCAGCCACTTCTGGCTGATCGCGTCGAGGCTGCCGTCAGCCTTGGCGCCAGCGATGATGGTGTTGACCTTGTCCAGCAGGGCGACCTGATCCTTGTTCACACCCACGTACACCGGCGAGTCCTTGAGCTTGAGTTTCATGCTCGGCACGCGCTTGGGGTTTTTCTCGGAGATGGCCACCATCACCACGTTGCCGCTGGCGATCAGCTCGACCTGGCCGGACAGGTAGGCGGCGATGGTCGAGTTGTTGTCCTCGAAGCGCTTGATGGTCGCGCCTTGCGGGGCGACCTTGGTCAGCTCGATGTCTTCGATGGAGCCACGGGTGACGCTGATGGTCTTGCCGTCGAGGTCATCGAGGCTGGCGATGGCGGCGTCTTCCGGGCCGAATACGCCGAGGTAGAACGGGGCGTAGGGCGCGGAGAAATCGATCACCGCTTCACGCTCGGGGTTCTTGCCCAGGCTGGAGATCACCAGATCGACCTTGCCGGTGGTGAGGAAGGGGATACGGTTGGTGCTGTTGACTGGGGTCAGTTCCAGCTTCACCGCCAGCTTGTCGGCCAGCAGTTGCGCGGTGTCGATGTCCAGGCCACGCGGTTTCATGTCCGGGCCGACCGAGCCGAACGGTGGGAAATCCTGCGGCACGGCGACTTTCAGTACGCCAGCCTTGCTGATGTCTTCGAGTGCATCGGCGTGAACGGTGCTGGCGCCAAAGGCCAGGGCGGCGAACAGGGTACCCAGCAGGGTGCGGTGAAATTTGCGCATGTCGAACTCCCGATGAATGAACGAAAACTGAAGCGTTTTGCCTGGTTCGTGCAGTGCATCGGTTGTGCCAAGTTCAATGAAATAAGGGCTTTCATCGCTTCAGGCGCGCTGAAACAAGGTCTTACTGGTCTGAACAGTTGGCGTAGCTGATCAGGTGGTCAGCATTTTTTCTGGGCCATCTCGGTGCATCCCGGTGACGGGCTGTTCCACAACAGGGCGTCGCTTGCCTGAGGCAGTGTTATGGCCGTACAAAGGCGGCTTCACTGGACTGACCGGCCCGAACAGCGATGAATGCTTCCGCTCCCCGCGCGGTACCCGAATATGCTCTGCAGGCGATCCGTCGCCTGATCGAGGAGGAGGGCTATCGCCCTGGCGATGCGTTGCCTTCGCAGCGTGATCTGGCCGAGCGCCTGGGCGTCAGTCGGGCCTCGCTGCGTGAGGCGCTGTCCTCGCTCAGTGCGCTGGGGCTGGTCAGCGTGCAGGCCGGCAAGGGCGTGTTCGTTCAGCAGGCGCCCAAGGCCGAAGCCGCAGGTGGTTTCGTCTGGCCTTTCGCCGCGCAGGTGTCGGCTGCCGATACCTTCCAGCTGCGCTTCGCTCTGGAAGGTTTTGCCTGTGGTCTGGCGGCCGGGCGGATGACGGCCGAGGAGCTGGATTTTCTCGAGGACAACGTCGAGCAGATGCGCCGGGAACTGCGTGCGGAAAATTTCGAACAGGCGACGCGGCTGGACTTCGAGTTCCACCAGCGCATCCTCGCTGCCAGCGGTAACCAGGCGATGTTCGCCCTGGTCACCTCCAGCGCCGACATCTTTCTGGAGAGCCAGAAGCTGCCGTTCATTCGCCCTGAGCGCGCAATGGAAACCTGGCAGGAGCATCGCAAGATCCTCAAGGCCCTCGCTCGGCACGCCGCCAGCCCGGCGCAGAAGGCCATGCAGCAGCACATTCGTGCGGCGGCGTTGCGTACCGGTATCGCCTTCATCACCCTGGGTGATTGAAACTATCGAGTGGCTCAATCGCCGGTGCCTTTCGGTGTCAGGCAAGCCGGGCTATGATGTCGCCACTTTCGGTTGCCAGCCATCCTTGGTTGCAACCCTTCGGGCCGTCGCAAGCGACGTCAAAAATTTCTCCCGGCAATTTTTTGCTTCCGAATATACGGAGATTTCCAATGAGTGAATTCATCACTAACGTCAGCGATGCCAGCTTCGACCAGGACGTCATCCAGGCCGAAGGTCCGGTTCTGGTCGACTACTGGGCTGAATGGTGCGGCCCGTGCAAGATGATCGCACCGGTGCTCGACGAGATCGCCAAGGACTACCAAGGCAAACTGAAGATCTGCAAGCTGAACATCGACGAGAACCAGGAAACCCCGCCGAAGTACGGCGTGCGTGGTATCCCGACCCTGATGCTGTTCAAGAACGGCAACGTCGAAGCGACCAAGGTCGGCGCACTGTCCAAATCGCAGCTGGCAGCGTTCCTCGACAGCAACATCTAAGAAGTAGGGTGGGCTTTAGCCCACCCTAGCGCTCTGGAAGAAACCCCGACGTTTGCGGGGTTTTTTCGTTTTTCGGGCTAGACGCTGTTTTTTCACGGTGTTACATTCGGCCTCGCTGCCTCCTCCAGGCAGCCCTCTGCATGCCGTCGCCGATTCATTCCAATACGAATTCGTTCGCGATCCTGTCGCCTTCCTTGCGGCGCGGCCTCTCAAGCTAACAGCTTCTTTCTCTTCTTAAATGATCACGTCATTCCTATGAATCTGACCGAACTCAAGCAAAAACCGATTGCCGAACTGCTGGACATGGCCGAACAGATGGGCCTGGAAAACATGGCCCGTTCGCGTAAGCAGGACATCATCTTCGCCCTGCTGAAAAAGCACGCCAAAGGCGGCGAAGAGATTGGCGGCGACGGTGTGCTGGAGATTCTCCAGGACGGTTTCGGCTTCCTCCGTTCCGCCGACTCCTCCTACCTGGCCGGCCCTGACGACATCTACGTCTCGCCCAGCCAGATCCGCCGTTTCAACCTGCGTACCGGTGACACCATCGTCGGCAAGATTCGTCCGCCGAAGGAAGGCGAGCGTTACTTCGCCCTGCTCAAGGTCGATAGCATCAACTTCGACCGCCCGGAAAACGCCAAGAACAAGATCCTGTTCGAGAACCTCACGCCGCTGTTCCCGAATCAGCGTCTGACCATGGAAGCCGGTAACGGCTCCACCGAGGACATCACCGGCCGTGTGATCGACCTCTGCTCGCCGATTGGCAAGGGCCAGCGCGGCCTGATCGTCGCCCCGCCGAAAGCGGGTAAGACCATCATGCTGCAGAACATTGCCTCGAACATCACCCGCAACAACCCCGAGTGCCACCTGATCGTCCTGCTGATCGACGAGCGTCCGGAAGAAGTGACCGAGATGCAGCGCACCGTGCGCGGCGAAGTGGTCGCCTCCACCTTCGACGAGCCGCCGACCCGCCACGTGCAGGTCGCCGAGATGGTCATCGAGAAGGCCAAGCGCCTGGTCGAGCACAAGAAGGATGTGGTCATCCTGCTCGACTCCATCACCCGTCTGGCGCGTGCCTACAACACCGTGATCCCCAGCTCCGGCAAGGTGCTGACCGGTGGTGTCGACGCCCATGCCCTGGAGAAGCCCAAGCGCTTCTTCGGTGCCGCGCGCAACATCGAGGAAGGCGGTTCGCTGACCATCATCGCCACTGCGCTGGTGGAAACCGGCTCGAAGATGGACGAGGTGATCTACGAGGAATTCAAGGGCACCGGCAACATGGAGCTGATCCTCGATCGCCGTGTTTCCGAGAAGCGCGTGTTCCCGGCCATCAACATCAACAAGTCGGGCACCCGTCGCGAAGAGTTGCTGACCGGTGAGGAAGAGCTGTCGCGCATGTGGATTCTGCGCAAGCTGCTGCACCCGATGGACGAAATCGCCGCCATCGAGTTCCTGATCGACAAGCTCAAGGTCACCAAGACCAACGACGAGTTCTTCCTGTCGATGAAGCGCAAGTAAGACGTTGCGCTCTGCCACAAGGCCGGGGAAACCCGGCCTTGTCGTATCCGGAGGCTTTCAAGCCTTCTGAAAGCCCCACTTCGGCGCTAAACTTTGCGGTCACTCAAGCCTGTCCGACACGAGGCTCCTGCATGCAGTATCGCGACCTGCGCGACTTCATCCGTGAACTGGAAAAGCGCGGCGAACTCAAGCGTATCCAGACCCCGGTTTCGCCCATCCTGGAAATGACCGAAATCTGCGACCGCACCCTGCGCAAGGGCGGCCCGGCGCTGCTGTTCGAGAAACCCACCGGCTTCGACGTGCCGGTGCTTGGCAATCTGTTCGGCACGCCCAAGCGCGTGGCGCTGGGCATGGGCGCCGAAGACGTTTCCGAGCTGCGCGAGATCGGCAAGCTGCTGGCCTTCCTCAAGGAGCCGGAGCCGCCCAAGGGGCTCAAGGACGCCTGGAGCAAGCTGCCGATCTTCAAAAAGGTCATCTCCATGGCGCCCAAGGTGGTCAAGGACGCGCCCTGCCATGAGGTGATCGAGGAGGGCGACGACGTCGACCTCGGCAAGCTGCCGATCCAGCATTGCTGGCCTGGCGACGTGGCGCCGCTGATCACCTGGGGTCTGACCATCACCAAGGGCCCGAATAAAGAGCGGCAGAACCTCGGCATCTACCGTCAGCAGGTGATCGGCCGCAACAAGGTGATCATGCGCTGGCTCAGCCACCGTGGCGGCGCGCTGGACTTCCGCGACTGGTGCAAGACTTACCCGGATAAGCCCTATCCGGTCTGCGTGGCGCTCGGCGCCGACCCGGCGACCATTCTCGGCGCTGTCACGCCTGTGCCCGATACCCTCTCCGAATATGCCTTCGCCGGCTTGCTGCGCGGCCATCGCACCGAGCTGATCAAGGCCCGTGGCAGCGACCTGCAGGTGCCTGCCAGTGCCGAGATCGTCCTGGAAGGCGTGATCCATCCGGGCGAGACCGCGCCGGAAGGCCCGTACGGCGACCACACCGGCTACTACAACGAGGTCGACACCTTCCCGGTGTTTACCGTCGAGCGCATCACCCGTCGCCGCGATCCGATCTATCACAGCACCTACACCGGCCGGCCGCCAGATGAGCCGGCGATTCTTGGCGTGGCGCTGAACGAAGTGTTCGTGCCGATCCTGCAGAAGCAGTTCCCCGAGATCACCGACTTCTACCTGCCGCCTGAAGGCTGTTCCTACCGCATGGCGGTGGTGACCATGAAGAAGCAGTACCCCGGCCACGCCAAGCGCGTAATGCTGGGTGTGTGGTCGTTCCTGCGACAGTTCATGTACACCAAGTTCGTTATCGTCACCGATGACGACATCGACGCACGGGACTGGAATGACGTGATCTGGGCGATTACCACGCGCATGGACCCCAAGCGCGACACGGTGATGATCGACAACACGCCGATCGACTACCTCGACTTCGCTTCGCCGATCTCAGGCTTAGGCTCGAAGATGGGCCTGGATGCCACTCACAAGTGGCCAGGTGAGACCACGCGTGAGTGGGGCCGCGCCATCGAGAAGGATCCGGCCGTGGTGGCGCGTGTCGACGCGCTGTGGAGCGAGCTGGGAATCGATTGATGAACGTCACCCTGCAACCCTCTGGCATCACCCTGGCCCTGCAGCCTGGCGAATGTATCCTCGATGGCGCCCGCCGTCTGGGCTACGACTGCCCGCAGAGCTGCCGCAACGGCAATTGCCATATCTGCGCTGCCTTGCTGGTGGAAGGTCGCGTACGGCAGAACGGTGTCGAGCTGGATCATGGTGAGCTGTTCACCTGCCTCGCCGAGCCGCTGCAGGATTGCGTGCTGCACTGGGATGGCGTGCTCGCCCCCGGTGAGTTGCCGGTGCGCGAGCTGAGCTGTCAGGTGATCGAGTGCCAGGACGTGGGCGGCGATGTATGCCGTGTGCGCCTGCGTACCCCGGCCGGCAAGGCGCCGCGTTATCACGCTGGGCAGTATCTGCTGTTGCAGCGCCCGGATGGTGAGATGGCGGCTTTTTCCCTGGCCTCGGCGCCGCATGCCGGCCGCGAGCTGGAGCTGCATATCCTCGCCCGTGAGGACAGCAGCATCGCCTTGCTGCAGCACCTGCGTAGCACCGGCATGGCCCGCATACAGATGCCCTATGGCGACACCCACCTCGCCGAGCTGCCGGACGGCCCGCTGGTGCTGATCGCTGCAGGCACCGGCATGGGCCAGATGCACAGCCTGATCGAGCACTGCCGCGCCGCCGGTTTTGCCCACCCGGTGCACCTGTACTGGGGCGCGCGTCGGCCCGAGGACTTCTATGAGCTGCCGCACTGGGCCGAATGGCAGCAGTTGGACAATCTGCACCTGCATCAGGTGGTCAGTGATCAATGTGGCTGGCAGGGTCGTTGCGGCCTGCTGCATGAAGCGGTGCGCGAAGACTTCCCCGACCTCAAGGCCTTGCACGTCTACGCCAGCGGCTCGCCGGCGATGGTCTATGCCACGCTCGATGCGCTGGTCGAGGCCGGGATGGATGCGCACCAGATGCGCGCTGACGTGTTCGCCTACGCGCCGCGTTCATAGTGGTAGGCCGGGTGCAACCCGCCACTGATTGATTCGGCGGGTTGCACCCGCCCTACGCACTTCAGCGAACGGTCACCACCACCTTGCCCACGGCCTTGCGCTGGCCGAGGGCATCGATCGCTTCGCCGCCGCGCTCCAGTGGGAAGGTCTGCGACACCAGTGGCTTGAGCTTGCCTTCGGCATGCCAGGCGAACAGTTGCTGGAAGTTCGCGGCGTTGTCCTGCGGCTGGCGCTGGGCGAACGAACCCCAGAATACGCCGATCAGTGAGGCGCCCTTGAGCAGGGGCAGGTTGGCTGGCAGCGCCGGGATGCCGCCGCCAGCGGCGAAGCCCACCACCAGGAAGCGGCCGTTCCAGGCGATGCTGCGGAAGGCTTCCTCGAACAGCGGGCCGCCGACCGGGTCGTAGATCACATCGACGCCCTGGCCGCCGGTGAGGCGTTTCACTTCGTCCTTGAGACTTTGCTCGCTGTAGTTGATCAGCTCGTCGGCGCCGGCGTTGCGCGCCACTTCCAGCTTCTCGGCACTGCTCGCGGCGGCGATCACCTTGGCGCCCATGGCCTTGCCGATTTCCACCGCCGCCAGGCCGACGCCACCGGAGGCTCCGAGCACCAGCAGGGTTTCGCCTGCCTGCAGGTTGGCGCGCTGCTTGAGGGCGTGCATCGAGGTGCCATAGGTCATGCTGAAGGCGGCTGCGGTGGTCAGATCCATGCTCTTGGGCACCGGCAGCACGTTGTAGGCCGGCACGGCGACCTCTTCGGCGAAGCCGCCCCAGCCGGTCAGCGCCATCACCCGATCACCGGCGCGCAGGTGGCTGACCTTCTCGCCGACGGCCTTGACCAGGCCCGCTACCTCACCGCCCGGCGCGAAAGGGAAGGGTGGCTTGAACTGGTATTTGCCCTCGATGATCAGCGTATCGGGGAAGTTGACCCCGGCAGCCTGCACCTCGATCAGCACCTCGTTCTTCTTCGGTTCGGGGCTCGGCAGGTCTTCCAGTACCAGGGTGTCGGCGGGGCCGAAGGCTTTGCACAGCAGGGCTTTCATGAAGGTCATTCCTCTTGCAGGGTGCCTTGCAGTGTAGAAAGCACCTGCTGCGGGTCAACGACGATGCCCGAGCCTGATAGCCCGGCATAAGCGCCGGGCTTGGGTGCTAGCCTGTGGATGGCTATGCTAGGCAGATCCCAGATGGAGTGCCTGCCGTGAAACTGTTGACCGCCCTGTTGTTGAGCCTGTCGATCTGCCTACCTGCCCTGGCCAACTCGGAGAAGAAGGAAGAGGTACCCACCACGCTCTACTACAACCTGACCCCGGCGCTGATCGGCAACCTGGCTGATCAGGGAGCGCGGCTGAAGTTCTACAAGGCCGACGTGTCACTGCGCGTCACCGGCACCGAGGCCGAAGACAAGCTCAAGCTGCATGAGCCGCTGATCCGTCATCAGTTGGTGATGCTGTTCTCGGCGCAGACCAGCGACGTGATCAACGCCCCGGATGGCCGCGAGAACCTGCGCCAGGAAGCCCTGAAAAAAGTGCAGGACGCGATCAATGCCGAAGAAGGCAAGCCGGTCGTCGAAGATCTGCTGTTCAACAACCTGATCATTCAGTAGCCGTTAGTCCTGCAGGCTTCACGAAGGCCGCACGCAGTGGCCTTCGCGGCTGAAGCCGCTTACGCCATCTGCGCCAGGGTCTTGCGAAAGCGCGTCAGCGCGGCGAGGAAGAACAGCGTGCCGATTGCCACGATGGCCAGCAGCTGTGGCCAGACGATGGCCAGCCCCGCACCGCGATAGAGAATGGCCTGGGCCAGGTCGACGAAGTGGGTCGTCGGTGCGGCGAGCATGATGTGCTGCACCAGCTCGGGCATGCTCTCGCGTGGCGTGGTGCCGCCGGAGAGTATCTGCAGCGGCAGCAGTACCAAGATGATCAACAGCCCCAGCTGTGGCATCGAGCGTGCGACGGTGCCGAAGAAGATGCCCATCGAGGTGGTGGCGAACAGGTGCAGCGCCGCCCCCAGCAGGAACAGGGTGATGGAGCCTTCGATCGGCACCTGCAGCCAGCCCTGTACCACCAGCAGTAGCGAGAGCGCGGCGGCTGTCAGCACCACCAGCCCCATCGACCAGACCTTGGCCAGCATGATCTCCAGCGGCGTCACCGGCATCACCAGCAGGTGCTCGACCGTGCCGTGCTCGCGCTCGCGGATCAGCGCTGCGCCGGTGAGGATGATCGACAGCATGGTGATCTGGTTGATCACCTCCATCACCGAGCCGAACCAGGCGCGCGTCAGGTTCGGGTTGAAGGCCACGCGCATCGCCAGTTCGGCCTGCTGCGGCAGGCTGGCGCGGTAGCGACGGACGAATTCTGCGATCTCATCGGCCGCGATGTTCTGGATGTAGCCGGCGCCGGTGAAGGCCATGCTCACCTGAGTGGCGTCGACGTTCAATTGCACGGCTGGCGAGCGCCCGGCCAGCAGGTCGCGCTGGAAGTTCGGCGGGATGTTCAGGGTGAAGGTGTAGCGCCCGGCGTCCATGCCCCGATCCATTTCGCTCAGGTCGATGTGTTCCGGTGTGCGGAAGAACGGTGGCTGAAAGGCCTGCACCAGGCGTTGCGAAAGCTGCGAGCAATCCTCGTCGACCACCGCGATGGCCGCGTTGTGCAGGCTCTCCGGCATGCTGGTGGCTGAGGAATAGACGCCCATGCTGAAGGCCCAGACGATCAGGAGCAGCAAGGCGTAGTCATGCTGCAGGCTGCGAAACTCCTTGAACCCCAGGTGCAGGATATTGGCCAGTCGGCGCATCTCAGGCCTCCTGCTTCTTCAGTAGGCTGACGCACAGCGCCAGCAGCAGCGGAATGGTCAGCGCCAGCGGGATGAAGTAGCCGTACAGCTCGCCGAGGCCAAGGGCCTTGGAGAATACGCCGCGGCTGATCACCAGAAAGTGCGAGGTGGGGTAGAGCTGGCCGATCACGGCGCCGGCGCCTTCCAGCGACGACACCGGGTAGATCAGCCCGGAGAACTGGATGGCCGGCAGCAGGGTGACGATGGCGGTGCCGAATACGGCGGCGATCTGGCTGCGGGTAAAGGTGGACATCAGCAGCCCCAGCGCGGTGGCGCAGCCGATGTACAGCACGCCGCCGAGCAGCAGGGTCAGTGGGCTGCCCTTGAGCGGCACGTGGAACACCGTGACCGCCAACAGCACCAGCAGGACGAAGTTGAGCAGGCCCAGGCCGATATAGGGCAACTGCTTGCCGAGCAGGAACTCCAGGCGGGTCACCGGGGTGACATAGAGGTTGATGATCGAGCCCAGCTCCTTCTCGCGTACCACGCCGAGTGCGGTGAGCATGGCCGGAATCAGCATCAGCAGCATGGGGATCACCGCCGGCACCATGGCCTTGAGGCTCTCCACGTCCGGGTTGTAGCGGTAGCGCACTTCCAGCCTGGCCGGGCTGGCGGCCGCCGTTTGCGGTGAGCGCCGCGTCAGCTCTTCCAGGTAGGCGGCGTGAATGCCCTGCACGTAGCCCTTGATGGTTTCCGCGCGGGTGGGCATGGCGCCGTCGATCCAGATGCCGACTTGCGGTACGGCGCCACGCTTGAGGTCACGGCCGAAGTTCGGCGGCAACTCCACCGCCAGGCTGATCTCGCCGCTGCGCAGGCGTCGTTCGAGATCGGTGTAATCGCTCAGTGGCGGTTTCTCGATGAAGTAGCGCGAGCCGGAGAGGTTGAGCACGTAGTCCTGGCTGGTGGTGGTCTGGTCGCGGTCGAGCACGGCGAAGGTCAGATCCTCGACATCCAGGCTGATGCCGTAGCCGATGATGAACAGCAGCAGAACGGTACCGAGCAGCGCCATGCTGCCGCGAATCGGGTCGCGACGCAGCTCCAGCGATTCGCGGCGGGCATAGCTGAGCAGCCGGCGCAGGCTGAAGCGACGGCGCAGGGCGGCGCCAGCGCCGGCAGGAGGTTCGTTGACCTGCGTCGTGTCGTCGGCAGCGGTGGCGTTGCCTGCGGCTTCCTCCAGGTAGGCGATGAAGGTTGCTTCCAGGGTCGGCAGGCCGCGCTTTGCCATCAGGCCTTGCGGCGTATCGCTGTCGAGCACCTTGCCGGCATGCATCAGTGAGATGCGGTCGCAGCGCTGCGCCTCGTTCATGAAGTGGGTGGAGATGAAGATGGTCACGCCATCGCCACGCGACAGGTCGAGCATCAGTTGCCAGAAGCCGTCGCGCGCGATTGGGTCGACCCCCGAGGTGGGCTCGTCGAGGATGAGGATTTCCGGTTCGTGGATCACCGCCACGGCCAGCGACAGGCGCTGGCGAATGCCCAGCGGCAGGCGTTCGGGCAGCATGTCCATGACCTCGCCAAGATCGAAGCGCTGGGCCATGGCATCGACGCGCTCGCCGATGCGTTCACGCGGCACGTGGAACAGTTGCGCATGCAGCACCAGGTTCTGCCGCACCGTCAGCTCGCTGTACAGCGAGAAGGCCTGGGACATGTAGCCGACGCGCTGGCGTGTGGCCATGTCGCTGGGGTCGATGGCCTGGCCGAACAGCAGCGCCTCGCCCTCGCTGGCCGGCAGCAGGCCGGTGAGCATCTTCATGGTGGTGCTCTTGCCGCAGCCGTTGGAGCCGAGGAAGCCGAAGATTTCCCCGCGCTCGATACGGAAGTTCACTCGATCCACCGCGACGAAATCGCCGAAGCGGCAGGTCAGCCCGCGCGCCTCGATGGCGATGTCGCCATTGCCGGCATTGCTGCGGGGCGGAATCTGCAACTGCTGGTGGCCTTTGCGCTTGTCTTCCGGCAGCAGGGCGATAAAGGCGGCTTCCAGCTCGCTGCAGGCGGTGCGCTGTAGTAGCTCGGCGGGGCTGCCTTCGGCCAGCACACGTCCATCGTCCATTGCCACCAGATGGTCGAAGCGCGCCGCTTCCTCCATATAGGCGGTGGCCACCAGCACGCTCATTTGCGGGCGCTGCTGGCGGATACGACCGATCAGCTCCCAGAACTGGTTGCGCGACAGCGGGTCGACGCCGGTGGTGGGCTCGTCGAGGATCAGCAGATCCGGGTCATGGATCAGCGCGCAGCACAGCCCGAGCTTCTGCTTCATGCCACCGGAGAGCTTGCCCGCCGGGCGCTCGCGAAAGGGCGCCAGGCCGGTGCTGCGCAGCAGGTCGTCGATGCGCGCGGCGCGTTCGGCGGCGCCCTGGCCGAACAGGCGGCCGAAGAAGTCGAGGTTCTCCACCACTGACAGCGTGGGGTAGAGATTCTTGCCCAGACCCTGCGGCATGTAGGCGATCTGCGGGCAGACGTTGCGGCGATGCGCGCCGCTGGCCATATCGCCACCCAGCACTTCGACCTTGCCGTCCTGAATCTTCCGTGCGCCGGCGATCAGCGCCAGCAGGCTGGACTTGCCGACGCCGTCCGGGCCGATCAGGCCGACCATGCAGCGCGCCGGGATGCTCAGGTCGACGGCATCCACCGCGCAGGTGGCGCCATAGCGCAGCGACACCCCCTGCAGGCGGGCGACGGGCTCGGCCGTAGCGTTCATTGCGGAACCTTGATCGCCAGATTTTCGGGCCAGGCCACCTCAGGATCGAGGCGCAGGTAGGCCATGCCCGGCACGCCGGTTTTCACCTGGGCCAGGTGTTTCTGCAGCAGTTCAGGATCGATGCGTGCCTTGACGCGGAACATCAGCTTCTCGCGCTCGTTGGCAGTTTCCACCGTTTTGGGTGTGAACTGGGCGACGCTGGCGACGAAGCTGACCTTGGCCGGAATCACGTACTGCGGCACGGCGTCGATCACCAGACGCACTTCGCTGCCGAGGGCGACGCGACCGGCCAGGCGCTCGGGCAGGAAGAAGGTCATGTAGACGTCGGTGAGATCCACCAGATTGAGCACCTTGCCACCCGCGCCAAGCACTTCGCCTGGCTGTGCCACGCGGTACTGCACGCGACCTGCACGCGGCGCGCGCAACTGGCTGTCATCGATATCGGCCTGCAGGCGCTCGACGCTGGCGCGGGCCGCCTCCACTGCCGAACGGGCTTCCTCGACCTGAGCCTGGGCGGCACTGATACCGGCACTCGCCGAGGCGACCTGAGCATGGGCAGCGGCCAGGGCTGCCTGGCTGCTCTGCAGGCGCGCCAGGTCATCATCGAGCGTCTGCTGCGGCAGGGCGTTGCGTTTGACCAGGGTGGCGCTGCGCGCATGGCGCTTCTGCGCGGCGTCCAACTCGGCCTGACGCTGGCGCACCACGGCTTCGGCGCTGAGCTTCTCACTCTCGCGCAGGGTGACCTGGGCCACGGCGGTACGCTCGGCATTCTCGGCCTGGCGCACCTGGGCCTGGGCCTGCTGCAACTGGGCATCGAGCACCTGGGTGTCCATGCGCGCGACGACCTGGCCTGGCTCGACGAAGGCGCCTTCGTCCACCTCGATGCTGGCCACACGCCCGGCCAGCTTGGTGGCCACGTCCACTTCGGTGGCTTCGATGCGTCCGTTACCGCTGGCGAAGCCTTCGCCGAGGCCTGTGGGGCGCAGCTCGAACCAGAGCAGGGCGGCGAGGGCGGCGCAGGCACAGAGGATCAGGGCGCGGGTGACAAGGCGTTGATTGAGGCTCATGGCGCGACGGCTTCCTTGGCTGACTGCGGTCAGTATGGACAATGCGCCGCGCGGCCATGCTGATATGAGTCAAATCGTCGCTGCCTAGTCGGTTATTTCGTGCCAGGCCTCGGTGCGGTTACGGCCTTTGTGTTTGGCCTGGTACAGCGCCTGGTCGCAGTGCGCAAGCAGCTCGCCTGGGCGGTCGTCCTGCACCGGCTCGGCAGCCGCGATACCGATGCTCAGGGTCAGGTGCCCAAGTGGGCTGCCCGGATGGCCGATATGCAAGTCGGCGATGGCGGTATGCAGGCGCTCGGCGACCTGTCCGGCGCCGACGTGATCGGTGCCGGGCAGGATCACCACGAACTCTTCGCCGCCGTAACGGCAGGCGATATCGCCCTCACGTTGCAGGCTGCCTTGCAGTACCTCGCCGACCTGGCGCAATGCGTCATCGCCGGCCAGATGACCGAGGGCATCGTTGTAGGCCTTGAAGTAGTCGATATCCACCATCAGCAACGCCAGTGGCGCGGCGTTGCGCCATTGGCTGCGCCACAGTGCCAGCAGTTGCTGGTCGAAGTAGCGGCGGTTGTACAGACCGGTCAGGCCGTCCAGCTGCGACAGGCGTTGCAACTGACCCTCCAGCTGCAGGCGCTCGCTGTTGTCGCGTGACACGGCAATCAGGTACTCACGGTCGTGCAGGCGCACCAGCTGGGTGTTGATCTCGGCGGGCTGGCGGCTGCCATCACGGCGAATCAGTTCGCGCTGGAAGATCCGCGTCAGGTTGTCGCGTTGGGCCTGATGCGCTTGCTCCAGCCAGCGGTGAAAGCCGGGTATCAGCTTTTCCGGCGCGTCGCGCAGCAGCTCGGCGAACTGTTCGGCGCGATAGCCCAGGCTGGCGTACGTGGCCTGGTTCATGTGCAGCAATTCGCGGGTCGCGGTATCGAAGATGAACAGGCCGTCGTGGCTGAAGTCGGTGAGATCGAGCACCAGTTGCAGGCGCTCGCGGTTCTCGCGCAGACGCTGCTCGATTTCCTCGCGCCTGTGGGCTTCGATCTCCAGCAACTGGTTGGCGTGCTGCTGGGCTCGCGCGCGCAGGCCGTTTTGCAGGGCCAGCGCCAGGGCCGCGACCAGCAACAGGCTGATCACCAGACCGCTACCGAGCACCAACTGCGGCAGCGGGGTTTCGAGCTGGGCGAGCAGGGCGGGTGTCGGGCTCAAATAAAGGCTGAAGTTCTGGTTGTTGAGCAGATTGAGGGTGACCGCGCGCCCTGGTGCGTCCGCTCCGCTGGCCTGGGCGTGGCGATAGATCGGCTGGCCGTGCTCGAGCAGCTCGACGGTGAAGGTGCCCTGGTCTAGATGGGTAAGCAGCTGATCCATCAAAGGCTTGACGCGAAAGACCCCCTGCAGGAAGCCATCAAAGACTCGCTTGCCGTCCTGCGTGCGATACAGCGGTGTGTAGAGGATGAAACCACGGCCGCCCTGCACCAGTTCGAAACTGTTGGAAAAGCGCTGTTCACCGCTGTCGCGCGCCTGCATGGCCAGGGCGTAATTGGGGTGGCTGGGCTCGAGACGGAAATTGATCGCGGCTTCGTTGCCCTTCACCGGCAGCAGCCAGTGCATGCGCAGCTCCGGGCCCTGCCACTGGATCGACTGATAGGCGGGGAAGCCTGCCAGGGTGCGATTGACTTCCTCTTCCCAGCTGGCGCGCGGCAGACGATCGAAGGTGTTCCACAGGCGGGCGATGCGTTCCAGGCTGGCGACCTCCTGTTGCAGCGAGTTTTCCAGTTGGCGTGCCAGGCTGCGCGCCTGGTAGTCGATGCGCTCGTCGATACGCTGCTGCTGTTCGCGGGCGAGCTGGTACCAGAGCAGCGTGCTGGAGCCGCAGAGCAGAATCAGCAGCAGGGCCAGCGCCACACGCGCTGGCCAGGCGGAAGGGGCCGTCATGGCAGGGCTCCGGCAAGGGGGCGATATTGAGGGTTCACGGCTGCAGTCGAGTCAGCGCATGGCCAGGATCGCCTGCCACTGCGCTTCGCTGACCGGCATCACCGAGAGGCGGCTGGCACGTTGCACCAGCGGCATTTCCAGCAGCAGCGGGTTGTTCTTCAGCGCCGGCAACGGCAGCACGTCATCGAAAGCTTCGACGAAGGCAACGTCCAGCGCGCTCCAGGGATTCTTCTCTGCGCTGGCCTTGGCATCGTGGTAATGACTCTGAGGGTCGAGCGCCGTGGGGTCGGGGTAAACCTCGCCGACGATGCGGGCGATACCGGCGATGCCTGGGCGCGGGCAACTGGAGTGATAGAAGAAGAACAGGTCATCCGGTCGCATCGATCGCATGAAGTTGCGCGCCTGATAATTGCGCACGCCATCCCAACGCGTCGTGCCGAGGCGTTCGAGGTCATGGATGGACAGTTCGTCGGGTTCAGATTTCATCAGCCAATAAGGCATGAACTTTGCTCCTGCAGGCGTGTCCGTTGGCGGACATCAATTGAGGGTAGACCGTCCGACGACCGGTTGGCGTCAGAAATTGCGAAGCGTTGTCAGCTGGCGGAAAATGCCCGGCTAAACGCGGGGGACGTCGGACTAAATAGAACAATAATGCCGCGGTTCACGCGCAGAATTGCCTGGAAGGGGGAGGCAATCAATGAAACGCAAGCCAGATCTATTGTGGGTTCTCGTCATACTGTTCGGCCTGGGCATGGTTACCACGGGTTACACCCAGAGTCTCCTGGATCGTCAGAGCGACGTTCCAGCCAAGGTTTCGCAGCAGCCCTAGGCCGCTCCGAGTCTCAGCGCCGCAGGGAGTGCGGCACGCTTCTAGTCGCGATACCACGCCTTGTTCGTCACCGTTGCCTGCAAGGGCACATCCCAGCTGGCCATCGCCAGTGCATCCACTCGCTGACATTCGTGCGCCAGGCCCAGTAGTGTCGGCTTGTGCCAATTCTTGCGCTGGCGCAGATAGGCCAGGCTGCGGTCATAGAAGCCGCCACCCATGCCGAGGCGTCCGCCTCGGTCATCGAAGCCGACCAACGGCAACAGCACCAGATCCAGCGCCCAGATCTTGCGCTGGCGGGCCGGTTGCGGCCTGGGTTCGAGGATGCGGAAGCGATTACCCGCCAGTTTCTCGTGCCGAGTGATGCGCTGGAACACCATCTTGGTGCGTGGCCAGGCACTGAGCACCGGTAGGTAGGTGCGCTTGCCGCGCCGCTGGGCTTCGCGCAGCAAGGGGCGCGGGTCGATCTCGCCGTCGTTGGGCAAGTACAGAGCGATGTGTCGGGCTCGGCGAAATTGCGGCTGTTGTGCCAGTTGACGGTACAACCCCAGGGCGGCCTGGCGTTGGGCGCTGGTGGACAGCGCCCGGCGTTTTTGGCGCAGCAGGCGACGCAGCTGCGCACGGCTCAAACCGGCAGATTCGATCATGATTGGCTATCGCGCTGGTGAAGGCGCCGGCGCCGAGTGGCGCGGGCGAGAGAAGGAGTGACTCCCCGGCATGCCGCTGTCGGTTTAGCCCTTGAACCCGAAAGTTCAAGGTGGAGGTTGCAGGAGGCGTTAAGGCTTTCCGTCAGGCGGACATGCACACCGGCCCCAACTTGCAACCCCCGTGGTTGTGCGTATCGGCTCAGGGACATCACCGACTGGCGCACACTCCAGGGAGCGGTGGCCAGTATACCCGATGAGAGCGGCTTGCGGGCACCGCACGACGAATCGGCCTGCATGCCGGGTGATCAGGGCGCTTTGGGATCGTCGGTGAGGGCCTGATCGACGCGGTCGAGCAGATCACGCACCTGCTGGCGGGTCGAGCTGGCATCCATGTCCAGGCGCTGTTGCTTGTGCAGCAGATCATGGGTGATGTTCAAAGCGGCCATGACCGCGACGCGGTCGGCGCCGATCACCTTGCCGCTGGTGCGGATCTCCCGCATCTTGCCGTCCAGATAGCGGGCGGCGCTTTCCAGGTTGGCGCGTTCTTCCTGCGGGCAGGCGATGCAATATTCTTTGTCCAGGATATGGACGGTCACGGTTTTGGATTGGGTCATGTGTCCTGCTCCAGGGCTTTGAGGCGCGAAATCATCGATTCGACCTTGTGCCGGGCCAATTCGTTCTTCTCGATCAGATGGGCACGTTCCTCGCGCCAGGCCTGTTCATTCGCCAGCAGGAGTCGGTTGTGGGCCTTGAGCTGCTCGACCCGCTGGATCAGCAGCTCCAGTTTGGTGGTCAAAGCTTGCAGGTCGGCGTCTTCCATGGGCTCTCGCTACGGGAGGGAATGGCTGGACTATATAGGCGTGTCGCGCCAGCAGGTCAAACCAGCTGGCGAACAGGCCGCGTGCACCCAGGCGGCCGCAGATGGCCTTGGCTCGCCTGGCGGTGCTAGGATACGAGGCCTCCATTCTAGAGATTGCGCCGCCTGGCGCCTAGCTGCCCATGTCGACTTCCCGTTCTCCCTACGCCGCCTTCGCCGCTCTCTTGAGCAGCGCGGGGCACACTGTCTCACCCGCCGAATTGCACGGCCTGCTGCTCGGGCGCAGTTGCGCTGGCGCCGGCTTTGAGCCCGGCCCCTGGCTGGTCGATGCCGCCGAGTTGCTCGGTGGCGAGCCACAGGACAGCGTACGCCAGGCGCTGATCGGCCTGCAGGAGATGGTCAAGGGCGAGCTGTGCAGCGAAGACATCACCGTGGTGCTGTTGCTGCCGGACGACGAAACGCCGCTGGCCGAACGTGCCACCGCTCTCGGCCAATGGTGCCAGGGCTTTCTCGGTGGTTTCGGTCTGACCGCCCGTGACGGCGCGCTGAGCGCCGAAGCCATGGAAGTGCTGCAGGATCTGTCCGCCATCGCCCAGGTACAAAACGCACTGGACGAATCCGAGGACGGCGAGAGCGACTATATGGAGGTGATGGAATACCTGCGCGTCGCGCCGCTGCTGCTGTTCTCCGAGTGCGCCCAGCCGGCCGCCGCCGCACCGAAACCTTCCCTGCACTGACAGTCATTCGTTGGAGCCTGCCGTGATCAGCATTCCCAAGTCCGAATATGCCCGTCGGCGCAAGGCGCTGATGGCGCAGATGGAACCCAACAGCATCGCCATCCTGCCGGCTGCGCCCGTGTACATCCGCAATCGCGATGTCGAGCACACCTACCGTCAGGACAGTGATTTCCAGTACCTCACCGGCTTCCCCGAGCCGGAAGCGGTGATGGCGCTGATCCCTGGTCGCGAGCATGGCGAATACGTGTTGTTCTGCCGTGAGCGCGACCCCGAGCGCGAGCTGTGGGATGGCCTGCGTGCCGGCCAGGACGGTGCCGTGAGCACCTTCGGCGCCGACGATGCCTTCCCCATCGGCGATATCGACGACATCCTGCCGGGGCTGATCGAAGGCCGTGAGCGTGTCTACTACGCCATCGGCTTCAATCAGGAATTCGATCAGCGTCTGATGGAGTGGATCAACCACATCCGCGCCAAGGCGCGCCAGGGCGCCACGCCGCCGAACGAATTCGTCGCCCTCGACCACCTGCTGCACGACATGCGCCTGTACAAGTCGGCCGCTGAAGTGAAGGTGATGAAGGAGGCGGCCGAGATCAGCGCGCGCGCCCATATCCGTGCCATGCAGGCCAGCCGCGCCGGGCTCTACGAATACCACCTGGAAGCCGAGCTGGATTACGAGTTCCGCAAGGGCGGGGCGAAGATGCCGGCCTACGGCAGCATCGTCGCGGCCGGCAAGAACGCCTGCATCCTGCACTACCGCGAGAACGACGCCCTGCTCAAGGACGGCGACCTGGTGCTGATCGATGCCGGTTGCGAGATCGACTGCTACGCCAGCGACATCACCCGCACCTTCCCGGTCAGCGGCAAGTTCTCGCCCGAGCAGAAGGCCATCTACGAGCTGGTGCTGAAAGCCAACGAAGAGGCCTTCAAGCACATCGCTCCCGGCAAGCACTGGAACGAAGCTCACGAGGCCACCGTGCGGGTGATCACCGCCGGCCTGGTGGAACTGGGCCTGCTTAGCGGCGACGTCGACGAACTGATCGCCAGCGAAGCCTACAAGCCTTTCTACATGCACCGTGCCGGCCACTGGCTGGGCATGGACGTGCACGATGTCGGCGACTACAAGGTCGGCGGCGAGTGGCGTGTGCTCGAGCCGGGCATGGCCATGACCGTCGAGCCGGGCATCTATATCGCCACCGACAATGACAAGGTGGCGAAGAAGTGGCGCGGCATCGGCGTGCGCATCGAGGACGACGTGGTGGTGACCAAGAAGGGCTGCGAGATTCTCACCAATGGCGTGCCGAAGTCGGTCGCCGAGATCGAGGCGTTGATGGCTGCCGCGCGCAGCGAGGCGGCCTGAGCCCATGACCCAGGTAAATCTGGCGATCATCGGTGGCGGCCTGGTGGGCGCCAGCCTGGCGCTGGCCCTGCAGGAAACCGCGCGCCAGCGTGGCTGGCGCATCGCCCTGATCGAACCTTTCGCCCCCGGCAATGCCTACCAGCCCAGCTATGACGCGCGTTCCACCGCGCTGTCCTACGGCAGCCGGCTGATCTACGAACGACTCGACCTGTGGCAAGCCATTGCCCAGCGTGCCGAGCCGATCCTGCAGATTCACGTGTCCGACCGTGGTCGTTTCGGCGCCACCCGCCTGCAGGCCATCGAAGAAGGTGTGCCGGCTCTGGGCTACGTGGTGGAGAACGCCTGGATCGGCCATTGCCTGTGGCAGGCGCTCGACCCGCAAGTCGTGCAGTGGCATTGCCCGGCCGAAGTCACCGCCATGCGCCAGATCGAGGCCGGCTACCGCCTGCAGCTGAACGATGGCAGCAGCCTCGATTGCCAACTGGCGGTGCTCGCTGATGGCGGCCGCTCCGGCCTGCGTGAGCAGCTCGGCATCGCCGTCAACCAAACGCCCTACGGTCAGAGCGCCATCATCGCCAACGTCAGCCCACTGGAAGCTCATCGCGGCCAGGCGTTCGAGCGTTTTACCGATGACGGGCCGATGGCCATGCTGCCGCTGGACGGCAACCGCTGTGCCTTGGTCTGGACGCGCGACAGCCGCGATGCCGAGCGGTTGATGAGCTTGAGCGAACGCGCCTTCCTCGACGAGTTGCAGCAGGCCTTCGGCTATCGCCTCGGCGCGTTGCGCCAGGTCGGTACGCGGCACCTCTATCCGCTGGCGCTGGTGGAAGCGCAGGAGCAGGTGCGCCCGAATCTGGTGGTGCTGGGCAATGCCGCGCACAGCCTGCACCCCATCGCCGGCCAGGGCTACAACCTGTCGCTGCGCGATACCCAGGCCCTGGCCGAAGTGCTGAGCGACAGCCAGGCTGCGCTGGGCGATTACGCCACGCTGCAGCGCTATCTGCAGCGTCAGCAACTGGATCAACAGTTGACCGTCGGCTTTTCCGACCGGGTGACCCGCCTGTTCAGTACCGCTCAGCCGCTGTTGGCCACCGGGCGCAATCTCGGCCTGCTCGGCCTGGATCTGCTGCCGCCGGCCAAGCGCTGGTTCGCCCGCCAGGCGATGGGCATGGGTACGCGAAGCCTGTGATGACCAAGGAATGAATATGCGCGCGGATTTGATCATCGTCGGTGCCGGCATGGTCGGCAGTACCCTGGCTCTGGCGCTCGAGCACAGTGGCCTGGATATCCTCATCGTCGATGGCAGCCCGCTCAGCGTGGCGCCGTTCGCCGCCGATGCACCGTTCGAACCGCGAGTCAGCGCGCTGTCGGTGGCCAGCCAGCGCATCATCGAGCGCCTCGGCGCCTGGCAGGGCATTGCAAGCCGGCGAGCCTGCCCCTATGGCGAGATGCGTGTGTGGGACGGCTCCGGCACCGGCAGCATCCATTTCGCTGCGGCCAGTGTGCATGCCGACACCCTCGGTCATATCGTCGAGAACCGCGTGGTGCAGGATGCTCTGCTCGAACGCCTGCACGACAGCCAGATCGGTCTGCTACCCGGCGCCCGTCTGGAGCAACTGCGCCGTAGCGGCGACGACTGGCTGCTGACCCTTACCGATGGCCGCCAACTGCGCGCGCCGCTGCTGGTGGCCGCCGATGGTGCCAACTCGGCAGTGCGCCGCCTGGCCGGTTGTGCCACGCGTGAGTGGGATTACCTGCACCACGCCATCGTCACCAGCGTGCGCTGCGAGCGCCCGCACCAGGCGACGGCCTGGCAGCGCTTCACCGACGACGGCCCGCTGGCCTTCCTGCCACTGGCCGGGCCGCCTGGCGAGCACTGGTGCTCGATCGTCTGGTCGACCGTGCCTGCCGAAGCCGAACGCCTGATGGCAATGGGGGACGAGGATTTCTGCCGCGAGCTGAGTCGGGCGTTCGAGTTGCGTCTGGGCCGCGTGCTGCATGCCGATAGCCGTCTGTGTATCCCTTTGCGTCAGCGCCATGCCAAGCGTTACGTCGAGCCGGGGCTGGCGCTGATCGGAGATGCCGCGCACACCATCCACCCGCTGGCGGGGCAGGGCGTCAACCTGGGTTTCCTTGACGCGGCGGTGCTGGCCGAGGTGTTGCAACACGCCGCCGAGCGTGGCGAGAACCTGGCCGACGAGCGCGTGCTGAGTCGCTACGAACGCCGCCGTATGCCCTACAACCTGGCGATGATGGCGGCGATGGAGGGCTTCGAGCGGCTGTTCCAGGCCGACCCGCTGCCGCTGCGCCTGCTGCGCAACATCGGGCTGGATCTGGTCGATGGCCAGGCCGAGGCCAAGGCGCTGTTCGTGCGCCAGGCGCTGGGGCTGTCGGGTGATCTACCGGAGCTGGCCAGGATCTGAAACACCCTTTTACCTGTCATGGATGAATGAGGAGTGTGCAATGAAGCACATGCTGCGCTGTATGTTGATGATGACGCTGGTGCTGGCCGCAGGCTGCGGCACGATGGTGGGACGCGGCGGCAAGGACGGTGCCACGCAGGTGGATACCTACAAGGGGATCAACAGCGATCTCTATCTGCTGGGTGCACGTCCTGGGCCCAGTGGCAGCGGTAATGGTGGAACGATTGCGTGCTGGTTCAGCATCGTCTGCCCGGTGCTGGTGGTCGTCTCCCTGCCGCTCGATGCGGTGATCGATACCCTGCTGCTGCCAGCCGACCTGCTGGCCACTCGCGAGCCCGAAAACGCCTTGTAACAACTGGCCATGATTGCGTGCCGCGTTTCGTTGAGAAGGTAAATAGCATTCACTACTATTCAGCCTCTTTGACGATGACCAAGAGGCTGGTTTCATGAAGGCTCGTAACGCGCTCTTTGCCGCATTCACCCTCAGCACCCTGGCGACCGCCGTTCAAGCCGCCGATGAAGTGGTGGTCTACTCCGCCCGGATCGACGAGCTGATCAAGCCGGTCTTCGACGCCTATACCGAGAAGACCGGGGTCAAGGTGAAGTTCATCACCGACAAGGAAGCTCCGCTGATCGCCCGCCTCAAGGCCGAGGGCGCCAACACGCCGGCCGATCTGCTGATCACCGTCGATGCCGGCAACCTCTGGCAGGCCGAGCAGGCCGGTGTGCTGCAGCCGACCCAATCCGCAGTGATCGACGCCAACATCCCGGCCCAGTACCGCTCCAGCACCGACAGCTGGACGGGCCTGTCGCTGCGCGCGCGCACCATCTTCTACTCCACCGAGCGGGTCAAACCGGAGGAGCTGTCTACCTACGAAGCGCTGGCTGACAAGAACTGGGAAGGCCGCCTGTGCCTGCGCACCAGCAAGAAGGTCTACAACCAGTCGCTGACCGCAACTCTGATCGAAGCCCACGGCGCCGAGAAGACCGAGGAAATCATCAAGGGCTGGGTCAACAACCTGGCCACCGATGTGTTCGCCGACGATACCGCCCTGCTGCAGGCCATCGACGCCGGTCAGTGCGACGTGGGCATCACCAACACCTACTACTATGGCCGCCTGCACAAGCAGGATCCGGATCTGAAAGTGAAGCCGTTCTGGCCGAATCAGGATGGCCGTGGCGTGCACGTCAACCTCGCCGGTGCCGGTGTGACCAAGCATGCGCCGCATGCCGAGCAGGCCAAGAAGCTGCTGGAGTGGATGACCACCCCGGAAGCGCAGAGCATCTTCGCCGGCGTCAACCAGGAATACCCGGCCAACCCGGCAGTAGCGCCTTCCGCCGAGGTCGCCTCCTGGGGCACCTTCAAGGCCGATACCGTGGCCACCGAGGTGGCGGGCAAGCGCCAGGCCGAGGCGACCATGCTGATGGATCGCGCCGGCTGGCAATGAGGCGGCTGCAGGCGGCAGGCCGAAGGTAAGCACCCAAGTCGCTGCGCCTGAAGCTTGCAGCCTGTCGCCCCCGGCTGTTTTACTTCGACGCCCCGCCTGGCCGGGGCGTCGTCTTTTCTGCCTTTGAGGAATCCGCGTGTCGCATCCCGTCCAGCGTCGCTGGTACCCCATCGTCCTTGCTGCCGTTGCCTTGGTGCTGATGCCGCTGTCCGTGCTGCTGTTCAGCTGGCACGACGTCGATACGCAGATCTGGGCGCACCTGTGGCAGACGCAGCTGACGCGGCTGATCGGCAATACCCTGACGCTGGTGCTCGGCGTCGGCATCGGCGTGACCCTGCTGGGCGTCAGCCTGGCTTGGCTGACCAGTCTCTGCGAATTCCCGGGGAGGCGCTGGCTGGATTGGGCGCTGATGCTGCCGTTCGCCATTCCCGCCTATGTATTGGCCTTCGTCTTCGTCGGCCTGCTGGATTTCGCCGGCCCGGTGCAGACGCTGTTGCGCGAATGGTTCGGCAGCGGCGTGCGTTTGCCGCGCGTACGCTCCACCGGCGGAGTGATCATCGTCCTGGTGCTGGTGTTCTACCCCTATGTCTACCTGCTTGCGCGTACCGCTTTCCTGGCCCAGGGCAAGGGGCTGATGGAGGCTGCGAGGGTGCTTGGGCAGACGCCCTGGCAAGCGTTCTGGCGCGTCGCTCTGCCGATGGCGCGGCCAGCCATCGGCGCCGGTCTGGCCCTGGCGATCATGGAGACCCTGGCGGATTTCGGCGCGGTCTCGGTGTTCAATTTCGACACTTTTACCACCGCCATCTACAAGACCTGGTACAGCTTCTACAGCCTGACCAGTGCCACCCAGCTCGCCAGTTTGTTGCTGCTGGCCGTGGCCCTGGTGCTATACGGTGAGCGCCGCGCCCGTGGTGCCGCACGCCCGGCCAACGAACGTGCCCGTGGTCAGGCGTTGTACCACCTGAGCGGCTGGAAGGCTCTGGCGGCCAGCACCTGGTGCGGCCTGGTATTCGCCTGCGCCTTCGTCATCCCCGTGTTGCAGTTGCTGGCCTGGTTCTGGCAGCGCGGGCGTTTCGACCTCGACGAGCGTTATGCCGGGCTGATCCTGCACACGCTCTATCTGGGCGCCATGGCGGCGCTGATCACCGTCAGTGTGGCGCTGCTGCTGGCCTTCGCCCGCCGTCAGGCTCCGACGCGCCTGGTGCGGGCCGGTGTGGCCTTCGGCAACCTCGGCTATGCGTTGCCGGGCTCGGTGCTGGCGGTGGCGATCATGCTGGCGTTCAGCTTTCTCGACCGCGAACTGGTGATCCCGTTGAGCAGCGCCCTTGGCGGAGCCGGCAAACCGCTGCTGCTGGGCAGCCTGGCCGCGTTGCTGGTGGCTTACCTGATTCGCTTCCTGGCCGTGGCTTACGGGCCGCTGGAAACCAGCCTGGCGCGGATTCGCCCGTCCCTGCCCGAGGCATCGCGCAGCCTCGGCGTCGGTGGTGTCAGCCTGTTCCTGCGCGTCTATCTGCCGCTGCTGCTGCCGGGGGCGCTATCGGCTGCCTTGCTGGTGTTCGTCGACGTGCTCAAGGAAATGCCGGCTACGCTGTTGATGCGCCCCTTCGGCTGGGAGACCTTGGCCGTGCGTGTGTTCGAAATGACCAGCGAAGGCGAATGGGCGCGCGCTTCGCTACCGGCATTGACCCTGGTCGCGGTCGGTCTGCTGCCGGTGATCCTGCTGATCCGTCGTTCGGCGCGGCGTTTCGGTTGATCAAGACAAACGCGGTGGGGCGGGTGCAACCCACCCGTGTCGAGGCATGGTGGGTTGCACCCGTCCTACGACCTGAAGCGTGATCGTTGGTCGGGTGACCCCCGCTGACCTTGCGGCTACAATGCGCGCCATTCGCGAGTCGGGGCAGCCCGGCAGACGTGTCGAGAAGCGCAGGCGCAGCGCCCAGTGCAAGGCGCAGCCAGGCGAAAACGGCCGGGATCGCCCCCGACTGTGCTCATACACATGAGCATTTCGAGCCTGGCTGTAACGCAGCAATGGCCACGCAGCTAGCTTCTCGAGGGTCTGAATCGCTTCGCCAAGCCCGGAAGGAGACACCCATGGGACAGCGTACCCCCCTCTATGACCTGCACCTGGCGCTGGGCGCCAAAATGGTGGATTTCGGCGGCTGGGACATGCCGCTGCACTACGGTTCGCAGGTGGAGGAGCATCATCAGGTGCGCCGCGACTGCGGCGTGTTCGACGTCTCGCACATGTGCGTGGTGGATATCGGCGGCAGCCAGGCGCAGGCCTACCTGCAGCGCCTGCTGGCCAATGACGTGGCGCGGCTGCAAAGCCCTGGCAAGGCGCTGTACAGCGCCATGCTCAACGAGCAGGGCGGGGTGATCGACGATCTGATCGTCTACCTGACGCATGACGGCTACCGCGTGGTACTCAATGCCGGCACGCGTGACAAGGATCTGGCCTGGATGCATGCCCAGGCGGCTGATCATGATGTCAGCCTGCATGAGCGCCGTGACCTGGCCATGCTCGCCATCCAGGGGCCCAAGGCCCGTGCCCGTACCGCCGAACTGGTGACCCAGGCCCGTGCTGCGCTGATCCACGAGCTCAAGCCCTTCCAGGGCTTGCCCGAGGGCGACTGGTTTATCGCGCGCACCGGCTATACCGGTGAAGACGGCCTGGAAATCGTTCTGCCCGTGACCGAGGTGGTGGCCTTCCTCAACGATCTGGTGGGGGCCGGTATTTCGCCCATCGGCCTGGGCGCCCGTGACACCCTGCGCCTGGAGGCCGGGATGAACCTCTACGGCCAGGACATGGACGAAAGCGTCTCGCCCCTGGCCGCCAACATGGCCTGGACGCTGGCCTGGGAGCCAGCCGAGCGCGATTTCATCGGTCGCACAGCGCTCGAAGCGCAGCGTGCTGCCGGTTGCCCGAGCAAGCTGGTCGGCCTCGTGCTGGAAGAGCGCGGCGTGCTGCGTGCCCATCAGGTGGTACGGGTGGCCGATATCGGGGACGGCGAGATCACCAGCGGCAGTTTCTCGCCGACGTTGAACAAATCCATCGCCCTGGCTCGTGTACCGGCGGCGACCGGTGAACGTGCCGAGGTGGAAATCCGCGGCAAATGGTTCCCGGTGCGCGTGGTGCAGCCGAATTTCGTGCGCCATGGCAAACCGCTGATCTGAACATCGGGCCATGGCCGGGCTGTCGCTCGCGCCATGGCCTGCTAAATTGTCCTGGCGGCCCACTTGCCGTCATCGCTTACGAGGAACGAAACATGAGCAATATTCCCGCCGACCTGCGTTACGCCGCCAGCCATGAGTGGGCGCGCCTGGAGGCCGATGGCAGCGTGACCGTGGGGATTTCCGACCACGCTCAGGAAGCCCTCGGCGATGTGGTATTCATCGAGCTGCCGGAAGTCGGCAAGCAACTGGCTGCCGGTCAGGAAGCGGGTGTGGTGGAGTCGGTCAAGGCCGCTTCCGACATCTATGCCCCGGTTGGCGGCGAGGTGATCGCCATCAACGAAGGCCTGGCCGACAGCCCGGAGAGCGTCAACAGTGATCCGTACGGCAGCTGGTTCTTCAAGCTCAAGCCGAGCGATGCCGGCGAACTGGACAAGCTGCTCGACGCCGCAGCCTATCAGGCCAGCGCTGACGCCGACGCCTGATCCATCCGCAGCACTCAGAAAACCCGCCTTGGCGGGTTTTCGCGTTTATGGCGTAGGGCGGGTGCAACCTGCCCAGGTGGCTGGCGGGTTTCACCCGCCCTACGGGTGACCGTTCGTCGCGTTGCCAACACTTTCTGGAAATACAGTATATAAAAATACATATTGTATTGAGTGAAGGTGTCTCATGGCCGAATCCATCGATATCGAGCAGTTACGTGCCAACGCCGACGCCGCTGGGCAATTGCTCAAGGCGCTGGCCAATCCGGATCGTCTGCTGTTGCTCTGTCAGCTCTCCCAGGGCGAGCGCAATGTCAGCGAGCTCGAGGCGCTGCTGGGTATTCAGCAGCCCACCCTGTCCCAGCAACTGGCGGTCTTGCGCCGCGAAGGCCTGGTGGCGACTCGCCGTGACGGCAAGCAGATCTTCTACAGCATCAGCAGCCCGGCGGCGCTGGCCGTGATCGAGACCCTGTACCGGCTGTTCTGCGAGGGCGCGCAATGACCATCGACTGGCTCAACTTCACCCCCTGGAGCGCATTGGCCGGCGGCGCGCTGATCGGCCTGGCTGCCTCCATCTTCGCCCTGGCCAATGGCCGTATCGCCGGTATCAGCGGTCTGCTTGGCAGTCTGCTGCAGCGTGGCGCAGAAGGGCGTGGTGAAAAAGCGGCGTTTCTCCTTGGCCTGCTGCTGGCGCCCTTGCTCTGGGGACTGTTCGCGAGCATGCCGGATATTCATTTCCAGAGCGGCAGCCTGGGGCTGATCGTTGCCGGCGTGCTGGTCGGCATCGGCACTCGCTATGGCGCCGGCTGCACCAGCGGCCATGGTGTCTGCGGCATTTCCCGCCTGTCGCCGCGCTCGCTGGTGGCCACCCTGTGCTTCATGGCTGCGGGTTTCCTCACGGTCTTTGTCCTGCGTCATCTCCTGGGAGGCTGAACATGAGCAGACTCAGTGCATTCGCCTGTGGCGTGTTGTTCGGACTCGGGCTATTGCTGGCCGGGATGGCCGACCCGAGCAAGGTGCTGGCTTTTCTCGACCTGGCCGGCGCCTGGGATCCGTCGCTGGCGCTGGTGATGGTGGCAGCGATCGGCGTTGCCGCGCTGCCCATGACCCTGGCCCGTCGGCGCAGCCGCGCGCTGCTGGGCGGCGCCATGCAGTTGCCGACACGGCGTGACCTGGATGCCCGCCTGATCGGCGGCAGCCTGTTGTTCGGCGTCGGTTGGGGCATCGCCGGCATCTGCCCGGGGCCGGCTTTGGCGATCCTGCTGAGTGGGCATTGGCAGGCGCTGTTGTTCGTCGCGGCGATGCTCGCCGGCATGCTGATCTTTACCGCGCTGGAGGGCCGGCGCGGACGTTGACCTGGAGAACCACCATGCAAGCCAATGTTGGAACCCTCGACCGCAGCCTGCGCATTGCCGTTGGCCTGATACTGATCGTGCTGAGCCTGACCGGCGTCATCGGCCTGTGGGGCTGGATCGGTGTGGTGCCGCTGGCCACCGGCTTCCTGCGCTTCTGCCCGCTTTACCCGGTGTTGGGGATCAGTACCTGCAAGAAGCCGTAAGAACCTGTTCACGATCTGCTGCGCGTCGGCCATGCTGCGTTGAAACCAGCCTCGCGTGCGAGCCCAGACTAGGCGTCCCCGTCAAAAATGCTCATTTACCACTCGTAAAGTCGAACGCGACTCCGAGCGTTTTTCGCCTGGTTTCGCGGGGCCGCCATCGGTGTTGCCTGGCTATAGCTCGCGAGATCGTGAACAGGTTCTAACGTCGGTGGCCCCGATCAATTGATCTCTTCCAGCGCCTCGGCGAACTGGCGCACGGCATCGACTACCTGGCGTGCGCCGGTCTGGATGTCCTCGATCACGTGTCCGGCCTGATTGACCAGGGCCACGCCCTGTTCGACCTTGTGGCGGCTTGACTGCATGCTGTCCACCGCGTCCTGCGACAGCTCATGGTTGCGCTTGACCACCTCGACGATCTCCACCGTCGCCTGGGCGGTGCGCGCTGCCAGGTTGCGCACCTCGTCGGCGACCACTGCGAAGCCGCGGCCCTGCTCACCGGCCCTGGCCGCCTCGATGGCGGCATTGAGGGCGAGCAGGTTGGTCTGCTCGGCGATACCGCGGATGGTCTGCACGATGCTGCTGATGCGTTCCGACTGTTCGCTGACCGCCGTGATGCCCGAGGCGGCCCGTGACAGCTCGTCGGCGATACCACGCACCATCTCCACCGTCTCGAGAATCACCTCGGCGCCATGGCGAGCGCTTTCGTCGGTTTGCTGGGAGATCTCGTAGGCGAGTTTGGCCGCTTCTGATTCGGCCTGTTGCTGGCGTACCTGCGCGGTAATGTCGCGGGCGAACTTGACCACCTTGTAGAGCCGGCCACTGGCATCGAACACCGGGTTGTAGGTGGCGCTCAGCCAGACGATATCGCCGTTGCGGTTGACGCGCTGGAAGCGTCCGGAGAAGAACTCGCCACGGTTGAGTCGCTCCCAGAAATCGCGATAGGTCGGTGAGTCTACTTCTTCGCGGGTGCAGAACTGCCGATGGTGCTTGCCGCGAATATCCTCCAGGCGATAGCCCATGGTTTGCAGGAAGTTGGCGTTGGCTTCCAGCACTTCGCCCTTGAGGTTGAACGCGATCACGGCCATGGAACGGCCGATCGCGTCGATCATGCTCTCTTGCTCCTGTTCGCGTGCCACCAGGGTGGTGATGTCGGTGGCCAGCTTGAGCACCGACTCGACGCGGCCATCGGCGCCCAGGATCGGGTTGTAGCTGGCTTCCAGCCAGACTTCCTGGCCCTGCTTGTTGCGGCGCAGGAAACGATCACGGATGTACTCGCCGGCCGCCAGGCGCTGCCAGAAACGCCGGTACTCGGCGCTGGCCTGGTAGTCGGGAAAGCAGAACAACCGGTGATGCTGGCCCTGAATTTCTTCCAGGCGGTAGCCCACGGTCGTGAGGAAATTGTCATTGGCGCCGATGATGGTGCCGTCGGGTTTGAACTCGATCATGGCCGTCGAACGGTCGACGGCAGCCTTCCTGGCGAGAGCGGCTTGCAACTGTTGACGAGCCGCTTCCAGGGCTTGCTTGAGGGCTTTATTGAACATGATGTGCTCGAGAGGATACGGGGATGATCCCGACCAATCTTATCGGCTTGGTCAGGATCTACTTGAACCCCGCGCGAGCAATTTTCAGCGCTGTTGCGGCGCCGGCTGTTGCTGGGTGATGCAGTGGATATTGCCGCCGCCGAGGAGGATCTCGCGGCCCGGTACCATCACCACGCGATGCTCGGGGAAGAGCCGCTCGAGGATGGCACGCGCCTCGTCATCCTTGGCATCGTCGAAGCTCGGCGCCACGATGCCGCCGTTGACGATGAGGAAGTTGACGTAGGAGCCGGCCAGGCGCACCTCCGGGCTGCGTTCCTGGCTGCCTTCGACCATATCGACCCCAGCGCACTCTTCAGCAGTGGCGTGGATCGGGCCGGGAATCGGCATCTTGTGCACCACCAGTTGCCGGCCCTTGGCATCACGTGCGCTTTCCAGCACGCGCATGGCGGCCTGGCAGCGTGGGTAGTTGGGGTCGTTCTCGTCGTCGGTCCAGGCCAGCAGCACTTCACCCGGGCGCACGTAGCAACAGAAGTTGTCGACGTGGCCGTCGGTCTCGTCGTTGAACAGGCCGTTCGGCAGCCAGATCACCGTGTCGATGGCCAGGTGCTCGCGCAGCACATTCTCGATCTCTTCGCGCGACAGGTGCGGGTTGCGGTTCCTGTTCAGCAGGCACTCTTCGGTGGTGATCAGGGTGCCCTCGCCATCGACATGGATCGAGCCGCCTTCGAGCACGAAGCCTTCGGTACGGTAGCGCTTGCAACGTTCGACCTCGAGGATCTTGCGCGCCACCTGATCATCGCGCAGCCACGGCCAGTAGAGGCCGCCATCGAAGCCGCCCCAGGCATTGAAGGCCCAGTCCACACCGCGTACTTCGCCGCTGTCGTTGATCACGAAGGTCGGGCCGGTGTCGCGCACCCAGGCGTCGTCGGTGGTGATTTCCACCAGGCGGATGTTGCTCATGTCCAGCCGCGCACGGGCGTTTTCGTACTGGGCGGCGCTGACGCAGACGGTCACCGGTTCGAACTGGGCGATGGCGCGGGCGACGGCGGCGAAGGCGGCCTGCGCCGGTTTGCCGCCATTGCGCCAGTTGTCCGGGCGCTCGGGCCAGACCATCCAGGTCTGGCTATGCGGCGCCCACTCGGCAGGCATATAGAAACCATCGGCGCGGGGGGTAGTGCTCAGGGTGGTCATAGTTCACCTGTAGCCCGGATGCAATCCGGGGAATCGTGAGAAAAAGCCCCGGATTGCGTCCGGGCTACGTTCATTCGGACAGGCTTTCGCCGTCGAGCGTGGAGACTGGCCAGTATAGGTTCGGGCGGCGGTCACGGAATATACCCCAGGCCGTGCGCGTCTTTTCCAGGGCGGTGAGGTCGAAGCTGTGCACCAGGATGCCTTCTTCGGTCTGATCCAGTTCCTTCACCTTGGCCCCGTACGGGTCGGCGATGAACGAGCTGCCGTAGAAGGTGATGTCGTAGCCGTCCTGCTCCTCGCGGCCGATGCGGTTACTGGCCACCAGCGGCATCACGTTGGCGCCGGCATGGCCTTGCTGCACGCGCTGCCAGTGCTCGCGCGAGTTGATGCCGGCATCGTGCGGCTCGCTGCCGATGGCGGTCGGGTAGAAGAGGATTTCCGCGCCCATCAACGCCATGCTGCGGGCGCATTCGGGGAACCACTGATCCCAGCAGATGCCCACGCCGATGCGCGCATAGGCGGTATCCCAGACCTTGAAGCCGGTATCGCCCGGGTTGAAGTAGTACTTCTCGTGATAGCCGGGGCCGTCGGGAATATGGCTTTTCCGATAAATCCCGAGGTTGGTACCGTCGGCATCGATGATGGCGATGCTGTTGAAACGGGCGCGACCGGCGCGCTCGAAGAAGCTGATCGGCAGCACCACCTTGAGCTCCGCCGCGACCTTGCTGAAGTGCGCAATGGCCGGGTTCTCGTCCACCGTGGTCGCCAGCTGGGTGTAGTCGGCGTTGGGCTTCTGGCAGAAGTAGGGCGTCTCGAACAGCTCCTGAATCAGGATGATCTGCGCGCCCTGGGCGGCTGCCTGGCGCACCAGCTTCTCGGCGTTGGCGATATTGGCGGCGCTATCCCAGGAACAGGCCATCTGGGTCGCGGCAACGGTGACGATACGGGACATAAAGCACCTCTTGGAGTGATATGAGGCCAGATACCGGCCTGCACAGGGCGCCATGGTGGAAGCTCGACCAAGGCTGAATGGTCGATTTATATTCGATAAAAATCGAATTTGGAAGTGGTTTTAGAGAGTGCTTGGTAAAAATTTAAGATTTTAATCGAATAAATATCTGCATTTTTGTTGGCTGCAGGCACGGATTCATCCGCGATGCATAGCGGGCCGGCAGTAGCGGACTTATCCGCGACAGAGTGGGCGGTGTCAGGTTCGCGAAGGCGCAGGCGGCGGGAGATCAGGCCAGGGGCTCGAGTCGCTTGGGCAGGGCGGGCGGCAGATACAGGCCGAGGTAGGCATCGAACACGCGCATACCTTCTTCGGCCAGGCGCGGGGTGATGTGGCCGTGCAACTGCACGGAGCGGGCGTAGACGCGGTCGCCCAGGGACATGGCCAGGTTGAAGACATCGATATCCGTCGGCAATTGCGGCAAGGGGAAGTGACGGTCGAACAGCGCCCGCATCAGGCGGCCAAGCTCCTGATCGTGCTGGTGGTCGGCCTGCGCGACCTCGGCCAGGCCGTGTTGCGCCAGGATCAATTGGCGTGCAGCAGCGTCTTCGGCATAGATGGTCAGCATGCGCTGTTCGACCTGGCGCGAGAGGTCATGCCAGCTGCGCAGGGCCGTATGGTCGATCGGTTCCAGCAGGCTGGCGCGGAAAGCCGCATGCACGTCGGCAGTCAGCCCTTCGAGCAGCGCCGGGACGCTGGCGAAGAAGTGGTAGACCGAAGAGGGCGGGATGCCGGCGTGTTCGGCCACGCTGTAGATCGACAGGTTGGTCATGCCCTGCTCGGCCAGCAAGGCGCGAGCGGCGGCGAGAATCTGGGCGATTCTCGCCTGGCTGCTGGCGCGTGGCTTGCGCGTGCTGGCGGGGCGCGACATGGCGGAGCTCCTCGATACGTGAGGCGCTATTGGACGCCAGCCAGCGCCGGCGAGGCAAGCCTCGCCAGCCGATCAACTGCCCTGGCGGAAATGCTGCCAGACCTGGTTACGCATCTCGGCATGTTTTTCCGGCAGTACATCCAGCGGGAACAGCCGGCGCTTGGTTTCCTGATCCGGGTACAGGCCGGGCTGTTCGAGCAGGGCGGCCTCGATGAACTGCGCCGAGTCGGCGTTGCCATTGGGGTAGAGGGTTTCGGAGGTGACCTGGGCAATCACCTTGGGTTGCATCAGGTAATCGATGAACCGATGGGCCAGGGCCGGTTGGCTGCTGGTGGCCGGGATCACCAGGTTGTCGATGAACAGCACCGAGCCTTCCTGCGGCACCACGAAGCGCACGGGTTGCCCGGCCTGTGCTGCCGCCAGGGCATCACCGACCCAGGCCATGGATAGGCACAGATTGCCCTTGGCCAGGTCATCGATGTAGCGCTCGCTGTCGACGTAGCGCAGGTTGGGGCGTAGCGCGTCGAGTATCTTGCCGGCACGCTGGATGCGGCTCGGTGCGCTGCGTGCCAGGCTGCGTCCCTGATAATTGAGCAGGAGTGACAGGCCTTCATCGGCGGCATCCAGCACGCTGATGCCACAACTGGCCAGGCGCGCGCTCTGCTGCGGATCGAACAGCAGGCTCCAGCTATCGGGTAGCGGACCACCGTAGGCGGCTTCGGCCTTGGGGGTATTGATGGCCAAGCCGACAGCGCCCCACAGATAGGGCACAGCATGACGATTTTGCGGATCGACGGCGGCCAGCTTGCTGAGCAGCTGTTTGTCCAGATGGCGGCTATTGGGCAGTTGGCTGAAGTCCAGCGGACGAATGCGACCTGCGCTGATCAGGGCGGGCAGTTGATTGTGCGAAGGTACCGCGACATCGATGGCGTCACCGCTGTCGAGCGCCTTGTCCAGCTCTTCGGCAGTCGTGAAGGTGTGATAGTCGACTGCGATCCCGGTGTCGCGGGTGAAGTCTTCCAGTACCTGAGGTGCGATGTAGTCGTTCCAGTTGTAGACCGTGATGCTGTCGGCGGCCTGGGCCAGCCAAGGAGTGAGGCCGAGGAAAACGGCGACAAGAACGCGATGCATGTGAAGCTCCCTGAAGGATGAAGGCAACAGTATCCGCAGCTGAGGCGGGCGAAGGTTGATTCATGTCAGCGCAGCGGCCTTTGCGGCCAGGCGCAGGCCCCGGTGCAGAGCATCGGGGCTGGCAGGTTGCAGGCAAAAAGAAGCCGGCTCTGCGGCCGGCTTTCTCGGGGTTACACGGTGTGCAGGTACCAGTTGTACTCGAGGTCGGAGATTGTGGTCTCGAACTCCTGCAGCTCGGCTTCCTTGCACGCGACGAAGATGTCGATGTACTTCGAGTCGATGTACTTGTTCATCACCTCGCTGTCGTCCAGCTCGCGCAGGGCATCGCGCAGGTTGTTCGGCAGGCTGGGTTCGAGCTGCTCATAGGAGTTGCCTTCGATCGGCTCGCCCGGCTCGATCTGGTTGGTCAGACCGTGGTGAATACCGGCGAGGATCGAGGCCAGCATTAGGTAGGGGTTGGCATCGGCGCCGGCCACGCGGTGTTCGATGCGCACGGCGTCCGGGCTGCCGGTGGGGATGCGAACGGCCACGGTGCGGTTGTCCAGTGCCCAGCTCGGCGCGTTGGGCACATAGAACTGTGCACCGAAGCGGCGGTAGGAGTTGACGTTGGGGCAGAGGAACGCCATCGACGCGGCCATGGTGTCGAGAATGCCGCCGACGGCATGGCGCAACGAAGAGTTCTCCAGCGGATCTTCGGCCGCGAAGATGTTCTTGCCGGTCTTCTTGTCCAGCAGCGAGATGTGCACGTGCAGGCCGTTGCCCGCCTGGCCCGGATAGGGCTTGGCCATGAAGGTGGAATCCATCTCATGGTCGTAGGCGATGTTCTTGATCAGGCGCTTGAGCAGCAGGGCATAGTCGCAGGCCTTGATGGCGTCTTCGACGTGATGAAGGTTGACTTCGAACTGTGCCGGGGCGCTTTCCTTGACGATGGCGTCGGCCGGGATGTCCTGCTCCTTGGCGGCTTCGAGCATGTCCTGCAGGCAGTCGACATATTCGTCGAGGTCATCGATCAGATAGACCTGAGTGGAGTGTGGGCGCTTGCCGGAGATCGGCGAGCGCGGCGGCTGCGGACGGCCGTTCACGTTCTCCTGATCGATCAGGTAGAACTCCAGTTCGAAAGCTGCGCAGATACGCAGGCCCAGTTCGTCGAACTTCTGTACCACCTGGCGCAATACCTCGCGCGGGTCGGCGAAGAAAGGCGTGCCGTCCAGCTCGTGCATGGTCATCAGCAGTTGCGCGGTCGGGCGCTTCTGCCAGGGCTCGTTGCACAGGGTATCGGGGATGGGGAAGCAGATACGGTCGGCGTCGCCGATGTCCAGGCCAAGGCCGGTGCTTTCGACGGTGGAGCCATTGATGTCGAGAGCAAAGAGCGAGGCGGGCAGGTTGATGCCTTTCTCGTACACCTTGTGAAGGGCATTACGGTCGATGCGCTTGCCGCGCACCACACCATTCATATCTGCAATAAGAAGGTCGACGAACTGGACCTCGGGATGTTCCTTGAGGAACGCGTTCGCTTCGTTAAGCTGAACGGCACGCGGGGGTACCGACATGATGCAACACCTTTTTGTTAAATATATCAATCATGCGACTGCATGGGTGTGAGTCAATCCGAAACGCACTTTACTGTCAAGCTGGCCTCTGAGTGCCCTGATGTGGGGCGTGATGGCCGTTTTTGGGGCATTTTAGGGCCATTCAGCAGGGCTCAACCCCTGTGCGGCCGCGGTGCTCAATGGGGTGTGTTCAATTTTTTACAGCCCTATTGTGTAAAAAAATGAACAAGGCTAAGCTCGGTCGAAACCCCACTAACAGCAATAATACGGGTGTCCAATGTCTCGCTTGCCGATAATCGGCGTCAGCGCTCGCTTCAAGGCCCAGGGCCACAGCTCTCTCGCAGGTGCTTGCACTGCAGGGCTTCATGCCGACAGGAGCGGTATGTCGTGGCGTCAGCGGCAGGCGAATCTTGTCTCCTTCGTTCGCGAAGTTGTATCTGCCCCGGCTTTGCGCTGCATTCTTACCTCGTGTCACCTTAGTTCAGTCATGATCCAAGCGCAGGGTGCCGCACCCGTGCCTGTGTTTCGGCAGGTGCGTGGTTTGCATCTGGCTGCTGTACTGCAGCAAAAGCTTAGTATCGGGGGGCCAAGTTCTCCCTGAAAGGCGGGTAGCATCCGCACACTATCCTGCTCTCTTCCAGGCCTTTGGTGAGGCTTGCAGGGAGGGAGCAGGGCAACGCTGAACCCGCTATAGATATGCAGCAGGTTCTACAACCCTGAGGTCTCTATGAGTACCAAGCTAGACCAGCTCACGAGCTGGCTGAAAGAACGCAAAATCACCGAAGTCGAATGCCTGATCAGTGACCTGACCGGCATTGCCCGCGGCAAGATATCGCCGACCAACAAGTTCCTCGATGAGAAGGGCATGCGTCTGCCCGAGAGCGTGCTGCTGCAGACCGTGACCGGCGACTACGTCGAGGATGACATCTATTACGAGTTGCTGGACGAGGCGGACATCGACATGTTCTGCCGCCCCGATCCCAATGCCGTGTTCCTCGTGCCCTGGGCCATCGAGCCCACCGCAATGGTGATCCACGACACCTTCGACAAGCAGGGCAACCCCATCGAGCTGTCGCCGCGCAACATTCTCAAGCGTGTGCTGCAGATGTATGCGGATAAAGGCTGGAAGCCCATCGTCGCGCCAGAGATGGAGTTCTACCTGACCAAGCGCAACAGTGACCCGGACTTCCCGCTGGTGGCACCGATGGGCCGCTCCGGCCGCCCGGAAGTGGGCCGGCAGTCGTTTTCCATCGATGCCGCGAACGAATTCGATCCGCTGTTCGAAGATGTCTACGACTGGTGCGAGCTGCAGCACCTGGATCTCGATACGCTGATCCACGAAGACGGCCCGGCGCAGATGGAGATCAACTTCCGCCATGGCGAAGCCCTGCACCTGGCCGACCAGATCACCGTGTTCAAGCGCACCATGCGCGAAGCTGCGCTCAAGCATGACGTGGCGGCCACCTTCATGGCCAAGCCGATCACCGATGAGCCGGGCAGCGCCATGCACATTCACCAGAGCGTGGTGGACATCAAGACCGGCAAGAGCCTGTTCTCCAACGAGGACGGCACGATGAGCGAGCTGTTCCTGCATCACATCGGTGGTCTGCAGAAGTACATCCCCGAGCTGCTGCCGCTGTTTGCCCCCAACGTCAACTCGTTCCGCCGTTTCCTGCCCGACACCTCGGCGCCGGTGAACGTCGAGTGGGGCGAGGAGAACCGCACCGTTGGCCTGCGCGTACCCGAGGCCAGCCCACAGAACCGCCGTGTGGAAAACCGCCTGGCGGGCGCCGATGCCAACCCCTATCTGGTGCTGGCGGCGTCGCTGCTGTGTGGCTACATCGGCATGGTCGAGGGCATCAAGCCCAGTGCGCCGGTCAAGGGGCGTGGCTATGAGCGCCGCAACCTGCGCCTGCCGCTGACCATCGAGGCGGCGCTGGAGCGTATGGAAGCGTGCAAGGTGGCCGAGAAGTACCTGGGCGAGAAGTTCATGCGTGGCTATGTCGCCGTCAAGCGCGCCGAGCACGAGAACTTCAAGCGCGTGATCAGCTCCTGGGAGCGCGAGTTTCTGCTGCTGTCGGTGTAGTCCCGGCGCAGGTGTAGGGTGGGCTTTAACCCACCCTTGCAGGCTGATTCGGTGGGCTGAAGCGGATCGCCGCGCGGCCCACTCTACAAAAGTCCGTGAGCCGGCAGCGTTCACAGAAGAAGGTGTGGTAATGAACAAGCAAGCGAACAATCCCAAGACTGCCCATTGGCAGGCTCTGAGTCAGGCTCACCACCTGGCGCCGTTCAGTGATTACAAGCAGCTGGCCGAGAAGGGCCCGCGCATCATCACTGAGGCCAAAGGTGTGCACCTGTGGGACAGCGAGGGCAACAAGATTCTCGATGGCATGGCCGGCCTGTGGTGCGTGGCCGTCGGCTATGGCCGCGAGGAGCTGGTCGCTGCAGCGTCCAAGCAGATGTTGCAGCTGCCGTTCTACAACACCTTCTTCCAGACCGCTCACCCGCCGGTGCTGGAACTGGCCCATGCCATCTCCAAGTTGGCGCCGGCCGGCATGAACCATGTGTTCTTCACCGGTTCGGGCTCGGAAGGCAACGACACCATGCTGCGTCTGGTACGCCACTACTGGGCGTGCAAGGGCCAACCACAGAAAAAGATCATCATCGGCCGCGACAACGGCTACCACGGCTCCACCGTGGCCGGCGCCAGCCTCGGCGGCATGAAGTTCATGCACGAGCAGGGCGACCTGCCGATCCCGGGTATCGCGCATATCCCGCAGCCGTACTGGTTCGGCGAGGGCGGCGACATGACCCCGGACGCCTTCGGCATCTGGGCGGCCGACCAGCTGGAGAAGAAGATTCTCGAACTGGGCGAAGGCAACGTTGCAGCGTTCATCGCCGAGCCGATCCAGGGTGCCGGCGGTGTGATCATCCCGCCAGAAACCTACTGGCCGCGCATCAAGGAAATCCTCGCCAAGTACGACATTCTCTTCGTCGCCGACGAGGTGATCTGCGGTTTCGGCCGTACCGGCGAGTGGTTCGGCAGCCAGTACTACGGCCTCAAGCCTGATCTGATGACCATCGCCAAGGGCCTGACCTCGGGATACGTGCCGATGGGCGGGCTGATCGTCAGCGACAAGGTGTTCGAGGTGATCGAGGCGCATGGTGACTTCAACCACGGCTTCACCTATTCCGGTCACCCGGTGGCGGCGGCGGTGGGGCTGGAGAACCTACGCATTCTCAAGGAAGAAGGCATCGTCGAACGGGTGAAAGCGGAAACGGCACCCTATTTGCAGAGTCGTCTGCGTGAGCTGGCGGATCACCCGCTGGTGGGTGAAGTGCGCGGTGTCGGCATGCTCGGTGCCATCGAACTGGTGCAGGACAAGGCCAGCCGCAAGCGTTACCCGGATGACGTGGCCGCCGGCATGGTCTGCCGTGGTCACTGCTTTAATAACGGTCTGATCATGCGCGCCGTAGGCGACACCATGATCATCGCCCCGCCGCTGGTGATCAGCCGCGAGGAAATTGACGAACTGGTGGAAAAGGCGCGCAAGTGCCTGGACCTGACTCTGCAGGAACTGCGTCGCTGAAGGGCAAGGCTGGCCAGGTGATGACTCGAAAGTTGTATCACTGCCATGACCTTGCCAGACTGCGCCAGTGCGTTGGCAAGCCACTTCCAGGGGCGCCGCGTACCTTCGGAACACCGACACGACAACAGGAGCTGTACGCATGAAAACATTCGGCAAGACCCTTCTCGCGTTGTCCCTGGCTGCTGCCTTCGCAGGCACCGCTCAGGCAGAGGACAAAGTGCTGCATGTCTACAACTGGAGCGATTACATCGCCGAAGACACCCTGGCCAACTTCGAGAAGGAAACCGGCATCAAGGTCGTCTACGACGTCTTCGACAGCAACGAAGTCCTGGAAGCCAAACTGCTGGCCGGCAGCTCGGGCTATGACGTGGTCGTACCGTCCAACCCCTTCCTGGCCAAGCAGATCAAGGCTGGCGTGTTCCAGAAGCTGGACAAGTCCAAGCTGCCGAACTGGTCGAACCTCGACAAGGATCTGCTCAAGGCCCTGGAACCGAGCGATCCGGGCAACCAGTACTCGATTCCCTACATGTGGGGCACCATCGGCATCGGCTACAACGTCGAGAAGGTCAAGGCGGTACTGGGTGACAACGCGCCGGTCGACTCCTGGGATCTGGTATTCAAGCCGGAGAACATGGAAAAACTCAAAGCCTGTGGCGTTTCCTTCCTCGACTCGCCGACCGAGATCCTGCCGGCCGCGCTGCACTACCTGGGCTATGCCCCGGATAGCAACAAGGGCGACGAGCTGAAGAAGGCTGAAGAGCTGTTCATGAAGATTCGTCCGTCGGTGGCCTACTTCCACAGCTCCAAGTACATCTCCGACCTGGCCAACGGCAACATCTGCGTCGCCATCGGCTACTCGGGTGATATCTACCAGGCCAAGGCCCGCGCCGAAGAGGCGAAGAACGGCGTTCAGGTCAGCTACAACATCCCGAAAGAGGGCGCCGGCGCCTTCTTCGATATGCTCGCCGTGCCGGCCGATGCCAAGAACGTCGAAGCGGCCCATACCTTCCTCAACTACCTGATGAAGCCGGAAGTCATGGCCAGCATCACCAACTACGTGCAGTTCCCCAACGGCAACGCCGCTGCCACGCCGCTGGTGGATGAAGCCCTGCGCACCGACCCGGGTGTCTACCCGAGCCCGGAAGTGCTGAAGAAGATCTACACCTTCCCGGATCTGGCGCCGGCGGTGCAGCGCAACATGACCCGCAGCTGGACCAAGATCAAGTCCGGTCGCTGATCGCGTAAGCAGCAAGGCCTGGCGGGCGTGCCCGCCAGGTTTCCCAGGGACACTTTACAGGGCCACGATGGCCACCGATGTGCGCGTGTTCGGGCCAAGAGCCTAGGGGTGGTACCGGTGCAGCTTGATCTCGATCTGGCAGTCGCTGATTCCCGACGCGTTTTCCTATAAAGTGCCGCGCTTTTTTTAGCGGCGCAGCAAAGCGAGGATGAAACTGTGCGAGTAACCCTGCCCAAGACTCTGATCGCCCTGGCAGCCGCTACCCTGAGCGGGGCCGCTCTGGCCCAGCAAACGGTGCACATCTACAACTGGAGCGACTACATCGGCGAACAGACTCTGGCCAACTTCGAGGCCAAGACGGGCATCAAGCCGGTCTACGACGTGTTCGACTCCAATGAAACCCTCGAAGGCAAGCTGCTCGCCGGCCGTACCGGCTACGACGTGGTCGTGCCGTCAAACCATTTCCTCGGCAAGCAGATCAAGGCCGGTGCCTTCCAGAAACTGGATCGCGCCAAGCTGCCGAACTGGAATAACCTCGACCCCGCGCTGCTCAAGCAGCTGGAAACCAATGACCCCGGCAACCAGTACGCCGTACCTTATTTGTGGGGCACCAACGGCATTGGTTACAACGTCGAGAAGGTCAAGGAAGTGCTCGGTGTCGACGAGATCGACTCCTGGTCGGTGCTGTTCGAACCGGAGAACATCAAGAAGCTCAGCCAGTGTGGCGTCGCCTTCCTCGATTCGGCCGACGAGATGATTCCGGCCATGCTCAACTACCTGGGCCTCAACCCCAACAGCACCAACCCGGACGATTACGCTAAGGCTGAAGCCAAGCTGCTGGAAGTGCGGCCGTACGTCACCTATTTCCACAGCTCCAAGTACATCGGCGACCTGGCCAACGGCAACATCTGCGTGGCCGCCGGTTTCTCCGGCGACATCCTGCAGGCTGCCGACCGCGCCGAGGAAGCCGGCAAGGGCATCGACATTGCCTACGCCATCCCCAAGGAAGGCGCCAACCTGTGGTTCGACATGCTGGCCATCCCGGCGGATTCGGCCAATACCGACGAGGCCCTCGCCTTCATCAACTATCTCCTTGATCCGCAGGTAATCGCCGAAGTCAGCGATTACGTCGGCTATGCCAACCCCAACACCAAGGCCGGTGAGCTGATGGATCAGGACGTGCGTAACGATCCGTCCGTGTATCCGCCACAAGCCGTACTGGACAAGCTGTACATCTCCGCCGAATTGCCGGTGAAAGTGCAGCGTTTGATGACTCGCGCCTGGACCAAGGTCAAGTCGGGTCAGTAATCGTTCCTGTCCGGCTGCAGGGGCCGGGCATAATCTTCCGGGAGTTTTCCGATAATGGCTGTCGCTTCCAGCGCCTACAAAAAAGCCCTCGAAGGGAACCAGACACCGAAAGAGGTGCTGGTGAAGATCGACCGGGTTACAAAGAAATTCGACGAGACAGTGGCCGTCGACGACGTATCGCTGACCATCAACAAGGGTGAAATCTTCGCCCTGCTCGGTGGCTCCGGATCCGGCAAGTCCACGCTGCTGCGCATGCTCGCTGGTTTCGAGCGACCCACCGAGGGACGCATCATCCTTGATGGCGTGGACATCACTGACATGCCGCCGTACCAGCGGCCGATCAACATGATGTTCCAGTCCTACGCGCTGTTCCCGCACATGACCGTGGCGCAGAACATCGCCTTTGGTCTGCAGCAGGACAAGATGGCCAAGGCCGAGATCGAAGAGCGTGTCAACGAGATGCTCAAGCTCGTGCACATGACCCAGTACGCCAAGCGCAAGCCGCACCAGCTCTCTGGCGGTCAGCGTCAGCGTGTGGCGCTGGCCCGCTCGCTGGCCAAGCGCCCCAAGCTGCTGTTGCTCGACGAGCCGATGGGCGCCTTGGACAAGAAGCTGCGTTCGCAGATGCAGCTCGAACTGGTTGAGATCATCGAGCGCGTGGGCGTGACCTGCGTGATGGTCACCCACGACCAGGAAGAGGCCATGACCATGGCCCAGCGCATCGCCATCATGCACCTGGGCTGGATCGCCCAGACCGGCAGCCCGATCGATATCTACGAGACGCCGGCCAACCGCCTGGTGTGTGAATTCATCGGTAACGTCAACCTGTTCGAAGGCGACATCACCACCGACGACGCCGACCACGCCATCATCAGCTGCCCGCAGTTGGACAAGCCGATCTACATCGGCCACGGCATCAGTACCCGTGCCGAGGAGAAGAAGGTCACCTACGCCCTGCGTCCGGAAAAACTGTTGATGGCCACTGAACTGCCGGTCGATCACGAACACCCGGAATACAACTGGAGCCGTGGCCACGTGCATGACATCGCCTACCTGGGCGGCCACTCGGTGTTCTACGTCAAACTCGACTCCGGCCAGGTGGTGCAATGCTTCATCGCCAACGCCGAACGCCGCGGCAAGCGTCCGACCTGGGACGATCCTGTGGTGGTGTACTGGGAAGACGACAGCGGCGTGGTACTGCAATCATGAAACTGGCCAAACTCTCGCGCTATCTGCCCAGCGGGCGGCATGCCGTGATCGGCATTCCGTTCCTGTGGCTGTTCCTGTTCTTCCTGCTGCCCTTCATCATCGTGCTGAAGATCAGCTTCGCCGAAGCCGACGTGGCCATCCCGCCGTACACGGAAATCTACGAGTGGGCGGATAACAAGCTGACCATTCTGCTCAATCTGGGTAACTACATCTTCCTTACCGAAGATGCCCTGTACCTGTCGGCCTACCTGGGCTCGCTGCAGATCGCCTTCTTCAGCACCCTGCTGTGCCTGGTGATCGGCTATCCGATGGCCTATGCCATCGCCCGTGCGCCAAAGGACCGGCAGACGGTCTACCTGCTGCTGATCATGATGCCGACCTGGACCGCGATCCTGATCCGTGTCTATGCTTGGATGGGCATTCTCGGCAACAACGGCCTGCTCAACAGTTTCCTGCAGGGCATTGGTCTGATCCACGAGCCGCTGCAGATCCTCAACACCAACATCGCGGTGTACATCGGCGTGGTCTATTCCTACCTGCCGTTCATGATCCTGCCGCTCTACGCCAACCTGGTGAAGCACGATCACACCCTGCTGGAAGCTGCCTCCGACCTGGGCTCGAGCAACTTCAACAACTTCTGGCGCATCACCGTGCCGCTGTCGAAGAACGGCATCATCGCCGGCTCCATGCTGGTGTTCATCCCCGTGGTCGGCGAGTTCGTCATCCCCGAACTGCTCGGCGGGCCGGAGACCCTGATGATCGGCAAGGTGTTGTGGCAGGAGTTCTTCAACAACCGCGACTGGCCGGTGGCATCCGCCCTGGCGGTGGTCATGCTGGCGATCCTTATCGTGCCCATCATTCTGTTCAACCGTAACCAAGCCAAGGAACTGGAGGGCCGCCCATGAAACGTGTGAGCTTCTCCAGTGTCATGCTCTGGGCGGGCCTGGCATTCATCTACCTGCCGATGGTCATCCTGGTCATCTACTCGTTCAACGCCTCGCGCCTCGTCACGGTCTGGGGTGGCTGGTCGGTGAAGTGGTACGTCGGCCTGCTGGACAACACCCAACTGATGAGTGCGGTGGCGCGCTCGCTGGAAATCGCCCTGTACACCGCCATCTCTGCGGTGATTCTCGGTACTCTGGCGGCGTTCGTGCTGACCCGTATCACCCGCTTCAAGGGGCGCACGCTGTTCGGTGGCCTGGTCACCGCACCGCTGGTAATGCCCGAGGTGATCACCGGTCTGTCGCTGCTGCTGCTGTTCGTGTTGATGGCGCAACTGCTTGGCTGGCCGGAGCAGCGTGGTATGTCCACCATCTGGATCGCCCACACCACGTTCTGCTCCGCCTATGTGGCAGTGGTGGTGTCGTCGCGCTTGCGTGAGCTGGATATGTCCATCGAAGAGGCGGCCATGGATCTCGGCGCCCGGCCGTGGAAGGTGTTCTTCCTGATCACCGTGCCGATGATCGCACCGTCGCTGGCAGCGGGGGCGATGATGTCCTTCGCCCTGTCGCTGGACGATCTGGTACTGGCCAGCTTCGTCTCCGGTCCGGGTTCGACCACCTTGCCGATGGAGATCTTCTCTGCCGTGCGCTTGGGGGTTAAGCCGGAGATCAACGCCGTGGCCAGCCTGATCCTGCTGGTGGTGTCGTTCGCCACCTTCCTGGCCTGGTTCTTCAGCCAGCGCGCCGAGGAGAAGCGCAAGAAGGCGCTGCAGCAGGCGATGGAAGAGACTACTTCGCCATCCTGGCAGCCAGGCAAGGTCTGATTGTCACGATGCGGTATGAAAACGGGCCTCGATGGCCCGTTTTTTATTGGTATGGGGGATACCGGACTGGCAAGTTTGTGTGGACTTGCTGGTTGTTCTGGTGTCAGTTCCGGATTGCCGCGTTTTTGCTGATGTTTCTGGTTTCGCCCTCCCGGGCGAGCAACCGTGTCCAGCGTCAAGTCACTTGAGGC
>NZ_JAWIIP010000002.1:0-258298 GCF_034683865.1 Pseudomonas sp. C11
GGAGTCCTCTGCCAGGTTAAAAACTGTTACCCATGTGCTTGAACCGATTTGTCACCTATGTGGGTGAGTCGTACCGCAAAGACTTTTTGCCTTCTTTTGTGGCGTTTGACAAAAGAAGGTCGCCGGGAGGCGAAACGGGAGATATCAGCAGAACGCAGATAAGCTGCTTGAACACCGAAACAACCGAAACCAATACACAAACTCACCAGCCACTATCAAACAAAGCCATTTCACCAAACCGCACGAAGAACAAAAAAGCCCCGGCATAAGCCGGGGCAAATCGGGAAGGGAGCAGTGAACGGAGAAATCAGACGATGGCTTCGCGACTGCTGACGCCATCGACCAGACGCAGGATGCCCAGCGGGTTGGCATTCTGCAGCGCGGCTGGCAGCAGCCGATCCGGGTAGTTCTGGTAGCACACCGGGCGCAGGAAGCGATCGATGGCCAGCGTGCCCACCGAGGTGCCACGGGCATCGGAGGTCGCCGGATAGGGGCCGCCGTGAACCATCGCGTCGCATACCTCGACACCAGTCGGGTAACCATTAAGCAGCAGGCGGCCGGCCTTGCGCTCGAGTAGCGGCACCAGGTCGGCGAAGTCGTCCAGATCCTGCTCGTCAGCGATCAGCGTGGCGGTGAGCTGGCCGTGCATGCTCTGCAGGGCACGGGCCAGCTCGGCGTGGTCGGCGACTTCGACGACGATGCTGGTCGGGCCGAAGACTTCTTCCTGCAGCAGATGGTCGCCTTCGAGCAGCATGCTCACGTCAGCCTTGAATAGCTGTGGCTGCGCCTGGTTGCCGGCCTGCTCGTTGCCCGCCAAGTGAGTGACCTTGGCATGGCCTTTCAGCAGCGCGACGCCGCTGGCGTAGCTGCGCAGGGTGCCGGCATTGAGCATGGTCTGCGCCGGTTGTGCGCCGATGGCGTCGGCCAGGCCGGCGACGAACTCGCTGAACTCGGCGCTGCGAATGCCGATGATCAGGCCAGGATTGGTGCAGAACTGACCGCAGCCCAGCACCACGGAGCCAGCCAGCTCCTTGGCCACGGTGGCGCCCCGCGCTTTCAGGGCGCCCGGCAGGACGATCACCGGGTTGACGCTGGACATCTCGGCGAACACCGGGATCGGCTGCGCACGGGCAGCGGCCATGTCACACAGGGCGCGACCACCCTTCAGCGAACCGGTGAAACCAACGGCCTGGATGGACGGGTGCTTGAGCAGGATCTCGCCGACGCCGCCGCCGAAAATCATGTTGAACACGCCCTTGGGCATGCCGGTTTTCTCGGCGGCGCGGATGATGGCATCAGCCACCCATTCGGCGGTGGCCATGTGGCCGCTGTGCGCCTTGAACACCACCGGGCAACCGGCAGCCAGGGCCGAGGCGGTATCGCCACCGGCCGTAGAGAAGGCCAGCGGGAAGTTGCTGGCACCGAATACCGCGACCGGACCGACGCCCAGGCGGCACTGGCGCAGGTCGGGGCGTGGCAGCGGCGTGCGCTCGGGCAAGGCCCGGTCGATGCGCGCACCGTGGAAATCGCCACGTCGTAATACCGTAGCGAACAGGCGCAACTGGCCGCTGGTACGGCCGCGCTCGCCCTGGATACGGGCGGCCGGCAGCGCCGTTTCACGGCAGACGGTGGCGACGAAGTCATCGCCCAACGCATCGATTTCCGTCGCGATGGCGTCGAGGAATTCGGCGCGGCGTAGGGGGTCGAGCTTGCTGTACAGCGGGAAGGCGGCGGCAGCGGCTTCGGCGGCGGCGGCCACCTCGGCTTCGGTAGCCTGGATGAAATGCCCCGGCAAGGCCTCGCCAGTGGTGGCGTCCAGGCTCTGCAGGCGAATGTCGCCGGCGACGCTGCGCCGCCCGGCGATGTAGTTGTGACCGAGTATGCCAGTCATCAGGGTCTCCTCGACCGAATGGGTTCGAACGGCCGCCGTGGGTAACGGCGGGGATGGAGCCGAGGGCTCCGCATGGAGAGAAAGGACACGCGCCGCCGTTGTGCAGCGGCACGTGGCGACAGGTCAGAGCACGCTGACCTGCCCAGGCTGCACGGCGACCGGCTGGCGCGCGATGCCATTGCGCAGTGGCGCGCCGAACGCGTCCATGGCGATCTCGAAGGTATCGCCCGGCACAGCCTTGATGCCGTCGGCGAACGACAGCGTCGCGGTGCCGAAGTAATGCACGTGCACGTCCCCCGGGCGGAGGAACTGCGCGTACTTGAAGTGGTGATACTCGAGGTTCTCCAGGCTGTGGCACATGTTGTCCTCGCCGGAGAGAAACTCCTTCTCCCAGAGCACCTCGCCGTTACGCAGGATGCGGCTGTGGCCACGCAGGTTGTGCGGCAGGTCGCCGACGCGCAGCTCCGGGCCATAGGCGCAGTAGCGCAGCTTGGAATGCGCCAGGTACAGGTAGTTACGGCGCTCCATGACGTGGTCGGAGAACTCGTTGCCCAGGGCATAGCCCAGGCGATAGGGCTTGCCGTCGTCGCCGATCAGGTAGAGGCCGACCAGCTCCGGCTCTTCGCCGGCGTCTTCGGCGAACTCCGGTACCGGGAAGTCGGCACCGGGACGCACGACGATGCTGCCGTCGCCCTTGTAGAACCATTCCGGCTGCGCGCCGACAGCGCCGGCAGCGGGCTTGCCGCCTTCCAGGCCCCATTTGAAGATGCGCATGGTGTCGGTGAGGCTGGCCTCGTCCTGCTGGTGCATCTTGTCACGGGTGGCGGCGCTGCCCAGGTGGGTCAGGCCGGTGCCGCTGACCAAGCAGTGCGCCGGGTCGTCATGATCCAGCGGTGGCAGCACGCGCCCCGCTGCCAACAGGCCGGCGTAGTCCGGGCCGGCATCGCAGCCGCGCACGTCGACTTCCGCCGCCAGGCCATGGCCGGCACGAATCGCCGCCAAACCCAGCTCGCGCATGCTGCTCACGCCGCGCACCACTTGTACCTGGGCGCCATCGATGACACCCACCTGGCGTTGTCCCGCCTGGTTTTCGAATTGAATCAGCCGCATCTGGGTTTCTCCTGCGATGCTGAGGGCGCCGCCAACCGGCGGCGCCACTGCGGTCACTCGATGATGTTGAAGTCCTTGAGGTATTCCTCGGAGATTTCCAGGCCCAGGCCCGGCTTGTCGTCATCCAACTGGATGTAGCCATTGACCGGTTGCGGCTCGCCCTTGAACACGTAGTAGAACAGCTCGTTGCCGACCTCGACGTCGAACACCGGGAAGAACTCGGCCATCGGCGAGGCGGTGCTGGCCATGGTCAGGTGGTAGTTGTGCATCTGCCCGGCGTGGGGGATGACCGGCACCGACCAGGATTCGGCCATGGCGTTGATTTTGCGCGCCGCGGTGATACCGCCGACGCGGTTGGTGTCGTACTGGATGACGTCCACCGCGCGGCGTTCGAGCAGATCCTTGAAGCCGTGGCCGGTGAATTCGTGCTCGCCGCCGGAGATCGGCATGATGCCCATCTTCTTCAGCTCGATATAACCCTCGATGTCGTCGGCGATCACCGGCTCTTCCAGCCAGCGCGGCTCGAACTCGGCCAGCTTCGGCAGCATGCGGCGGGCGTATTCCAGGGTCCAGCCCATGTAACACTCGAGCATGATGTCCACGTCCGGGCCGGCCAGCTCACGCAGCGCGCGCACCTGTTCGATGTTGCGGCGCATGCCCGCCGGGCCGTCTTTCGGGCCGTAGCCGAAGCGCATCTTCAGCGCGGTGAAGCCCTGGTTCAGGTAGCCCTGGGCTTCTTCCAGGAACAGGTCGAGGTTGTCGTTGGCGTACAGCTTGGAGGCGTAGGTCCAGATCTTTTCCTTGGTACGACCGCCGAGCAGCTTGAACACCGGCTTGTTCACGGCCTTGCCCATGATGTCCCAGATTGCCAGGTCGATTGCCGAGATGGCGGCCATGCCGATGCCCTTGCGGCCCCAGGCGTGGGTGCGGCGGTACATCTTCTGCCAGATGTATTCGTTGTCGAAGGGGTCTTCGCCAATGCAGATCGGCGCCAGGTACAGGTCGATGATTTCCTTGGCCACGCGCGGGGCCAGGGCGCAGTTGCCGATGCCGACGATGCCGGTGTCGGTCTCGATCTCGACCACCAGCCAGCCGTGGAAACGGAACGAGCCCATGGCATCGCCGCGCTCGAAGAGGATGTCGCTGGCGTTGGTGCAGAAATGCGCCTGCGGCGGTACGACCTTGCCCTTCCATTCGAAGACGCGGGTACGGACGGATTTTATTTTCATGTTCACAACTCCTTGCACTGCAGGTTGGCTATCAGTCGTCATGCCACTGCCTGGGCATGCCACTGGCGATAGGGTTCGAAGCGGGTCGACAACGAGAGGCGAGCAGCGCCGGAGGCTGGTTGCAGGAAGATCGCCGTTCTTGTTGTCATTGTTCGGGTGTTCGGTAGCCGATCACTGGAGCCGACTCTAGCCAGTGGCTGAGGCGTCGAATAATCACTTCTACACATCCAGTGATAACCCCAGGAAATCTCTAGGCGACAAATACCGTTTCATCCGTTATCGATTAGGCGCCCCGCCGCTACCAGGGGGCGCCCAGCAGCTGCGGCTTACAGCAGCGACAGCGGGTAGTTGATGATCAGGCGGTTCTCGTTGAAGTCCTGGCCGACATCACGGCGGATATCCGAGTTGCGCCAGCGCACGCTGAGGTTCTTCAGACTGCCGTCCTGGATGGTGTAGGCCAGCTCGGTTTCACGGGCCCACTCCTCGCCGTCCTTGCGGCCGTCGCTGGCATGGATGTCATCGCCCTTGATGTAGCGGTTCATCAGAGTCAGGCCGGGGATGCCGAGGCCGGCGAAGTTGTAGTCGTGACGCAACTGCCAGGAGCGCTCATCGGGGCTGTCGAAGCTGGCGGTGAAGGCGTCGTTGACCAGGCTGCCGCCGCTGGCGCCGTCGACACGCAGGAACTTGGTGTCGCCGCGCAACTGCTGGTAGGCCGCGGTGAAGGTGTTGTTGCCGGTCTTGGCCGAGAAGCTGCCCTGGTAGACCTTGTTGTCCAGATCGCCGGCCTTGGCTGCGCCCTCCTCCTTGCCGGTGAAGTAGCCGAGGTTGCCGCTCAGTACCCAGTCGCCGACCGGTTGGCTGTGGGTCAGTTGCACGTAGCTCTGCTGGTAGACGTCTTCCAGGCGAGCATGCCAGGCGCCGACCATGGTGGCGTTGCCGTTGAAGCGGTACTCGGCACCGCCGAAGTTGAAGTCATCGCCGTTGAAACCGTTGAAGCTCATGTCTTCGCGGCTGGCGTCGTTACGCTGGCTGTTCTTCCAGAACTGGCCGCCGTAGAGGCTCAGCCCGTCGATTTCGTTGGAGGTGATCTGCGCCCCCTGGAAGGTCTGCGGCAGCGAGCGGCCATCGTCGGCACGCAGGATCGGCAGCACGGCGAACCATTCGCCGACCTTCAGCTCGGTCTTGGAGATTTTCGCTTTGGCGGCGACGGCGGTACGACCAAACTGGTCGGCTGGTTCGCCATCGTCATGGATCGGCAGCAACTGGCTGTTGGCCACGGTCTCGTTGCCATCGAGCTTGATGCTGTACAGGCCCAGCACATCGAGGCCAAAGCCAACGGTGCCTTCGGTGTAGCCGGAGCGCGCATCGAGAATGAAGCTCTGCGTCCAGCCTTCGGCCTGGGACTGGTCGTTGCCGTCCAGCTTCGGCCCGGAGTGGTTGAGGTAGTTACGGTTGAAGTAGTAGTTGCGCAGGTTCAACGAGACCTTGGCGTCATCGATGAAACCGGCGGCCTGCACCGTCGTGGTCGACAGACTGGCGCCCAGCGCCAGGCCGATGGCGACGCCCAGGGTGTTGCGGTTGAAGCGAGCTGCGGTGTGCAAGTTAGTCATGTTAATTGGCCTATCGATCTTGTTTTGGGCAAAGCCGTCCCCCTCGGGTACGCACCCGATGCAAAAAATCTGGGAGATGGCCGTTCAGGCGACCATGACTGGCCGCGGTACAACTTCACCGCCAGGGCGCCTCTGCTGCGGGATCAACCGTTGTGCAGAGGCGTACCGAGGCAGCATTCGGATGAGCGGTGGTGTGTCAGTCCTCCAGCTCGATTCGGTAGAAGGCCTGGGCGTTACGCCAGAAGAAGGCGTCACGCTGGGCCTCGTCGTAGTCGGCGAGGATCGTCTGCAGCGCCGTGACCAGCTCGCCGTAGCCGATACGCAAACCGGCCACCGGGAAGTTGCTGGCGAACAGACAGCGCTCGATCCCGAACAGCACCAGGGTTTCCTCGATCACCCCGCGGTTGCCTTCCAGTGTCCAGGGTTGATCACGCAGGCCCAGTTCGGAGACTTTCACGCAGACGTTGGGCTGCGCCGCCAACGCCGCCATGCCGGCGCGCCAGCCGTCGAGCCCGGCGGGGCTGCGATCCCAGGGGAAGCCCATGTGGTTGAGCACGATGGGCACCTCGGGGAAGGCAGCGGCCACCTCGGCGGCTTCCTGCAGGTGCCAGTACGGCACGCGCAGATCCCAGGACAAGCCATGCCGGGCCAGCAGTTCGAAGCCGCGTAGCCAGGCCTCGTCCTGCATGCTGCCGCTCTGCCCGCGCACGCTGGCGGCCAGCTCCGGCCGTGCGGCCGTCACCGGTTTGCTGCGGATGCCGCGCAGCAGCGGAAACTCCAGGTGCCGCCCCAAAACCTCCTCGCATTCCGGGCGGTGAAACCAGACATGCGCCACCACGGCATTGGGAAAGCCGTAGTGCGCATGTTGCTGGTGCACCCAGCGGGTTTCCGCCACCTGGTCGGCGCGGTCGTGTTCGGCCTCGCAGTGCACCGTGGCCAGCACCCGCTGGCCAGCGCTGTCGGCCAGGTAGTCCTCGGGCAGGTAGTTACGCCGCAGCGGCGCGTAATCGCCGAGAAAGAAGCCCGGGTCGACCTCGTCCTGCAGCCAGGGGTAGCGATGGCTGTCGAGGTTCCACAGGTGATGATGGGCATCGATCAGGCGCTGCCCGCCTGCCGCATACGGCAGGCCGAGGCGCTGGTGCAGGCTCTCGGGCATCTCAGTTGGCTCCGCGCAGGCGCTGCAGTTCTGCTTGCCAGGCATCGACGAACTCGGCGCCGATATTGCCGCGCACCTGCTCGGTAACCACCTTGGCCTGCTCGACGAAGCGTTGGCGCTGCTCATCGCTCAGGGCATTGACCTGCATGCCGGCGTCCTTGAGTTCGGCCAGCTTGTCCTGGTTGGCCTTGCGGGCGATGGCGCGCTGCTCGCCTCTGGCCTGTTCGGCAGCCTGGCGTACCTGGGCACGCTGGGCATCGTCGAGCGAGTCCCAGGTCTTCTTGCTCATCAGCAGCACGTAGGACGTGTAGATGTGCTCGCTCAGGGTCAGGTACTTCTGCACCTCGTTGAAACGCTGGGTGGCGATCAGCGAGATGGGGTTTTCCTGGCCGTCGATGGCGTGCATTTCCAGAGCGCCGAACACTTCGTTGATCGGCATCGGCTGGGCGTTGGCGCCCAGGTGCTCGAAGAAGGTACGGAAGATCGGGCTCTGCACGGTGCGGATTTTCAGGCCCTTGAGGTCTTCCCACTTCTCGATGGGGCGCTTGCTGTTGGTCAGGTCACGGAAGCCGATTTCCCAGAAGCCCAGGCCGACCAGGCCCTTTTCTTCCAGCTTGGCCAGCAGTTGTTGGCCCATGGGGCCGTCGAGCATGGCGTCCACTTCAGCCGGGGAGTTGAACTGATACGGCAGGTCGAGCACGCCGAATTCTTTGACCAGCCCGACCAGCGTCGGTGCACCGACCAGGGCGAACTCCACGGTGCCGGCCGGCAGCGCGCCAAGCATCTGCACGTCGTTGCCGATCATCGCCGAGGGGAACACCTTGACGTTGAGGGTGCCGCCGCTGGAAGCCTTGAGGTGCTCGCTGAACAGTTTGGCGCCCTGCGGGCCGGGCGCGTCGACGGGATCGCCCGCGCTGAGTTTGAAGCTGCGTTCCTCGGCGTGAGCGGCAAGACCTGGCAGCAGCAGGGCCAGGCTGATGGCAACGAGACTGCGGGTGAATGCGTTGTTCATCTTGTTGTTCTCCGTTCAGCGCACGATGACCTGGGATACATCCGGCTCGAGCAGGGTGTGGAAGTAACGCAGGAAGCTGTAGGTATTGAGATCCAGCATGCCGACGCGCTGATCCTTGAGCGTGACGAAGGCCAGGTCGCGGGTCGGGTGCAGGCTCATGGCGATGGCGTGAGTGTCCAGCTCGATGCGGTGGATTTCCTCCAGCTCGGCGTTGAACACGGAAATCGAATGCTCGGCGTAATTGGTCACGTACAGGCGATCATGACGGTCGCGGTAGATGCGCGTCGGGTCGGCGCCGGTACGCCCACGGCGGGTCACTTGCAACGTCTCGACATCCACGGCAACGATGCCGTTGTCGCCACGAGTGGCGACGTACAGGGTGCGCTCGTCGGCGCTGTAGCAGTTACCCTCGGGCATGCTGCCCGGCTGCACCGGCACCGGCGCGATGGTCGGGTCCTGCGGTTTCAGCCGGGTGATGGTGTTGCTCAACAGGTTGAGGGCGAAGGCGGTCTCACCGCTGCGGGTCAGCGCCACCAGGTGGCTCTTGTAGCCGCCGGAGGGAATGGCGCGATCCGGGGTGTCCTTGAGGTGCGGCTGGTCGAAGATCAGCAGGGTCGAATTACCTTCGCTGAGCACGTAAAGACGATCCTGCTCGTCCATCGCCAGGCCGTGCGGCCGACGGAACGGCCAGATGCTCAGGGTGCGTACGTGCTCGCCCTTGTCCAGGTCGATGACGAACACCGAGCAACCGCCCTCGCCTTCATGGCTGGAGGTTTCGATGCCGTAGTGACCGACGTAGGCGAAGCGGTTCTGCGAGTCCACCACGAACTCGTGGGGGAAATCCGGCAGGCGGATGTGCTTGATCGCGTCACCGCTCTCGACGTCGTAGAAGCTGAAGGTGTGGGCGCATTTCTGCACCAGCAGCAGAATTTCCTGACTCATGTTCTCGATTCCTGAGGGCGGCGCGCCAGGCGCCGCGTGGGGTGATGGGGCTCAGCGCAGGGCGTCGATGGCGTCCAGCAGCTCGCTGCCGTGTTGCTTGATGAAGGCGTCACGTATCGGCTGGGAAACCACCTGGCGGAAGGCCTCACGGTCGACGTTGGGCTCGATCTGCATGCCTTTCTCGGCCAGCTCGGCGAGGTACTTGCTGTCGTTCTCGGCATTCATCCGGCGCTGCGCCTGACCAGCGGCGCGGGCGGAATCGACCAACAGCTTCTGCTGCGCAGCCGGCAGCGAGTCAAACTTCTGCTTGTTCATCACCACCACCAGTGCGGTGTAGGCGTGATGGGTCTGCGACAGGTACTTCTGCACTTCGTAGAAACCGGAAGACCAGGTGATGCTCAGCGGGTGCTCCTGGGCGTCGACGGCCTTCATTTCCAGGGCGTTGTACAACTCGGCCAGCGGCAGCGGCTGCGGGTTGGCGCCGAGCAGGCGGAAGGCTTCGATCTGCGCCGGGTTGCTGGAGGTGCGGATCTTCAACCCCTTGACGTCATCCGGTACGCGCACAGGTTTGCGCGAGTTGGTGATGTCGCGAAAGCCCACTTCCCAGTAGGCCAGGCCCTTGAGGTTGTGCTCGGCCAGGCCATCGAGCAGTTGCTGGCCGATCTCACCATCGAGCACCCGGTAGGCATGGGCGCTGTCGGCGAACATGAACGGCAGGTCGAGCACCGACATGCGCGGCGTCAGGCCGCTGAAATTGGGCGTGCCGGACATTTCCAGGTCGATGGTGCCGCCACGTACGCCGGCGATCATCGCCTGGTCGTTGCCCAGCATGCTGTTGCCGAAGCTGCGCAGTTGCAGCTCGCCGTTGGAGCCCTCCTTGAGCAGGCGGTCGAACTCCTTGGCGGCCAGGCTCTGGGTGTCGCTGTCGGAGCCGGCGAAACCGAAACGCAGCATGGTCGCGGCCTCGGCCTGCAGCATCGAACAGCTCAGCAGCAGCATGCAGCCCAGGGTACGCAGTTTGTTCTTGTTGTTCTTCATGGTGTCTTCCTAAGGGTAGGGTTGGGGTTGAATCAGGGCAGGAACCAGCGCATCGGCGTCATCACCAACTGGGGGAAGATGATCAGCAGCGCCAGCACCGACAGGTGAGCGAAAAGGAACGGCAGCACGCCACGCATCACGCCATCGAGCGGCACCTTGCCGACGCCACTCATCACACTGAGTACGTTGCCCACGGGTGGCGTGATCAGGCCGATGGAGGTGTTGAGGATGAACAGGATGCCGAAGTACACCGGGTCGATACCGGCCAGCTTGATCACCGGCATGAACACCGGGGTGAGGATCAGCACGATGGGCATCAGATCCATGGTGGTACCGACCACCAGTACGATCGCCATGATCACCACCAGCAGCAGTTGCGGACGGTCGATCAGAGGTTCGAGCAGCTCGCTGACCAGCATCGGCAGCTCGGCGATGGTCATCAGCCAGGACGACACCAGCGCCGCCGCGACCAGGAACATCACCACCGACGTAGTGCGCCCAGCATCGAGGAATACCTGATACAGGTCGCGCAGCTTCAGCTCGCGGTAGACGAACAGCGAGACGAACAGCGCATAGATAGCAGCCACCGCTGCTGCCTCGGTGGGAGTGAAGATGCCCAGTTTGAGGCCGCCGATAATCACGACCGGCAGCATCAAGGCCCAGATACCTTCGCGCAGCGCCTGCAATACCTCGGCACGCGAAGCCTTCTCGCCCACAGGCAGATCGCTACGGCGCGCCAGCCACCACCAGGTGCCCCACAGCGCCAGGCCCATCATCAGCCCGGGGAAGATACCGGCCATGAACAGCTTGGTGATCGACACGCCACCGGCGACGCCGAACACCACCAGTGGAATGGACGGCGGAATGATCGGCGCGATGATGCCACCCGCGGCGATCAGCCCGGCCGAGCGATTCGGGTCGTAGCCGGCCTTGCGCATCATCGGCATCAGCATTGCGGCCACCGCAGCGGTATCCGCCACGGCCGAGCCGGACAGCGAGGCCATGACGATGGCCGCGATGATCGCCACGAAACCCAGGCCGCCGCGCATGTGGCCGACCAGCGCCATGGGCAACGCGACGATGCGCCGCGACAGACCACCGGCATTCATCAGCTCGCCGGCCAGCATGAAGAACGGAATGGCCAGCAGCGGGAAGCTGTCGGCGCCGCTGATCAGGTTCTGCGCGAGAATCTGCGCATCGAAGGTGTCGAGCTGAATCATCAGCGCGACGCCGGCCAGCATCAGTGCGAAGGCCACCGGAATACGCATGGCCATGGCGCCCAGCAGGGAGCCGAGAAACACGAAGATGGTCATTTCGACACCTCGGAAACCAATGCGGCCTCGCTACCGCTGGCCGCCAGGCGCAGCGGATCGGCCTGACGGAACAACAGCTGGTAGAGGCGGCTGAGAATGATTGCGCCCATGGCCAGGCTGCACACCACACCTGCGGCGTACATCCAGCCCAGCGGCAGGCCGGCCACCGGCGACAGGTTGTCCATGTTGATCAGCGTCTGCTTGACGCTACCGACCAGAAACAGGCCGCAGCAGAACAGCATCAGCAACTCGGCCAATACCGCGCAGACGCGCTGGCCGAAGGCCGGCAAACGGCGGAAGACCAGGTCGATGCCCAGGTGGGTGTTGTCACGCAGCGCAATAACAGCGCCGATGAAGGTCAGCCAGACGAACAGGTAGCGTGCGCCTTCGTCCGACAGGGCAATGCCGGAGTTGAAGCCGTAACGCAGCACCACGTTGACGAAGACCAGGATCACCATGGTGGCCATGCAGAACACCACGATGCCTTCGAACAGACGGGAAAACAGCCGGGTTAGCGTGAGCATGAGCACTGCCCTCCCCGTACGCCCGGCAGCGCGGGCTGCCGGCGATTGTGATCGATAGCCATGAGCGGCTCCTCTTATTGTTGTTGTAGCGCCTGGGTCGCGGTTCAGCGGCGCTGGCTCAAACCCATGCGGCAGGCGATCTCGAAAGCCTGGCGGGTTGCACCGACATTGGCCTTGCCCTGCCCGGCGATATCGAACGCCGTGCCGTGCGCCGGCGTGGTGATCGGGATCGGCAGGCCGCCCTGCACCGTCACGCCACGGGAGAAGCCCATCAGCTTGATCGCGATCTGGCCCTGGTCGTGGTACATGGTCACCACCGCGTCGAAGGCCTGGCTGTCGCCCTGCACCTTGAGGAAGATGGTGTCGCCCGGGTACGGGCCGACGGCTTCGATGCCCTCGGCACGCGCCTGCTCGACCGCCGGGCCGATGATGTCCAGCTCCTCGCGGCCGAAGCTGCCGTTGTCGCCGTTGTGCGGGTTGAGGCCACAGACGCCGATGCGCGGTTTTTCCAGGCCGTTGCGCTTGAGTGCGGTGTCGATCAGGCGGATCGCTTCCACCACACGCGTCTGGCTGATCATCCCCGGCACTTCGGCCAGTGCCACATGCGAGGTCACCCGCGAGGTCCACAGGTTGTCGAGCACGTTGAACTCGCAGAACGGGCCGTCGAAGCCCAGGTATTCGGCGAACCAGTGCAGCTCGTCGCTATGGCCCATGCCGGCCATGTGCAACGAGGTCTTGTTCAGCGGGCCGAACAGGATGGCATCGGTGACGCCGTCGGCGGTCAGGCGCAGCGCCTGCTCCAGGGTGTCGAGGCTGTACTGGCCGCCGATCACGCTGGCCTCGCTGCGCGGGAAGTCGCCTTGGGCGCGGCCGCGAAACGGCAGCAGCAGCGGCATGTCGTCGGCGAAATCCAGAGCATCGGTCGAATCGATGATGCGGTAGGGGAAGGATTGCCCGGCGATGTCCATGCCACGGCGCATTTCCGCCTCGTCGGCGATCAGCAGCACCTGGGCCTTGCGCCGCACCTCCGGTTGGGCGAGCAGGCGCGCGATCAGCTCGGGGCCGATGCCGGCGGGGTCGCCCAGTACCATGGCCAGGCGTGGAAGGGTTGCCTTGTTCATGCATGTATCCTCAGGTCGGCCGATGCTCCATCCGGGCGGATCACATCGGGCACGGTGCGATAGACGCGCCGCGCATTGCGGTAGAAAAGCTGTTCCTGCTGGGCCAGCGGCAGGTCGGCGACGATGCGCTTGAAGCCGCCGTAGATGTCGTCGAACGAGCCACACAGGCTGTCGACCGGAAAGTTGCTGGCGAACATCACCCGCTCGGCACCGAACATGGCGATGGTCTCGCGCACGATCCAGGCGTTGTCCGCCACGCTCCAGCGCCGGCCAGGCAGGCCGATGCCGGACACCTTGACCGCCACGTTCTCGCACTCGGCCAGCCGGGCCATCGCCGCGTGCCAGGCCGCCAGGGCCTGTTCGCTGCGATCGGACGGCAAACCGGCATGGTTGAGAATGAGCTGGGTGGTGGGAAAGTCACGGGCCAGCTCGATGGCCTCGTGCAGGTTCCACCAGGGCGTTTGCAGATCGAAGTGCAGGCCGTGGCGCGCCAGCTCGGCATAGCCCTGGCGCCAGCGCTCGTCACTCATCAACGTACGCTGACTGCCGACTTCCTCGGGCGTAGCCGGGCCACCGGGCTTGTGCCGCACGCTGCGCACGCGCTCGAAGGCGGCCTGCGCTTCGAGTACCTCGGCGGCGTCCGGCGCATCCAGCCAGGCCTGGGCGACCACGGCGTTGGGCGCGCCGTAGAGGGCGGCGACTTCGTGGATGAAGGCGGTCTCGCCGATGGGGTCGCGCGGATTCCATTCGGTTTCCACATACACGGTTTCCACCACGCGGTGCTCGCCGGCATCGGCCAGATAGTCAGCCGGGAAATAGCGGCGCTTGATTGCGCTGTAATCGCCGTAGCGGAACGGGATGTTGTGCTCGCCCGACAGCCAGGGGTGGTAGTTGCGCTGTGGATCCCAGAAGTGGTGATGGGCGTCGACGATCGGCCCGTCGTACAACTCAGCCATGGGAAACCTCGGTGTTGTCCAGGGAAATCAGCAGGGTGCCGGCGATGAACAGCGCCGAGCACAGGGCGAAGAAGCCCAGTACCGCGGGATAGCCACCGGCATGCTGCAGCAGCAGGCCAACCAGGATGGGCACGGCGATACCGCCCAGGCTGCCGGCCAGGTTCATCACCCCACCGATCAGGCCGACCCGCGCCGGCGAGGCCAGCAGTGCCGGGAAGCTCCAGTACAGGCTGCCCCACATCAGGAAGAAGGCGGTCAGCGACAGCAGCCCGACCGCCAGGTAGGCGTCGCTAAGGCTCGGCAGCAGCAGGAAGGCGCCCAGTGCCACTAGGCCGGAGCAGGCCAGCAGGCCCTTGGCGGCGACGCCACGGCGCACACCCTTGGCGATCAGGCGATCACAGAGGAAGCCTCCCGTCAGCGAGCCGATGGCGCCGCACAGGAAGATCACGAAGGTCGCCGCGCCGATGCCCTTGATATCGAAGCCACGCGCCTGCGCCAGGTAGCTCGGCCCCCAGGTCAGCAGGCCGAAGAAGACCATGGCCCAGCTGGCACGACCGAGCAGGATGCCGATCAGCGAGCGCGGGGCGATACCCAGGCCGCGCACACCCTGGCGCGCCGCCTCGGCCATCGACACGTTGCGCCCCTCGTTGATCACGGCCAGTTCGGCAGCGTTCACCTGCGGGTGTTCGGCGGGGTTGTCGCGCAGGTAGCGCCAGGCCAGCCAGCCCGTGGCCAGGGTAGCGATACCAGCGATGAAGAAGGCGCTGCGCCAGGAACCCAGCACGGCGATCAGATAGGCGATGATCAGGCCACCCAGGGCCACGCCGAGCGGGCCGCCGCAATCCATCAACACCGCGCCACGACTGCGCTCGCCACTGCCCAGCCACAGCGAATTGAGCTTGCCGCCGGCCGGGAACAAGGGCGCCTCCGCAGCACCAAGGGCGACCCGCGCGAAGATCAGCGACAAGCCGCCGGTGGCGAAGGCTGCCAGGGTCTGGAAGGTACCCCATAGGCCGGTCGACCAGGCGATAACGCGGCGCGGGCCGTAGCGGTCGATCAGCCAGCCACCGGGAATCTGCAGCAGCGCGTAGGCCCAGAAAAAGCTGCTGAGGATCAGGCCCTGCATGCTCGGGCTCAGATTGAATTCGCCGGCGATGACCGGCATGGCGATTGACAGCGAGACGCGGTCGATCAGGTTGATCACCGTCAGGGCGAAGATGATGGCGAAGATGCGCCAGCGCACGTTGGAAGGACGTATCTGAGCCACCGGAGCGGTGGAGGCAGAAGCAGGATGCAGGTGGGGCGTTGCGCTCGAGTGAGCCATGGCGCTGACCTCATAGTTATCGTTCTTGTAAGGTTCCGGCGCTTCGAGTCGGCCGCCGGTGTGGACGCACTATTCCAACCCTGAGCTATTACCGTCCAATCAAAAGTCCTCATAGACCTATCACTACAGGGTATCGCTCATATCACCACTACCGATTCCATGAACGCACGCTCGAAAATGACTCGATAACCCCAAGCTATCGGCGTATGCGATTTACTCAGTGGACGCAGGCAGACTCGCTTCCCACACTCGGGCCACTCCATAACAAGCACAACAAGAAGAGGCTCACCATGCGGACTCCCCCCGTTCGTCATCTCGCTCGCCTGCTCGCCGGCTGCACCCTGCTCTGCGCCAGCGCCCTGCCCGCCCTGGCGCATGCCTGGCAACCGGAGAAAAACGTCGAGATCGTCGTCGCCGGCGGCCCTGGCGGTGGCACCGACCAGCTTGGCCGCCTGATCCAGTCGATCGTCAGCCAGCACAAGCTGCTGGACGTCAATACCGTGGTGCTGAACAAGGGCGGTGGTAACGGCGCCGAAGCCTTCCTCGACATGAAATTGGCCAAGGGCGAGCCCGAGCGCCTGGTGATCGGCACCAACAACATCTACCTGCTGCCACTGGTGGCCAAGCTCGGCTACCAGTGGACTGACCTCACCCCAGTGGCCGCCGTGGCCGAAGACGACTTCATCCTCTGGACCTATCAGGACGCCCCCTGGCAGGACGCCAAGGCCTACTTCGAGGCGGTGCGCGCGAACCCGCCGCAAATGCGCATGGGCGGCAGCCAGTCCAAGGACGTCGACCAGACCCTGACCCTGCTGCTCAACCAGACCACCGGCAGCAAGCTGACCTACATCCCCTTCAAGAGCGGCAGCGAGGCCGCCACGCAACTGGCCGGCAAGCACATCACCTCCAACGTCAACAACCCGGCCGAGAGCGTCAGCCAGTGGCGCGGCAACCAGGTGCGCCCGCTGTGCGTGTTCAGCCAGGCGCGCATGGCCTACACCGAGAAGGTCACCGAGACCCAGTCCTGGGCGGATGTGCCGACCTGTAAGGAGCAGGGCCTGGGCATCGACCAGTACCGTTTCCCGCGCACGGTATTCATGGCCGGCGATGTCACCCCGGAGCAGCGCGCGTTCTACGTCGAACTGCTGCGCAAGGTCACCCAGACACCGGAATTCAAGGCCTACGTCGAACGCAACGCGCTGGTGCCGACCTTCCTCGCCGGTGACGAGCTGAGCGCCTACATCGAGCAGGACACCGCCCGGGTGACCCCGGTCTTCGCGCAGGCCGGCTGGCTGCGCAAATGATCCGCCACGGGCGCCGCCTGGCGCGGCGCCCGCAACGAGGGTGAACGACATGAATGCGAAACACGATAGCGCCGCCCTGCTCGGCACCCGCTGGGTGGAGGTCGGCCTGGCCCTGTTTACCGTCGCGCTCGGCGCCGTGGTGATGCTGGGCAGTCTCGAAAGCGGCATCGGCTGGGGCGATGCCGGCCCACAGGCGGGCTACTTCCCCTTCTACATCGGCCTGCTGCTGAGCGCTGCCAGCCTGGCCAACCTGCTGCTCACCGCGCTCAACTGGCGCGCACTGGGTAACGCCTTCGTCAGTCGCGGCGCCTTTCGCCAGGTACTGGCGGTGTACCTGCCCATCGTCCTGTACGTCGCCGTGATGCCCTTCACCGGCCTCTACATCGCCTCGACACTGTTCATCGCCTGGTTCATGTGGCGTGACCGCCAGCGCGCGACGCCCTACGGCTGGCCGATGATCCTCACCGTGGCCGTGGGTGCCAGCCTGGCCAGTTACCTGATCTTCGCCCTGTGGTTCAAGGTACCGCTGCAGGCCGGCCCGCTGGCCCTGCTGGGAGGGCTGTTCAAATGAGCGAAATCGAATCCCTCATGCATGGCATGAACCTCATCCTCACCCCCGGCCACATCGGTCTGATGGTGGTGGGGGTGCTGCTGGGTATCCTGGTCGGCGTGCTGCCGGGCCTCGGCGCGCCCAACGGCGTGGCGCTGCTGTTGCCGCTGACCTTCACCATGGAACCGGTGTCGGCCATCATCCTGCTCTCCTGCATGTACTGGGGCGCGCTGTTCGGTGGCTCGATCACCTCGATCCTGTTCAACATACCCGGCGAACCCTCATCGGTGGCGACCACCTTCGACGGCTATCCCATGGCTCGCCAGGGCAAGGCCGCCGAAGCGCTGACTGCCGCCTTCACCTCGGCCCTGCTCGGCGCCCTGGTGGGCGTGCTGCTCCTGACCTTCCTCTCCACACGCATCGCCGACTTCGCCATGCAGTTCAGCTCGCCCGAGTTCTTCGCCGTCTACCTGCTGGCCTTCTGCACCTTCATCGGCATGAGCAAGAACCCGCCGCTGAAGACCGTAGTGGCGATGATGATCGGCTTCGCCATGGCCGCCGTCGGCATGGACACGGTATCCGGCGATCTGCGCCTGACCTTCGACCAGAGCTGGCTGCTGTCGGGCATCAGCTTCGAAGTGGCGGTGATCGGCCTGTTCGGCATCGGCGAGATTCTCTGCACCGTGGAAGAAGGCCTGGTGTTTCGCGGAGAACACGCGCGCATCACGCCGATGACCATCCTGCGCACCTGGGCCAAGCTGCCGCGTTACTGGCTGAGCTGGCTGCGCAGCGCGCTGGTCGGCTGCTGGATGGGCGTCACCCCGGGCGGGCCCACCGCCGCCTCGTTCATGAGCTACAGCCTGGCGCGGCGTTTCTCGAAGAACCGCGACAACTTCGGCAAGGGCGAGATCGAAGGGGTCATCGCCCCGGAAACCGCCGACCACAGCGCCGGCACCAGCGCCCTGCTGCCGATGCTGACCCTGGGCATCCCCGGCTCGGCCACGGCGGCGGTGATGCTCGGCGGCCTGATGATCTGGGGCCTGCACCCGGGGCCGACGCTGTTCGTCGAGCAGCACGACTTCGTCTGGGGCCTGATCGCCAGCATGTACCTGGGCAACGTGGTCAGCCTGGTCGTGGTGCTGGCCACGGTGCCGCTGTTCGCCTCGATCCTGCGCATTCCCTTCTCGATCATCGCGCCGATCATCATCATGCTCTGCGCCATCGGCGCCTACTCGGTGCACAACTCGATGTTCGACGTGGCGCTGATGCTGGGCTTCGGCGCGCTGGGCTACCTGTTCAAGAAGCTCGGCTATCCCATCGCCCCGCTGGTGCTGGCAGCGGTACTGGGCGACAAGGCCGAGGATGCCTTCCGCCAGTCCATGCTGTTCTCCGCCGGAGAGCTGTCGATCTTCTGGTCCAACCCACTGGTTGGCAGCCTCACCAGCGCCGCGCTGCTGATGCTGTGCTGGCCGCTGCTGGCGCGCCTGCTGCAGCACCTGCGCCGCCCACGCGGCCTGACTCGGGAGGTGGCCGAATGACGACTGGCAACAAGAGCAAACCTCTGCCCTCCACGCTTGCACTTGGCAACCAAGGGGGTTTCTTGTCAGGCTTGCTGCCCTCAGAGCAGCGAGCCACCGTCATGTCCCGTATCCCCGAAGCCAGCATCATCCACAGCCGCCTGCGCCTGCGTCAGTTGCGCCTGATGCTGGCGCTGGAAGAACTCGGCTCGTTGCGCCGCGCCGCCGACGAGATCGGCATGACCCAACCGGCGGCCACCAAGATGCTGCACGAGGCCGAAGACCTGCTCGGCGTCGAGCTGTTCGAGCGCCTGCCACGCGGCATGCGCGCCACGCCCTTCGGCGAGACGGTGATCTACTACGCACGCATGGTCTTCGCCGAACTCACCGGCATGCGCGAGGAACTGGTGGCGCTGGAGTCCGGCAACCTCGGTCGGGTGACGGTCGGGGCCATTCCGGCGCTGGCCTCGGGCCTGCTGACGCGTACCATCGCCACCCTCAAGGAAAGCCACCCACGCCTGTCCATGAGCATACAGGTGGACACCAGCGACGTGCTGGTGCAAGCCCTGCAACAGGATCAGCTGGACGTCGTGCTGGGCCGCATTCCTACCGGGGCGCGCACCGAGGATCTGCAGTTCGACAGCCTCGGCGAGGAAGTGCTGTGCGTCGTCGCGGGCGCGCACAATCCCCTGGCGCAGGCGAAGAAACTCACCTGGAGCGAGCTGCAGCACATGACCTGGGTGCTGCAGCAGCACCCCAGTCCGATGCGCTCGATCATCAACCAGGCCTTCCACAACGCCCGTGTCGATACCCCCAGCAGCATCGTCGAGACCACCTCGATCATGACCCTGCTGTCCTTGCTGCAGCAGACCGATATGATCGGCGTGACGCCGCTGTCGGTGGTCAACGACTACCCCGGACGTCACCTGCTCGCCGTGCTGCCGATTCATTTCGGCCCGCGCCTGCCGCCCTACGGCCTGATCAGCCGGCGCCACCGCGTGCACTCTTCGGCCATGCAGACCTTCGTCGCCGCCGTGCGCGCCGAACAGGCCAAGCAGAACGAGCGGGGTTGAAGGCGCTGCGGGGATGCCCGCGCAGCGCCCACGCCATCAGTTGATGCTGTAGCCGCGTCCCGCCAGGCAGGCGCCTAGCGCACGCCGATAGAGCTCGGTCGACTCGGCGCTTACCGGCGCATTCGCGGTGGCCGGGTCGAAGCCGCTCTGACCGACCGCCCAGCCATGGCACTCGTAACGGTCTCGGCCCTGCTGCTCGGCACTCTGGCCATTGGCCGGATAGGCGATCACTTCGTAGCTGGCGACATTGCTGCTCTGCACGGTGGGTGGCGGCGTGGCCACTTCGTAACGCTGAGCATTGGCATTCCACAGGTAGTAGGTGCCGGCGGCAACGAAGTACAGCGCACTGCCGATCCACAGTTCACGAGCACCGTCCGGCAGGCCATGGCCATGCCCGCCACCGTGGCCGGGCCCCCAGTTGCCCCAGCCTGGGCCACCGGGCCCGCCAGGGCCGGGCGGACCGGCTACGGCTTGGGCAGAAAGAACCAGCGCCATCAGCGCCAGAATCATGGAACGTTGCAGCGACATGCTTCACCTCTTCACGTGACGGCCGTAGCGGACGGCCCAGGGCAAATTATTCGCGCACGCCCAAGCAAACGCTGTCAGCCCTGTGTAAAGACGGGGTAAAACTTCTGATACATGAGGTTCAGGGCCGGTCGTTGTGCCCCAGATCGCGGCCCGGATCGATCAGATCGCGCACGCGCTGCTTGAGCACCTTGGCCTCGGGGAAGCCACCATCGGCCTTGCGTTCCCAGACCTGCACGCCGTTGCAGAGAATACGGAACACCCCGCCCGTGCCTGGTTCCAGACTCACCCGGCCAAGCTCGTCGGCAAAGGTGCTGAGCAGTTCCTGGGCCAGCCAGGCGGCGCGCAGCAACCACTGGCACTGGGTGCAATAGGTGATGACGATTTCCGGCTTGTGATCTGACATGGGCAGGCTCTGATGGACGAAGCGGGTGCCTATAATAGCGGCCTTTGTGCCCGTCTAATCCGGTATTCGTCATGCCTCGCCTGCTCCGCCCGCTGCTGATTTTCCTCGCCCTTCTTGCGTTGCCGACGTACGCCGAAGAGCGTATCGGCCTGGTGCTGTCCGGCGGCGCCGCGCGCGGGCTGGCGCACATCGGCGTGCTCAAGTCGCTGGAGCGCCAGGGCGTTCGCATCGACGCCATCGCCGGCACCAGCATGGGCGCCATCATCGGCGGGCTCTATGCGGCCGGTTACCGGGTCGACGAGCTGGAGCAGCTGGCGCTGCGACTGGACTGGCAGCAGGCGCTATCCGACTCGCCGCCGCGCGAGGACATCCCCTTTCGCCGCAAGCAGGACGACCGCGATTTCCTGATCAAGCAGAAGCTCAGCTTCCGCGACGACGGCAGCCTCGGCCTGCCGCTGGGCGTGATCCAGGGGCAAAACCTGGCCATGCTGCTGGAAACCCTACTGGTGCACCGCAGCGACACGCGCAACTTCGACCGCCTGCCGATCCCCTTCCACGCCGTGGCCACCGATATCGCCACCGGTGAAGAGGTGATCCTGCGCAGCGGCCACCTGCCGCAGGCGATGCGCGCCAGCATGTCGATCCCGGCGGTGTTCGCTCCGGTGGAGCTCGATGGCCGCCTGCTGGTCGACGGTGGCATGGTCAACAACATCCCCATCGACGTGGCCCGGCAAATGGGCGTCGACCGGGTCATCGTGGTCGACCTGGGCACCCCGCTGCGACCGGTCGACGAACTGACCACGGTAGTCGACGTGATGAACCAGTCGATCACCCTGATGACGCGCAAGAACTCGGAAGAGCAACTCAAGACCCTGACGCCGGACGACGTACTGATCACCCCACCACTGGCCGGCTATGGCGTGGCCGATTTCAACCGGGCCGAGCAAATGATCGACGCCGGTTACCGTGCCACCGAGGCACTCTCTGCTTCGCTGGCACGCCTCGCCCAACCGGGCGGCGGCAGCCCGGCGCTGGCCGTGGCGCGTTCGCGTGAGCAGCGCAACCCGCTGATCCGCGAAATCCGCGTGGAGAACGACTCCAAGGTCGGCGACGCGGTGATCCTCAGCCACATCCGTCAGCCGCTGAATCAGCCACTGGATCTCGAACGCCTGCAAAAGGACATGGGTACGCTCTACGGCCTCGACTACTTCGAACGCGTGCAATACCGCATCACGCCCCTGGACGAGCGTGGCAGTGCACTGGTGATCGACGCGCGCGGCCGGCGCACCGGCACCGACTACCTGCGCATCGGCCTGAACCTGGCCGACGACATGCGCGGTGACAGCGCCTTCAACATCGGCGCCAGCTACCGCATCAACGGCATCAACGAACTCGGTGCCGAATGGCTGACGCGCGTGCAACTGGGCGACCGCCAGGAGCTGTACAGCGAGTTCTACCAACCGCTCGACTCCGGCTCGCGCTACTTCATCGCCCCTTACCTGTCGGGCGAGGCGCGCAACATCGAGTCCATCCTCGATAACGACCCCATCGCCGAATACCGCCTGGAGCGCTACGGCTACGGCCTCAACCTCGGGCGGCAGATCGCCAACAATGGCGAGATCCGCTTCGGCATCGGCCAGGCCTGGGGCGAAGCGGACGTGCGCGTCGGCGAGCGCGACCTGCCGAGTTTCAGCTTCAGCGAGGGCTACTACGAACTGAAGTACTCCTTCGACACCCTGGACAACGTCGACTTCCCGCGACAGGGCGAAGAAATCGGTCTGCTGCTGCGCCAGTACGACAAGGGGCTGGATTCCGATCAGGACTACCGTCAATGGGAGCTGAACCTGAGCAAGGCGTTCAGCGTCGAGCGCAACACCTGGATCTTCGGCGGCCGCTACGGGCGCACCCTGGACGAAGCCGATGTGGTCACCTCGGGCTTTGTCCTCGGCGGTGCCCAGGAGCTGTCAGGCTTTCGCCAGGATGCCCTGAGCGGGCAGAACGTGGCACTGGCGCGCATGGTCTACTACCGCCGGCTGACCCAGCACTCGCTGCTGCCGCTGGATGTCCCGCTGTACCTGGGCATGTCGCTGGAGCGTGGTCGCGCCTGGAACAACGACAATGCCTTCGACAGCGGCTACATCAACGCCGCCAGTGTGTTCCTCGGCCTCGACACGCCACTCGGCCCGCTGAACTTCAGCTACGGTCTCAACGATGAACGGGAAAAGGCGTTGTACCTGAACCTGGGCAAGAGTTTCTGAAACGACAAGGCCGCGCAATCTGCGCGGCCTTGTCGATTCACCTGAGCGGTGGCAATCAGGCGATCTCGGCCAGCAGCAGGCGCGCTGCCTCCTTCTCCTGCTCGTCGCCCTCGTCGATCACTTCGTTGAGGATGTCGCACGCTGCCGCGATATCGCCCTGCTTGATGTAGGCCAACGCCTGATTGAGCTTGGTCATGTGCTCGGGATTGCCGGCCAGGTGATCCAGGTCGATCGGCTGCAGCGGTTGCTCGGATTCGTCGGCGAAGGCGTCGAGGAACTGCTCGTCGAGTACATATTCGTCCACCGGCTCGACACGCGACTCGCCGTGTTCCATGTCCATCTCGAAGACTTCCGGCAGCTCCCGCAGGTTGCTGGCGAAATGTGGGTCATGCGCCACCTCTTCTTCGGCCTTCTTCAGACGGGCCGGGGTGTCGGCCTTGAATGGGCTGACCAGATCCCAGTCGGCATCCAGAGAGAGATCGTCCAGGTTGAGCTGGAAATCACTGTCGACGAGCGGCTCGACGGCCTCGGGCTCGGCAACTGCGGCAGGCTGAACAGCCTGCGCACGGCTGCCGGCGAAGTAGCGGGCCTTGATCGGTTCGATACGCGCAGGCGGCACGCCCAGATCGAGCAGCGCCTTTTCCTGGTCAAGGAACGCCGACTCATCACCCAGTTCGCCATAAACCTCGCTCAGGCGCAGACGCAAATCGGCGCGCTGCGGATAAAGCTCGATGGAACGACGCAGCGCACTGGCCGCCTCGGCAAAACGGCCGTAGGCGATATAGACGTTGGCACCCTCCAGCGGATCGGGCTCAGCGACAGGCTCGACGACCACCGGGCGGCTGACCATTGGGGATTCGCCGACAGGTGCAAGCCGCGGCGCGTCGTTCGTCGGCTCGGGTGCCTGCTCCTTGGCGCGACGTCGATAGGCAACGAGAAGCCCGAAGAGCGCCAGGCCGAGCACCGGCAGCCCAGCCATCAGCCAGGAGCTCCAGCCGAACGAGGAGCTGGACGCCGCCTCGCTTGGCGGCGTGCTCGCTTCGGCAGCAGGTCGCTGCGCCATCTCCTGGGAAATGACCTGGAGCTGACGATCCTTCTCTTCCATTTGCTGGCGCAACTGATCCAGTTGGCTCTGCATCTGGCTGAGCGCCGATTGCAGTTGGGCGTTCTGGTCGGTCACGGTCTGCAGCTGGGCGTTAACCTGCGCGACCTCCTCGCTCAAGGGGGCAGGCGCAGGTGTCTCGCTCGCCAGTGCATCGAGCGATGGCTGCGCAGCGGCAGCTTCGTTCGGCGAAGAAGTCGGTGCGCTGACCTGGGCTCCCGCAACCTCTGCGGCCGGAGCACTCAGTTGACTGGCCGGCAGCGGCGCGACCTCCGCCATGGCAGGTGCTGCAGAATCCGGCAACAGCAGTTGCTGATCAACGCGCAGACGATGGCGGTCGCCACCTACGAAGGCCGCCTGATTCAACGCGAAGATGTCTTCCATCAGGCTTTCGCGGCTGGCCGAACTACCGGAAGCGACGAGCTTGCCGGAGATACTCCAGAGACTGTCACCACCCTGCACGCGATAACGCTGCCCCAGGGCGGCTGGCGGCATACGAGTAGGCACCGGCGCCTTGTTCGCCGAGGCCGTAGCCTGCGGTGAGCGGGTCGCCGCCGTTGCCGCGATGGGGGCGGCGCTGCTGCTGTAGGCCGTCGAGCCTGGCGGGTCGAGGAGTACGGTGTATTCGCGATAAAGCTGGCCGCCCGGGCGCGCAACTTCGACGATGAAGTTCAGATACGGCTCACGCACCGGCTTGCTCGACACCACCCGGATCACGCTACGCGATCCACGCAGAATGGGGGTGAAGCGCAGGTCGTTGAGAAAGTAGACGCGCTCGACGCCCGAGCGCGCGAACACATCGGCAGGCGCCAGACGCACATGCATGTCCGAGGTTGCCAGATCGCCAACCTGCAACAGCTCGATTTCCGCATCCAGAGGCTGGCTCAGTGCCGAATGCAGGGTGATCTCACCTAACCCCAATGCCGACGCAACGCCGGAATAAAGAGCGGTGCCAGAGGCCACTGCCAAAACCAATTTACGCAGCCGAGCCATGCGACCTCCACATTTTGCGCGTCGTGCAGCGCCGTCAGACATTCTGCGGCGGCCTTCTGTTACAGAAGATTAGCGCACGAAACGATAGATCAACCTCTCAGAAACAGGACCCGGTTGCGCGCCCGATCCCGCCTCACATTATGACGACTGCTTCACAAAGCAGCACATTGCCGCCAGTTTGCCGACGAGCCAAGAGCGCAGCAAGCGCTTTTAGTCAAAAAACGGACACCACCCTACTCAAGGATGGCGCGCGGGCCAGACCACAGGCTTCGTCACTTCGTCAGATTGGCGAGTACGCGTGCATGCACGAGCTGGCAGCGGCGTAGATCGTCCTCGTCGATACCCACGAAGACTTCCTGGCGCAGTTGCGTGGAAATGGCCTCGATCTTCTCGATCAGGGGCTGCGCCTTGGGTTGCAGGGCGATTTTCTTGGCCCGGCGATCTTCCGGCACGGCGACACGGATCACCAACTCCTGCGCCTCCAGGCTGTCGAGCAGGCGTGCCAGGGTAGGCCCCTCGACGCCTACGCTCTGCGCCAGCTCACGCTGAGTCGGCATTTCGGAAAAACGTGCCAGGTGCAGCAGCACCAGCCAGCGCGCCTGCGACAGGCCGAGGCCCACCAGGCGACGGTCGAGTTCGGAACGCCAGGCGCGCGACAACTGCGCGACCTGCATGGCAAAACGGTGTTGATCAGGGTAAGACATGGATCAGCTCATACAAAGGTCAAAAACTAATTATTAGCCAGCTAGCCATAACCCTTCGCTGAGAGCAACCCCACAGATTGTCGCGTGTCGTTTCAGCTCAGCCAACGACTCGATTGCGACCGAATGCCTTGGCCTCGTAAAGCGCCCGATCCGCGCGGGCGTAAAGGGTGCTCAATTCATCACCCTCGCGGGGCTGGATGACCGCGACACCCAGCGACAGCGTGAGCACCTCACTGGACGACGCTTCGTGAGGCAGGTTGAGCGCCACCAGTGCCTGGCGTATCGATTCGGCGATGCGCAGCGCCTCCTCCCGCGGCGTATCGAACAGCAGCACGGCGAACTCCTCACCGCCCAGGCGTACGGCGAAATCCAGCGGTCGGCGGGCTGCCTCTTCGAGCAGCAGCGCGATTTGCTGCAGAGCCAGATCCCCCGCCTGATGGCCATACCGGTCGTTGTACAACTTGAAGTGGTCGGCATCGCACAGCAACAGCGCCAGGGATTCGCCATTGCGCTGCGCCTGGCGCCAGAGGCGTTCGAACTGGCGGTTGAAGCTGCGTCGATTGTGCAACCCGGTGAGGCTGTCGCGGTCGGCCAGCAGACGCATCAGGTTGCTCACCAGAAAATGCTCGCGCGACTTGTACTCCAGCAGGTAACAGCCGACACCGCCGAGCAGGTTACCGAACAGCAGGAACATCAGGTTGTTGACCAGGCGTGGCAACGGCAGGCCGGCCCATGACTCCAGCGCCGCATAGACCAGCAGGATCGCCAGTGAACAGACGGCGGCCTCGGCCAGACGCAGGCCGATGAGGAAATAGGCAGCGATACAGACCAGCATCAGCCCTTCATAGGGGTAGTTAGGATCATGCAGATGCGCGACGGCGACGATCGAGGCAGCACCGAGCCCCACGGTGGCGATGCACGCCAGGCTCAGGGGTTGTAGCAGATGAGGATGACGGCGCTGGATGATCAGGTAACCGCACACCAGCAGAACCACCAGCACGAGCATGCGAATCGCCAGCATCCACCCCAGATAGGGCGCATCCATCATCTGGGTGTCCAGCACGGCGAATGCCAGCCAGATGAAGACCGCGACAATCAGCGAGATGCGCTTGAGTTCAAAGCGATCTTCGAGCAGGTAGGCGCGGTACTCGCTCTCCAGCAGACGGGAGAAACGCAAACCACGAAATCCCAGGCTCAGTTGATCGGCATAAGGACTGGGACGGACATCATCGAGCCAGGCGTGATAACTCGGCACCCTCACCTCCTCTGCTGGCGGCCTGCATTCACTTTAGCAGGCGCTTGGTGCCGACCTGCAAGCGCAGGCTCGCTCAGCCTTCGAACTCGGCCTGCAGGGCGGCGCGCACGCAATACAGCACGGCCTCGTCAACCTGGCCGGCGAACAGCGGAGCGATCTCGCTCACAGGCGGCAGTTCGCCCTCGCCGTCGAGAAACGCATCCTGAATCTCGCCGAGCAGTTCCTCAGGCAAGTCCAGCGCCTGCTCCAGGCTCAGGTGCTGTTTGCTGATCGCTTCGGCCAGCAGGCTGTAGACGTTGCGCTCGCTGCAGTTCAGTTGGTTGGCGATCTGCGCCGGCGTCATGCCGGCGCGGGCCAGGCTGACCAGCTCATGACGCAGGTCGGCGACCGGCGCGGGCGCAGGCGCCTCTTCGCCGCCGTTGAGCACATCGAGAAAGGCCTGGCCGTAGCGCTCCAGCTTGCGCGCACCGACGCCGCTGACCTGGGCCATGTCGCCGAGCGTCGCGGGCTGGCTGCGCAGCATTTCCAGCAATGTGGCATCGGGGAAGATCACGTACGGCGGCACGCTGTGCTCCTCGGCCAGCTTGCGCCGCAGGCTGCGTAGCGCCTCCCACATCTCGCGCTCGTGGCCACGCACCAGTTGGCTGGCGGCGCTGCCGGAAGACGACGTTTTGGCGCTCTGCGCCGGCTTGGGATCGTGGCGCAGCTCCAGCCCCACCTCACCGCGCAGCAGCGGCCGGCAGGCATCGGTCAGACGCAGGCCGCCGAAGCCTTCCAGATCGACATCTGCCAGGCCACGCGCCACTAGTTGGCGGAACAGCGTGCGCCACTCGTTCTCGTTGTGCGCCTTGCCGATGCCGAATACGGCGAGGTGCTGATGGCCGGCGTTGCGGATCTTTTCGTTGTCGCGCCCAAGGAGGATGTCCACCAGGTGGCCGACGCCGTAGCGCTGACCGCTGCGGTAGATGGTCGACAGCGCCTGGCGTGCCGCTTCGGTGGCGTCCCAGGTCTGCACGCCGTCGATGCAGTTGTCGCAATGGCCGCAAGGCTGCGGCAACTCCTCGTCGAAATAGGCCAGCAACGCCTGGCGCCGGCAGTGCGGCTCCTCGCACAGCGCCAGCATGGCGTCGAGCTTGTGCTGCTCGATGCGCTTGTGCAGCTCGTCTCCCTCGGAGTTGGCCAGCATCTGCTTGAGGAAGATCACGTCCTGCAGGCCGTAGGCCATCCAGGCATCAGCAGGCAGGCCGTCACGGCCGGCGCGGCCGGTTTCCTGGTAGTAGGCCTCCAGCGACTTGGGCAGGTCGAGATGGCAGACGAAGCGCACGTTGGGCTTGTCGATGCCCATGCCGAAGGCGATGGTAGCGACCATGATCAGCCCTTCCTCGTTGAGGAAGCGCTTCTGGTGGTAGGCACGCAGGTCGTTGGCCAGGCCGGCGTGATACGGCAACGCCGGATAGCCCTGGCTGCTGAGGAACTCGGCCACCTCCTCCACCTTCTTGCGCGACAGGCAGTAGACGATGCCGGCATCGCCCTTGCGCGGCGCGAGGAAACTCAGCAGCTGCTTGCGCGGATTATCCTTGGGCTGGATGCGGTAGAAGATATTCGGTCGGTCGAAGCTGGAGAGAAACCGCTCGGCATTCTGCAGGTGCAGGCGCTGGACGATTTCCTCACGGGTGCGCTTGTCCGCAGTCGCAGTCAGGGCGATGCGCGGCACTTCGGGGAAGAGTTCGGCGAGTTGGCCGAGTTGCAGGTACTCGGGGCGGAAGTCGTGCCCCCACTGCGACACGCAGTGCGCCTCGTCGATGGCGAACAGGGCAATGTCGAGGCCCTGCAGGAAGCTCAGCATGCGCGGCTGCACCAGGCGCTCGGGCGCCAGGTAGAGCATCTTGATCTCGCCACGACGAATACGATCGGCAATCTCGCGCTGCTCGTCAGGGCTCAGCGTCGAGTTCAGTGCCACGGCCGCCACGCCCAGTTCGTCGAGAGTGGCGACCTGATCGTCCATCAGCGCGATTAACGGCGAGACCACCACCGCCAGGCCGTCGCGCATCAGCGCCGGCACCTGGAAGCACAGCGACTTGCCGCCGCCGGTCGGCATCAACACCAGGGCATCGCCGCCTGCGGCCACGCGCTCGATGATCGCAGCCTGATTGCCGCGAAAGGCGTCGTAGCCGAAAACGTCTTTGAGAATGCGCATGGCGTGGTCGAGCATGGGGGCCTCCGAATCGAGCCGCGCATTATGCCGCACTCTGGCCATGGACTGGGCAACGGGCTGTACGAAGCCGGCGTCGATCATCAGGAAAAACACCTGCCTGCCATCGCGGCTGAAGCCCCTCCCAGCATAATGTCGCGCCGTAGAGCCCATCGCGGCGTAGGTAGTTTGCCCCTGGCCTGCTAGAATCTGGCCTCGCATTCAGCCTCAAGGTAACTCCACGATGTCCTTCGCCGAGCAATTGTCCCGCCTGCAAGCCTTCCTCGATGCCGACGAGCTGCATGAAGAAGCGCTGGACTACGTGGCCGCCCATGGCTATCTGACCGCCCTGGCCATCTGCCCCGAGCCGGTGCCCGAGCGCGAATGGATCGATGCGTTGTTCGCCGAGCCACCGCACTACCGCAGCGATGCCGAGCGCGAAGAGATCGAAACCACGCTGGTGCACCTCAAGGCGCACATCGCCCGCCAACTGGCCGGCGAGGAAGAGCCCGAGCTGCCCTGCGACCTCGACCTCGGCGAAGAGCCGGACGATTCCGACCTGCGCGGCTGGTGCATCGGCTTCATGGAAGGCGTGTTCCTGCGCGAGGCCGTGTGGTTCGAAGACGCCGAAGACGAAGTCAGCGAGCTGCTGCTGCCGATCATGGTCGGTTCCGGCCTGTTCGACGAACAGCAGGAGTTCGCCGAGATCGCCCGCGATCACGACCTGGTCGACAGCATGATCGACCAGATCCCCGAGCTGCTCACCGCGCTGTTCCTGCTGTGCCAGGCCCCGGAAGAAAAGCCCGCCCTGCTCAAGCCGCGCCACTGATTCCTGCCGTTCGGCCATGCCCCGCGAAGTTCGCGAAAGCCGCCACCGCAGCGTGCGTTATGCGCTGCTGGCGGTCGGCTGGCTGAGCATCGCGCTGGGCGTCATCGGCATCTTCCTGCCGGTGTTGCCGACCACGCCCTTCCTGTTGCTCGCCGCGGCCTGCTTCATGCGCAGCTCGCGGCGTTTCTACATCTGGCTGGTAACGCACCCGCAACTCGGGCCATGGATCCGCGATTACCTCGATGGCCAGGGCATTCCGCGCAAGGCCAAGGTCTACACGCTGGTGCTGATGTGGTCGAGCATCGCCGTTTCCAGCTACCTGGTGCCGCACTTCTGGGCGCGCCTATTCATGCTCACCAGCGCCATTTGCGTGAGCATATACATCCTGCGCCAGAAGACGCTGCCGAGCCGCTGAAACCCTGCATCGCCAAGACTTTGACAGCCAACTTGTGATTATCGCAAGCAACCGGCAAAAAGCTGTCGCCTCGCCTAGACTGAGCCGATCAGACTCGGAGAGAACCCCATGCGACGGCAGCGCATCAAGGGCGCCTCTAAAAACGTAGGCGAGGCAGCCAGCGCAAGGCAAAAACAGGCGAAAAAGCGGAGTTTACGAGCTGTAAATGAGCATTTTGAGCCTGTTTTTAACGCGGAGATGGCAACGCAGGTAGTTTTTAGAGGTGCCCTTCAGGGTTGGCGAGGGCGCTTGCTAATCCTCTGGATCGGCGGCCTGCTGCTGGCTGGCCTGAGCACGGCCAACTGGGATTTCGAGCTGATCCTGAAGAACGCAGAAAGCCGCTACGGCAACCTCGGCCCGGCGCGCAAGCGCCTGCTCGACTGGCAGGCGCTGATCGCTAGCAGTGACGCGCTGGCCGAGAAGGACAAGCTCAACGAGGTCAACCGCTTCTTCAACCGCACCGTGCGCTTCGTCGACGACCAGCAGTTATGGCGCGAGAACGACTACTGGGCTACGCCGGTAGAGACTCTGATCAAGGGAGCTGGCGACTGCGAGGACTACTCGCTGGCCAAGTATTTCACCCTGCGTCGTCTCGGCATCCCCAGCGAGAAACTGCGCATCACCTACGTCAAGGCTCTGAACTACAACCAGGCGCACATGGTGCTGACCTACTACGCCAGCCCCGGCGCCGAGCCACTGGTGCTGGACAACCTGATCAACGATATCCGTCCCGCCTCGCAGCGCCGCGACCTGCTACCGGTCTATGCGTTCAATGCCGAAGGCCTCTACCTACCCGGTTCCAACGCACGCAAGAGCGACTCGAAGAAGCTCTCGCGCTGGCAGGACATCCTGAAAAAAATGCGCGCCGAAGGCTTCGCCGTGGGCGAAGGCTAGGAGGAGAACCATGTCCCTACTCAAGCAACTGTTCCTCGCCATCTGCCTGTTCCTCGTGGTGGCCTTCACCGGCAGCTTCATCGCCAGCGTGGAGACCTCGCGCGAGCAACTGCTCAGCCAGTTGCGCTCCCATGCCCAGGACGCCGCCACGGCGCTCGGCCTGTCGATGGCGCCGCACGTGGACGACCCGGCCATGCTCGAGTTGATGGTCAGCTCGATCTTCGACAGCGGCTACTTCGCCAGCATCCGCGTGGTCAGCATCCCCACCGACGAAGTGATCGTCGAACGCAGCACCGAGGTCAGGCCGGAAAACGTGCCGCAATGGTTCATCGACCTGGTCAACCTTGAGCCCGAAGGTGGCGATGCCCTGATCATGCGCGGCTGGGAACAGGCGGCGCGGGTCGAGGTGGTCAGCCATCCGCAATTCGCCCTGGCCAAGCTGTGGGACAGCGCCATCGGCAGCCTGCTCTGGCTGCTGCTGTGCGGGCTGGTCAGCGCCGTGCTCGGCGGCTGGCTGCTGCGCACGCAATTGCGCCCGCTGGACAACATGGTGCAGCAGGCGCAGGCCATCACCCGCCGTGAATTTCTCACCCTGCCCCGGGTGCCGCGTACCCCCGAACTCAAGCGCGTGGTGCTGGCCATGAACCAGATGGTGGACAAGCTCAAGACACTGTTCGCCGAAGAAGCCGCGCGCAGCGAGAAGCTGCGCGAGGAGGCCTACCAGGACAGCCTCACCGGCCTGGCCAACCGCCGCCAGTTCGACATTCGCCTGGGCAACCAGTTGGTGGTCAACGAACAGCATCCGGACGGCTACCTGCTGCTGCTGCGCCTGAATGACCTCGGCGGACTCAACCAGCGCCTCGGCGGCCAGCGTACCGATGAGCTGATCCAGGCCGCCGGCGAACTGCTCAAGCGCCAACTCGACAACCCGGAGCACGGCGAATGGCTGGCGGCACGCAGCCGTGGTGGCGAGTTCACCCTGCTCGCGCCCGGCTTGCGCAGCGAAGACGCCGAGCGCCTGGCCAACGAGCTTGTCGAGCAACTGGAAGCCTTGCGCCATACCGGAGCCAGCGATTGCACGCCCGTGGCGCACCTGGGCCTCGCCGCGTTCCGCCCCGGCGAGCCGGCTGGCCAGGTGATTGCCCGCGCCGACCAGGCGCTGGCGCAAGCGCAGAGCCAGGTCGGCAGTTGCTGGGGGCGCAACGACGACTTCGAGGCGCCAAGCGGGCAAAGCCTGCATGACTGGCGTGGCTGGATCGACGATGCCCTGGCTCAGGGTAAGCTCCAGCTCTACCTGCAGCCCGTGGTGGAGTGCGCCACACGTGCACAGCTGCTGCACCACAAGGTACTCGCGCGTCTGATCGACCCACAGGGTGAGGCCGTGGTTGCCGGGCGCTTCCTGCCCTGGATCGAACGCCTGGGCTGGAGCGCCCGACTGGATCTGGCCATGCTCGAACACAGCCTCGAGCACCTGGCAAAGCGCCCCGAACCGCTGGCGCTGAGCCTCTCGGCGAGCACCCTGCGCAACTCAGGGAGCCGCACGCAATTGCTGGAGTTGTTGCGCCATCACCGCGACCTGGGAAGTTACCTGACCCTGGAAGTGGACGAGCGCCATCTACCGCCACCGGCAGAGCTGGAGAGCATGAGCCAAAGCATCCGCGAAGCAGGTTTCAGCCTGGGCCTGCAGCATTTCGGCGGGCGTTTCAGCCTGATCGGCAACCTCACCCACCTCGGTCTGGCCTACCTGAAGGTCGACGGCACTTACATCCGCGCCATCGACGCAGAGGGCGACAAGCGCATGTTCATCGAGGCGATCCAGCGCGCGGCCAACAGTATCGATTTGCCATTGATCGCCGAGATGGTGGAAACGGAAGGTGAGCTGGCCGTGTTGACCGAACTGGGCATTCACGGCGCCATGGGGCGCTTGATCGGCGCCCCGGCGCCTGCGGTTTAGCAGGCCGTTGAGAAACGACCGCTAGACCAGGTTCGGTTCGTCGTCCCCCAGCAACCCCGTCAGGCCTTCGATCTCGGCCCGCGCGATGGCGCGCTGGTCGAGTTTCTCCCGCGCGGCCTCGGGCAGGTCGGTGTAGCGGATGACACCCCGCTCGACCAGCACGCTGACCACGTCTTCCAGTACCCGCACCAGTTCCAGGTCGGACTGTTTGAGGCTGTCGAGGCGCGCCTTGACCTCCTCGCGAGCTTCGAGCCAACGGTGCAGCTCCTCACTCTCAACGGCCAGCGTCTCGTTCATGCCCTCGAACGGCTCATGCTCGACTCTGAGCAAGCGGCCAGCGGCGTCGCGCTGTACGTAAACCATGGATGCCTCCGAAAACAGCCCGAAAAAAAGCCCGCTGCCGGAGAGGCAGCGGGCCCTACTCTAGTTGAGCGCGCGAACTAAGGAAACTCTGATGCGCCACTCGGACGCAGGCACGGCTCCTCAGGCCACCAGTTGATGCTTGTCCAGCATGCTGTCGATGATATCGGCCGTACTACTACCGGCACCGCCTCCGACTAGGGTGTTGGCCAGGGTGATGGTCTGATCCACCCCGTCCGCATTACCCACATTACCGCTGCTCGACACGCTGATCACGGTACTGCCCGGATCGCTGGCGAAGTCGAAGCTGAGGTACTGGCTCAGTGCATCGGCATCGTTCGGGTCGCTGACACCGACCAGCAGTTGCGACAGATCCAATTTGTCGCCACCCTCCAGATCGAAGTCATTGACTACGTCATGGTAGTTGCCACCACGATCATCGGCATTCCAGACGAAGGTATCCTGGCCATCACCGCCGATGAGGATATCGTCGCCGACGCCACCGATCAGCGTATCGTTGCCGACACCGCCGTTCAGCGTGTCATTGCCTGCACCACCGAGCAGGATGTCGTTGCCCATGCCACCGATCAGAGTGTCATGGCCCGCGCCGCCTTCCAGGCGATCATCGCCGGCTGCGCCATCGAGTACGTCATCGCCACCGAGACCCAGCAGCACGTCACTGCCAACGGTACCGACCAAGGCGCTGTCGTTGCCCTCGGTGCCGCTGAGCACATGCGGCGCCGCCGAGTTGCCGATACCGACCACCAGATTCGCCGTGCTGACATCACCGTCCGCCTGGGTCAGTTGATAGGTGAATACATCCTCCTTGCCCAGGTTGGCGTAGTCGGCATCCGGCGTGTAGGTGTAGGAGCCGTCGCTATGCAGAACCAGGCTGCCCCACTGCCCATCGATGGTCTTCGAGCTGGTCACGGCTACGTAATTGCCGTTGTCCAGCACGCTGAGCGTCGCGCCTTCGCTGCCCTTGCTGTCCACCGCGCCCCACGGGTGCTCGCTATGCAGGTAGGTGTTGGGGTCGGTGATCAGGTTGCCTGATACCGCCGTGGCGGTCTCGACCAGTACCGCAGCTGCGACCGTGACCAGGGTGATGTTGTCGATGGTCACGCGGAACTGGTTGTTGTTACGGCTCTGGTTGGCCGAGGTACGGTCATTGGCCTCGACGTACAGGCGGTAGGTTCCGCCTGCCAGGTTGAGCAAAGTCTGGGTCGAACCCTGGATCTGGCTCTGTACCGTCACCTCCTGCCAGGTGTTGCCAGACTGCTGGTAGAGCTTCCAGGTAAAGCTGTCGCCCGTACTGGCCGCCGACTGGGTGACATCGAACGACAGCTTGCCAGTCGAGCCCTGAGCGATCTCGAAGGACGGCGTGACGGCCTTGGTGCTGACGCCATCGCTGCTGTTGGTATCACGCAACTGCAGTCGCCCACCCTCGACCCGAACACCATTGACCCCGCTATCGCCGCTGGTGTTGCTGCCGGCAATGGCAGTCACCCCCCACTTGCCAGCCGCAGCATTGAGGACGTTGCTGGTTGCCACCACCGTGCTTTCGTCACCGAAGGGGAAGAAGTTGTCCTGCGTGTCGAACACCCAGGGATTGCCAGGATATGAACCGTTGCCGGTGGACGAGAAGTCCGCCAGTACGGTCGTGACCGGATTCGGGGTGACCCAAGTCTGACTCACGTTGGCCTGGGCGTAGTTGTCGTAGGCATAGACCTCGCTGCTGTCGGTGATGGTCAGCGCCAGTTCGCCGGTAACAGCATCTCCGTCGTGATCAACCAGGGTGTAGCGGATGGTTTCGGTCTGGTCGTCGGCCACGTCCTTGTTGAAGCTGTAGCTGTAAGCGCCGGTGAGCAGGTTGATGCTGAATGTGCCACCGCCCGCCGTGGTGAAGGTCAGCACATGGCTGGCCGCGTCATAACCGGCAGAGGACATGTCGTAGCTCACACCGTTATGCATGACCTGGCCGATGGGTTGCGCGGCCGGGCCGTCGGCGCCGAAACCGTTGCTGCCTTCGCTGATCACGTTGCCACTGATCACCGTACCGCTGACTGTGCCCTGCAGGGTGTCGTTGAGCTGGTTGAGGTTGGATACCAGGATGGCATCGGTATTGGCGCCCGCCTTGCCGTCATAGGCGATGGGGTTGAGCAACGTCTTGTCCTGGCTGCTTCCCAGCCCCATGCCCAGTGCATAGGACTTGATGTCGTTGGCATTGAGGAAGTCGGTCCAGGCCTTCTCCTCGACGCTGTCGATGCCATCGCCCAGTTCCGGGTTGTACTGGCCTCCATCATTGTTGCTGGCGCCGCTGTTGGATAGCGTCGGCTGGCCGTCGGACAGGAAGTACGAGACGTTCTGCACATCGCTGCCGACCAGCTTGCCGGACGAGCCGAAGGCATTCATCGCCTTGATCAGCGCATCGTCGTAGTTGGTCGAGCCATCGCCCGCGTTGTTGGCCAGACCGGTGAGCCAGGCTTTGGCGTCACCGGCCGTCATCCACACGCCACCCACGGCACTGGCCGAGTTGGCAAAGGTGACGATCCGCACCATCACGTCGCCGCGTGCGTCGTAGCTGTCGATCAGGCTCTGTACGGCATCCTTGGCCAGCGCCAGCTTGCTGCTGAAGCCACTGACGCCCGGAGGGGCGTCGTCCATGCTGCCGGACAGATCCAGCACGATCATCAGGTTGGTCTGGATGCCCTGCGGCTCGCTGGCGGACTTGGCAATATCGTCCGGCAACGCCGGCGAGTCGTCATCCACGCTGATGGTCAGGCTGCCCACGGCCGGTACCGACGACATGCTGGAGTCCCACACCTGATAGGTGAAAGCCAGGCTGAGGTCGTTCTCGTCTGCCGTCCCCGGCAAACTCGGCGCCGCATGATCGAGTGGCTTGAACAGCTCGAAGCGGTAATCACCGCTCGCCGCGTTGGTCAGGCTGAGGGTGAAGACCGGGTTGTCATCCGCATCGAAGGCGCTGAGCGTCTTGCCATCGCTACTGAGCTGATAAGTAAGCGCCGAGCCCCCCGAAGACAGACTACCCAGACCGCTGGCGTCCCAGGTGAAACCACCGAAGCTGTCGACCTGATAACCCAGGCTGCCGCTGGCGGTGGTCACCTCTCCTGGCAGGTCGTTGGAGCCTCCGGCCAGACCACCTGGCAAGCCGTCCTCGTCCACCTGGCCGAAGGCCTGGCCACCCACGGGATCGTTGCCCGTCAGGTTGAGGGTCAGCGTACCGACGGAGGTATCGCCATCGCCATCCTGGATCTGATAGCTGAAGGTCTCGGGGCCGGCACTGGCGCCACTGCCTGCGGTGTAGATCAGGTTGCCATTGACATCGATCAGCAGGGTACCGCCCTGGCTGCCCTGGCCGAGAATCTGCACAGGAGCGGCGGTGGATTTGCCATCGCTGCCGAAGTCGTCATTACCGGTCAGGTCAGTGACATTGCCGATCACCTGGTTGGTGGCCGTGCGTGACACGTCATCAGCCAGCATATCGTTGACCGCGGTCGGCGCATCATCGCGGAAGCCCACCACCTGTCCGAGGTCGATACTGGCCGAGCTGTGATCACCATCGGCATCGCTGATGGTGGCCTGCAGGGCGACCTTGCCGGCACCGAGCAACTGCAGTTCGTCCGGCTGCGCGGTTGGGTGTACCACGGCCAGCAGTTGCGTGAGGGTCACCACCCCAGCGGCATCGACGCTCAGGGTGAAGACCAGCGCATTGCCTGTCTCGGTTCGCCCTTCGACCACGCTGCCGTTGAGCACCAGCTTGACCGCCTGGCCACTGGCGGTCTCCACCAGCCCGGAGTCAGCCGAGTTGATCACCAGCCCATATGTCAGCGAGCCCGGGCCATCGGCGCCGTATTCGGCATTGAAGGCCGAGCTGAAGTTACGACTGACAGCCGCCTGCGGCGTACCCAGATCGGTTTCATCGACCTGCAGCGGCATGCCCCAGGTGACGTTGGTGCTGACGTCGTTGTAGTCGTAGTCGGCGTTGTCGGTCACGTCCTCCCAGTTCTGGTTACCGGGCGCCGCATTGTCCTGCAGGTGCGAACCGCCCGGGTTGAACTCGGCACGGTCGAATAGCACATTCGCCCCACCTGCGCCCGTGAGTGGCACGCCACCCAGCAAGGCCTGCCAGTTGCCATCGGCATCCTGCTCGAAGGTCACTTCGGCGCCATTGCTCAGGGCAGCATTGGCCGCTCCGTTGGGGATGATGAAGAAGCCAACCTCGTTCGGATCCAGGCCATCGAGGTCGAAGGTGCTGCCTGTAGCCTCAGCCTTGACGTCCGCCCAGATCACCTTGCCTACCGAAGGATTACCGTCGGCATCACGGGTGTAGTATCCATAGCTGTTGTCGAAGCCGGCATTGCTGCCAAGCAGCGTTGCCTGCGACTCGAAACCCGGTTGCAAGGCCTGGATGGTCGGTGTGTCATCGTTGACCAGCACATCGAGCCGCCCTTCGGCGGTATCACCGTCACCATCGGTCAGGGTGTAGCCGATCTGCAGGGTGATGTCGTTCTCGTCCAGGCCGGCCACATGCATCAGCGGTTGGTGCAGTTGCACGCTATAGGCGCCGGCAGCCGGATCGGTGAGAGCCACGGTCAGCAACACGCCACGGGTGTCGCTGCTGATGGTCAGGATGTTGGTCTGAGCGTTCCAGGTCGAGGTGACACTCTCGCTGCCTAGCACATTCGGCCCAGACAGAGCGATGCTGCCAAATCCATCGGAGCCGGTGGTGAAGTCGAGGGTGCCGGTGACCGTGGTGTAAGTGCCGGGCACATCGCCCTCGCCGCCATTGATGCCGTTGGCCAGCCCTTCATCGTCAAGGGCGAAGGTGGCCTGGCTGATGCCAGCCGAAGGCCCGTCGTCCTCGAAGCCGACCACCTTGCCCAGATCCAGGCTGGCGCTGTGCGAGTCGCCATCCTTGTCGTAGATGGTCACGCCGAGCTGCAGCAGGCCCTCCTTGATCAGTGCCAGCTCGTCGTGGCTGCTGTTATTGCCATGCTCGATCGCCTGGTATTGCTCCAGGGTCACATTGCCGTTACTGGCATTGACGCTGATCTTGAACACGGTCACGCCGTTGGCCGTGCCCAGGATGTTGCCGTCGGCACCCTTGGACAACAGGATGTCGCCGCCGGCCGTGGCATCCAGCCCGGAGTCCACGCCATCGCTGCTGAGGTTCAGTTCGAAACGGGTACGCGAGGCATCCAGACCATCGGAACCGGCATCGACGCTCAGGCTAAACAGATCAGCGCCCGGAACGCGCACATAGCCCAGCAAATTGCCGTGGCCAACTTCGTCGTTCGGTGAGGCATAGCCGGGCTCGTTCTGGCTGGAGCCACCCTGCCCGACCGATTCATCGACATACAGCCGAGCACCCTGCGCCAAGGCAAACGAGGTAACCAGAGGCCCGTCGTCCTCGAAGCCGACCACCTTGCCCAGATCCAGGCTGGCACTGTGCGAATCGCCATCCTTGTCGTAGATGGTCACGCCGAGTTTCAGCACGCCATCCTTGATCAGTGCCAGCTCGTCGTGGCTGCCGGTATCGCCATGGGCGATGGCCTTGTACTGCTCCAGGGTAACGCTGCCATCGGTGGCATTGACGCTGATCTTGAAGATGGTGACGCCGTTGGCCTTGCCGAGGATGTTGCCGTCGCCGTCCTTGAACAGCAGGATGTCGCCGCCTGCCGTGGCGTTCAGCCCCGAGTCAACACCGTTGCTGGTGAGCGTCAGGCTGTAGCGGGTGCGGCTGGCATCGAGTCCATCGGAACCGGCATCGACGCTCAGGCTGAACAGATCAGCCCCCGGAACGCGCACATAGCCCAATACATTGCCATGGCCAACTTCGTCGTTCGGTGCGGCATAGCCGGGTTCGTTCTGGCTGGAGCCGCTCTGCCCAACCGACTCATCGACATACAGCCGCGCGCCCTGCGCCAAGGCAAACGAGGTAACCAGAGGCCCGTCATCCTCGAAGCCGACCACCTTGCCCAGATCCAGGCTGGCACTGTGCGAATCGCCATCGTTGTCGTAGACAGTCACGCCGAGTTTCAGCACGCCATCCTTGATCAGTGCCAGCTCGTCGTGGCTGCCGGTATCACCATGCTTGATCGCCTGGTACTGCTCCAGCGTCACGCTGCCATCAGTGGCATTGACGCTGATCTTGAACACGGTCACGCCGTTGGCCTTACCGAGGATATTGCCGTCGCCATCCTTGTACAGCAGGATGTCGCCGCCTGCCGTGGCGTTCAGCCCCGAATCAACACCATTGCTGGTGAGCGTCAGGCTGTAACGTGTGCGGCTGGCATCGAGGCCATCGGAACCGGCATCGACGCTCAGGTTGAACAGATCGCCACCCGCAACACGCACGTAGCCCAGCACGTTGCCATGCCCGACCTCATCGGTCGGCGCCACGTAGCCGTTCTCGTTCTGGGTCGAACCGCCCTGCCCGACCGACTCGTCGACATACAAGCGCACGCCACGCTCCAGCTCGAACGACGTGACCTTGGGCCCGTCGTCCTCGAAGCCGACCACCTTGCCCAGATCCAGGCTGGCGCTGTGCGAGTCGCCATCCTTGTCGTAGACGGTCACGCCGAGTTTCAGCACGCCATCCTTGATTAGCGCCAGATCGTCATGATCGCCGCTGTCGCCATGCTTGATCGCCTGGTATTGCACCAGCGTCACGCTGCCGTCGGTGGCATTGACGCTGATCTTGAACACGGTCACGCCATTGGCCGTGCCGAGGATGTTGCCGTCACTGTCCTTGGACAACAGGATGTCGCCACCGGCCGTGGCATCCAGCCCGGAGTCGACACCCTGCTGAGTAAGCGTCAGCTGGTAGCGCGTACGACTGGCATCGAGCCCATCGGAACCGGCATCCACGCTAAGGTCGAACAGATCGTGCCCCTCGATTCGGGCATAGCCAAGCACGTTACCGTGCCCCTGCTCGTCGTCGGGCGCCGCCCAGCCCGGCTCGCTCTGGCTGGAGCCGCCCCTGCCGACCGACTCGTCGACATAGAGCTTGGCCCAACGCTCCAGTTCGAACTCGCTGATCTTCGGCCCGTCGTCCTCGAAACCAACCACCTTGCCCAGATCCAGGCTGGCGCTCTGCGAATCGCCATCCTTGTCGTAGACGGTCACGCCGAGTTTCAGCACGCCCTCCTTGATCAGTGCCAGTTCGTCGTGGCTGCCGGTATCGCCATGGGCGATGGCCTTGTACTGCTCCAGGGTGACGCTGCCATCGGAGGCATTGACGCTGATCTTGAAGATGGTGACGCCATTGGCCTTGCCGAGGATATTGCCGTCGCCGTCCTTGAACAGCAGGATGTCGCCGCCTGCCGTGGCATTAAGCCCCGAATCCACGCCGTTGGCGCTGAGGCTCAGGCTGAAGCGGGTACGGCTGGCATCCAGGCCATCCGCGCCGCCATCGGCGCTCAGGCTGAACAAGTCCTTGCCCTGGATCCGCGCATAGCCCAGCACGTTGCCATGGCCAACTTCGTCGTTCGGTGAGGCATAGCCGGGCTCGTTCTGGCTTGAGCCGCCCGTGCCAACCGACTCGTCGACATAGAGCTTCGCCCCCTCGGCAACGGAGAAAGCCGTGATCTTCGGCCCGTCGTCCTGGAAGGAGAAGTAGGACGATTTGCCGCCGGCCAGTTCCACGCTGGCGCTGCGGGTAACGGCGTCACCATCGCCATCGATGAGGGTCACCTGATACTGCAGTTTCAGCGAACCGTCCTTGATCAGCAGGTCGACCGCTTCATCGAAGCGCTGGCCGTTATCGGGGTGACGAATGGCCTCGAACAGCGTGGTCTGCAATTGCGCCTGACCGTCGACCGTGACGATGGCAATGGTGAAGACCGTATCGCCGCTGCTGTCGAGCCCTCTGAGCAGTTGGCTGTCGGAGGCATCGACGACCAGACGGATGGCCCCGCCATCAGTGGCCGACAGCGTGGTGGCCAGGCCCTCAGGCGGGATGCCGGTAAAGCTCAGGCTGCTACTGAACGACGCCTGACCATCGGCCCCGGCCGCGGCGGTCACGCTGAACAACGCGCTGAGGCCACCAGAAACCTGAGTCGTGGTACGTGCCAGCACACCGCTGGCGTCGTCATTGACATAGCCCTGGCTGGAGTCGTCGTTGGCGGCGTAGCGATCCTGCTCGCCACGGGTTTCGTCCAGCACCACTTCCAGTTGCCCGAGCGCCTGGCTGTCGACACCGAGGCTGAGCGTCGGCACATCGTCCTCGATGTTGATCACGAACAGGCCGCTGACATCCTCGCCAATCTGCAGCGGGTCGCCGTCGCCATCGGTGATGGCCAGCAAATGGGTGAAATCGATACCAATCTGGCCATAGCTCGACCACAGCTCACTGTCGTTGCCGTCCGCCTGCGGATGATCGATCGGCCCCTGCAGGGTGAAACTGAAGCTGCCATCGGCATTGATCACCAGGGTGAACACCGGATAGCCGCCGACCTCTGCGGCAGCGGTCGCGGTGAGCGTGGTGCTGAGCAGATGGCCCTGGTCGTCGAGGCTTTCACTGACCGTATAGACCAGCGGCCTTTCCGCCGAAGCCAGGCCCTGCCCATCGAGAACGGCCGTAGCGGCCTCGCTGCTGACCAGGCCGAAGCTGCCGCGCCCATCGGCACCGAAGGCCACCAGCGAGGCCAGGCTGCCCGCGCCGGTAGCGGTACTGACCACCAGGGTCTGACCAAACTCGGGATTGCCGACATGCGGGGTGTCGAGCTTGTCTTCATGAACGGTGCCACCGATGGCGGGCGGTGTGCTGTTCGTCCAGGTGGCCTGGATGTTGACGTCGTTGTAGTCGTTGTCGCTGCCGCTGTTGTTGACGTCTTCCCAGTTCTGATTGCCGGGGGCGGCGTTGTCCTGAACATGGGGTTTGTTATCAGGATTCAGTGCCGGATTATCAAACACCAGATTGGCACCGCCTTCGCCTGCCAGCGGAGAACCATTGGCAAAGGCCTGCCACTGACCATCGACCAACTCGAAGCTCACCTCGGTGCCATTGCTGACGCCATTGGCGCCACCGTTAGGGATGATGAAGAAGCCAATGCTGTCGGGGGCCAGGCCTTCCAGCGTCACGCTGCTGCCAATGCTCAGTTGCGTCGTGTCGGACCACACCACCACACCGCTGGCCGGCACACCGTCCGGCCCCTTGGTGTAGTAGCCGTAGCTATTGGCGTAGGACGCATCGCCACCCTGATAGGTCAGGGTCAGGCTGTAGTCCGGCTCGCTGGTCACCAGTTCGGGAACATCGTCCTCGATATTGATGACGAACAGCCCACTGCTGCCCTCAGGCAGTTTTAGCGGATCGCCATCGCCATCGGTAGCGGTGAACAGTTGGGTGAAGTCGATCCCGGTTCCCCCGGCGTTGCTCCACAGCTCGCCATCATCACCATTGGCCTGCGGATGGTCGATCGGCCCCTGCAGGGTGAAACTGAAACTGCCATCGGCATTCACCTGCAGGGTGAAGACCGGGTAATTGCCCAGGCTGTCGGCGGATACCGCAGTCAGCGTGGTGCTGACCAGCTTGCCGTCGACGACGGTTTCCACCACGTCGTAGACCAGGTTTTCACCCCCTGATTTCAGGCCCTGAGCCTGCAGCAGCGCGGTAGCCGTATCGCCGTCAACCAGGCCAAAAGCGCCAGGGCCATCAGCCCCGAAGGACACCAGCGAACTCAGCGTGCCCGCGCCCGTTTCGCTGCTTACCACCAAGGTCTGCGCACCACCCTCGGCATTGCCGGTGTAAGGCGAGGACAGCAGATCCTCATGCACCGTCCCGCCCGGCAGCGCCTGCTGCGGATCGAGGTTTTTCAGGACTGGCACATCATCCTCAATATCGATGACGAAGCTGCCCTCGGCAAAGCCGCCGAAGATCGGGTCGCCGTCACCATCGGTGGCCACCAGCACACCGGAGAAGTCCAGCGCCAGGTCGCTGCCGCCCAGCGTTTCCGAGTCCACACCATCCTGCTGCGGATGATCGACCGAGCCTTGCAGGGTGAAGTCGTAGCTGCCGTCAGGCCGCACCACCAGATTGAAGACCGGCTGGCCGCCCTCGCCGGCCGTCGCGGTCAGCGTGGTGCCATCGCTGGAGACGCTATACACCAGCGCCACTCCACCGGAGGTCAGGCCCAGCGCCTGCAGCCCGGACAGCGCGCCAGGTTCCTGGCTCAACTGGAAGCCGCCGCGACCGTCCGCACCGAACTCCACCAGTGCATCCAGGGTGCCGGCGGCGCCGCTGGCCGTCAGCGTCTGGCCACTGCCTTCGGTATTGCCGCCAGTCAGGGCATCTTCCTGCACCTGACCGGTAACCACCGGACGCTCCTCGCCGCCGATCTGCACCGGCACATCATCCTCGATATCGATTACGAAGCTGCCCTCGGTGAAGCCGCCGAAGATCGGGTCACCGTCACCATCGGTGGCCACCAGCACACCGGAGAAGTCCAACGCCAGGTCGCTGCCGCCGAGGGTTTCCGAGTCCACACCATCCTGTTGCGGGTGATCGACCGGGCCTTGCAGGGTGAAGTCGTAGCTGCCATCAGGGCGAACCACCAGGTTGAAGATCGGCTGACCGCCCTCGCCGGCCGTCGCGGTCAGCGTGGTGCCGTCGGCGGAGACGCTGTACACCAGCGCCACCCCGCCAGAGGTCAGGCCCAGCGCCTGCAGTCCAGACAAGGCGCCAGGTTCCTGGCTCAACTGGAAGCCGCCGCGACCGTCCGCACCGAACTCCACCAGCGCATCCAGGGTGCCGGCCGCACCGCTGGCAGTCAGCGTCTGGCCGCTGCCTTCGGTATTGCCGCCAGTCAGGGCATCTTCCTGTACCTGGCCGGTGACCACCGGGCGCTCCTCGCCGCCGATCTGCACCGGCACGTCATCCTCGATATCGATGACGAAGCTGCCGCTGACGAAACCGCCAGGCACGGCATCGCCATCGAAATCCGTGGCGATCAGGAGCTTCGAGAAGTCCAGGGACAACTCACTGCTGCCCAGGGTTTCCGAGTCGACCCCGTCCTGCTGCGGATGATCGATAGGCCCGAGCAGGGTGAAGGTGTAGCTGCCGTCCGCGCCGACCACCAGGGTGAATACTGGCGCGCCTTCCACGCCAGCGGTGGCAGTCAGGGTGGTGCCATCAGCCGAGACCGAGTAGACCAGCGCCTGGCCGGCCGATGACAAACCCAGCGCCTGCAGGTCGCTCAGCGCCTCGGCACGGGTGTCGAGCTGGAAGCTGCCGGGGCCGTCGGCGCCGAAGTCGACCAGGTTGTTGAGCGTGCCCGGCTCGCCGATGGCCTGCGTGGTTTGCGTCGGCAGGTTGCCCGGCTCGGCATTGCCGCTGCTCAGCGCGTCCTCGTGCACCTGGCCGCGAATCCACGGCCGTTCCTGCTCGCCGCCCGACTGCACGGGGCTGTCGTCGTCGATCAGGATGCTCAGGCTGCCGGTCGCTGGCGTGCCGTTACCGTCGGTGATGGTGTAGCCGAACTGGTAGAGGATGTCGTTCTCGTCACTGCCGCCCAGTTCCGGGGCTGCGTGATCGAGGGGGGCGAAAAGCTGGAACTGATAGGCGCCGGTCGCCAGGTTGGTGACCTGGGCCAAGAACACCACGGACTCTCCCGCCGTCGCGATCAGCGTCAGACCATCTGGGCTGACCTGATAGACCAGCGGCGCGCCACCGGAAGTGACGCCCAGCGCGGCCAGGCCGGCGGTCGACCAGGTGAAGGTGCCGGGACCATCGGGGCCGAAGTTGTAGCCCAGTACGCCGGTGACCTGGGTTGCGGCGCCGTCCAGATCGTTGACACCGCCGACGATGCCATCGGGCAGGCCGTCTTCATCGACCGCATTGGCGGCAGTACCGCCCGAGGGAACGCCGTCGGGCGCGGCAGCAGCGGTGATTTCCGGAGCAGGAAACTCCGGCGCCGCATTCAGCCCTTCGGTGGGAAAGCCGATGGTCGGGTCGACCGCGCCGCCGACTTCGCTCAACAGCACGAAGGAATTGCCACCGCCCGCACCACCGGCGCCGCCCCCGCCGGCACCAGGCCCGGCGGCGGTCGCTTCGGCTTGCAGGGTCGGGTCGGCACCGGCCTCGATCGCCGCCTGCAGTTGCTCGACATCGGTGAGGTCGCCGTCAGAGGGCGCGGTCGGCGGCGTCTCGACCACGGGCGGCCGGTAGTCACCGTTGTCACCGAGCAGTTGCGTATCGAGGGTCAGGCTGCTGTCGCGCCCCAGGGTCAGTTGCTCACCATTGCTCATGGCCACGGCGACCGCGCCAGTGGCGCCGGTCACCAGTTGCTCACCCGCGTAAACCCGATCCCCTTCGCTGATCGGCCGGCGCGATCCATCGCTCGCTACCGCGAACACTTCGCCGACCACCTGACTGACGATACCGATAAGAGTAGCCATGATTCCATCCTCACTACGGCTGCCGACCCACGCCGACACGTATCACTCGAAAGGGCCAAAGCACCTTGTGCAACGCGTGAGGAGGGAAAAACAGCACTGAGTGGAATGGAGCGGCGCAAAACTCAAAAAACGCTACTGACAAAAAAATGTCACCACAGTCCGCGTCGAACTATTCCATCAGATGAATTCCCGCCCTTCTGGTGCCTGACCGTTTGTTTTGGCCGCACAGCCCCGGAAAACGGGGCGCTGCGCGACCGATACGTTCAAACAATGTGCTGCTTTTCGCAGAGTTCATAAGATTTTTTGTGAATATGGCTTGTGAAAAAATCTTCTTAGCTCCTCAAAAAGTTGTTCTTAGATTTGATGTTACAAGCTTGAAACGGTTTGTAAGTCAAAAAAGCCATTTTTCTGGCGACAGGATAAGAACTTCGATTAAGGAGACTCCCGATGCGCACTCTCACCCCCCTGTGGAGCGCCATGCTTTTGGCGATGGCCAGTATGCAGGTTCATGCGATGACACTTTCCGAGGCCATCCAGAGCACGCTGGACAACCACCCGGAAGTCCGCGCAGCGGTGAACAGCCGCCTGTCCTCGGACGAGGACGTCAAGTTCGCGCGTGGCGGCTACCTGCCGACCGTCGACCTGCTGGTCGGCTACGGTCGGGAAAACACCGACAGCCCGAGCACCCGCGCGCTGGGTGATCACAACACCGAGACACTGAACTACCGCGACGCCGAACTGCGCCTGCGGCAGATGCTCTTCGATGGCTTCAACACGCCCAATGAGGTGGCCCGCACCGAGGCCGTGGTGAACTCCCGCGCCTACCGTCTGCTGGGCACGTCCGAGAGCCTGGCCCTGCGCACCGTGGAGGTGTACCTCGATGTGCTCAAGCGCCGCGAGATGGTCGACCTGGCACGTAACAACCTGCAGGCCCACCAGCGCATCAACGACCAGATCGGCCTGCGCAGCCGCCAGGGCGTCGGCAGCGCCGCCGACCTTGACCAGTCCGAAGCGCGCCTGGCCCTGGCGCAGAACAACCTCTACACCGAGGAGGTGAACCTGTCCGACGCCGAAGCCAACTTCTTCAGTGCAACAGGCAGGATGCCCGACGAGCTGGTCTCGCCCTCCTCGGTCAAGGGCGGCATGCCGGCTGATCTGCTGGCCGCACGGCAAACGGTGATGGACAACAACCCCTTCCTGAAATCCGCCCAGGCCGACGTCAACGCCGCCGAGAAACAGTACGAAGTGGCCAAGTCGCCCTTCTATCCGCGCTTCGACATCGAGCTGGCCACCAATGCCAACGACAACGTGCAGGGCGACGAGGGCCACTACAACTCCTGGCGGGCAGGCGTGGTGATGAACTACAACCTGTTCAACGGCATGCGCGACAAGGCCCGCCTGCAATCGGCCGCGCACCAGGTCAACGAATCGATGGACATCCGCAACAACGCGCTGCGGGTGATCAACGAGAACCTCTCCCTGGCCTGGAACGCCATGGAGAACGCCCGCCTGCAAACGCCCAAGGCACGCGACTACGCCGAGTACACCGCCCGTGTGCGCGAGGCCTACCAACAACAGTTCAGCCTGGGGCAGCGCACCCTGCTCGACCTGCTCGACAGCGAGAACGAGCTGTTCACCGCCAACCGCCGCTACACCGAGGTGCGCTACAACGAGGAATTCTCGATGTACCGGGTGGTTGCCGCCATGGGGGATCTGCTGCGTCAGCAGCAGGTCGTAGTACCGGCTGAAGCGGTAGCCCTCACCGAGGTGAAGAGCGAAGCGCGGTTGCCGGAAATGAAGTAAGCCGTGCCTGCAGGTCGCCAGGCGCGCAGTGCATGCCTGGCGGTCTGCGGCTGCAGGAGTCGTACATGACCACGATGGAACGGCCGATACCGGCCAGCGATCCCCGCCTCAGTCACGATGATCCCTTGCTCGATGGCCTGTTGATCCTCTGCAAGCTGCATGACTGCAAGGCCAGCCGTGGCAGCCTGACGGCGGGGCTGCCCTTGCCGGCACAACGCCTCACGCCCGACCTGCTCGACCGCGCCGCCGCGCGGGCCGGCCTGCAGGGGCGCCTGCTGCAACGCGAACTCGCCAGCATTTCCGCCCTCAATCTGCCGGTGCTGCTGCTGCTCAGAAATGGCCGCAGCGCCGTGCTGCGCCAATGGGGGCCGAAGCAGCAGGCGCAGATCCTGCCGTGTGAAACGGACGGCGGCGAACAGTGGGTCAGCCATGAACAGCTGGCCGCCGAGTACAGCGGCCAGGCCTTCTTCGCCCGCCCCCGGCACGAGCTGGAGGAAGCCCGCACGCCGCTGGTGCCGCGCATCGAAGCCTGGTTCCGCGACACCCTCAAGCTGTCGCGCTGGCTCTACACCGATGCCGTGCTGGCCAGCCTGCTGATCAACCTGCTGGGCCTGATGGTGCCGCTGTTCGTCATGCAGACCTACGACCGCGTGGTGCCCAACCAGGCCACCTCGACGCTCTGGGTGCTGGCCATCGGTCTGCTGGTTGGCACCGGCTTCGAACTGCTGCTGAAAGTCTTGCGCGCGCACCTGCTCGACACCGCCGGCAAGAAGACCGACGTGGTGCTCTCGGCCACCCTGTTCGAGCGCATCACCGGCATGTCGATGAAGGCGCGTCCGGCCACCATCGGCGGCTTCGCTCAGAGCATCCACGACTTCCAGGGTCTGCGCGACTTTCTCACCGCCGTGACCCTGACCAGCCTGATCGACTTGCCTTTCTCCCTGCTGATGCTGCTGGTCATCGGCCTGATCGGCGGCCCGCTGGTGGTCATCCCGGTGCTGGCCTTCCCCATCACCATCCTGTTCGCCTGGATCATCCAGGTGCGCCTGCGCGACACGGTGCAGAAGAGCCTGCAACTCGGCTCGCAGCGCCAGGCCCTGCTGATCGAGACCCTCAGCGGGCTGGAGATGCTCAAGGTGTGCGGCGCCGAGAGCGAGCGCCAGCACCAGTGGGAGCAGACCCACGGCGCCCTCACCCGCCTGGACGGCCACGCCAAGTTCCTCGCCTCGCTGGCCACCAACGGCACCCTGTTCCTGCAGCAGTTCGCCGGCATGGCCATCATCATCGCCGGGGTCTACTCGATCATCGCCGGCCACCTCAGCGTTGGCGCGCTGGTCGCCTGCTACATGCTCGGCAGCCGCATCCTCGCCCCACTGGGGCAGATCGCCGGGCTGATCACCCGTTACCAGCAGGCGCGCCTGACCATGACCAGCACCGATGCGCTGATGGCCCTGCCGCAGGAGCGCCAGGACAAGCAGCGCCCGCTGGATCGCACCCAGCTCAAGGGCGCGCTGGACGTGCGCCAGATCAGCTTCGCCTACCCTGGCCAGAGCACGCCGGCGCTGAGCAACGTCAGCCTGCGACTGGGCGCCGGCGAACGCCTTGGCATCATCGGCCGCAGCGGCTCGGGCAAGAGCACCCTGGCGCGCCTGCTGATGGCCTTCTACAGCGCCGACGAGGGGCAGATCCTGCTGGACAACCTCGACCTGCGCCAACTGGACGTCGCCGACCTGCGCCACCAGATCGGCTACGTCGCCCACGACCTGCCGCTGCTGTCGGGCAGCCTGCGCGACAACCTCACCCTCGGCGCGCGCTACATCAGTGATGCGCGCATGCTTGAAGTCGCCGAGCTGACCGGCGTGGTCGAACTGGCGCGCCAGCATCCACAGGGTTTCGACCGTCCGGTGGGCGAGCGCGGCCAACTGCTCTCCGGCGGCCAGCGCCAGGCCGTACTGTTGGCACGTGCGCTGCTGCTCGACCCGCCGATCCTGGTGCTCGACGAGCCCACCAGCGCGATGGACAACACCAGCGAAGACCAGTTGCGCCAGCGCCTGCACAAATGGGTGCAGGGCAAGACGCTGATCCTCATCACCCACCGCGCCTCCATGCTCAGCCTGGTCGACCGCTTGGCCGTGCTGGACAACGGCCGGGTGGTGGCTGACGGGGCGAAGGAGTCGGTGATCGAAGCCTTGCGCAAGGGCCGCGTCGGCCCGGCCAGCCTGTAGGAGCCACGCCATGCAAGCCAATCCCAGCCTCGGCAGTTACCTCGACGGCCTGCGCGAACGGCGCCAGGACACCGAGTTCATGCCGGAAGTGGAAGGCGCCATCCTGCAGGACTCGCCCTGGTTGACCCGGGCCACGGTCTGGGCAGTCAGTGCCTGCCTGCTTGCCGCACTGGTGTGGGCGCACTTCGCCGTGCTCGAAGAAGTCACCACAGGCGAAGGCAAGGCCATTCCGTCGAGCAAGGTGCAGGTCATCCAGAACCTCGAAGGCGGCATCATCAGCGAGATTTTCGTCCGCGAGGGCCAGATCGTGGACAAGGGCGATACCCTGCTGCGCCTGGACGACACGCGCTTTCTCTCCAACCAGGGCGAGACCGAGGCCGACCGCCTGGCGCTGGTCGCGCGTATCGAGCGCCTCAGCGCCGAGGCCGAGGGCCGTGCCCCGATACTGGCCGAGGAAATCATGCGTGACGCGCCACGCCTGGCCGAGGATGAACTGGCCCTGTACCGCTCGCGCCAGCAGCGCCTGCAAGGCGAGCAGCGCACCCTTGGCGAGCAGTTGCGGCAGAAGGAACAGGAGTTGGCCGAGTTCCGCTCCAAGGCCGCGCAGTACCGCTCCAGCCTCGGCCTGCTGCAACAGGAGCTGAACATGTCGCAGCCACTGGTCGCCTCGGGCGCCATCGCCGAGGTGGAAATGCTCCGCCTGCGTCGTAGCGCGGTGGAGATGCGCGGCTCGCTGGAAGCCACCAACCTGGCCATTCCCCGCGCCGAGGCGGCCATGGCCGAGATCAAGAGCAAGATGCAGGAGTCCGAGGTGACCTTCCGCTCCGACGCCCTCAAGGAACTCAACGAGACGCGCACCCAACTGCAGAAGATCACCGCCACCAGCGTCGCCATCCAGGACAAGGTGACCCGCACCACCGTCACCTCACCGGTGCGTGGGGTGATCAAGCAGCTCAAGGTCAATACCATCGGCGGCGTGGTACAGCCGGGCAGCGACATGCTGGAAATCGTGCCGCTGGACGACAGCCTGCTGATCGAGGCCAAGGTGCGCCCGCAGGACGTGGCCTTCCTCCATCCGGGGCAGAAGGCCATGGTCAAATTCACCGCCTACGACTACACCATCTACGGCGGGCTCAAGGCCAATCTGGAACTGATCAGCGCCGACACCATCAGCGATGAGGAAGGCAACAGCTTCTACCTGATCCAGGTGCGTACCGAGAAAAGCCACCTGGGCAGCGAGGAACATCCGCTGCTGATCATCCCCGGCATGGTCGCCAGCGTGGACATCATCACCGGCGAGAAAAGCGTGCTGGCCTACCTGCTCAAGCCCGTGCTCAAGGCGCGTGCGGAGGCCATGCGCGAGCGTTGAGCGCGGGTTAAACCGTGATGCCGTAGGCCTTGAGCTGCTCGATGAACTGCGCTTCGTCGAGCACCTTGACGCCCAGCTCGCTGGCCTTGGCCAGCTTCGAACCGGCCCCGGGGCCGGCCACCACGCAATGCGTCTTGGCCGATACCGAACCGGCCACCTTGGCGCCGAGGCTTTCCAGCTTGCCCTTGGCCACGTCGCGGCTCATGACCTCCAGGGTGCCGGTCAGCACCCAGGTCTGGCCGGCCAGGGGCAGGCCTTCGGCGACCTTCTTCTCGCTTTCCCAGTGCATGCCGAAATCGCGCAACTGCTGCTCGATAGCGCGCGCACGCCGGGCATTGTCCGGGTTGTCGAAGAACTCGCGCACGGCCTTGGCCTGCTTCTCCGGCAGGGTCTGGCGCATGTCCAGCCAGTCGCCGCCGAGCACGCCGTCGAGACTGCCGAAACGCTCGGCCAGCTTCTGCGCCGCACCTGGGCCAACGCTGGGGATATTCAGCTTGTCGAGCATGCCACCCAAGGTCGCAACGGCGCTGAACTCGGCGCCCAGCTCGCCCTCTTCCTGCAACTGCAGGCCACACTCGCCCAGCAGGGCCGCGATCACCTGTTGGTTGTGCCCATCCTCGAAGAAGCTGTGGATCTCGTGCGCCACTTCCAGGCCGATATCCGGCAGGTAGGTGAGCACCTCGGGCAGGGCCTGCCGAATGCGCGCCAAGGCGCCCAGGGAACGGGCCAGCACCTTGGCGGTTTCTTCGCCGACATCAGGAATACCGAGGGCGTAGATGAAGCGCGCCAGGGTCGGCCGCTTGCTGTCTGCGATGGCCGACAGCAGCTTGTTGCTGGACACCTCGGCGAAGCCTTCCAGGCCGATGATCTGCTCGAAGTTCAGCTTGAACAGATCAGCCGGCGAGCCGATCAGCTTCTCCTCCACCAGTTGCTCGATGGTCTTGTCGCCGAGGCCTTCGATATCCATGGCGCGACGCGAGACGAAATGGATGATCGCCTGCTTGAGCTGCGCCTGGCAGCTCAGACGACCGACGCAGCGGTACACCGAACCTTCGCTGACCGATTCCTTGCCCTTGCTGCGCTTGATCAGTTGCGTGCGCTCCACGGCCGAGCCGCACACCGGGCATTGCTCAGGGATGTGCACGGGCCGCGCATCGTCCGGGCGGCGCTCGGGCACCACGGCCATGACTTGCGGGATCACGTCACCGGCGCGGCGGATGATCACCGTGTCGCCAATCATCACACCCAGGCGCGCCACCTCGTCCATATTGTGCAGAGTGGCATTGGCCACCATCACGCCCGCCACCTTGACCGGTTTGAGGCGTGCCACTGGCGTCACCGCGCCGGTACGGCCGACCTGGAATTCCACATCAAGCAGCTCGGTCAGCTCTTCCTGCGCCGGGAATTTGTGGGCAATGGCCCAATGCGGCGTGCGCGCGCGGAAGCCCAGTTGCTGCTGGTCTTCGATGGTGTTGACCTTGAACACCACGCCGTCGATGTCATAGGCCAGGCTCATGCGCCGCTGGCCGATATCGCGGTAGTAGTCCAGGCACTCTTCGATGCCCTTGGCCAGTTTCAGCTCACGGCTGATCGGGATGCCCCAGGCCTTGAGCTGCTGCAGCATGGCCACCTGGGTGCCGGGTAGCTCGCCGCTGACCTGGCCGATGCCGTAACAGCAGAATTCCAGTGGGCGGCTGGCTGTGATCTTCGGATCGAGCTGACGCAGGCTGCCTGCCGCGGCGTTGCGCGGGTTGGCGAAGGTCTTGCCACCGGCCTCGGCCTGACGCGCATTGAGTTCCTCGAAGCCGGCCTTGGGCATGAACACCTCGCCACGCACCTCCAGCACCTGCGGCCAGCCTTCGCCCTGCAGCTTGAGCGGCACGTTGCGGATGGTGCGCACGTTGGCGCTGATGTCCTCACCGGTGGCGCCATCGCCACGGGTGGCGCCACGTACCAGTTGGCCGTTCTCGTACAGCAGGCTCACCGCCAGGCCATCGAGCTTGGGCTCGCAGCTGTATTCGACCTCGGCACCGCCACCGAACAGATCACCGCCCGACAGCCCCAGACCGCTCTGCACACTGCGGTCGAAGGCGCGTAGATCCTCGTCCTCAAAAGCGTTGCCGAGGCTGAGCATCGGCACCTCATGGCGCACCTCGCCAAAGGCGCCAAGGGCCTCACCACCGACACGCTGGGTCGGCGAATCGGGCGTGACCAGTTCCGGATGCTCGGCTTCCAGCGCCTGCAACTCACGGAACAGGCGGTCGTACTCGGCATCGGGAACGCTCGGTTCGTCCAGCACGTAGTAACGGTAGTTGTGCGCGTCCAGTTCCTGGCGCAGCGCGGCGATACGTTGGGCGGCGTCGGTCATGCTCGATCTCTCAAACGAAAAGAGCAGCCTGGGCTGCTCTTTTGCAATGCGCTGGTGTATCAGCGTTTCTGGGTCAGCTGCCGGCGCTCGAACTCGACGATGCGCTGGCGGTAGTGTTCGATGGTCTGTGCGGTCATCACGCTGCGCTGGTCATCCTTCAGCTCGCCGCCTAGTTCGTGGGCCAGCTTGCGCGCGGCAGCAACCATCACGTCGAAGGCCTGCTTCGGATGACGCGGGCCAGGCAGGCTGAGGAAGAAGCTCACGGCGCGTGTGCTGAAGCCTTCGATGTCGTCGAGATCGAAGGTGCCGGGCTTGAGTGCGTTGGCCATGGAGAACAGCACCTCGCCATTGCCGGCCATGCTCTCGTGGCGATGGAAGATGTCCATTTCGCCGAAACGCAGGCCGCTTTCGAGGATGTTCTGCAGCAGTGCCGGGCCCTTGAAACCGATGTCGTCGCGAGCGACCACGTTGATCACCAGCACCTCTTCTACCGGTGCGGCATCGGCAGCCGGCTTGGCGCTCTTCTTCGGCTCGTCGATTTCGTCATCGACCGGGTTGAGCAAGGTCGGCACCGGCTCGTCGACGGCCAGGTTGAGGTCACCCTGTTGCGGCTCGTTACGTGGGCGACGCGGCAGATCCTTGGCACTCATCGACGGCAGTTCGTCTTCGTCGAACTGAGGCTCAAGATCGCGCTTGACCACACGGGGCGGGCTCAACAGATCGGGATCGCTGTCGTCATCTCCTGCATTGGCAAAACTGCGATCGAGCTTGAACTTGAGTTTGCCCTTGCCGCCCCGCATACGACGCCAGCCATCGAAAAGAATGCCAGCGATAACGATGATGCCAATAACGATCAGCCATTCGCGCAGACCGAATTCCATGAAATACCCGACCCCTAAAAAATTCTGATTAAAAAAGATCCAATCAATCGGATCGCAACTCGACTATAAAACGCGGCGTCGACAGGATGTTCGTGTGACGTTTTCCGCGTGTAACAAAAAGTGGGCAATAAGCTAGCACGACGAAAGGCAACTTTACACCGCCAGACACATCAGGTTGGGCTGGCGTTCAGCCATAACGTGATACTTCTGGCACTATGCCTCCACCATTGCCAGCGCCTCCTCGACATCCACCGCCACCAGCCGTGAGCAGCCCGGCTCATGCATGGTGACGCCCATCAACTGATCGGCCATTTCCATGGCGATCTTGTTGTGGGTGATATAGATGAACTGCACCGTTGCAGACATCTCCTTGACCAGGCGCGCATATCGACCCACGTTGGCGTCGTCCAGCGGCGCATCCACTTCGTCCAACATGCAGAACGGCGCCGGATTGAGCTGGAAGATGGAAAACACCAGTGCCAACGCAGTCAGCGCTTTCTCTCCACCGGAGAGCAAATGAATGGTGCTGTTCTTCTTGCCCGGGGGCCGCGCCATGATGGTTACACCGGTATCGAGTAAATCTTCGCCGGTGAGTTCCAAATAAGCGTTGCCGCCACCGAAAACTTTTGGAAAGAGTGCCTGCAAACCGCCATTGATCTGATCGAAAGTATCCTTGAAACGGTTGCGCGTTTCCTTGTCGATCTTGCGAATGACATTCTCCAGGGTTTCCAGCGCTTCGACCAGATCGGCGTCCTGCGCATCCAGATAGCGCTTGCGCTCGGACTGCTGCTGATACTCGTCGATGGCCGCCAGGTTGATCGGCCCGAGACGGGCGATGCGCGCGGCCATGCGCTCCAGCTCTTCTTCCCAGGCGCTCTCGCTTGCCTCGGCCGGCAGCGTGGCGATCACCCCATGCAGGTCGTAGTTGTCCTCGGCGAGCTGGTCGGCCAAGGCCTTGCGCCGTACGTTGAGCGACTGCCAGTCCATGCGCTGCTGCTCCAATTGGCTACGCAGCAGTTGCGCCTGCTGCTCGGCCTGGGTGCGGCGTTTCTCGGCATCACGCAGCTCGCGGTCGGCGTCTTCCAGCGCCAGGCGTGCCTGACGCAGTTCGTCGTCCACCGCCATACGCCGTTCGAGTAGTTCTTCGAGCTTGATGCGCAGCTCTTCCAGCGGCGCCTCGCCCTCTTCCAGATTCAGCGACAGTTGCTCGCGCCGTTCGTGCAGGCGCTCGGCCTGCATCTCCAGGCGCTCCAGTGCCTGACGGGTGGAGTCGTGCTGGGCCTTGAGCGAGCCAACGCGTACCGCCAATTGATGCGCGTGATCCTTGTGCTGACGCGCCTCCTGACGCACCCGGTCGAGGCGTTCGCGCAGGCTGTCACGGCTGGCCAGCAGGCTTTCACGCTGCTCGTTATCCAGCGCCATGGTGTCCAGTGCGTCCTGCAGTTGCAGACGCGACTCGCCCAGTTGCTCCTGCTCGATCTCGCGTTGTTCGGCCGCTTCCTGCAGCTCGTCCTGCAGACGACGACGGCGCAGGCCCAACTGCTCGGCCTTGGCCTGGCTGGCGGACAATTTTGCCTTCAACTCACTCAGTTGCCGCGCCAGCTCCTGGCCTTGGCGACGCTGCTGCTCACGCTGTTCTTCCTGAAGACGTTGTTCGTCGCGCAGCCCCAGCAGACGCTCATCCAGTTGCGCCAACGCGGCTTCGCGTTCCTCGCGCTCCAGCTGCAGGCGCTCCAGCTCCTGACCGCGTGCCAGCACGCCGCTGTCGGCTTCGGCGGCGCGGCGCACACGCAGGAAGTGCCGGCCGACCCAGTAGCCGTCGCGGCTGATCAGGCTTTCGCCTTCGGCCAATTGCGCACGGGCGGCCATCGCCTGCTCCAGCGATTCGACCGGGCGCACACCCGCCAGCCAGGGCGAGAGGTCGTGGCTTGACTCGACCTTGTCCAGCAGGCTGCCGGCACGCCGCGCACCACCGCTAGCAGGGCTGGCCAGACGCAGTTCGCCCTGCTCCAGCGCAGAGAAATCCAGGCCGGCGAAATCATCCAGCAGCACGGCCTGCAGGTCGGCACCGAGCACGGTTTCCACCGCCAGTTCCCAACCAGCCTCCACGCGCAGGCCTTCGGCCAGGCGCGGACGCTGCAGCAGGTTCTGCTCGCGTAGCCATTCGCCAGCGCCCTGCCCTGGATCGAGCGCAGCCTGTTGCAACGCCTCCAGCGACGCCAGCCGGCCGTTGAGGCGTTGCAGCTCGCCTTGCGCCTGCTGCTGGGCCTGGCCGGCCTGCTGCAGTTCCTCGCGCAGTTGCAGCAGGCGCTCGGCCTGCTGCGCTTCGGCCAGTTGCAGCGCTTCATGCTCCAACTCGCCGGCAGCAAGCTGTTCGTTCAGTTCGAGAATGGCGGCGTCTTCGGGATCAGCCGCCAGTTGCTGCAACTCTTCGTTCAGGCGGCGCTGGCGTTCGGCCAGGCGCTCCAGGCTCTGCTCCAGTTGGGCGATGCGCGACTGCTGCACCTCGGCCTGGCGGCGCGGTTCGGCGCTGCGCTGGTTGAAGCCGTCCCACTGTTCCTGCCAGCCATGCATGGCAGCTTCGGCCTCTTCCAGGCTGGCGGCAGATTCCTCGGCAGCAGCGGCTGTCATCTCCTGCTCGGGCAAGAGCATCTCCAGCTCTTCGCCCAGGGTAGCGAGCAAGGTGCGGTCGTGACCGAGGTGTGATTCGGTTTCCAGGCGCGCCTTCTCCGCCTCGCGCAGGTCGTCCTGCAACTGGCGCAGGCGCTGCTGGCCGTGCTGGATGCTCTGTTCGACGCGGGCGATATCGCCACCCACCGAGTAGAAACGGCCCTGAACCAGATTGAAGCGCTCGGAGAGTTCATGGTGACCGTCACGCAGACGCTCGATGCTGGCATCGGCACTGCGCTGCTCGGCCACCAGGGCCTCGAAGGCCACCTCCTGATCGCCGATCACCTGCTCGCGGCTGCCGACCTGCTGGTTCAACGTCTGCCAGCGCAGGGCCAGCAGTTGCGCCTTGAGCTGGCGCTCCTCGGCCTTGTATTCCTGGTACTTCTCCGCGGCCTGGGCCTGGCGGTGCAGACGCTCGAGCTGACGCTCCAACTCCTCACGCAGGTCGGTCAGGCGTGCCAGATTTTCCTGGGTGCGGCGGATGCGGTTTTCGGTCTCGCGGCGGCGCTCCTTGTACTTGGAGATGCCGGCGGCCTCTTCGATGAAGTTGCGCAGCTCCTCGGGCTTGGCCTCGATCAGCTTGCTGATCATGCCCTGCTCGATGATCGAGTAGCTGCGCGGCCCCAGGCCGGTGCCGAGGAAGATGTCGGTGATATCGCGACGGCGGCACTTGGTGCCGTTGAGGAAATAGGTGTTCTGCCCGTCGCGGGTCACCCGGCGGCGGATGGAAATTTCGGCGAAGGCCGCGTATTCGCCCACCAGCGAGTTGTCACTGTTGTCGAAGATCAGTTCGATGGAGGCTTGGGTCACCGGCTTGCGCGTGTTGGAGCCGTTGAAGATGACGTCGGTCATCGACTCGCCACGGAGGTTCTTCGCCGAGCTTTCGCCCATCACCCAGCGCACGGCATCGATGATGTTGGACTTGCCGCAACCGTTGGGCCCGACCACCGCCGCCATGTTGCTGGGGAAGCTCACCGTCGTCGGGTCGACGAAGGACTTGAAACCGGCCAGTTTGATGCTCTTCAGGCGCATCTGGGCTTACCGCTCGGCCAAAGTCGCCAGCACCAGCTGGCAGTTGTGCTGGCCGTAGGCCTCCAGCACCTGGCGGGCGCGCGCATGATCGCGGGCGATGATCGCCTGCAGCAGGCTGGCGAAGGTGCCGATGAACTGACCCATCTCGCCTTTGCGCCGCTCCAGCGCCAGGTGGTAGGTGCGGCTGATGGCCGGCAACAGGTTCTCCAGGGTTTCCTGCAGATAGGGGTTGTCGGCGAACGGAAAAGCGGCACGCATCACGTCGAAGCTGCTCTCGACGAAGGCGCCGATATCGCCGCGCTGCAGGTTTTCCAGCAGGCGCTGCTGAATGTCGATGAAGGGCGCCAGATCCGCATCCACCTGCCAGCGCTCGATCACCGCGCGCGCCAGCATGATGTACAGCTCGATGCTCAGCGCGTAGAGGCTGGTGACGTGATGCGGGGTCAGTTCGCTGACCTGGGCACCGCGACGCGGCAGGATCACGATCAGGTGACGGCGCTGGAGAATCAGCAGCGCTTCGCGCACCGAACCACGGCTGACATTGAGCGCCTGGGTAACTTTTTGCTCCTGGATGCGCTCACGTTCCTTGAGCTCACCGCGAATGATGCGTTCGGCCAGGTAATGGGCAATTTGCTCGGCGAGGCTGTCCGGGGCCTTGAACGTCATGACATTCCTTATTTGCGTCGATCCAGGGGCAGGCGGTCGAGTCTGGGAGCCCCGCCACGGCTGGGCAGGAGCGGAAAAAACTGGCGGCGAGTGTAACACAGGGTGTTACCGGGCCAAGCGCCGTCACGGGGGGCTTTCCGTCCTAAAGGTCGGGCGGCACGCGCCCCGATCGGCGCCATTCTTGTCTGACAATCTGACATAGATCAGCTCGACGCCACGGAGCCCACCATGTTCGAACGCCTGCCCTCGCATTGGATGATCGCCCTGAAAAAGGTCGGTTACTGGATCTGGTTGATTCCCGTACTCGGCATCCCGCTCAGCCACTACTGGTCGCAGGGCAGTGCCCATGCCGATGCCTGGGCCTGGCTGGTGATCAGCGTGGTCTTCGGCGTCATCCCCCTGCTGGATTTCGTCGTCGGTCGCGACCCGGCCAACCCGGACGAACGCGAGGAGGTTCCCGCCCTCGAGGCCCAGGGTTACTACCGCCTGCTGAGCCTGGCAACCGTGCCACTACTGCTGGCGATGCTGGCCTGGAGCGGCTGGGTATTCGTCAGTTATGAAGGCTGGAGCTGGGTCGGCCAACTCGGCTGGGTGCTATCGGTGGGTACGGTGATGGGCGCCATCGGTATTACCGTCTCGCACGAACTGGTGCACAAGGACTCACGGCTGGAGCAGAACGCCGGCGGCCTGCTGCTGGCGTCGGTGTGCTATGCCGGCTTCAAGGTCGAGCATGTGCGCGGCCACCATGTGCATGTCTCGACGCCGGAGGACGCCTCCTCGTCGCGCTTCGGTCAGAGCCTGTATGCCTTCCTGCCGCATGCCTACAAACACAATTTTCTCAATGCCTGGAAGCTGGAAGCAGAGCGCCTCAAGCGGCGCGGCCTGCCGGCCCTGCATTGGCGCAATGAGCTGATCTGGTGGTACGCCATCAGTGCGCTCATGCTGCTGGGTTTCACCCTCGCCTTCGGCGCGCTCGGTGCGCTGTTCTTCCTGGCTCAGGCGCTGATGGCCTTCACCCTGCTGGAGATCGTCAACTACGTCGAGCATTACGGCCTGCATCGGCGCAAACTGGACAACGGCCGCTACGAACGCACCAATCCGCATCATTCGTGGAACAGCAATTTCCTGCTGACCAACCTGTTTCTCTTCCACCTGCAACGCCACTCCGATCACCACGCCTACGCCAAGCGCCGCTACCAGGTGCTGCGCCATTTCGACGACAGCCCGCAGTTGCCCAATGGCTATGCCGGGATGATCGTGCTCGCCCTCTTCCCGCCGCTGTGGCGCGCCGTGATGGATCCCCGGGTGCGCGCCTACTACGCCGGTGAAGAACATCAACTGAGCGATTCACAGCTGACTCACTCCTGAGCGTCTCCAACCCGCCACCCCGGCAGCGCAAGCTCCCGGGGTTTTGTCATGTGCGGGCGGAACACCCCGGCCAGAGCGCCTGGTGGCACGAAAGCCGCTAGGCTGAGCGGGTGAATCCGAGCGATCTGGCCCGCACCTTCCCCCATCGAGAAGAACTGACCATCAGGTCAAATATTTGTTGACCCAAAAGTCAGAAAATTCTAGATTGCGGCCATGGCAGCCCGCGCCAGGGCCCGACGATGCGTGCAATTCCTGGCCAGCCAACCGATTCATAACAATAAAGTGCCTGGAGGTCGTCCTTGATCCAGTTTTTACTCAACCGGGAGCTGCGCACCGAGCATGTCCTGGATCCCAACGTCACCGTGCTCAACTACTTGCGTGAACACGTCGGCAAAACCGGAACCAAGGAAGGCTGCGCCTCCGGTGACTGCGGTGCCTGCACCGTGGTGGTGGGCGAGCTGATTGGCGAGCGCGTGCGCTATCGCACCCTCAACTCCTGCCTGACCTTCGTCTCCAGCCTGCACGGCAAGCAACTGATCACCGTCGAAGACCTCAAGCACCAGGGCAAGCTGCACAGCGTGCAGCAGGCGATGGTCGACTGCCATGGCTCGCAGTGCGGCTTCTGCACCCCAGGTTTCATCATGTCGCTGTTCGCGCTGCAGAAGAATTGCAACGGCTACGACAAGGGCCAAACCATGGAGGCGCTGGCCGGTAACCTGTGCCGCTGCACCGGCTACCGCCCGATCATCGATGCCGCTGAGCAGGCCTGCTGCCAGAAGCAGCCGGATCAGTTCGATGCCTTCGAAAGTGACACCATCGCCCGACTCAAGGCCATCGCCCCACGTGAAACCGCCGAACTCAACAGCGGCGACAAGCGCTGCCTGGTGCCGCTGACCGTGGCCGATCTGGCCGAACTCTACGCAGCCAACCCGGACGCGCGCCTGCTCGCCGGCGGCACCGACCTGGCCCTGGAAGTCACCCAGTTCCACCGTGAACTGCCGGTGATGATCTACGTCGGCCACATCGAAGACATGAAGCGCATCGAAGTGACCGACAGTGCTATCGAGATCGGCGCAGCGGCCGCGCTATCCGACTGCTACGAAGCGCTGGCCAGTGAATACCCGGACTTCGGCGAACTGCTGCACCGCTTCGCCTCCCTGCAGATCCGCAACCAGGGCACCCTGGGCGGCAATATCGGCAATGCCTCGCCCATAGGCGACGCCCCGCCGCTGCTGATCGCCCTCGGTGCGCAGATCGCCCTGCGTCAGGGCAACACCCTGCGCGTGCTGCCGCTGCAGGACTACTTCCTCGATTACAAGGTAACCGCGCGCCAGGACGCCGAATTCATCGAGAAGATCATCGTGCCGCGCGCCAAGGCCAATCAGACATTCCGCGCCTACAAGGTGTCCAAGCGCCTGGACGACGACATCTCCGCCGTCTGCGCGGCGTTCAACCTGAGCATCGAAGGCGGTGTGGTGCGAGATGCGCGCATCGCCTTCGGCGGCATGGCCGCCATCCCCAAACGCGCCAGTGCGTGCGAAGCGGCGCTGGTCGGCTCGACCTGGAACCTGGATGCGATCGAACGCGCCTGCGCAGCCCTGGCTGAAGACTTCACCCCGCTATCGGATTTCCGCGCCAGCAAGGAGTACCGCCTGCTCACTGCCCAGAACCTGCTGCGCAAGTTCTTCCTGGAACAGCAATCGCCCGAGGTCGAAACCCGGGTCACTGCCTACGCATAAGAGTTGGGGATAGAACCATGTCCAATCACATTCAGCACAAATCCCAGGAAGAGCTGGCCGACCTGTTCCGCGCCGGCATGACCAGTGGCGTCGGTCGCAGCATCAAGCACGAGAGCGCAGACAAGCACGTGTCCGGCGAGGCGATCTATGTCGACGACCGCCTGGAATTTCCCAACCAGCTGCACGTCTATGCGCGCCAGTCCGACCGCGCCCATGCGCGCATCCTGCGCATCGACACCGGCCCCTGCTACGCATTTCCGGGCGTGGCCATTGCCATCACCAAGGATGACGTCCCCGGCCAACTGGATATCGGCGCGGTGTTCGCCGGCGATCCGCTATTGGCCGATGGCAAGGTCGAATACGTGGGCCAGGTGGTGCTGGCGGTGGCCGCCGACAGCCTGGAAACCGCACGCAAGGCAGCCATGGCGGCGATCATCGAGTACGAGGATCTGGAGCCGGTGCTCGACGTGGTCGAGGCCTTGCGCAAGCAACATTTCGTGCTCGCCAGCCACACCCACCGCATCGGCGACTCGGCCCGCCAACTGGCCGGAGCAAAGCATCGCCTGCAGGGCACCCTGCATATCGGTGGCCAGGAACACTTCTACCTGGAAACCCAGATTTCCTCGGTGATGCCCAGCGAAGACGGCGGCATGCTGGTCTACACCTCGACGCAGAACCCTACCGAAGTGCAGAAGCTGGTCGCCGAGGTGCTCGGCGTGCCGATGAACAAGATCGTCATCGACATGCGCCGCATGGGCGGCGGCTTCGGCGGCAAAGAAACCCAGGCCGCCGGCCCGGCCTGCCTGTGCGCGGTGATAGCCCACCTCACCGGTCGCCCGACCAAGATGCGCCTGCCGCGCATGGAAGACATGAGCATGACCGGCAAGCGCCACCCCTTCTACGTCGAGTACGACGTCGGCTTCGATGACGACGGCCTGCTGCAGGGCATCGAGATGGATCTGGCCGGCAACTGCGGCTACTCACCGGATCTGTCCGGCGCCATCGTCGACCGCGCCATGTTCCACTCGGACAACGCCTACTTCCTCGGCAACGCCACCATCAACGGTCATCGCTGCAAGACCAACACCGCCTCGAACACCGCCTACCGCGGCTTCGGCGGCCCGCAAGGCATGGTCGCCATCGAGGAAGTGATGGATGCCATCGCCCGTCACCTGGGCAAGGACCCGCTGGAGGTGCGCAAGCTCAACTACTACGGCAAAACCGAGCGCAACGTTACCCACTATCACCAGACCGTCGAGCACAACGTCATCCACGAGATGACGGCCGAGCTGGAGCAAAGCAGCGATTACGCCAAGCGCCGTGAAGACATCCGCGCCTTCAACGCCAAGAGCCCGGTGCTGAAGAAAGGCCTGGCCATGACCCCGGTAAAATTCGGCATCAGCTTCACCTCCAGCTTCCTCAACCAGGCCGGCGCGCTGATCCACATCTACACCGACGGCTCGATCCACCTGAACCACGGTGGCACCGAGATGGGCCAGGGCCTCAACACCAAGGTCGCGCAGATCGTCGCCGAGGTGTTCCAGGTCGACATCGCGCGCATCCAGATCACCGCCACCAACACCGACAAGGTGCCCAACACCTCGCCGACCGCTGCCAGCAGCGGCACCGACCTCAACGGCATGGCGGCGAAGAACGCGGCCGAAACCATCAAGCAGCGCCTGGTGGATTTCCTCGTGTGCGAATACAAGGTCACCCCGGAAGACGTGGAGTTCAAAGGCAGCCAGGTGCGCGTACGCGACCACTTCCTGTCGTTCGAGGAGATGATCCAGAAGGCTTATGTCGGCCAGGTCTCGCTGTCGTCGACCGGTTTCTACCGCACTCCGAAGATTTATTACGACCGCGACAAGGCGGCTGGCCGCCCCTTCTACTACTACGCCTACGGCGTGGCCTGCGTGGAAGTGCTGGTCGACACCCTGACCGGCGAATACCGCATGCTGCGGGGCGACATCCTGCATGACGTCGGTGACTCGCTGAACCCGGCCATCGACATCGGCCAGGTCGAAGGTGCCTTCGTCCAGGGCATGGGCTGGCTGACCACCGAGGAACTGGTGTGGAACGCCAAGGGCAAACTAGAGACCTGCGGCCCGGCCAGCTACAAGATTCCCGCCATCGCCGACATGCCCATCGACCTGCGCGTGAAGCTGGTAGAGAACCGCAAGAACCCGGAAGACACCGTGTTCCACTCCAAGGCCGTCGGCGAGCCACCGTTCATGCTCGGTATCGCCGCCTGGTGCGCGATCAAGGATGCCGTGGCCAGCCTGGCCGACTACAAGGTGCAACCGCAGATCGATGCCCCGGCCACGCCCGAACGTGTGCTCTGGGGTGTGGAGCAGATGCGCAAGTTGCGACAACGAACGTAGGGTGGGCTTCAGAGCGTAGGGTGGGCTTTAGCCCACCAACTTCAATGGCGTGTATTGGTGGGCTAAAGCTCCGCCCGGCCCACCCTACGTCCTGTGCCAGATCCACCTTCTGGGCTCCGTGGGAGGGGCTTCAGCCGCGACTGTCGCCGCTGAAGCGCCTCCCACAGACAGCGAACCAATGATGAATGGGTGTAGAACAATGACAAAACACACCGAACCGAATAGTCCACCCGCTCGCCCGGCAACGGAACCGATTCTGGCCCCGTCGCCGAGCAACTGGCGCCTGCCGCGCCCGGGACAGACCACACCTTCCTGGAGACTGAGCAAATGAGCTGGATCAGCGCCCTCGCCGACCTGCAGCAACAAGGCGAAGCCTGCGTGCTGGTGACCATCATCGAGGAACGTGGCTCGACGCCGCGCAATGCCGGCTCGAAGATGGTGGTTACCGCCGAGCGCATCTTCGAGACCATCGGCGGCGGTCATCTGGAATACAAGGCCATGGAGCTGGCCCGCGAGATGCTCGCCAGCCGCAGCCAGGACACGCGCCTGGAGCGTTTCTCCCTGGGCGCCAGCCTGGGCCAATGTTGCGGCGGCGCCACCGTGCTGCTGTTTGAGCCTATGGGTCAGCCACAGGCGCAGATCGCCGTGTTCGGCGCCGGCCACGTCGGCCGCGCGCTGGTGCCGCTGCTCGCCAGCCTGCCGTGCAAGGTGCGCTGGATCGACTCGCGGGAAAACGAATTCCCCGAACACATCCACGCTGGCGTGGTGAAGATCGTCAATGACGAAGTGGTCGATGAAGTGGATAACATGCCGCCCGGCAGTTACTACATCGTCATGACTCATAATCACCAGCTCGACCTGGAGCTGACCGCAGCGATCCTCAAACGCGGCGACTTCGCCTACTACGGCCTGATCGGTTCGAAGACCAAACGCGTCAAGTTCGAGCACCGCCTGCGCGAGCGCGGCTTCGCGGATACGCTGATGGCCCGCATGCGCTGCCCGATGGGCCTGGCCGAGGTCAAAGGCAAGCTACCGGTGGAAATCGCCGTGTCCATCGCTGGCGAAGTGATCGCCACCTACAACGCCCTGCTTGGTGAAAAAAGAGCCGGCCAGGACGTGAAGAAAGGCGAGTCCAGCATCGCCAGGCTGCTGCCGGCTTCACGCCGCTCCTGATCCCCCTTTTCGCTGCGCAAAGCGCATTACACGCATGAGATTCGAACCATGAGCAACACCCGCCAAGCCTACCGCGCCGCCATCCTGCACAGCCTCGCCGACCCGGCCGTGGTTGGCGTCGAGCAGTCCTATCAGTATTTCGAGGACGGCATCCTGCTGATCGAGAACGGCAAGGTCGCCCAGGTTGGCGCTGCCAGCGATCTGCTGCCGAAGCTCACTGGCATCGACGTCCAGCACTACCCTGACGCGCTGATCACGCCCGGTTTCATCGATACCCACATCCACTACCCGCAGACCGGCATGATCGCCTCCTACGGCGAGCAACTGCTGGACTGGCTCAACACCTACACCTTCCCCACCGAAAAACAGTTCGAAGACAAGGCGCACGCCAGCGACGTGGCAGCGATCTTCCTCAAGGAGCTGCTGCGCAACGGCACCACCACCGCCCTGGTGTTTGGCAGCGTGCATCCGCAGTCGGTGGACGCCTTCTTCGAGCAGGCCGACAAGCTCAACCTGCGCATGATCGCCGGCAAGGTGCTGATGGATCGCAACGCTCCGGATTACCTCACCGACACCGCCGAATCCGGCTATGCGCAGAGCAAGGCGCTGATCGAGCGCTGGCATGGCAAGGGTCGTCTGCACTATGCCGTCACCCCGCGCTTCGCCCCGACCAGCACACCGGAGCAACTGGATCTGGCCGGCAAGCTGTTCGGCGAATATCCGGATCTGTACATGCACACCCACATCTCGGAGAACAAGGCCGAGGTCGCCTGGGTTCAGGAACTGTTCCCGGCACGCAAGGGCTATCTGGACGTCTACGACCACCACAAGCTGATCGGCCCGCGCGCGATCTTCGCCCATGGTGTGCACCTGTGCGACGAGGAATGCGCGCGCCTGGCCGAGACCGGCTCGGCGGTCGCCTTCTGCCCCACCTCCAACCTGTTCCTGGGCAGCGGCCTGTTCGACCTGAACAAGCTGGAACAGCACGGCGTGCGCGTCGGCCTGGGCACCGATGTCGGCGCCGGCACCAGCTTCAGCCAACTGCAATCGCTGAACGAGGCGTACAAGGTGATGCAGTTGCAGGGCAAGAAGCTCGATCCGTTCAAGTCGCTGTACCTGGCCACCCTTGGCGGTGCCCACGCCCTGTACCTGGACGACAAGCTGGGCAACTTCCTGCCCGGCAAGGACGCCGACTTCCTGGTGCTCGATTACAACGCCACGCCATTGATGAGCTACCGCATGCAGCAGGCACGCAGCCTGGATGAAAAGCTGTTCGCCCTGACCATGCTCGGCGATGACCGCGCCGTGAAAGAGACCTTCGCCGCCGGGGTATCGGTGCACCGGCGCGAATGAAGCCGATGATCGGCGCGCCCACGTAAGAGCGGATTTATCCGCGATCAGGCTGTAGGCGCGCCTGACAGCTTCGCGGCTAAAGCCGCTCCTACACAAACGCGCCCTGCCTCACCCACATCGTCTCCACAACGAAAAAACCCCGCTGCGCGAGCAGCGGGGCTTTCCTGTGCCACGCAGACTGTCAGCGATTGGCGCCGTTGCGGCCGGGCTTCTTCCTGGTCTGCAGCAGGTGCGAGAACACCGCGTGCAGATCGTCCGAGGCGCTGTCCTCATCGAGGTTGAGCTTGCTGTCGATGTGATCCATGTGGTGCATCATCAGCTCCACCGCTTTGGCCGCATCGCGCGCCTCGATGGCGTCGATCAACTGATTGTGTTCGTCATAGGAGCAGTGCGAGCGGCTGCCGCTTTCGTACTGGGCGATGATCAGCGAGGTCTGTGATACCAGGCTGCGCTGGAAGCTTACCAGCGGCGCATTGCGCGCGGCCTCGGCCAGCTTCAGGTGGAACTCGCCGGACAGGCGGATGCCCGCACCACGATCACCCCGGGAGAAGCTGTCCTGCTCGTCCTTGACCATCTGCCGCAGCTCAGCCAGTTGCTCGGCGGTGGCGTGCTCGACGGCCAACTCGGTGATGGCGCGCTCGACCAGGCGGCGTGCGTAGAAGATCTGCCGGGCTTCCTCGACGCTCGGGCTGGCTACCACCGCGCCGCGATTGGGCCGCAGCAGCACCACACCCTCATGGGCCAGGCGCGACAGGGCGCGACGGATGATGGTGCGGCTGACGCCGAAGATCTCACCCAGCGCCTCTTCGCTCAGCTTGGTGCCTGGCGCCAGACGCTGCTCGAGAATGGCATCGAAGATATGGGCATATACGACGTCGTCCTGAGTCCCACTGCGGCTGGTCTTGCCCGCGCGTGGCTGCTTCTTGAGGGGCTGCAATTGATCGTTCATTCTGGCTCGCATGAATGAGAGGCGGCGATACGGCGACTCTACTGTGTTCTATCGGGTGAGTGACACGCCTGGCATGCACATTTCCGAAAAAAGATGGGGTTGATTGTACACAAGTCATACAACCCCAACATCCACAGGCTCATGCCTGGCCCGCAGGCGCCCGAAGCAACCAGCCGCACAAGGCGACCAACTCTTTGAGCATATGCCGGGCATTTCTCAGTGCCGTTTGCCGGATTCGGCAGGTGTGCTTGCGCCTTCTTCATACACGCCCAGCCAAGCGAGAGACTCTACAATCTACTCAACTAATTGATTAATAAAGAATTAATTAATAGTCCAGATAAAAACGACGGCTCGAATACTTCTCTGGATGGCGATTGTTGCAGCAGCGACAACGACCAAAACATTAATTGCATTTTTTGTATACAACCTCATAATCGCAGCGGGCAATTTATTGACCTTTAGGTCAACAAATTGCCTGAACAGCCCTCGCACACCGCCAGCCTCGTCGAGATCGGGGCCATGTCCGGCGGTACACAACAAGAGAGATGAGGAGTACCTGCTGTGGAAAGCGTCAAACAACAACGACACGCGACACCCATCCCGGATAAGGCCCCCACCGGCCTGCTCGACCGTTTCTTCAAGCTCACCGAGCACGGCACCAGCATCAGAACCGAACTGCTGGCCGGCCTGACCACCTTCGTCACCATGGCTTACATCATCTTCGTCAATCCCAACATCATGGCCACGGCGGGCGTCGACCACGGCGCGGCCTTCGTCGCGACCTGCATCGGCGCCGCGCTGGGCTGCTTTCTCATGGGGCTGTACGCCAACTGGCCGGTGGGCCTGGCCCCTGGCATGGGCCTGAACGCCTTCTTCACCTACACGGTGGTCGGCGAAATGGGTTACAGCTGGCAAGTGGCGCTGGGCGCAGTGTTCATCTCCGGCGTGCTGTTCATGATCATGAGCCTGTCGAAGATCCGCGAATGGCTGCTCAACAGTATCCCCATGAGCCTGCGTTTCGCCATGGGTGCCGGCGTCGGCCTGTTCCTCGGCCTGATCGGCCTGAAAACCGCCGGCATCGTCGTCGACAGCCCGGCGACCCTGCTGACCCTGGGCTCGTTCGGCGATCCCTCGGCGCTGCTGGCGGCGGTGTGCTTTCTGCTGATCGCCGTACTCAGCCACCGCAACGTGTTCGGCGCCATCCTGCTCAGCATGCTCGGCGTCACCGCGCTGGGCTGGGCATTCGGCCTGGTGCAGTACCAGGGCCTGGTGTCGATGCCGCCCAGCCTGGCACCGACCTTCATGGCCATGGACATCGCCGGGGCGCTGAACCTGGCGATGGTCAGCGTGATCCTCGCCTTCCTCTTCGTGAACATGTTCGATACCGCCGGCACGCTGATGGGCGTGGCTCACCGCGCCCGCCTGGTGGACGAGGATGGCAAGATCCAGAACCTGTCGCGCGCCCTTAAGGCCGACAGCACCTCCAGCGTGGTTGGCGCCGTGGTCGGCTGCCCGCCGGTGACCAGCTACGTGGAAAGTGCATCGGGCGTCGCCGCTGGTGGGCGCACCGGCCTCACGGCCATCACCGTCGGCATCCTGTTTCTCGCAGCGATGTTCTTCGCCCCGTTGGCCGGCATGATCCCCGCCTACGCCACCGCGGGTGCGCTGATCTACGTGGCCATGCTGATGATGAGCGGCATGGCGCATATCGACTGGGAGGATCACACCGACACCATCCCCGCCATCGTCACCGTGGTGATGATGCCGCTGACCTTCTCCATCGCCAACGGCATTGCCCTGGGCTTTCTCACCTACGCCACGCTCAAGCTGCTGACCGGCCAGCGCGAGAAGGTATCCCTGAGCCTCTACGTGCTCTGCGCGATATTCATCGCCAAGTTCGCCTTCCTCTGAGGTTCGCCAGCCCCAGCCAGGTGCCGGGGCATTCGCCTGCCCCAATCCGGGGCGATTCGGGCACAACGGAACACGCATAAAAAAGCCCGCAGCGTGTGCGGGCAGAGGACGTGGGACAACAAGCATTCGTCTGAAGGACAGCGCCGCCGTCGCTCAGCTACCGCGGTAGGTGGAGTAGCTGTATGGGGAGATCAGCAGCGGTACGTGATAGTGCTCCTGCGCGGCATCAATGCCAAAGCGCAGTACCACCACGTCGAGAAAGGCCGGTTCGGCCAGCGCGAAACCCCGTGCGCGGTAATAATCGCCAGCATGGAAGTGCAACTGATAGGTGCCGGAACGGTAGTCATCACCTTGCAGCACCGGCGCGTCGCAGCGGCCGTCATGATTGGTTCTGACCCGAGTGATCAGCTCCAGGTGCGTGCCATCGACGCGATACAGCTCGACCTCGATATTGCTTCCGGGACAACCGTGAGCGGCGTCCAGTACGTGGGTGGTCAAACGTCCCATGAATACCTCGTCTGTTGAGTTCGCGTGGCCCTCGTGGCTGCCGTGCCTGGCAAGCCAGATCAGCACTCGGGGGCGTGCCGGCAGGATAGCACGACACGCAATAAATAAAACAATATCAACTAAAATTGTACACAATAATCCTTGCAGACTTTCCAGCAGCGCACATCCCTTCACGTTCCGTTTTTAGCATAAAGCCCGCCAGCAGGCTTTTATCAGCGGATCACCTGACCGAATGGGCAGGTTTCTTGCTTGAGATTGGCAGAGGATTTTCAGTGAAAAGTCGATTTACAAAGAGATCACTACTTTGTATACAATCACTCATCCGGTCGCGCCTAAAGCAACGAGGCGCCATGACCGCCACGATCCAGACAGGAAGACTGCAGTGAACGCTGATTACCCACGCGACCTGATCGGCTACGGCGCCAACCCTCCTCATCCGCACTGGCCGGGTGACGCGCGCATCGCGCTGTCCTTCGTGCTCAACTACGAGGAAGGCGGCGAGCGCAACATCCTGCACGGCGACAAGGAATCCGAGGCCTTTCTCTCCGAGATGGTCGCTGCGCAACCGCTGCAGGGCCAACGCAACCTGTGCATGGAGTCGCTCTACGAGTACGGCAGCCGCGCCGGCGTCTGGCGCTTGCTCAAGCTGTTCAGCAAGCACGATATCCCGCTGACCATCTTCGCCGTGGCCATGGCCGCCCAGCGTCACCCGCAGGTGATCCGTGAGATGGTCGCTGCGGGTCACGAAATCTGCAGCCATGGCCTGCGCTGGATCGACTACCAGAACGTCGACGAGGCCACCGAGCGCGAGCACCTGCTCGAGGCCATCCGCATCTTCACCGAGCTGACCGGCGAACGCCCGCTGGGCTGGTACACCGGCCGCCTCGGCCCGAACACCCGGCGCATCGTGCGAGAGGAAGGCGGCTTCCTCTACGACTCCGACACCTACGACGATGACCTGCCCTACTGGGACCCAGCCAGCACACCGGAAAAACCGCACCTGGTGATTCCCTATACCCTGGACACCAACGACATGCGCTTCACCCAGGTGCAGGGTTTCAACAAGGGCGACGACTTCTTCGAGTACCTCAAGGACGCCTTCGACGTGCTCTACGCCGAAGGTGCAGCCGGCGCACCGAAGATGCTGTCGATCGGCATGCATTGCCGCCTGCTCGGGCGCCCTGCCCGCCTGGCCTCGCTGGCACGCTTCCTCGAGTACGTGCAGGGTCACGAAAAGGTCTGGTGCGCCCGCCGTGTCGACATCGCCCGGCACTGGCATGCGACCCATCCCTTCCGTGCGACCGAATGAGAGAACCGTGCATGAGCCGTTTCCAGACCCTGACGCCTTCCCAGCTCAGCCGCGAGGCCTTCATCGAGGCCTTCGCCGACATCTACGAACACTCGCCCTGGGTGGCCGAGAAAGCCTACGACCTCGGCCTGGACGAAAACGTCGACGCTATCGACGGCCTGCAGCAGCGCATGGCCGGCATTCTTCTGTCCGCCAGCCATGAGGCGCAGCTGGCGCTGATCAACGCCCACCCGGATCTGGCCGGCAAGGCGGCGGTGCGCGGCGAGCTGACCGCCTCCAGCACCGCCGAACAATCCGGTGCCGGCATCCACGAATGCAGCGCCGAGGAGTTCGCCCGCTTCACCGAACTCAACGACGCCTACAAGGCCAAGTTCGGCTTCCCCTTCATCAAGGCGGTCAAGGGCAGCAATCGCCATCAGATTCTGGCCGCCTTCGAAGAACGTATTCACAACACGCCGGAGCAGGAGTTCCAGACCGCCCTGGCCGAGATCAACAAGATCGCCCTCTTTCGCCTGCAGCAGCTGTAAGGTTGCCGCTCCATTCCCCGAACAGAACAAGTAGAACAGCCATGCGTAGCCTGACCATCGAGCCCCTGAGCAAAGAAGCCTTCGCCCCTTTCGGTGACGTGATCGAAACCGAGGGCAGTGACTTCTTCATGATCAACAACGGCTCCACCCGCCGCTATCACAAGCTGGCCACCGTGGAGACCGCGCAGCCGGAGGATCAGGCCATCATCAGCATCTTCAGCGCCGAGGCGCTGCAGATGCCGCTGACCATCCGCATGCTGGAACGCCATCCGCTGGGCAGCCAGGCTTTCATTCCGCTGCTCGGCAACCCCTTTCTGATCGTGGTCGCGCCACTTGGCGATGTACCTGTATCAGGGTCCGTCCGTGCCTTCCTCAGCAATGGCAGGCAGGGCGTCAATTACCATCGCGGCGTCTGGCACCACCCGGTGCTGACGATCGAAAAGCGGGATGACTTCCTGGTGGTTGATCGCAGTGGTTCCGGTAACAACTGCGATGAGCATTTCTTCGCAGAGGACGAATTCCTTCTCCTCGCCCCCCACCAATAAGAGAAGCCCGGAGCCGGGTGCCGACTCCGGGGAGAGGTACGAATCGTGGAAGCACACTTCACCGAATGGCTAAACCTGGGCATCCGCTGGATCCACATGATCGTCGGCATCGCCTGGATCGGCGCATCCTTCTATTTCGTCTGGCTGGAGAACAACCTCAACCGCAGCAACCCACGCGAGGGCCTGTCGGGCGACCTCTGGGCGATTCACGGCGGCGGCATCTACCACCTGGAAAAGTACAAGCTGGCGCCGCCGAAAATGCCGGAGAACCTGCACTGGTTCAAATGGGAGGCCTACTTCACCTGGCTGTCGGGTGTCGCCCTTCTGCTGGTGGTGTATTACCTCAACCCCAGCCTGTACCTGGTCAAACCGGGTGTCGATCTGGCGCCAGCCGCTGCCATCGCCATCGGCCTCGGCTCCATGGCCGTCAGCTACCTGATCTATCACGTTCTCTGCGACTCGCCACTGGGCAAGCACCCGGCCCTGCTCGGCGCCGTGCTGTTCGTGCTGATCATCGCCGCCGCCTACGGCTTCAGCCATATTTTCAGCGGTCGCGCCGCCTACATTCACGTTGGCGCCATCATCGGCACAATCATGGTCGGCAACGTGTTCTTCACCATCATGCCGGCGCAGCGTGCCCTGGTTAAGGCCATCGAAACCAACACCACGCCCGACCCGCTGCTGCCAGCCAAAGGCCTGCTGCGTTCGCGGCACAACAACTACTTCACCCTGCCGGTGCTGTTCATCATGATCAGCAACCACTTCCCGAGCACCTACGGCAGCCAGTACAACTGGCTGATCCTCGCCGGCATCGCCGTATTGGCAGTTCTGGTGCGCCACTACTTCAACACCCGCCACGCCAGCCAGCGCTTCGCCTGGACGCTGCCGGCCGCCGCCCTGGGTATGCTCTGCCTGGCCTACGTCACGGCCCCGGTACAGCGTGCTCCGGCCACCGCAGCGCAGGCTCAGGCCGAGCAGCCGACTGCGGCAAACGCAGCCAAGATCGAGCAAGCCCCCAGCGCAGCATCGAGTGAACAGCCCTCCGCCCCGGCAGCCACTGCGTCAGCCGCTGACGCCGGCTTCGCCCGGGTCGAGCAGGTCATCCATGAGCGCTGCACCGTGTGCCACTCGGCCAACCCGACCAGCCCGATGTTCAGCGCCGCGCCGGCCGGCTTCATGCTCGACACGCCGGAGCAGATGAAGGCGCAGGCGGCGAAGATCCAGGCTCAAGCGGTGGCTGCGCAGATCATGCCTCTTGGCAATATCACGCAGATGACCCAGGACGAGCGTGACCTGATCGGCCGCTGGATCGCCGCAGGCGCCCAGCTCAACTGATCATCCGCACCGTCATCGACGGTGCAGTGGAATCGTCAAAAGCCGCCGGCAGTGTGAACTGACCGGCGGCTTACTTTTTGTACACAATCCAAACAAAAACTGTATTTACCTTCGCGCACATCTTGTTATAGTCGGCACATCCTGACCGATTGGACAACTTTACTCTCGATCAGGCCAGAGGTGCCGTGAACCCTCGTGCAAGCCCATGACCGTATAAAAACAACTGGCAGGCTACGACATGACTCCTGATCGCAACGCTCCCGCTGCGCCCACCGGCAACAGCGACCTGATCTATCAGCTCGACGACACTCCCGCCTTCGCGCCCGCGCTGTTCGCCGCACTGCAGCATGTGCTGGCCAGCTTCGTCGGCATCATCACCCCGACTCTGATCGTCGGCAGCGCGCTGGGCCTGGGCGCCCACGTGCCTTACCTGGTGAGCATGGCGCTGTTCGTCTCCGGCCTGGGCACCTTCGTCCAGGCCAAACGCATAGGCCCGATCGGCTCCGGCCTGTTGTGCCTGCAAGGCACCAGCTTCGGCTTTCTCAGCGTGGTGCTGAGCGCCGGTTTCATCGTCAAGGGACGCGGCGCCAGCGAGGAGGAAATCCTCGCCACGCTGTTCGGCATCTGCTTCTGCGCCGCCTTCGTCGAGATCGCCTTCAGCCAGTTCATCAACCGCCTGCGCACGGTCATCACCCCGGTGGTCACCGGCACCATCATCTGCCTGATGGGCCTGTCGTTGATCAAGGTCGGCATGACCGACCTCGCTGGCGGCTACGGCGCGGCGGATCTTGGCGCACTGCACCACCTGGCCCTGGGCGGCCTGGTGCTGGGCACCATCGTCGTGCTCAACCGCGCCTCATCGCAGGTGCTGCGTCTGTCGGCGGTGATCATCGGTCTGACCCTCGGCTTCGCCGTCGCCTGGTTCACCGGCCAGGTGGACTTCGCCAACATGGCCGACGTGCCGCTGCTCAGCGTGCCGCAGCCGTTCAAGTACGGCTTCGGTTTCGACTGGATCGCCTTCGTGCCCATCGCCGTGATCTTTCTGATCACACCGCTGGAAACCGCCGGTGACCTGACCGCCAACTCGATCATTTCCAAACAGCCGGTGAAAGGCCCGCTGTACATGCGCCGGATCAAGTCCGGGGTGCTGGCCGACGGTTGCAACTCGGCAGTCGCCGCGCTGTTCAACAGCCTGCCAATGACCACCTTCAGCCAGAACAACGGGGTGATCCAGCTCACCGGCGTGGCCAGCCGCCACGTGGCCTTCTACATCGCCGCGATTCTGGTGCTGCTCGGCCTGTTCCCGGTGGTCGGCGCCGTGCTGCAACTGATGCCCAAGCCCGTACTCGGCGGCGCCACCCTGATCATGTTCGGCACCGTCGCCGTGGCCGGCATCAAGATTCTCAGCGAAGCCGGCCTGCACCGCCGCAACGTGCTGATCGTCGCCATCTCCCTGGGCCTCGGGCTGGGCGTCGCCGGTGTGCCGGAGGTGCTGTCGCAGATGCCCGACGTGCTGAAGAACATCTTTGGCTCGCCCATCACCATCGGCGCCTTCAGTGCCATCGCCCTCAACCTGTTCCTGCCGGACGATCCGCAACCCTGCGAGCAGGAGAGCGCCTACGAGCCCGAAGCGCACCTGCACACCGTCCTGCAACGCCACGACGATGCCGCCGCTGAGCTGAAGCCGCTGACTCGCAGCCTCTGACCCCGCACCTTTGCCCCTCCCGGCAGCACCTGCCGGGAGGTGCCTGCCTGCACCTCGAAAACAAGGAAACCCCATGAAGCTCAAGCCTCTGCCCCGTGCGATCGGCCTCGCTGCCGCTCTGTGCCTGGCCCATACCGCACACGCCGCCGACCTGCTGCTCTGGCAGGACAACAGCCTTTCCTACCTCTATGGCGAAAACTTCCAGCGGATGAATTTCAACGCCGAGGAGCAACGAACCCAGACCACCTTCACCTTCGAGCACGCCAGCGGCTGGGCCTGGGGCGACCTCTTCTACTTCCTCGACTATGTACGAGCCGACAACCTGCAATCGCGCGGCAATTTCGACAACGGCAACTTCCGCCAGCACGAGAAGGAGGCCTTCTACTACATGGAGTTCTCCCCCCGCCTGAGCCTCAGCTGGCTCAGCGGACGCCAACTCGCTGCCGGGCCGATCAAGGATGTCTTCGCCGCCTTCACCTACGAAAAAGGCACCGGCGGGCCTGGCCCGGAGAACTACCTCTACGGCCTCGGTCTGGACTGGGACATCCCCGGTTTCACCTACTTCAAGAGCAACCTCTATCGGGTGAAGATCAACAACCATGTGTTCTTCAATGAGCGTGATCGCAACGGCTACGCCACCCAACTCACCCTCACCGCTGCCTACCCGCTGAGCATCGGTCGCCAGGACTTCGTCATCGACGGCTTCGTCGATTGGCGCTCCCCCTCCCGCGAGGCCGGCACCCAGACTTCGCTGGGCTCGTCCATCCAGATCAAGTGGGACGCCGGCAAGGCGCTGTTCGGCGAAGGGCGGCGACTGTACGTCGGTACCGAGCTGAACCTGTGGCACAACAAGTACGGAGTCATTCCGGTGGACGGCTCCACCGACGGCTTCGACCAGACGGCCGTACAGGCGCTGGTCAAATACCACTTCTGAAGGCTGAAACGACCGGGCCCCGCATGTGCGGGGCCCGGGGATTGCTTCAGATCAGGTCAGGCGCTTTGCGCCAGATCCATCAGCTCGCGGTTGGCCACGGCGTACATGGCGTAGTCGCTGCCGGTAGCGGCACGCAGCTCGGTGAGCATCGCCTTCCAGCGATCCACCAGGCGTTGATGCTGCTCCAGCCACAACGCCAGGCGCGCCTCGATCTCCTGCGGGCCGTCGGCCATCTGCAACACCGACACGGTGATCGCGCGCTGCTGCCAGTCCAGGTCATCGCGGAAAGCTTCACGGGCCAGCGCCTGCCAGTTGCTTTCCACCGCCAGGCCGGTGATCTGCTGCAGGTACCAGGACAGATCCAGCGCGCCACCGACGGCGAAGTAGGCCGTGGCCACTTCGCTGGCATCCTTGCCGGTAACGTCCGCCGCCTCGATGATCGGCAGCAGCGTATACAGGTGGCTGGTGCCGGCGACCACACGCGCCAGTTCTTCCGGCGCGCCCGCTTCGACATAGCTCTGGTAGCGCGCCAGCCATTGCTCGCGGGCCGGACCTTCGAGCAGTTCGTCCAAGCGACCGACCAGGGCCTCGATACGCGGCGCGAAGTGCGCCACGTCACGCGCGGCGTCCAGCTCGTTGCGGCGGCTGCGCAGGAACCAGCGGGTGGCACGGCGGCCCAGGCGCATCAGCTCGTCCATCAGCTGCAGTTGCAGCTCAGCCGGCACCTTGTAGTCCAGCGCCTCGATCTGCGCCCACCAATGCGGCAGGCGGAACAGGTCACGCACGATCACGTAGGCACCGGCGACGTTGGCCGCGCTCATGCCGGTGGACTCCTTCAGGCGCTGCACGAAGGTGATGCCCATGTGGTTGACCAGATCGTTGGCGATCTGCGTGCTGACGATCTCGCGCTTGAGACGATGGCGGCGCATGGCGTCGCCGAACTTCTCGGTAAGGATCGCCGGGAAGGCGGTTTCCATCTCGCGTGCCAGGTAGTCGTCATCCGGCACCTGGGATTTGAGCAAGGATTCCTTGAGGTCGATCTTGCTGTAGGAGATCAGCACCGACAGCTCCGGCCGGGTCAGGCCCTGGCCGCTGGAGACACGTTCGTTGAGCGCTTCGTCGGTCGGCAGGAACTCCAGGGCGCGGTCGAGCTTGCCAGCGCTTTCCAGGGCGTTCATCAGGCGCTTGTACTCGCCGATGCGCTCACGCGCGCGGCGTTCGGCCAGCGACAGCGCCTGGGTCTGCTTGTAGTTGTTGCCGAGCACCAGCTCGGACACGTCATCGGTCATCTCGGCCAAGAGCTTGTTGCGCTGCTTCTCGGTCATATCGCCAGCCGCAACGATTTCACCGAGCAGGATCTTGATGTTCACCTCGTGGTCGGAGCAGTCCACGCCGCCAGCGTTGTCGATGAAGTCGGTGTTGCTGGCGCCGCCACCCAGGCCGAATTCAACACGGCCGAGCTGGGTCATGCCCAGGTTGCCGCCCTCGCCCACCACCTTGGCGCGCAGTTCGCAACCATCCACGCGCAGGGCGTCATTGGCCTTATCACCGACGTCGGCGTGGCTTTCCTTGCTCGACTTCACGTAGGTGCCGATGCCGCCGTTCCACAGCAGGTCGACCGGTGCCTTGAGCAGCGCATTGAGCAGCTCGGTGGGCGCCAGCTTGTCGGCGGCGATGTCGAAGCGCGCCTTCATCTGAGGGCTGATGGCGATGCTCTTGGCGCTGCGCAGGAAGATGCCGCCACCTTCGGAGATCAGCTTGCTGTCGTAATCGGCCCAGCTCGAACGCGGTAGCTCGAACAGGCGCTTGCGCTCGATGAAGCTCTTGGCCGCATCCGGGTTCGGGTCGATGAAGATATGCATATGGTTGAAGGCTGCGACCAGTTGCAGGCTCTCCGACAGCAGCAGGCCGTTGCCGAATACGTCGCCAGCCATGTCGCCGATGCCGATCACGGTGACGTTGTCCTTCTGCACATCGATGCCGCGCTCGCGGAAGTGGCGCTGCACGCTGACCCAGCCGCCCTTGGCGGTGATGCCCATGCCCTTGTGGTCGTAACCGGCCGAACCACCGGAGGCGAAGGCGTCACCGAGCCAGAAACCGTACTCGGCAGCGATGCCGTTGGCGATGTCGGAGAAAGTCGCGGTGCCCTTGTCCGCCGCCACCACCAGGTAGGGGTCGTCGGCATCGTGACGCACCACGCCCACCGGCGGCACCACCTCGCCTTCCTTGAGGTTGTCGGTGATGTCGAGCAGGCCGCTGATGAAGATGCGGTAGCAGGCGATGCCCTCGGCCATCACCTCGTCACGCGAGCCGCCCAGCGGCATCTTGCGCGGCACGAAGCCGCCCTTGGCGCCCATCGGCACGATCACCGCGTTCTTCACCTGCTGCGCCTTGACCAGGCCGAGCACTTCGGTACGGAAGTCCTCTTCGCGATCCGACCAGCGCAGGCCGCCACGGGCGACGTCGCCGAAGCGCAGGTGCACGCCTTCGACACGCGGGCTGTAGACAAATATTTCGAACTTCGGCACCGGACGCGGAATGTCCGGGATCAGCCGTGGGCTGAGCTTGAAGCTGAAGTAGCTCTTGCTCTGGCCGTTCTCGCCCGGCTGGAAGAAGTTGGTGCGCAGGGTCGCCTTGATCAGGTCGAGGTAGCGCCGCAGGATGCGGTCTTCGTTGAGCACCGCCACGTCGTCGAGAGCGGCGAGAATCGCCTGCTCGAGCTTCTGCTGCTTGTCTTCCAGATCCTCGGCGGTGAGTTTGCGCGCCAGGTAGAAACGGGTGCGGAACAGACGCACCAGTTCCTTGGCGATATCGGCGTGGTTGACCAGGGTGGCGGCGATGTAGCTCAGCGAGAAGCCCAGGCGAATCTGCTTGAGGTAGCGCGCATAGGCACGCAGCAGCGCCACATCGCGCCAGGGCATGGCAGCGGTCAGCACCAGGCGGTTGAAGGCGTCGTTCTCGGCATCACCACCGACGATATGGATGAAGGCATCCTGCAGGGTGTCATTGAGCTGCTGGATGTCGACATCCAGGCCTTCGGCATAGGTGAAGGCGAAGTCGTGAATCCAGAACTCGCGGCCGTCGTTGCGGCGCAGCTTGTAGGGGAACTCGCCGAGCACGCGCAGGCCGAGGTTCTCCAGAATCGGCAGCACATCGGACAGCGGCAGCGGCGTGTCGGCGTGGTACAGCTTGCAGTGCAACTGCTGCTCGTTCTGCGCCAACGGCTGATAGAAGCTCATTACCAGCGGCTTGTCCGCGCTCAGGCTGAGCAGGTGCTGCATGTCGACCACCGCCGAATGGGCGGCGAAACGCTCGCGATAGCCGGCCGGGAAACCTTCCGGGAACTCGGCCAGCACGTTGGTGCCCTGGGCTTCACCGAGGCTCTCGACCATCAGCCCGACGTAGTCGTCCTTCCACGAGCGGCAGGCCTGGATGACTTCCTTCTCCAGACGCAGCGGATCGATCTGCACCTTGTTCTTCGGGTCGACGCGCAGGATGAACTGCACCCGCGCCAGCACCGACTCGGAGAAGAAGGTCCAGAACTCGCAATCGGTGGCCTGCAGGCGCTCCATCAGCACCTGCTGGATCTTCACCCGGGTTTCCGTGGAATACACGTCGCGGGGCACATAGGCCAGGCAGTAGCAGAAGCGGCCATAGGGATCGCGGCGCAGGAACACGCGGATCTTGTTGCGCTCCTGGATCTGCACGATGGAGATGGCGGTGCTGAGCAGGTCGTCGACCGGCGTCTGGAACAGGTCATCGCGCGGCAGCACCTCCAGCACCTGCGCCAACTCCTTGCCCAGGTGCGCGCTGCTCTCGAAGCCGGAGCGCTGCTTGATCACCTCGACCTTGCGGCGGATGTAGGGGATGTTCCACACGCTCTCGGCGTACACCGCCGAGGTGTACAGGCCCATGAAGCGGCATTCCTTGATTACCTTGCCCTTGGCGTCCAGCTCGCGGATCGAAACGAAATCCGGGTAGGCCGGGCGGTGCACGCGGCTCGGCACGGCGGCCTTGGCGAACGACAGCAGTTGCGGTTCACGCAGGTAGGCTACGGCCTCCGGCTCGATCTGCAGCTCTTCAGCGCTGAGGCCTGCGCGCAGACGCTTGGACAGGCCCAGCAGCGACTTTTCGTCGTACAGCAGATGACCACCGTCGGCGTTGTCGGCCACGGTGAACTCCTCGTAGCCGAGGAAGGTAAAGTGGTTGTCCAAGAGCCAGCCGAGGAACACCTTGATCTCGTCCAGCTCGGCCTTGTCCACCTTGAGCTTGGCCCGGTCCAGCCAGGCCAGCAGTTCACGGGCCTTGGCCTTCATCGGCTGGAAGTCGGTGACCGCCAGGCGCACATCGCTGAACACCTCCTCGATGGCCTTCTCCAGCGTCTTCAGCTCGCTGGCGCTGGAGCAGCGGTCGATTTCCAGGAACATCAGCGCTTCCTGCAGCACGCCCTCGCCCTGGGTACCCTTGGCCAGGATTTCCTGGAGGTCGCCGTTCTTGTCACGGCGCACGCTGAATACGCTGTTCTGCAGGGTGTGAATGCTGAAGCCACGGCGGTTCAGCTCCATGCGTACCGAGTCGACCAGAAACGGAATGTCACCGTGGAGGATTTCCACTGCGGTGTGGGTCGATTGCCAGCCGTGCTTCTCGTAATCCGGGTTGAATGCACGCACCTGCGGCTTGGCCTGGTCGAAGCGCTCGAGCATGCGCCAGGCCGACAGGGTGCAGCCGACCAGGTCGGAGAGGCGTCGTTGGGTGAGTTCTTCGAGGGCGACGATGCCGAAGAATTGTTCGGCGAACGAGGTCACTTGTGGCAACGCCTGTTCGCTCACGTGCTGCGCCAGGGCCGCTTGCAGTTGGTGCTGGAAGTCGGCTTTGCTGGCCGCCGTAAAGAACGCCATGGTTATAGCTCCATTGGGCTGGTGGTTCGTCAGAAGGCGCCTGCAAGAAGACTGGTTTTTTACAGGCGGCTTGGGCAATCGCTGGTCTTGATCACGTCATCAACGCGTTAGTTCAACGTTAGCCCATTAAGCGACAATGACACCGGCTGGCTGCGGGAGAACCGTGGCGAAGACTGGCGACCGATCGGTCACGTATGGCGGGCCAGCTTAACGAGGGTTGCCATGCCGCCGCTTGCGGTGCTGCGACATTTTCTTTCACGGCTGCACCGATAAGGTGCAGCCGTCCGGTTGAAAGGCGAGATTCCCTCTGTCACGCCACCTCAGGCACCACGCATGGCCTGCGGCAGCGCCAGGACGATCTGCGGGAAAACGGTGATGAGGATCGCCGCCAGCACCAGCAGGAGAAAGAACGGGAAGCTGGCGCGCGCCACTGCGCCGAGGTTACGCCCGGTGAGGTTCTGGATGACGAACAGGTTGAAGCCCACCGGCGGAGTGATCTGCGCCATCTCCACCACCAGGATGACGAAGATGCCGAACCACAGCAGGTCGATCCCGGCGGCCTGCACCGCTGGCAGGATCACCGCCGTGGTCAGCAGGATGATCGAGATGCCGTCGAGGAAGCAGCCCAGGGCGATGAAGAACAGCGTCAGCGCCAGCAACAGCACGTAGGGCGACAACTGCTGGGCGATGATCCAGTCGGCCAGCGCCGCCGGTAGGCCGGTGAAGCTCATGGCCGAGGTCAGGTACGCCGCACCGAGCAGGATGAAGAAGATCATGCACGAGGTGCACACCGCGCCCATCAGGCTGGCCATGAAGGTTTCCCGGGTCAGCGCTCCCGAACACAGCGCGATCAGCAGCGCGCCGACCACGCCGACGGCAGCCGCTTCGGTGGCTGTGGCGATGCCGCCATAGATCGAACCGATCACCGCGACGATCAGGCCCAGCACTGGAATCAGCAGCTTGGCGCGGCGCAGCTTGTCCATGAACGGCAGACGCTCGCCCTCCTCCGGCAGCTTGCTGCGATTGCAGGCGGCCCAGAGCATCAGGTAGCCGCTGAAGATCGCCAGCAGCAACAGGCCCGGCAGGATGCCGGCGATGAACAGACGCGAGATGGACACCTGCGCCGCCACGCCATAGACAATCATCATGATCGACGGCGGAATCAGCAGGCCGAGCGTGCCGGCACCGGCCAGCGAGCCCATGGCGATGGATTCGGGGTAGCCACGCGATTTCAGCTCTGGCAGGGAGATGCGGCCGATGGTGGCTGCAGTGGCGGCAGAAGAGCCGCTGACGGCAGCGAACAGGCCGCAACCGAATACGTTGACGTGCAGCAGGCGCCCCGGCAGGCCACGCATCCAAGGCGCCAGACCGTTGAACATGTCTTCGGACAGGCGCGTGCGATAGAGGATCTCGCCCATCCAGATGAACAGCGGCAGCGCCGTCAACGTCCAACTGGCGCTGGAAGCCCAACTGGTGGACGCGAGAATCGAGCCGGCCGGCGCACCGCCAAACAGCTCCATGCCAATGATGCCGACGCCGAGCAGCGACAAGGCGACCCAGACGCCGCCGCCAAGCAGCATGAATAGCGCCAGCAGCAGGGTTACGGTAATGAGGGTGTAGTCCACGGGTTCACTCACGAATGCAGTGCGGCGCTGGCCGCATTTAAGGGTCGAGCCCGCAGGCTCACTCGCTCATCGCCGTGCCGGCTTCGGCGGCTTCGAAGGGTTTGCCCAGACAGGTCAACACCAGGCGCTCAGCCATCGCCACCACCAAAATCAGGGTGCCGAGCAGCATCGGCAGTTGCGGCAACCACATGGGAATCGGCAACAGGCCAGACGACACTTCCTTGAATTCGTAGGATTCCAGCACGAACGACGCGCAATACCAGGCCATGTATGCCGCGATACCCAGGCCAACCAGCGTGGCCAGCACATCGGCCACGCGCCGACCACCAGCGGGCAGCAGTCGCAGCAGCAGTTCCACACGAATATGCGCACCGCGCTGCAGCGCATAGGGCAGGGCGAGAAAACCCGACGCCGCCATCGCATAAGCGGCGAACTCATCGGCAGCAGGCACCATGGTGCCCAACTGACGAGCGACGATCTGCGCCACGACGAGCAGACAGATCAGGATGAGAAACAGGCCGGACAGCCATCCGGACAAGGTGTAGAGCTTGTGCAGTGGGGTCATGAACTACGGGCTCTCTGGGCAAGCCTTGAAGAATAGCCCGCGGTCGCTGGGGCGACGGCGGGCGACCGGATTAGCGCTGGTAGGCGTCGAGGATCGCCTGGCCATCGGCGCCGGCGCGCTTGAGCCACTCCTCGGTCATGGTCTGACCGATCTGCTCGAAGCCGGTTTCTACCGCCGCCGGTGCCTGCTCGGACACCTGCATGCCGTTGTCGGCCAGGGTCTTGACCAGCTCACCGGTCTTCTCCTGGGCAATCGCCCAGCCACGCTCCTCGGCACGCTTGGCCGCCTCCAGCACGGCGGTCTGGGTCGCCTGTGGCAGGCGGGCGAAGGCGCGGGCGTTGACGATGACGAAGTTCTTCGGAATGAAGGCCTTGACGTCGTAGTAATAGGAAGAGAAGTCCCAGGCCTGGGAATCCACGCCCGTAGTCGGCGAGGTGAGCATGCCGTTGATCATGCCGGTGCTGAAGGCCTGGGCGATCTCGCCGGTCTGGATCACCGTCGGCACCGCGCCCATCAGTTCGGTCATGCGCGAGGTGGCCGGGTTGTAGGCACGGAATTTCATGCCCTTGAAGTCGTCCATGCTGGTCACCGGCGTCTTGGTGAAGATGCTCTGCGGCGACCAGGGCATGGCGTACAGCAACTTGATGCCCTGCTTGGCCAGACGCTCCTCCACGGCTGGACGGCTGGCGGCCCACAGGGCCTGAGCCTGCTCGTAGTTGCGCACCAGGAACGGCACGCTGTCGATCTCGAAGATCGGGTCCTCGTTGCCCAGTACCGACATCAGCACGTCACCCACCTGCACCTGGCCAGTCTGCACCGCACGCTTGACCTCAGGACGTTTGAACAGCACCGAGTTGGCGTGCACGCGGATCTGCAACTCGCCGTTGCTGGACTTTTCCACGTCCTGGGCGAACTCCTTGGCCACGGTGGTGATGAAGTTGCCGTCGGGGTTCTCGGCGGTCATGTTCCAGCGTTCGCCGGCCTGGACGCCGAAGCCCAGGGCACAAGCCAAAGCGGTCATGGCGAAACGCGTTGCGATGCTGTTCATGGTGCTCTCCTGTTCATTGTTCTGAGTGCGCCGCAGAGCGCGGCTGGAAGACGATTTCGAGTCTCAGCGCATCGCCCTACCCTGTCCAACTAGAAAAACCGGCAGCGCATGATCGGAATTCGTTATGAGAGCAAAGGGGGCATTCGCCCGGGCCACGCACCAACAGCGAGCATCCGTCGCCGGGCCCGCCCTGGCTGAGCGTCAGGTTCAGGCGCTCTTTTGTTCCGAGGCGGGGGCGACCCGCACCATGCAGGTTTCACCCATTTCCTCGGCGTAGGCATCCAGTGCCTCACTGGCCAGGGCGATGATGTCTTCGCTCAGCTCCAGGCCGACGCCGGTACGCCAGGTCGCCACCACGGGCAGCGGCGGCGGCTCGGGCACCTCATCGAGGATGGTCAGCAGCCCCTGCTTGAGTTCGTCCCGCACCAGCGCCGGCGGCAACGCGCCGATGCCGAAGCCGTCACGGATCAGCCGCGTCATCGCGGCGATGGAGTTGACGCAGTTGATGCGCGGCGCGCTGACGCTACCGGCATGCAGCAGGTTGAGGATGTCCTGATGCGGCCGTGAATTCTTCGAGAAGGTGATGATGCGCTCCTTCGCCAGTTCGTCCATCGAGGCATAGCCACGGTGGTAGAGCGAACCGGTCGGCACGATCCAGCGCACCGGGAAGGCCGCCAGTTCCAGGTTGCGCACGCTGTCGCCGTTGACCATGTCGGTCTGGAAGACGATGTCCAGGTACCCCTTGAGCAACTGCTCGTTGAGGTTGCGCGCGGTGTCGGCGGTCAGCTCGATCTCCACCGCCGGGTAGCGCTCCATCACCCGTGTTACGAACGGACTCAGCCAGGTGTGAATGACGGTATCCATCGCGCCGACACGGATACGTCCCTGGATGTTGCCGGTGTCGCTGATCGACTGTTTCAGCGCCTGCATGGTATCGATCATGCGTTCGGCGTACTCGAGCACCTTCTGCCCCTCCGGCGTCAGGGAAACCCCCTTCGAATCGCGCAGGAACAGACGCGTGCCCAACTCGTCCTCGAGCGCCGCGATACGGCTGGAGATGGAGGCCTGGGTGCTGAACAGCTTTTCCGCCGTGAGGCGAAAACTCTTCAGCCGCGCCACCCAAACGAAAGTCTCGAGAAATCTCAGGTTCATGCCACAACGCCTCTCTACCGTGTCGTCATCAAGACCCGTCCACCGGGCCTCATGCAGCCCCGGGCGTAGCAGGTTGCATGCCAGGCATTTTTTCTTCTGCCGATGAATTTTCTTATCGCCAGCCCCCGGTTTTTCTCGTTGGACGCCAGCGAACTCGGCTTTGAAGAATGGCGCCGCGCTCTGCGCAGACCACAACAACATCATTCCAAAAACGCGCTCTGCCAAGCAGCCATCCTCGCCGCTGCGCGCTCCCGACAGGAGACATTGCATCATGAAACCTCATTTCCCCCTAGCATCCGCCCTGCTGCTCGGCAGCGGCCTGCCGGCCCTGGCCCAGGCCGATTTCATCGCAGACAGCAAGGCCAACCTGGAAATGCGCAACTTCTATTTCAACCGCGATTTCCGCCAGAGCGGCGCGCGCGACAAAGCCGAAGAGTGGGCGCAGGGCTTCCTGCTGCGCATGGAATCCGGTTACACCGAGGGCACCGTCGGTTTCGGTGTCGATGCGCTGGGCATGCTCGGCCTCAAGCTCGACTCAGGCGACGGCACCGCCGGCAGCGGTCTGCTGCCAGCCGATCGTTCCGGCGGCTCGCAGGACGAATATTCCAAGCTGGCACTGACCGGCAAGGTGAAGGTCTCCAACAGCACGCTGAAGGTCGGCGCCCTGAGTTTTCGCAGCCCGATCGTTTCAGCCAATGACTCGCGCCTGCTGCCGCAGACCTTCCAGGGCGCGCTGCTCAACGTGCAGGAGGTCGACAACCTGACCCTGCAGGGCGGCAAGATCAATCGCATCAAGGCCAACAACTCCAGCGACTACACCGAGATGAGCGGCAACCGCATCGGCGGCGGCAGCGACTCGTTCACCTTCGGCGGCGGCGAATACAAACTCACCCCGCAGCTCACCGCCGGCCTGCATTACGGTGAGCTGGAGAACATCTACCAGCAGTACTACGGCACGCTGCTGCATGTGCTGCCGCTGGGTGATGGCCAGTCGTTCAAGAGCGACCTGCGCTACTCGCAAAGCCGCGAGGACGGCAATTTCCGCGACCTCGACAACAAGGCCTTCGGCGCCATGTTCACCTACAGCCTGGGCGGCCATGCCTTGGGCGCCGGCTACCAGCGCATGAGCGGCGACGATCCCTTCCCATACATCGCCAGCAGCGACCCGTTCCTGGTCAACTTCGTGCAGATCAACGACTTCGCCAACACCCAGGAACGTTCCTGGCAAGTACGCTACGACTATAACTTTGCCAGCCTTGGCATTCCCGGTCTGACCTTCATGACCCGCTACATTTCCGGCGACAACGTCGAGGTGGCCGGGCGCAGCGATGAAGGCAAGGAATGGGAGCGCAACATGGACATCGCTTACGTGATCCAGGAAGGCCCGCTGAAAAACCTCGGGCTGAAATGGCGCAACGCCACCGTTCGCTCCAACTTCGGTAATGATCTCGACGAAAACCGCCTGATTCTCAGCTATAGCCTGCCGCTCTGGTAAGCGGCTACACGACAACGGGGCCTTCACGGCCCCGTTTGCGTTTCTCGAACGACAAGATGGCCATAGACTTTTAATCAAGTTGTATGACAACTTGCCGATTCCTGAGAATCATCCTTCAGAAGATGGCGAGGCGTTAACGTGAACCTTCAACTGTCCTGGCAACACAAATTCCGCGCCCTCATCGCGCTCACCCTGATCAGCCTGGCGCTGATGGCTGCGGCCTCGCTGTGGGCCAGTCATAGCGTCAGCACTGCGCTGCAGGCGCGAGAAAGCGCCGCTGGCTATGCCAGTACGAGTACCCAGCTGATGAATCACTGGTGGCGACAGAACACCCTGCGCCAGGGCCTGAGCCCGGATCGACTCGACAGCTACAAGGCCGGCCTGGACGAACTGGAAAATCTTGTCGGACAACTGCTAACACAGGCACGCACCCTGGATGATGCCAGCACCGTGCAACATGCCGAGCGCATCCAGAGCGTGCTGCTCGAGGAAATCGCCCAGCAGCGCCAATGGCTGGTGCTGAATCAGGCCCTCGGCCTCACGCCCTTCGAAGGCCAGCGCAAGAACCTCAGCGAAAAGAGCAAGGCGCTGGAAGCCATCAGTTTCGACCTGATCAAGCCCTTCATCAGCGCTGCCCTGAGTGGCCAGCGTGACTACCTGTCATCCTTCGATGCCGGCTTCGCCCAGATCACCCAGGCCGCCATCGTCAAGCTGCAGGCGCAGATCGCCGACCTCGAGTGGCAGGACACGCCGATCGGCAAGAACGTCAGCGGCTTCGCCCAGGCATTTGCCGACGCGCATGCCAGCATCGAGCAGATCAGCGCCGTGAACCTACGCCTGAACCAGCTCGGCGAACAACTGCAGGCCAGCGTCGAAGCCCAGGCGCAGGCGCTGCAGAATGGCCTGCTGCTGCGCCGCAGCCAGGAGGCGCAGCAGGCGCAGGAGTCGGCACGCTACGCCATGGGGCTGAGCTTCCTGGCCGTCGCCGCCCTGCTCTCGCTGACCTTGCTGCAGGCCTCGCGCACCCTGGTCACGCGCCTGCGCAACGTCACCCAGTTGCTCAGCCGCGTGGCGTCTGGCGATCTGTCCGGCAGATTGCCGGTGGGCAACAACCCGCGCGACGAATTCAACCAGCTCGCCGACGCGGCCAACCGCATGATCCAGGGCATCGGCGGCATCGTCACCCAGGTGCTGCACGCCAACGATGAGCTGAACCGCCTGCACCATCATCTCGGCGACGCCATGCGCCAGTTGGGCGACAACAGCCTGCAAGTAGAGATGCAGACCGAACAGGCCGCCTCGGCCTCGCACCAGATCAGCGCCACCCTCAACGACATGGCACAACGCACCGCCGAAGTCGGTACCGCCACCACCAGTGCCTACGATGCTGCACGTGATGGCGGCCAGGTGATCGCCGCCAGCGTCGCCAGCATGAGCCGCCTGGCGCAACTGATCCAGGCCACCCACAGCCAGGTCGATGCGCTCGGCCAGAGCAGTGCGCGGGTCAACGGTATCGTCGACGTGATCAACAGCCTGGCCGACCAGACCAACCTGCTCGCCCTCAACGCGGCCATCGAAGCGGCACGCGCCGGCGAGGCCGGACGCGGCTTCTCGGTGGTGGCCGACGAGGTGCGCTCGCTGGCGCAGAAGACCGTCGCCGCCACCACCGACATCAGCGCCATCGTCGGTGAATTCCAGCAGCAGACGCGGCAGATGCATGAGCTGATGAACAACGGCATCGGCCTGGCCGCCGAAGGTGAGCGCCATTCCGCGCAGGTCGCCAGCGCCATCGAGTCGATCACCACGGCCATGGAGCGCCTCACCGGCGAGATGAACCAGGTGGTGGTCGCCATCGAAGAGGTGTCCACCACCACCGAGGACATCGCCGACAAAATGGAAACCATCAACCTGCACACCGGCCAGAGCAAGGATCTGCGCCATGCCCTAGGCGATCACACTGCGGGGCTGTCCTCGCAGGTCGATGCCCTGGGGCGCAGCGCCAGCCAGTTCCGCCTGGCCTGAGTCCGCACCTGCCAGCCCCGTATCACACCGCTCCGGCAGGCCTCGTCGAGTGCCTGCCCGAGACCATCAGCCTTTCCTATCTCTGGCGACTGCATTAATTAGTTGGACGCTCACCCTTGCCGCCGGAACAATGCGTGACAGCCTCTCGCGATGCCCGGCCAGGGCATCGCGGAGCGACATAACCTGCATGCACGCCATGAATAGGATGGTCACGTGAACAGCCTGCTTCTGAACTGCGACATCGGCGAAAGCTTCGGCGCCTGGACCATGGGCCTGGACGCCGAGGTCATGCCCTTCATCGACTGCGCCAACATTGCCTGCGGTTTCCATGCCTCGGATCCCAGCGTGATGCGCAAGACCTTAGCCCTGGCCGTGCAACACGGCGTACACATCGGCGCGCACACTGCCTACCAGGATCTGGTCGGTTTCGGCCGCCGCTCGATGGACTGCACGCCGCAGGAAGTCGAAGACCTGATGCTCTACCAGATCGGCGCCCTCGAAGGCCTCTGCCGCAGCCAGGGTGCCCGCGTCAGCTACGTCAAACCGCATGGTGCGCTGTACCAGGACATGATGCGCAAACCCGCCACCCTGCGTGCGGTGATGAGCGCCGTGGCCAAGTACGACCGCCAGTTGCCTCTGATGCTGATGAGCACCCGCGACAACAGCGCAGCACAGGCGCTGGGCGACGAATTCGGTCTGACCCTGTGGTTCGAAGCCTTCGCCGATCGCGCCTATGACGCTGCCGGCTACCTGGTCAGCCGCAACCAGCCTGGCGCGGTGCACCATGACAGCGAGGTGATCGTCGCCCAGGCCGTTACCCTGGCGCGCGGCGAAGCCCTGCAGGCCAGCGACGGCAGCGCCCTGCACCTGGCCGCGCAGACGCTCTGCGTGCATGGCGACAACGCCAGCTCGGTGGCCGCGGTCAAGCGTATCCGCGAAGCCTTCGACGCCCTGGCACGCACATGAAGGCGCCCCGCGTGCGACTGGAAGTCGCCGGCATCGACAGCCTGATCCTGCGCCTGTTCGAGCACATCGACGAAGCCAACATGCCCTGGATGCTGGCGGCCCGTCTGCGTCTGCAAGCCGCATTCGGCGACGCCCTGCTCGACCTGGTGCCCTCCTACACCACCCTGCTGCTGCACTACGACCTGAACCAGCTAGACAGCGCCCAGGCGCGCGCCAAGATCGCCGAGGCACTCGATGACCTGCAGCCTGCCGATACGCAAGGCGGGCGCGAACACCTGCTGCCCACCTGGTACGACCGCAGCGTCGGCCCGGAACTGCCCTTGCTGGCTCGCCGCAGCGGGCTCAGCGAAGCCGAGGTGATCGCTCGCCATAGCGGCCATGCCTACCAGGTGTTCGCCCTGGGTTTCGCCCCCGGTTTCGCCTTCATGGGTCTGGTCGAGGAGATTCTCGCCACGCCGCGTCTGAGCACCCCACGCAAGCGCATCGCGCCTGGCAGCGTCGGCATCGCCGAACGTCAGACCGCCGTCTACCCGGTGGTCTCGCCGGGCGGCTGGAACCTGCTCGGGCGCACGCCGGCGCGGTTGTTCGGCAGCGACCTCGACGGCTACAGCCTGCTGCAGCCTGGCGACCGCGTGCGCTTCGTGCCCATCGAGCGTGCGGAGTTCCTGCGTCTGGGCGGTGACGACAGCCCGCTGGAGATCAGCCAATGACTGCTGTCCAGCCTTCACTGCGCGTAATCCGCAGCAGCCCCTTCGTGCAATTGCAGGACGGCGGGCGCTTCGGCGTGCGTCACCTCGGCGTGACCCAGAGCGGCGCGCTGGACTGGATCGCCCACCGCTGGGCCAACTGCCTGCTGGGTAATCCACTCACCGCCGCCGTGGTGGAGATCACCCTCGGCAACGTCGAATTCGAATGCACAGGCGCCGCCACTCTGGCGCTGGCAGGCGCCGACCTCGGCGCCCGTCTGGATGACCAGCCGCTGACGCCCTGGCGGCATTTTGCGGTGCGCGCCGGGCAGCGTCTGAGCTTCGCCCAGCCACGCCAGGGCGCTCGCGCGTATCTGGCTGCGCCCGGTGGCTTCCAGGCGCCGCAGGTGCTCGGCAGTTGCGCCAGCATGCTGCGCGAGGGCCTGGGCGGGCTGCATGGCGATGGCCAGGCGCTGCAGGTCGACGATCTGCTGGGCTGGCAGGCAACCGCGCCGACGTGTCTGCGCGAGATGCCCACGGCGCATATTCCGTCCTTCGAGCCATCACCACGCCTGCACCTGGTGATGGGCGCGCAGATCGGCGACTTCAGTGGGCAGAGCCTGTTCGATGCATTCAACAGCCCATGGCTGATCGACCCGCGCGCCGACCGCATGGGCGTGCGCCTCGATGGCCCGCCACTGCAGTGCCAACGCGGCTCGATGATCTCCGAGGGCATCCCGCTGGGCGCGGTGCAGGTACCGCCCGATGGTCAGCCGATCATCCTGCTCAATGATCGCCAAACCATCGGCGGCTACCCACGTCTCGGCGCGCTGACGCCACAGGCCGTGGCCCGCCTGGCGCAATGTCTGCCCGGTCAGACGCTGTACCTGGCGCCCGTCACCCAGGAGCGTGCACAGCAGCAGCATCGCCAGTTGCTGACACAGTGGCAGTAACCACTGCCGTCACGGCGAAAGCCCCTCCCACTCAGCACATGACCGTGGGAGGGGCTTCAGCCGCGACAATCGTGCATCCCAGACTGCAAGACAGCGCCATGCATAGCGGCTGACGCGGCAAATGGATTAAAGTCGTCGGCCTGCCTGCAAGATGGCAACCGCCCTTGCCCCTCCCACAAGAGCCCGACGATGGAACACCGTGAAGCGCTGGTCGCGTTACGCCAATTTCTCTCCACTCAGATTCTCGGCCAGGATCGCCTGATCGATCGCCTGCTGGTGGCCCTGCTCGCCGACGGCCATCTGCTCGTCGAAGGAGCACCCGGCCTGGCCAAGACCAAGGCGATCAAGGAGCTGGCCGAGGGCATTGAGGCCGAGTTCCACCGCATCCAGTTCACCCCGGATCTGCTCCCGGCGGACATCACCGGTACCGAGATCTACCGCCCGGAAACCGGCAGCTTCGTGTTCCAGCAGGGGCCGATCTTCCACAACCTGGTGCTGGCCGACGAAATCAACCGCGCCCCGGCCAAGGTGCAATCGGCGCTGCTCGAAGCCATGGCCGAGCGTCAGGTCTCGGTGGGCCGCTCGACTTACGATTTGTCACCACTGTTCCTGGTCATGGCCACGCAGAACCCCATCGAGCAGGAAGGCACCTACCCGCTGCCCGAGGCGCAGCTCGACCGCTTCCTGATGCACGTGAAGATCGGTTTCCCCGATGCTGCCGTGGAGCGCAAGATCCTCGCCCAGGCCCGTGGCGATGCGCTCAACGGTGAAGCCAAGCCCGAGCACCGGGTCAGCCAGCAGGCGATCTTCGCCGCGCGCAAGGAAATACTCGGCCTGTACATGGCCGATGCGGTGGAGGAATACCTGGTGCAACTGGTGATGGCCAGCCGCACCCCGGCCAAGTTCGACGCCGAGCTGGCCGAATGGATCGCCTATGGCGCCAGCCCGCGCGGCTCCATCTCGCTGGATCGTTGCGCGCGCGCACACGCCTGGCTGGCCGGGCGTGATTTCGTCAGCCCCGAGGACATCCAGGCGGTGCTGTTCGACGTGCTGCGCCACCGCATCATCCTCTCGTTCGAGGCCGAAGCCTCGGGCGTCGACCAGGATCGCGTGATCCAGCGCATCCTCGATGTGGTAGCGGTGGCATAAATGCAGCCGCACGCGGCAAGCCAAACGCTGCAAGCTGGCATCCATATCGCCCTTGGCGAACTGATCGACATGCGCCACAAGGTGCATGAGGTGCCGCTGTTCTCCACGCCGGCACGGCGCAGCCCGCTGATCGGCCTGCATCACTCCAAGCTGCGCGGACGTGGCGTGGACTTCGACCAGGTGCGTGTCTACCAACCTGGCGACGACGTGCGCACCATCGACTGGCGCGTCACCGCGCGCACCCAGGAGCCGCACACCAAGCTGTTCCACGAGGAGCGCGAGCGGCCCATCTTCATCATCGCCGAACAGAGCCAGCGCCTGTTCTTCGGTTCCGGCCAATGCTTCAAGTCGGTGCTGGCGGCCCGCGCTGCCGCGCTGGTAGGCTGGGCCGCGCTGGGCCACAACGACCGCATCGGCGGCCTGGTGTTCGCTGACAACGAGCACCACGAGGTCAAGCCACGCCGCAGCAAGCAGAGCCTATTGCAGTTGCTCAACCTGCTGGCACGCGCCAATCACGCGCTGACGCCGGATGGTATCGCCGCAACGGCTCGCGACACCTTTGGCCTGGCCCTGCGCCGCGCCCGCGAAGTGCTGCGCCCCGGCAGCCTGGTGATCGTGCTGTGCGACGAGCGCGCGCTGAACGATAACGCCGAACAGCAACTGACCCTGCTCGCTCGCCACACCGACCTGCTGCTGCTACCGCTGTCCGACCCGCTCGACCACGCGCTGCCCGCCGCCGGCCTGCTGCGTTTCACCCAGGGCGGCGCGCGGCTGGAACTCGACAGCCACAACGACAGCCTGCGCCAGACCTACCGCAGTCAGGCCCAGGCCCGCGAGGCACGCTGGCAGCGCCTGGCGCAGAAACTCGGCGTGCCCTTGCTGCCGTTGAGCACCCAGTTCGAACTGATCGATCAGTTGCAGGAGCAACTGAGCGCCCTGCATCCGAGAAAGGCGCCATGAATCCACTCGACCAGTTGCAGCCGTTGATCGATCCGGCGCCGGTGCCCTGGTGGCCGCCAGCGCCGGGCTGGTGGCTGCTGGCGACACTGCTGCCGGTGCTCGCCTGGGGCGTCTGGCGCCTGCTGCGCCGCCTGCGCGCACGGCCAGCGAGTGCGGCCACGCAACAACCGCTGGACAGCCTGCGCCAGGCCGCCCTGCAGGAGCTGCAGCAACTGCGCAAACCCTATGACGGCGCGCCGGCCGGGCTCTGGCTGCAGCAGCTCAACGCCCTGCTCAAGCGCCTGTGCCGCGAACGCTACCCGGATGCCGCCAGCCACGTGCTGAGCAGTCGCGCCTGGCTGGCCTTCCTCGACAACCGCTGCCCAGCCGCCGGCCTGACGCGCTGGATGATCCTCGTCGAGGGCGCCTACAAGCCGCAGTGCACCCTGAGCGACAAGGCCGTCGATGAGCTCGACCAGGCCATCGCCACCTGGATTCGCAAGCATGTTTGAGTTCGCCTGGTGGTGGGTCTTCCTGCTCGCACCGCTGCCGTGGCTGCTGCGTTACCTGTTGCCGGCCGCCGACAACGGTGATGCGGCGCTGCGTGTCGGCTTTCTCGACGAGTTGCAAGCCTTGAGCGGGCGTCGCGCCCGCGCCGCCCTGCCCGGCTGGCGCCAGCAGGCGCCGCTGGTGGCGATCTGGCTGCTGTTGCTGTGCGCCGCTGCACGCCCGCAGTGGGTCGGCGAACCGCTACCACTGCCGGCCAGCGGCCGCGACCTGCTGCTGGCGGTGGATGTCTCCGGCTCCATGGATTACGCCGACATGCAGTGGGACGACGAACCCATCAGCCGCCTGGAGCTGGTCAAGCGCCTGCTCGGCGACTTCATCGAAGGCCGTCGGGGCGACCGCGTCGGCCTTATCCTGTTCGGCAGCCAAGCCTATCTGCAGGCGCCGCTGACCTTCGACCGCCACACCGTACGCACCTGGCTGGACGAAGCCCTGATCGGCATTGCCGGCAAGAACACCGCCATCGGCGATGCCATCGGCCTGGCCGTCAAGCGCCTGCGCCAGCGTCCCGCCGACAGTCGCGTGCTGGTGCTGGTCACCGACGGCGCCAGCAATGGCGGCGCGCTGGAACCGATGACTGCTGCGCGCCTGGCCGCCGAGGAAGGCGTGCGCATCTACACCATCGGCATTGGCGCCGATCCGCAGCAGGACGGCGTGCTCGGTGTATTCGGCTTCAGCAGCAGCCTCGACCTCGACGAGCCGACCTTGCGCGGTATCGCCGATGCCACCGGCGGCGAGTATTTCCGCGCGCGCAGCCAGAACGAGCTGCAACAGATCGAAGCGACCCTCGACCGCCTCGAGCCCGTGGCCCAGCAACCCATCCTCGCCCGCCCGGCCCTGGCTCTGTATCCCTGGCCGCTGGTACTGGCCCTGCTCGGCAGCCTGCTGCTGACCTGCCACACGCTCTGGCCCGAGTGGCCACAACGCCTGAGGTGGCGCCGATGAGCCTGCTCTGGCCCGAATGGCTGCGCCCCCTGTGGCTGCTCGCTCTGCCCCTGCTCGCCTGGCTGCTGTGGCGCCTGTGGCACCGCGAGCGGCAGAGCGGGCGCTGGCAGCAACTGCTGCCGGTGGCCTTCCACGCCGTGCTGCTCAAGGGTGGCAACGGACGTGGCAGCCGCCTGCCCTGGGTGCTGCTTGGCTTGGCCTGGCTGCTCGCCGTGCTGGCCTTGCTGGGCCCCAGTTGGCAGCAGGCGCAACAGAGCAATCAGAAACCTGCCGACCCGCTGGTGGTGATACTGGAGCTGACGCCGCGCATGCTGGCTGGTGATACCCCGCCAACCCGCCTGGAACAGGCGCGTCGCAAGCTGCTCGACCTGCTGGAGGCGCGGCGCGATGCGCAGACCGCCATCGTCGTCTACGCCGGCAGCGCCCACGGCCTGGTGCCGCTGTCCGACGACCTGGCCACCAGCCGCAACCTCCTCGAATCGCTCAAGCCCTCACTGATGCCCGAGGCGGGGCAACGCGCCGACCTGGCGGTCGAACGTGCCCTGCAACTGCTGGAGCAGGCGCAACTGGGCAAGGGTCGCCTGCTGCTGATCACCAGCAGCCTGGATGAACAGGAACGCAGCGGCATTGCCGAGGCCCTTGGCCGGCGCGCCACGCCGCTGCTGATTCTCGGTGTCGGCACCCGCGAAGGCGGGCCCGTGGTGCAGGAAGATGGCAGCTTCCTCAAGGACGAGCGCGGCGGCATTGTCATTCCGCGTCTGGATGCCCGTGGCCTGCGCCAGTTTGCCGAAGCCAATGGCGGCCGCTACGCCCAGATCCGCCTGGACGACGACGACCTGCAGCGCCTCGGCCTGCTCGACGGCCCGCAGACGATGCAGGCGGCGGGCGAGCCGACACAGCTCGACGCCCGCATCGATCAGGGCTACTGGCTGCTGCTGCCGCTGTTGCTGCTGGCCGCCTGTGCCAGCCGCCGTGGCTGGCTGCTGGTGCTGCCACTGGTGTTCATGCTGCCGCCGCAGACGAGCTATGCCTTCGACTTCGACGACCTCTGGCTGCGCCCGGATCAACAGGGCATGCGTCTGCTCGACGCGCAGCGCCCAGCCGAAGCCGCGCAGCATTTCGAGGATCCACAGTGGCAAGGCAAAGCACTGTTCGAGGCTGGCGACTACACCGCCGCCGCCGAGCGCTTCGCCCAGGGCGATGCCGCCCGCGATCACTACAACCGTGGCAACGCCTTGGCCAAGGCCGGTGAACTGGAAGCGGCGCTCGACGCCTACGACCAAGCCCTGGAGCGCCAGCCGGATCTCGCCGCCGCCCAGCACAACAAGGCGCTGGTCGAAGAGGCCCTGCGCCAACGCCAGGCATCCCAGGCGAACGACCAACAAGGCCAGCAGAACGCGCAACAGTCGCCCTCTCAGGAACAATCGACCCCGACGCCAGGCAGCCAGGACGAGTCCAAAGCGGATACGCAGCCCCAGCCTGCCGACGCCGATGCCAAGGGTGATGACGGTGACGCCGACGACAAGCAAGACGCCAATCAGCAGCCGGGCCAGGCCGATCAGCCCGGCCAGAACGAGCCCGACGAGGCACAAGGCCCGGCGCGGCAACTGAGCGAAGCAGAACTGGGCACGGCGCAGGAGCGCCGCCAGGCAACGGAACAATGGCTGCGGCAGATTCCGGATGATCCGGGCGAGCTGCTGCGGCGCAAATTCTGGTACGAACAGCAACAGCGTCAGGAGCGACCCCGATGAAGGGCTCTGCCAACACCCTCAGCGCAGCCATCGTCAGAGGCGCCCTGCAGCCGATCTTCGCGCTGCTGGTGCTTATGCTGCTGGCCACTCAGGCCCACGCCGATGCCTTTTTCGCCAGCGTCGACCGTACCCACCTGAGCGAGGGCGAAACGGTGGTACTGACCCTGGAGTCCACCGACCCGACCCGTTTCGGCCGCCCCGACTTCACCCCGCTGGAGACCGACTTCGAGATCCTCGGCAGCCGCCAGGTCAACCGCCTGACCACCCTCGGCGATACGCCACGCGCCGCCACCCGCTGGATTCTTACCCTGCAGCCCAAACGCAGCGGCCAGGTGCAGATCCCGTCGATCCGCCTGGAAGACGCCGAAACCCTGCCCATCACCCTGCAGATCGCAGCAGCGGGCAAACCCGGCAAGGGCGAAAAACTGGCCCCTGTGTTCATCGACGCCAGCCTCGACCAGGAAAGCGTCTACGTGCAGGCGCAAGCCGTGCTCACCCTGCGCATCTACCACTCCGTCTCGCTGTATGACGACAGCAGCCTGACCCCGTTGCAGATCGACGACGCCCGCGTCGAACGCCTGGGCGAGCCACGCACCTACGAGAAGGAAATCGGCGGCGTGCGCCATGGCGTGATCGAAGTGCGCTATGCCATCTACCCGCAGCGCAGCGGCCAGTTGACCATCCCCGGCCAGGTGTTCAGCGCCACCCTGGTCGAGCGCGGCAACGCCAATGACTTCAACCCATTCGGCCCACGCCCTGGGCGTGTCTCGCGGGTCAAGTCGCCGGACATCCCATTGCAGGTGCGCCCCAAACCGGCCGACTACCCGGCCGATGCACCCTGGCTGCCCGCGCGCGCCCTGGGCCTGGCGGAAAGCTGGAATCCGCAGCCGGAGCAAGCCGAGGTCGGCGACTCGCTGACCCGCCGCCTGATCCTCAAGGTCGACGGCCTGTCCAGTGCCCAGTTGCCGCCGCTGCCGGCCACTCAGGTCGACGGCCTGCGCCGCTACCCCGATCAGCCACAACTCAGCGACCAACCCAGCGACAGCGGCATGCTCGGCAGCCGCGAAGATCGCGAGGCGCTGGTACCGAGCCGCAGCGGCACCTTCGAGCTGCCGGCGCTGCAAGTGGTGTGGTGGAACACCCAGACCGACAGCCTGGAGCGCACCACCCTTGCCGCCCGCACCCTGCAGGTCAAGGACAACCCGGCGCTACAGGCAGACGAGCCGGTCAGCCCGATCCCCACCGAGCGCCAGCGTAGTGACGACCCGCTGCTGTGGCCCTGGCAACTGGCCTGCACCCTGCTCACGCTGACCACCCTGCTCGGCTTCGGCCTGTGGTGGCATGCGCGGCGCCAGCCGGCGATTCAGCGCGCCGCGCAGACGGGCCCGAGCCCGCGCACCCTGCTCGACGATCTCAAGCGCGCCTGCCTGGCCGGTGATGCCCAGGCCACCCGCCACGCCCTCGACGCCTGGGCGCGCCAGCAGCCGGAAACCCTGGCCGATATGGCTGCCCGCTACGTGCCGTTGTCCGACGCCCTCGACGGCCTCAACGGTGCGCTGTACAGCGAAACCAGCCAGCAATGGCAAGGCGAGGAACTGTGGAAGGCGATCCGCAGCCTGCCCACGCCTCAGGAACCCAGCAGCACGCCGCAGGAAGCCAGCCCCCTGCCCCCGCTCTACCCTCGCTGATAGCCCCGCGCCCGTGCCAATCTGCGCGGGCTCCTCCCTCTCACCTCTCGCCATCGCGCGTGCTGCACGCCCTCGCCCCGCACCAGCACGAGGCAAACAGCCCGTGGGCGCCCCGCAAGAGGGCGAGAGAACCTCGATTCGGCACCTGACTCCTGACCCAGATGTCAAGTTTTTGCGTTCAAAAAAATCATTTTTTGTACACAAATTACAAAACAAGCATGGTCACCAATCGCATTTATGTGTACAAATCGCAGCAGGTTGGGCCGATTAGCTTGCGCAACAAAGCTGTATACAACACTTGATGCAGCAGCCAATGCAAAACGGAACGAAACCTGCAGACAAATCTCCTCAACGCCCTCGCGGCACAAGAACAATCAGGGAGCTGCCATGTCCACCGTCGAAGAGTTTCGCATCAAGCACATCGACCCCACGCTACACAACGAGGATCTCGCCCCCCTGCCGCCGGAAAAGCGCACCTGGGGCTGGTTCGAGATCTTCAACGTCTGGTCCAACGATATCCAGAGCCTGTTCGGCTACACCCTGGCTGCGACCCTGTTCATTTCCTACGGCCTCAACGGCTGGGCGGTGCTGGCAGGCATCGTTCTCGCTGGTTTCATCGTCATGGGGCTGGTGCAACTGACCGGCAGACCCAGCGTCAAGTACGGCATCCCCTTCCCGGTGTTCGCCCGGGCCAGCATGGGCGTGCGTGGCGCCAACTTCCCTGCGCTGGTGCGCGGCATCGTCGCCATCTTCTGGTACGGCGTGCAGACTTACTTCGCGTCCACCGCCGTGGCACTGCTGCTCAACTCGCTGCTGCAACCGCAAGACCCTGCCGTATACATGGGCCTGACCGCCATCGGCTGGCTGTCCTACGTGCTCGTCTGCCTGTTCCAGGTGGCGCTGTTCGTCTGCGGCATGAGCTGGATCACCCGCTTCCTCAACTGGGCCGGGCCGCTGGTGTACGTGGTGATGATCGCGCTGATGGGCCTGATCTGGTACAAGGCCGGCCCGAGCCTGCTCAGCGAGCTGGGCAACATTTTCAGTGGCAGCGGTGAATACAAGGCCGGGCCGGTGGCCGCCTTCTTCGCCGTGGTTGGTACCATGGTCGCCTACTTCGCGGCAGTGGTGATCAACTACGGCGACTTCGCCCGCTTCGTCAAAAGCGAAAAGCAGATGACCATCGGCAACTTCCTCGGCCTGCCGGTGAGCCTGGCGTTCTTCTCGCTGATCGCCCTTGTGATCACCGCTGGCACCGTGGTGGTGTTCGGTGAAACGCTGACCAACCCCACCGACATCGTCGCGCGGGTCGACAACCTGAGCCTGACCATCATCGCCGCGCTGACCTTCTTCGCCGCGACCGTGGGCATCAACCTGGTGGCCAACTTCATCCCTCCAGCCTATGACCTGGCCAACCTGGCTCCAGCCCATATCAGCGCGCGCACCGGCGGCTTCATCACGGCGGCCATCGCCTTCTTCATCGGTGCGCTGTGGGTGGCCTTCATCAGCAACGTCGGCATCGCGGCCTTCGTCGACACCCTGGGCGCGGTGCTCGCGCCGCTGTACGGCATCATCGTCGCCGACTACTACCTGGTGCGTCGCCGCCAGCTCGATCTGCAGCAGTTGTTCAGCGCCGAGGTCGGCAGCGCCTACTACTTCGATGGTGGCTGGAACCGCAAGGCCCTGCTGGCCTTCGGCTCGGCCTCGGTGTTCTCCGTGGCCACCGTCTGGGTACCGGCGCTCGCTCAACTGTCCGGTTATGCCTGGCTGCTTGGCGCCCTGCTCGGCGCGCTGCTGCACTATGGCCTGATGCATGGCCAGGCCAAGGCGCTCAAGCGCGCCAGCAGCGCAGCCTGAAATGATCCGCCGGTGCCCACTGGCACCGGCTACTTTCAACCGCCCGTCACGCTCATGAAGCGCACCACCTGCACCTGTTCATCAGTGGCGAAGTGATGCTGTTGCGGCTTGAGGCGCAGCGCATCGATCAGGGCTTGGCGCAGGCGCTCGCTATCGCCCGGATGAGCACGCAGCAGACGCTTGAGATCCAGCGCGTCGTCATGCCCCAGGCACAGCACCAGCTTGCCTTCGGCGGTGACCCGCACCCGGTTGCAGTCGCCGCAGAAGTTGTGGCTATGCGGTGAGATGAAGCCGATGCGCGTGTCGCTGCCGACTACCTGCCAGTAGCGCGACGGCCCGCCCGTGGTAGCGCTGCTGCGCACCAGCGCATGGCGCTGCTCGATGCGCTGGCGCACCTCGTCACTGCTGCAGAAGGTCTGCTCGCGACGATGGCTGACCACGCTGCCCAGCGGCATCTCCTCGATGAAACTGATGTCCAGGCCGCGAGCCATGGCGAACTCGACCATGTCCAGTACCTCGTCATCGTTGCGCCCGCTCTGCACCACGCAGTTGAGCTTGATCCGCGCAAAGCCGGCAGCGCGTGCCGCCTCGATGCCGGCCAGCACCTGATCCAGGCGATCGCGACGCGTGAAGGCGGCGAAGCGCTCGCGCTGCAGCGAATCCAGGCTGATGTTCAGACGCCTGACCCCGGCAGCGTGCAACTGCGGCGCCAGCTCGGCCAGTTGCGAGCCGTTGGTGGTGATGGCCAGATCCTCCAGCTCCGCGCGCCGCCCCAGGCGCTGCAGCAGGCTGAGCAGGTTCTTGCGCACCAACGGCTCGCCGCCAGTGACACGGATGCGCTTCACACCCAGGCCGATGAAGGCATCGGCCACCGTGTACAACTCCTCCAGGTTGAGGATCTGCGCACGCGGGGCGAAGACCATGTCCTCACTCATGCAGTAGGTGCAGCGAAAGTCGCAGCGGTCGGTCACCGACAGGCGCAGGTAGGTGATGTGGCGGCCGAACGGATCGACGAGTTGAGGGGTGTTCATGGTGAATCTCCGTTCGGGGCAGGAAGGCGTTGCGGCGCGATAACGGCAGGGAGTGCGATGGAAACAGAAACGCGTTTTTCTGTACACAGGCATTTGACCCGATGGTCAAAGAAGCCACGCAACCCGCATGGCCGCTCGCTTGAGCCGCCGTCGAGGGCGGTGCTACCATGCCGCCCGCCAACCGGCGGACGTATCGACACGCAAGGGCTTATGACCAGTATTCGCGAGCGCAACAAAGAGCTGATTCTACGCGCAGCCAGCGAGGAATTCGCCGACAAGGGCTTCGCTGCCAGCAAGACCAGCGATATCGCCGCCAAGGCCGGCCTGCCCAAGCCCAACGTCTACTACTACTTCAAGTCCAAGGAAAACCTCTACCGCGAGGTGCTGGAAAGCATCATCGAGCCGCTGCTCGCCGCCTCCGCGCCGTTCAATTCGCCCGGTCATCCGGCTGACGTGCTGACCGCCTACATCCGCTCGAAGATCCGCATTTCCCGCGACCTGCCGCATGCCTCCAAGGTCTTCGCCAGCGAGATCATGCATGGCGCACCGCACCTGTCGACGCAGCAGACCGAGCAACTGAACGCGCAGGCCAGTCACAACGTCGCCTGCATCCAGCGCTGGATCGACCAGGGCCTGATGGCCAGAGTCGATCCGCACCACCTGCTGTTCAGCATCTGGGCCGCGACTCAGACCTACGCCGACTTCGACTGGCAGATTTCCGTGGTCACCGGCAAGGCCAAGCTGGACGATGCCGACTACGAGGCCGCCACGCAGACCATCCTGCGCCTGGTACTCAAGGGCTGCGAAGTGAGCCTGGCGCCAGCGACGGATGGCCAACGAGTGACCAGCGCCTAAAGCCCCGCGTCCGCCTTCAGCCCCAACGATTCCAGTGCACTGACGGCGCACAACTCGTCGATGTCCGAGGTGTCGCCGGTAATACCCACCGCGCCGATCACCTCGCCTTGCTCACCGCGAATCAGTACACCGCCCGGAGCGGGCACCAGGCTGCCTTGTGCCAGAGTATTGACCGCGCCGATGAACGCCGGGCGCTGCTGTGCATCACTGGCGATCGAGCGCGAACCCTTGCCCAGTGCCAATGCGCCCCAGGCCTTGCCGATGGCGATCTGCGGGCGCAGCAGGCTGGCACCATCCTCGCGCTGCAGGCTGACCACATGGCCGCCAGCATCCAGCACCGCCACCGTCAATGGGGCTGCGGCGCGATCCCGCCCGGCCGCCAAGGCACGCTGAGTGATGTCCAGCGCGGTGCGCAGGTTGAGGGTATTCATGAGCGATCTTCCTCGAATGGAAAACGGGATCATCCACACAGGCGAACGCCGTGGTGGCGTGAGAAAACGCCCTATGCAATAGCTCAACGAGAAGCCAGCCGCAAGTATTGAATACAATTTCAATCGAAAAAGAATACAAAAACCAACAACCAGAAATTCAATCAAAGTATCGAATCAACCTCTTCATCCGCTTGCCCCTCCCAATAGCCTGGCCGGTTGTAGATAGCCTTCAGGTAGTCGACGAAGAAACGCACCTTGGCTGGCAGGTAACGCTGCTGCGGATACACCGCCTGGATGTCGTAGGCCGGTATTTCGTAATCGTCGAGCACCGTCACCAGTTCGCCCGCCTTGAGTTCGGTCTGGATCTCCCAGGTCGAGCGCCAGCCGATGCCCAGGCCCTGCTTGACCCAGTCGTAGAGCAGCTCGCCGTCATTGCAATCGAGGTTGCCGGCCACCTTCACCGCCACCTGGCGCCCGTCATGCAGGAAGGTCCAGCCGCGCTGCTGGCCGCCCTGCAGGTTGAACGCCAGGCAGTTGTGCCGCGCCAGATCTTCGAGGCTGCGTGGCACGCCATGGCGCTCGAAGTAGGCGGGTGAGCCACAGACCACGCGACGATTGGGGTAGAGCTTGACCGCCACGTAGTTGGGATCGGTGACCTCACCGATGCGAATGCCCATGTCGTAGCCCTGGCGCACCAGATCCACCAGGCTGTCGGTGAAGTTGAACGACAGCTTGAGATCCGGGTAGCGCTTGAGAAATGCCGGCGCATGCGGCGCGACATGCCGCCTGCCGAACGCCGCCGGCGCCGACACCACCAGGTGCCCGCGCACCGATTTGCCGCCACGCGCGACGCTGGCGTCGACCTCGTCGAAATCCCTCAGCAGGCCACGGGCACGCTCCAGGTATTGCTCGCCCAGATCAGTCAGTTGCAGGCCACGGGTGGAGCGATGCATGAGCTTGACGCCGAGGTGACGCTCCAGCGCATCCAGGCGCCGCCCCATGACCACGGGCGTCACGCCTTCGCTGAGGGCAGCCGAGGCGAAGCTGCCGTTATCGGCCACCAGGACGAAGCTGCGGATAAGGGTATGGCGATCCATTCGATACTCCAGATATCGACAGAACTGAAGTATCGACCAATTCCGCCCCTGCGGTACAGCCGGCATCCTTGCCTCAACGAGCTAAACAACGACTCCAAGAGGAACGGCCATGGCCAGAATGAGAGCAATCGAGGCAGCCGTACTGGTGATGCGTCGCGAAGGCGTTGATAGCGCATTCGGCGTCCCCGGCGCAGCCATCAACCCGCTGTATGCCGCACTGAAGAAACTCGGTGGCATCGATCACGTCCTGGCCCGTCACGTCGAAGGCGCTTCGCACATGGCCGAGGGCTACACCCGCACCAATGCCGGCAACATTGGCGTATGCATCGGCACCTCCGGCCCTGCCGGCACCGATATGGTCACCGGCCTGTACTCGGCCTCAGCCGACTCCATCCCGATTCTGTGCATCACCGGCCAGGCGCCGCGTGCCCGTATGCACAAGGAAGATTTCCAGGCGGTCGACATCACCAGCATCGTCGGCCCGGTGACCAAGTGGGCGACCACCGTGATGGAGCCCGGCCAGGTGCCGCGCGCCTTCCAACGTGCCTTCCACGAAATGCGCAGCGGCCGTCCCGGGCCGGTGCTGATCGACCTGCCCTTCGACGTGCAGATGGCCGAGATCGAATTCGACATCGACGCCTACGAGCCGCTGCCGGTGGCCAAGCCGACCACCTCCCGCGTCCAGGCCGAGAAAGCCATCGCCCTGCTCAACGACGCCGAGCGCCCGCTGCTGGTCGCTGGTGGCGGCATTTTCAATGCCGATGCAGCGGACAAATTGGTCGAATTCGCCGAGCTGACCGGCGTACCGGTGGTGCCGACCCTGATGGGTTGGGGCGCGATACCGGACGATCACAAACTGATGGTCGGCATGGTCGGCCTGCAGACTTCGCACCGCTACGGCAACGCCACCCTGCTCGCTTCCGACCTGGTGTTCGGCATCGGCAACCGCTGGGCCAACCGCCACACCGGCTCGGTCGAGGTGTACACCGAAGGCCGCAGGTTCATCCACGTCGACATCGAACCGACGCAGATCGGTCGCGTGTTCAACCCGGATCTGGGCATCGTTTCCGATGCGGGTAGCGCACTGAATGCGTTCCTTCAGGTCGCCCGCGAATGGAAGGCTGCCGGCAAGCTGAAGGATCGCAGCGCCTGGGTCGAAGCCTGCCGTGAGCGCAAGCGCACCCTGCAACGCAAGACCCACTTCGACAATGTGCCGGCCAAGCCACAGCGCGTGTACGAGGAGATGAACGAAGCCTTCGGCAAGGACACCTGCTACGTCAGCACCATCGGTTTGTCGCAGATCGCCGGCGCGCAGTTCCTGCACGTGTACAAGCCGCGTCACTGGATCAACTGCGGCCAGGCCGGCCCGCTGGGCTGGACCATTCCGGCGGCTCTCGGCGTGGTCAAGGCCGACCCGCAGCGCCAGGTCGTGGCGCTGTCCGGCGACTACGACTTCCAGTTCATGATCGAGGAGCTGGCCGTCGGTGCGCAGTTCAACCTGCCGTACATCCACGTGCTGGTGAACAACGCCTACCTGGGCCTGATCCGCCAGGCGCAGCGTGGCTTCGACATCGATTACTGCGTGCAACTGGCGTTCGAGAACATCAACGCAGCGGAGCTGGGCGGTTATGGCGTCGACCACGTTGCGGTGGTCGAGGGCCTGGGCTGCAAGGCGATTCGCGTGTTCGACCCGAACGAGTTGCAGAACGCCTTCGCCGAAGCCAAGCGCCTGATGGCCGAGCACCGCGTGCCGGTGGTGGTCGAGGTGATTCTGGAGCGCGTCACCAATATCGCCATGGGCACCGAGATCAACGCCATCAACGAGTTCGAGGAACTGGCCGAGCGCGGCGTCGATGCGCCGACCGCCATTTCGCTGCTGGATTAATCGGCAGGAACCCTGCCCTGGCCATGTAGCCCGGATGCAATCCGGGAAGACCGCAACACCGCCCCGGATTGCATCCGGGCTACGACAAGGAGCACACCATGCCCCGTTTTGCCGCCAACCTGTCCATGCTGTTCACCGAAGTGGACTTCCTGGAGCGTTTCGCCGCTGCCGCCGACGCCGGTTTCAGCGGTGTGGAATACCTCTTCCCCTATGACTTTGCGGCGGAAGAGATCAAGGCCTGCCTGGACGCCAACGCGCTTACGCAGGTGCTGTTCAACCTGCCCGCTGGCGACTGGAGCAAGGGCGAACGCGGCATCGCCTGCCACCCGGATCGCATCGAGGAGTTCCGTGCCGGTGTCGACCAGGCCATCGCCTACGCCAAGGTGCTGGGCAACCAGCAGATCAACTGCCTGGCCGGCATCCGCCCGCAGGGCCTGGACTGCGCCATCGTCGAAAAGACCTTCGTCGACAACCTGCGCCATGCCGCCGACAAGCTGGCCGGCGCCGGTATTCGCCTGGTCATGGAAGCGATCAACACCCGCGACATCCCCGGCTTCTACCTGAACAACACCAAGCAGGCGCTGGACATTCGCAACAAGGTCGGCAGCACCAACCTGTACCTGCAGTACGACATCTACCACATGCAGATCATGGAAGGTGACCTGGCCCACACCATGGAAAACAACCTGGCCGCCATCAACCACGTGCAACTGGCCGACAACCCGGGCCGACACGAGCCGGGCAGTGGCGAGATCAACTACCGCTTCCTCTTCGACCACCTGGATCGCATCGGCTACCAGGGCTGGATCGGCTGTGAATACAAGCCGGCCACCACCACCGCTGCCGGACTCGGCTGGATGAAAGCGCATAACGTGATCTGACGGCCGCACCTGTAGGAGCGGATTCATCCGCGAACAGCGGCGCAGCCGGTGCCAATCACTGCGGTGTCCGCTTCGCGGGTAAACCCGCTCCTACAGGGCTCTGCGGCATCTGATTCAACACTTAAGACGAGGTTATCTCTCATGGCAAAAATCGGATTCATCGGCACCGGCATCATGGGCAAACCCATGGCGCAGAACCTGCAGAAAGCCGGCCACACCCTGTTCCTCTCCGAGCATCACGACCCGGCCCCGGCCGACCTCATCGCGGCCGGGGCTGTCGCGCTGGCCAACCCGCAGGAAGTTGCCCAGGAAGCCGAATTCATCATCGTCATGGTGCCGGACACCCCGCAGGTCGACGACGTGCTGTTCCGCGCGGACGGCGTCGCCTCGGGCGTGGGCACCGGCAAGGTGGTGATCGACATGAGCTCGATCTCGCCCTCCGCCACCAAGGCCTTCGCCGAGAAGATCAAGGCCACCGGCGCCGCCTACCTGGACGCCCCGGTGTCCGGCGGTGAAGTCGGTGCCAAGGCCGCGACCCTGTCGATCATGGTCGGCGGCTGCCCGAACGCCTTCGAACGCGCCCTGCCGCTGTTCCAGGCCATGGGCAAGAACATCACCCTGGTCGGCGGCAATGGCGACGGCCAAACCGCCAAGGTGGCCAACCAGATCATCGTCGCGCTGAACATCCAGGCCGTGGCGGAAGCCCTGCTTTTCGCCGCCCGCAACGGCGCCGATCCAGCCAAGGTACGTGAAGCGCTGATGGGTGGTTTCGCCGGCTCGAAGATCCTCGAAGTGCACGGCGAGCGCATGATCAAGGGCACCTTCGATCCAGGCTTTCGTATCAGCCTGCACCAGAAAGACCTCAACCTAGCGCTGTCCGGCGCGCGCGAACTGGGCCTGAACCTGCCCAACACCGCCAACGCTCAGCAGGTCTTCAGCACCTGCGCGGCACTCGGCGGCAGCGGCTGGGATCACTCCGCTCTGATCAAGGGACTGGAGCATATGGCCAACTTCACTATTCGCGGCGAGTAACAGAGCGCCCTCTCAAGGGTTCTGTGGGAGGGGCTTTAGCCGCGACCGTCGCCGCTGAGGCGCCTCCCACGGCTCCCGAAGGCCGCGTTTCGCCCACCCTTTCGACCTTCCTGGCAGGAGGTGTCACGGCCCGATTGCCAGGTTGGTCGATTCCAATCCACAGCTGCTGCGCGCGGCATCTGCGGACTGGAATCGATCTGCAAGAGACCATCACCATGACCTTCGACCCGCAACGCCTGCTGCGCGACCTGTTCGCCACCGCCATCGCTGCCGCGCATCCGCGCCAGGTACTGGCCGATCATCTGCCCGCCGACCGCAGTGGCCGCGTCATCGTCATCGGTGCCGGCAAAGCCGCAGCAGCCATGGCCGAGGTGATCGAGCAACAGTGGCAAGGTGAAGTCAACGGCCTGGTGGTGACCCGCTACGAGCACGGCGCCGACTGCAGGAAGATCGAAGTGGTGGAAGCCGCGCACCCGGTGCCGGACGATGCTGGCGAGCGCGTCGCCCGCCGCGTGCTGGAGCTGGTGTCGAACCTCAGCGAAGACGACCGGGTGATCTTCCTCCTCTCCGGCGGCGGCTCCTCGCTGCTGGCGCTGCCGGCCGAGGGCATCAGTCTCCAGGACAAGCAGGCGATCAACAAGGCGCTGCTCAAATCCGGCGCCACCATCGGCGAGATGAACTGCGTACGCAAGCACCTCTCGGCGATCAAGGGCGGTCGCCTGGCCAAGGCGTGCTGGCCGGCCACGGTCTATACCTACGCCATCTCCGACGTGCCCGGCGACGAGGCCACGGTGATAGCCTCCGGCCCCACCGTGGGCGACCCGACCACCTCGGCCGACGCCCTGGCGATTCTTGCCCGCTATGACATCGACATCCCAGCCAACGTGCGCGCCTGGCTGCAAGATCCGCGCTCGGAAACGGTCAAGCCGGGCGATCCGGTGCTGTCGCGCAGCCATTTCCAATTGATCGCCACGCCGCAGCAATCACTCGACGCAGCCGCGACCAAGGCCGCAGCGGCCGGTTTCCCGGTGCTGATTCTCGGCGACCTGGAAGGCGAGGCACGCGAGGTGGCCAAGGTGCATGCTGGAATTGCCCGCCAGGTGCAACTGCATGGCCAGCCGATCAAGCCGCCCTGCGTGATCCTCTCCGGCGGCGAAACCACCGTCACCGTGCGCGGCAATGGCCGTGGCGGGCGCAACGCCGAATTTCTGCTGAGCCTCACCGACAGCCTCAAGGGCCTGCCCGGCGTCTACGCGCTGGCCGGCGACACCGACGGCATCGACGGCTCCGAGGACAACGCCGGCGCCATCATGACGCCCTACAGCTACGCCCGTGCCGGCATCAAGGGACTGTCCGCCCGTGACGAGCTGGACAACAACAACGGCTATGGCTACTTCGCCGCCCTCGACGAGTTGATCGTCACCGGCCCGACCCGCACCAACGTCAACGACTTCCGCGCCATTCTGATTCTGGGAGCCTCGCAGACTGCAGGTGAAGAACCGCCAGGCTCCTCCCTGTAGGGCGGGTGCAACCCGCCAAAACGTTGGTGACGGGTTGCACCCGCCCTACGCCACTGATCGTCACCGACCCGCACCAACGTCTACGACTTCCGCGTCATTCTGATCCTCGGCACATCGGAAACTGTAGGTGAACAACCGCCGGGCGCCCTACGACCACAACGCCATCGACAAAACTCCTGCCCAAGGCCTGCCAGATGACTCCCGACAAGAAAGTGAAGATCCTCGCCACCCTCGGCCCGGCGATCCGCGACGCCGCGCATATCCGCCAACTGGTGGAAGCCGGGGTCAACCTGTTCCGCCTCAATTTCAGCCACGGCGAGCACGCCGACCACGCCCAGCGCTACCAGTGGGTGCGCGAGGTGGAGCGCGAGCTGAACCAGCCCATCGGCATCCTCATGGATCTCCAGGGGCCGAAACTGCGCGTCGGCCGCTTCGCAGGCGGCAAGGTGCAACTGGTCAACGGCCAAAGCCTGCGCCTGGATCTGGACGCAACGCCCGGCGACGCCAGCCGGGTCAACCTGCCTCACCCGGAAATCATCGAAGCCCTGCAACCGGGCATGAGCCTGCTGCTGGACGATGGCCGCCTGCGCCTGAAAGTGACCGCCAAGCAGGCCGATGCCGTGGACACCTGCGTCATCGCTGGCGGCGAGCTGTCCGACCGCAAGGGCGTCAACGTGCCCGAGGCGGTGCTACAGCTGTCGCCGCTGACCGAAAAGGATCGCCGCGACCTGGCGTTCGGCCTGGAGCTGGGCGTGGACTGGTTGGCGCTGTCGTTCGTGCAACGCCCGGAAGACATCATCGAAGCCCGTGAGCTGATCGGCGGCAAGGCCTTCCTGATGGCCAAGATCGAAAAGCCATCGGCGGTGCAGCATCTCGAAGAAATCGCCCTCCTGTGCGACGCCATCATGGTCGCGCGCGGTGACCTGGGCGTGGAAGTACCGGCCGAGAACGTACCGCGTATCCAGAAGGACATCGTGCACACCTGCCGCCAACTGGGCCGCCCGGTGGTCGTTGCGACACAGATGCTCGAATCGATGCGCTTCTCCCCCGCACCGACCCGCGCCGAAGTCACCGACGTGGCCAACGCCGTGGCCGAAGGCGCCGATGCGGTAATGCTGTCGGCCGAAACCGCCTCTGGCGACTACCCGCTGGAAACCGTGCAGATGATGAGCAAGATCATCCGCCAGGTGGAGAACGGCCCGGACTACCAGAGCCAGCTCGACGTCGGCCGCCCACAGGCCGAAGCCACCGCCAGCGACGCCATCAGCTGCGCCATCCGCCGTATCAGCGCGATCTTGCCGGTGGCGGCATTGGTCAACTACACGGAATCCGGCAGCTCCAGCCTGCGCGCCTCACGTGAACGACCGAAGGCGCCAATCCTCAGCCTCACCCCGAGCCTAACCACCGCCCGCCGTCTGACCGTGGCCTGGGGCATCTACTCGGTGGTCAACGAACGCCTGCGCAGGGTCGAGGAAGTCACCAGCACCGCGCTGGAAATCGCCCAGGCCCAAGGCATGGCCAAGCGCGGCGAAACCGTGGTGATCACCGCCGGCGAACCCTTCGGCCAACCCGGCAGCACCAACAGCCTAAGGATCGAAACGCTGCATTGAGCCGGCGATCCTCAACGCAATAAAGAACCGTAGCCCAGATGAAATCCGGGGAATGCTCGACTCCTGATTCCCGGATTTCATCCGGGCTACACATAAAGCCAACGTAGGATTTCGCGGGGCCGCCCAGGCCTTGCGCACCTGCTATGGCAAGTCGGTTGTGGTGCGCAAGGCGCACCCTACACGGCTCCTCCAGCCGACACGGACAGCTCCCCTCTCCCGCGTGTGGGGGAGAGGGCTCTTGGCACAGACATCATGCCTCCACTACCCACCTCACACCCTGCCCTGCAAAACCTGCGCGCCCTGCTCTGCGGCTTCGCCCAGATATTCCTGCAACAGCACCCCGGCTGCGGCCTGCTGGTGCTGATCGCCATCCTGATCAGCGCCCCTGACCTCCTACCCGGCGCCCTGCTCGGCGGTCTGACCTCGATGCTGCTCGCACAACGTTGCGGCTACCCGTCAACGGACATCACCACCGGCCTGTACGGTTACAACGGCATCCTGCTCGGCCTGCTGCTCAGCCTGAAACTGCCGTGGACGCCGCTGCTACCGGTGCTGATCATCGCCAGCGCAGCCTTGTCCAGCCTGCTGCTGTCGCTCTGGATGCGGCGTATGCGCCAGCATGATTGGCTGCCCGCCTTCACCTTTCCCTTCGTGCTGCTGGGTTGGCTGCTGACCTTGATCATCCCGCTCGAGCTGCCCGCTGTGTCGCCCAGCCATACCGCCGAGGTGCCGGAGCTGAACCTCCTGCAAGTGATGCTCGCCGTGCTGCGCGGCATCGGCCAGGTGATCTTTCTCGACTCCGCATGGGCTGGCCTGTGCCTGCTGATCGGTTTGCGCCTGGCCGACAGCCGCACGGCGCTCTGGGCATTGCTCGGTTCCAGCAGCGGCCTGGCCCTGACACTGGTAAACGGCTGGCCCAGCGACGCCGCCTTGGCCGGCCTCTACAGCTACAACGCCACCCTCGCCGCCATAGCCCTGGCCCAGATCCATCGCTGCCCATGGGTTCCCGCAGCGGGAATCCTGCTTGCCCTGATCCTGCAACCCGGCTTCAGCGCATTGGGCCTACCCGCGCTGACCATGCCCTTCATCCTCGCCTGCTGGCTGATCGAGGCTGGCACCTCGCGCTGGCGGGCTGCGGCCAAAGCCTGCGCACCGGTCAGGCGTTTAGAAGACGTTTCCCTGGCAACCGATGTCGCTGCCACGACTGGCTCACGCCTTCGACCCTGCTAGCGTGCAGGATCTCTTCAGCCCCTTATCGAGCGAGAACGACATGCTGCACAGCATCAAGCAAGGCATCACCCTGGACGAACTGGAACTGGCCGGCACCCTCGAAGACATCGGTGTCGAAATGCTCGACGGCGACAACGCAATGTTCGCCCTGACCACCTTCGCCACCGAGGACGAGTCGGTCAGCGCCGGCTACTTTGGCGTGCGCCGCAGCCGCTTCCGCCTGCCCTACACCTTCCACGAACAGGCCGTGGTAACCCTCGGCGAAGTGAAGATCACCAACGAGGCCACCGGCGAAACCGCGCACTACAAGGCCGGTGACTCCTTCTTCGTCGCCAGCGGCACCAACACACTCTGGGAAGTCGTGAGCGACAGCTTCACCAAGCACTACCTGGCCGTCGACTGAAGGGCACCTCTAAAAACTACCTGCGTTGCCATCGCTGCGTTAAAAACAGGCTCACAGCCGAAGGCTGAACGTGCTTTAGCGCGGGCGAAGCGAATCAAGTGCTCATTTACAGCTCGTAAACCCGAATGCGGGCTCAGTGCTTTTTCGCCTGTTTTTGCGGGGCCGCCATCGGTATTGCGCTGGCTGCCTCGGCTTGGGCTTCCTGCTTCGCTCTACCTCCTGCATCCATGCAGTCGTCGCCTACGTTTTTAGAGGTGCCCTGAAACGACAGATGTTCAGAAGGTGACGCCGGCCACCAGCGCGATATTGCTGTAGGGCCGGCACTCGCCGGTGCGGATCTGCACCCGCGCCGTGCGGCAGGCAGCCTTGAGTTCGTCATGGCTGACCAGTTGCCGCTCCCCCAGCTCGCCCGCTGCAGTCAGCGCCTCGATGGCCTCCAGGGCCAGTGGCGCGACTTCCAGGGTTTCGCGGGCCAGCAGATGGCCTTGCACCTGCATTTCGCTGAGCACCACCTTGAGCGTGGTGACGAAATCCGGCACGCCAGCGGTCAGCGCCAGGTCGATGCAGGGAGTGCCAGGCGGGATCGGCATGCCGGCATCGCCGATGACGATGACATCGCCATGACCGAGCCGAGCGATGGCGGCGGAGAGTTCGGCGTTGAGCAGCGGTGTCTTCTTCATGCGGGCAACTCGTGACGATGGGGAATCGAGGGCTGTGCGCCAGGCCGGGTAACGGCCAGCGCGGCGGCCTGTTGGCCAAGAGCGATGGCCGCTTCCAGGCGCATGCCTTCGGCCAGGCCGGCGGCGAAACCACCGACGAAGGTGTCGCCGGCGGCCGTGGTGTCCACGGCGACCACCGGCGCCACCGGTACGTGCAGATGGCGAGTGGCATCGGCATACAACACGCCCTGGCGACCCAGGGTGATCAGCACGCGCCGGGCGCCGGCCTCGAGCAAGCACTGAGCCGCACGCAAGGCCGTTTCCGGGGAGTCCACCGGCAGGCCGGTCAACAGCGCGGCCTCGCTTTCATTGGGGATCAGGTAATCGACCAGGCCGTACCAGTGCGCTGGTAGCGGGCCGACGGCCGGTGCCGGATTGAGGATTACCGTGCGCCCCAGCGCATGAGCGCGGGACAAGGTGGCCTCGACGGTCGCCGCCGGCACCTCCAGTTGCGCGATCACCACCTCGGCATTGGCCAGCAGCGCTTCGTGGCGCTCGACGCGCGCAGGGCTCATCTCGCCGTTACCACCGGCGACGATGACGATGGCGTTCTGTCCGGCGTCATCCACCAGGATCGAGGCAATGCCGGTCGGCACCCCGGCGGCCACTTCAACCGCACTGCAGTCGATCCCCTCGGCCAGCAAACCGTCACGCAGCTCGCTGCCGTAGGCGTCGTCGCCCACGCAGCCCATCATCGCCACGCGCGCACCGAGGCGCGCTGCCGCCACCGCCTGGTTGGCACCCTTGCCACCGGCAGCTGTGAAGAAGCCGTGCCCGGCCAGCGTTTCCCCGCCAACCGGCAGGCGCGGCGCGCGCACGATCAGATCCATGTTCAGGCTGCCGACTACCACTACGTTCGCTTGCATTGCAGGTGTTCCTCTCCGTCGAGCACCAGGCGGCGGGCCTGGCGCTCGATCATGCGTCAGGCGCTGCGCTGGACTCGCGCAGCACCAGAATGGGTTCGATCAGTTGCTGGCTGACGGCCAAGCCCGGGGTACGGATGCGCTCCAGCAGACGCGCGGCGACCTGTTCACCCAACTGGCCGATGCACTGGCCGACCGTGGTCAGCGCCGGATGCAGGTAGCGGCTGACTTCGATGTCGTCGAAGCCCACCACCGACAGTTGCTGCGGCACCTGCAACTCGCGTTCGGCGGCGGCGCGCAGCACGCCCAAGGCGATCATGTCGTTGCCGGCGAAGATCGCCGTGGGCCGCAGCTCGGCACTCAGCAGCGTCTGCGCGGCAGCGTGACCGGCCGGGCTGGTAAACGGGCAGTCGACCACCGCCTGGGCCTCGATGCCGGCCTCGGCCAACGCGCGCTGATAACCCGCTGCGCGCAGCTGAGCCACCTGAGTGCTGGCCGGGCCGCCGATGCAGACGATGCGCCGATGCCCCAGCTCCAGCAAATGACGGGTCGCGAGATAAGCGCCCTGTTCGTGATCGACGCGCAACTGATCGGCATCGACGCCGTCCAGCGAGCGGTCGACCAGCACCAGCGGCACGCGCAGGTTGGCCAGCGCCTCGGCGAAGGCCGCGTCGCTGGCCACGGTGGCGACGATCAGGCCGTCGATGCGCCGCTCCAGCAACACGCGCAGGTAGCGCAGCTGCTTGTCGATGTCATCGTCGGAATTGCACAGGATCACGCTGTAGCCATTACGCTCGGCGTGATCCTCGATGCCGCGGGCCAGCTCGGCGAAATACGGGTTGCTGGCATTGGGCAGCAGCAGGCCGAGGGTGCCGGTGGCGCGCACCCGCAGTGAACGGGCCACGCCGCTGGGCACGTAACCCAGCTCGGCGATGGCCGCCTCCACCTTGCTGCGCACCGGGTCGCTGACCGGGCGGGTTCCATTCACCACGTGGGACACCGTGGTGTAGGAAATGCCCGCCCGGGCGGCGACGTCCTTGATGGTAGCCACGGCGGCTTAGCCCCGGCGCTTGGCGCGGTAGCTGCGGTAGGTGTCGAGAATCACCGCGATGACGATCACCGCACCGGTGATGATGCGTTTGGTCGGCTCGGTGGCGCCGATCTGCGCCAGGCCGGCAGCCAGCACGGAAATGATCAGCACGCCGAAGAAGGTGCTGATCACCGAACCACGCCCGCCCATCAGGCTGGTGCCACCGATCACCACGGCGGCGATCACCTGCAGTTCCAGGCCGGAACCGGCGTTCGGGTCAGCCGCTTCCAGGCGGGAAATCTGGAACAGCGCGGCTAGGCCGGCAAGCAGGCCCATCAGGGCAAACACGGAAATCTTGTACGGCTTGGGGTTGATGCCGGCCAGGCGCACAGCCTCTTCATTGGTACCGATGGCCACCAGGTAACGGCCAAACACGGTGCGGGTCAGCAGCAAGTGGGCAGCAGCGATCACCAGCAGCGCGATGACGAACGACGGAGAGATACCCGCAGCGAACGGCGTCGACAACCAGGCGTACGCGTCGCCGATATAGGCGGTGCGCGAGTCAGTGAGCTGGTAGGCCAGGCCGCGCGCCATCTCCAGTACGCCAAGGGAGACGATGAATGAGGGAATGCCCCAGGCCACGGTGATGACCCCGGTCACGCTGCCGGCTAGCGCCGCGCAGGCCATGCCTAGCAGTGCGGCCGGCAGGATGCCCCAACCGAAGCCGAGGGTGGCGACACTGACCACGGCAGCAGCGAGGGCCAGTACCGAGCCCACCGACAGGTCAATGCCACCGATGATCAGCACCAGGGTCATGCCCACTGCCAGCACCATCAGATCCGGAATCTGGTTGGCCAGGGTGGTAAAGGTGGCGTAAGACAGAAAATGGCTGCTCAGCGAAGAGAACAGCACGATCATCGCCAGCAGTGCACCGGCCAGGCCGAGATAAGTGCCCAGGCCCTGGTGCGTGCCACTGCGCTTGCTGGCGGTGGCGGACGAAGTGGTCATCGGGAAAGCTCCTGTAACGGGGGAACAGCCTCGCCAAGCAAGGCATCACGGCTGCGATAGCCGGCGAAGGCGGCAGCCAGCAGGCGATCCTGGCTCCAGTCATCGCGGTCGAAGGTTTCAATCAGGCGCCCGGCCGACATCACGCCGATGCGGTCGCAGATCAGCATCAGCTCGCGCAAGTCGCTGGACACCACCACCAGGGCCTTGCCCTGGCGTGCCAGCTCACCGAGCAGGCCATAAATTTCGAACTTGGCGCCAACGTCGATGCCGCGAGTCGGCTCGTCGAACAGCAGCACCTGGCAGTCGCGCTCCAGCCAGCGGCCGATCACCACCTTCTGCTGGTTGCCGCCGGACAGCTCGCCCACCGCCTGGTGAGCGCCATTACAGCGAATGCGCATGGCATCGATCTGCCGCTGCGCCAGAGCCTGTTCGGCCGCAGGGCGCATCAGGCCATGCCTGGATACCGTCGGCATATTGCCCAGCGCCAGGTTGGCGGCGATTGGCTGGCCGAGCAGCAAGCCCTCGCTCTTGCGGTCTTCGGTGATCAGCGCGATACCGTTGCGCACCGCTTCGGCGGGCGAACGCACCTGCACCGGCACCAGCGGATTGCCGATGGCCACTTCGCCACTGTCAGCGCGGTCGGCGCCGTAGATCAGGCGCAATAGCTCGGTACGGCCGGCGCCGATCAGCCCGGAAATGCCGTAGATCTCGCCAGCGCGCACGCTGAATGACACCTCGTCGACCTTGCCGCGGCGGCTGAGATTCTTGACCTGCAACAGCGGCGCGCCGATCTGCCGTTCGCCCAGATCGATGGCCTCACCGACCTCGCGGCCGACCATCAGGGTGACCAGCTCGTCGCTCGAGTAGCGGCCGATGGGCTCCACCGCCACCAGTTGGCCATCGCGCAGCACGGCAACGCGCTGCGCCACCTTGGCCAGCTCTTCCAGGCGATGGGAGATGTAGACGATGGCCACACCGGCGTCACGCAGGCGCTGGATCTGCTCGAACAGCAGATCGACCTCGCGGGCGGTGAGCATGGCTGTCGGTTCGTCGAGCACCAGCACGCGGCACTCGCCGATCAGGTTGCGGGCGATCTCGACCATCTGCTGGTGGCCGACGCCCAGCGCCGCCACCGGCGTATCCGGGTCGATGGCTTCCAGGCCGACCCGCGCCATGGCCTCGCGCGCCATCTCGCGCAGGCGGCCACGGGCAATCCAGCCAGCGCGGCTGGGCAGGTTGTCGAGAAACAGGTTCTCGGCCACGGTCAGCGTCGGCAGCAGGTTGAGTTCCTGCAGCACCATGCGCACGCCGAGGCGCTCGGCCTCGCGGCGGCTGGCTGGTGCATAGGGCTGGCCGAGGAAGCTCAGTGAGCCGGTAGTCGGTTGCTCCAGCCCGCAGAAAATCTTCGAGAGGGTGCTTTTGCCGGCGCCGTTCTCGCCGGTCAGCGCCAGCACTTCACCGGCGCGCAGCTCCAGCTCGACCCCGCCCAGCACAGGCTGGACGTAGGTCTTGCCGATATTGCGAGCGACGAGAACGGCCTCGCCACTGGTTACCGCGTGGGTCACGGTTTGGTCACGAGTTCGACGGGGGTTTCGATCACGCCGTCTTTGGCATCGGTGGGCTCACCCTTGACCAGCTTCAGCGCCGCCTCGATGCCGAACACCGCCTGGCGCGCCGCGAACTGGTCGGCGGTGGCGAGTACGCGACCGTCCTTGAGCATCGGCTTGATGGCGTTGATGTTGTCGTAGCCGACCACCTGCACCTGATCCTTCTTGCCGGCGGCACGCACCGCCGATACGGCGCCGAGGGCCATGCTGTCGTTGCCGGCCAGCAGTGCTTTCAGATCCGGGTACTCGTTGAGCATGGCCGAGGCCACGGCGTTGCCACGGTCGATTTCCCAGTTGCCGGACTGCACGCCGACGATCTTCATGCCGGCCGCTTCCATCGCATCCTTGAAGCCTGCGGTGCGCTGCTGGGCATTGGTGGTGGTGGATACGCCTTCGATGATGCCGACTTCGTCACCGGCCTTGAGCTTTTCCTCGGCCAGGTATTCACCGACCAGGCGCGCGCCCTTGCGGTTGTCCGGGCCTACGAAGGGCACGTCCAGGCCTTTGCTCTTGACCACGTCCGGGTCGAGGCGGTTGTCGATGTTGACCACCTTGATGCCGGCATCGCTGGCCTTCTTGATCACCGGCACCAGCGCTTTGGAATCGGCGGGCGCGATCACCAGGGCATCGACCTTGGCGACGATCATCTGCTCGACGATGCGAATCTGCGCCGAGGTATCGGTCTCATCCTTGATGCCGTTGGCGACCAGTTCGAACTGGTCAGGATGTTCTTTCTGGTAGGCCTTGGCGCCGTCTTCCATGGTGCGGAAGAACTCATTGGCCAGGGACTTCATCACCAGCGCGACGCGAGGCGGCTCGCCTTCGGCGGCATGGGCACTGGAGAAACTGACAAGGGCAGCGGCGCCAAGGGCAATGGCGGCGCAGAGACGGGCAGGACGGAAACCGGACATGAGGGAGCACTCCGTGGTTATTGTCGTTTTTATCGTCACGCAAACGTTTGCGAGGCGCTGAAATTATGAAACGGCTGGGAGATTGTCAAATTTTCGCAATGCCGGAACGCATTTCCTGCCCTGAAGGGCATCGTCATACAGGGATCAACCCGTATCGCCACCTCCCCCTCTTCCGGCTCCGATCACTTGCCCTCGCGGCGGCGTCCTGCCTAGGCTTGCCCCTCGCACCATCAGGAGAAGCATGCCGTGGACAAGGGCCAGACCTGGCGCCAGCGCCTGTACATCATCATTTTCGAGACCAGCACCCGTGCCGGGCAGCGCTTCGACAACTGGCTGCTGCTGGCCATTCTCGCCAGTCTGGTGGTGGTGATGCTCGACAGCATCGAGCGCTTTCACACTCAGCATGCCGGTTTGTTCAGCGCACTGGAGTGGGGGTTCACCGCGCTGTTCGCCATCGAATACGGCCTGCGCCTGTATTGCTCGCCCAAACCACTGCGCTACGCCTTCAGCTTTTTCGGCCTGGTCGATCTGCTCGCCGTATTACCGGCCTTCCTGGCGTTGATATTCGTCGATGCGCAATACCTGATGATCGTCCGGGTCATTCGCATGGTGCGTATCTTCCGCATCCTCAAGCTGCGCCAGTACCTGACTCAGGCCAATTTCCTGCTGGTGGCGCTGCGCGGCAGCAAGCAGAAGATCATCGTATTCCTGGTCACGGTCTCGACCCTGGTGACGGTGTTTGGCGCCCTGATGTACGTGGTCGAAGGCCCGGCCAATGGCTTCACCAGCATCCCCATCAGCATCTACTGGGCAGTGGTAACACTGACCACCGTGGGCTTTGGCGACATCACTCCGCAGACGCCCGTGGGGCAGATGCTGGCCACGATGGTGATGATCACAGGTTATTCGATCATCGCCGTGCCTACCGGTATTTTCACCGCCGAACTGGCCACGGCGATGCGCCAGGAGGAGCAGATGGTTCACGACTGCCCGCACTGCCACAAACCACGCCACGAGCACAGTGCGGCCTTCTGCAACCGCTGCGGTAGCCCGCTGTTCAAGCGCCATGGCGAGGACAACGTCTGAGTCCGGCTCGGCCGCACGACACAGAATGAAGCAAAACCGATGGGCCATGGCGTGGTCTTAAAGGCGCTCAACGAGCTATAAAACCGCCTTTTTGACTGGAACGGAGCCCATGGCCGAAACCTCCACTGCCCCCGCCAAAGCCGCCTGGACAGGCCTCATTCTCGGCCCAGCGCTATTGCTGCTGTGCCTGCTCACCGAGCCGCCGGGCGGCCTGTCCGAGGCCGCCTGGGCCACCGTCGGGCTGACCTTGCTGATGGCCACCTGGTGGTCGACCGAAGCCATCCCGATTCCCGCCACCTCGCTGCTGCCGATTCTGCTGATCCCGGCGCTGGGCATCGACAGCCTCAACGCGGCGACCGCACCTTATGCCAACCCGACCATCTACCTGTTCCTCGGCGGCTTCGTCATCGGCCTGGCGATGGAACGCTGGAACCTGCACAAGCGCATCGCCCTGATGACATTGCTCGCGGTGGGTAGCAAACCCACTCGCCAGGTAGCCGGCTTCATGTTGGCCACGGCCTTTCTCAGCATGTGGGTGAGCAACACGGCCACCACCATCATGATGCTGCCCATCGGCCTCTCGGTCGTCGGCCTGCTGGCCGGCGAGCAAGGCACCAGCTCGGTGGCGCGGGAACGCTTCGCCACCGCGCTGCTGCTGGCCATCGCCTATGCCGCCAGCATCGGTGGCATCGCCACGCTGATCGGCACACCGCCCAATGCCCTGCTCGCAGCGTTCCTGGCGGAGAACTACGACGTGGAAATCGGCTTCGGCCAGTGGATGCTGATCGGCCTGCCGGTGGCGAGCCTGATGCTGGTGTTCACCTGGTGGTGGCTGACCCGTGGCGGCTTCGCCCTCAACGGCCACGATAGCCATGCGCTGATTCGCCAGGAACTGGCCGAACTCGGCCCGCTCAGCCGTGGCGAAAAACTGGTGGCGCTGGTGTTCGTGACCACCGCCCTGGCCTGGGTCTTCCAGCCGCTGATCGCCGACCAAGTGCCGGGGGTGAACGACACCAGCATCGCCATTGCCGCCGCGCTGGCCCTGTTCATCATCCCCGTGGACGCCGGCAAACGTGTATTCCTGATGGACTGGGAAAGCGCCGGCAAACTGCCCTGGGGCGTACTGCTGTTATTCGGGGGTGGCCTGGCACTGGCCGCGGTGATCCGCAGCACCGGGCTGGCCGAGTGGATCGCCCAAGGCCTCGGCAGCCTCGGCGCGCTGCCCATCCTGGCGATGATCGGGCTGGTGGTGCTGGTGATCATCTTCCTCACCGAAGTGACCTCCAACACCGCCACTGCTGCTGCCTTCCTGCCGCTGCTCGGCGCGCTCGCAGTGTCGCAGGGCATGCCCGCCGAGCTGCTGGCGATTCCTGCTGCCATCGCCGCCAGTTGCGCCTTCATGATGCCGGTGGCGACGCCGCCGAACGCCATCGTGTTCGGCACAGGGCATATGAAGATTCAGTCGATGATCAAGGCCGGCTTCGCCCTCAATCTGTTCGGCGTGCTGCTGGTAACGCTGCTCAGCTATCTGCTGGTAGGGCTGATCTGGGCGCATTGACCCCTCCACGAAAAACGGCGCCCGTGGGCGCCGTTTTTCATGTAGGGCGGGTGAAACCCGCCAGAACCGAGGCGGCGAGTTGTACCCGCCCTACCCCTCAACGGTTCTGGTAGTGCCGGAACAAGCCCGGTGGGATGCCGCTGCTATCGGTTTCACGCCACGGCCCACCGGCCTGTGGCGACCAACCCCAGCCACCCTCGAAGCGATAGAAGATGCGTTCGCGGTAGTACAGATCACGCGCGCCTTCAACTACATAAACGCCCAGCGCCGGGTTCCAGTGGCTCTTCACGCCAGGCGGCGGCGCGTAGCGCGGGTGCGCAGGTTGCTGCACCGGCGGCAGTTCAGCGACTGACGAAGCCGGCTGCGGCAGGACGCAGCCACTGAGGCCGAAGCCGAGCACACAGAGCAGCGCCAGGCGCTTCATTGCGCCTGGCCGTCGCGGCTGTCGATCACCACTGCCTGAACCTCACGCGCGGTGTTCGACACCGGGCCAAGCCTGCCGATCCATTCGCCCTGGGTGGCATTGCCGGCACGCGAGACGCGCGCCACCAGTTGCACCTGCTCGAAGCGCGACAGCTTCAGCTCGGGCATCATCGCATCGACATCGGACAGGCTGACCTGCGCCGGCAGCTCGGACACCTTCAGGCGCTTGACCGCCAGCGGCATCGGCGGGCCGCTGAGGGCGCGGGCGAAGATGAACACGGCATCGTCCGGCTGCACCTGCGCCTGCACCTCCGGCGTCAGCGAGACGCTGACCTCCAGCGCATGCACCTTGGCCGCTGGCTCGTCGGCGGCGCTGGCCTGCTCACCCTCGCCCATCTGCTGACGGGCACGCTCGATGCCACCAGCGATGGCGGCACGCGACGGATCCTGCTCGGGCAATACGGCAACCAGACGTTCCCAGTAACGCACCGCATCGGCATAACGCTGGCTTTCGTAGGCAGCGATGCCAAGCAGGCCGAGGCTGGTGACCTCCTGAGCATCGGCTTTCAGGGCCTCGTCGGTCAGTGCCTGCAACTGCGCATTCCACTGCTTGCCGTTGGCGAAGTACAGCGCCTGGGCCCACTGCCCGAGCAGCTCGGGCGCACGGCCCGCCAGGCCCACCGCTTTCTCGAAGGCGTTGGCGGCGTCGGTTGCGCGATCCTGAGCCATGTAGGTACGGCCGAGGAAGTACCAGGCTTCGGCGGACTCCGGCTGCTCCTGCACCGCACGCTCCAGGCGGGCGGTCATTTCGCCGATGCTCTGCGGCTGTTGCGCGGCCATCTCGCGCGCCTGCTGCAATGGCTCCAGCGCGCCCCAGTGCATGTACAGCCCCACACCGAGCACCGGCACCAGGATCGCCGCCAGCAGCGGAATCTTGCCGCCCAGCACGCTGCTACGGCGCTGCACGCCTTCAGTATCGGTCAGCAGCTCACGCGCAGCCTCGGCGCGGCCGGCCTCCAACTGCGCATCGTCGAGCACGCCGCGCTGGTGCTGCGTTTGCAGCTCCTGCAGGCGTTCCTGATAGAGGGTGACGTTGAGGGCCGTACGGTCTTCCTCGGCCTGCAGCTTGCGCACGCGCAGCACGGGGATCAGCAGGAATGCCAGGGCAGTGAGCAACAGCAGCCCGGCGGGCAACCAGAAATCGATCATCGGTCTTTCTTGTCCTGAGAGGCTTGTTCGAGCAGTGCGGCAAGGCGCTGCTGTTCGTCGCTACTGAGTCCGTTGTCAGGGCGTACCTTCTGGCCACGGCGGCGCAGGACGATCACCCCGAGCACACCAAAGCCGATCAGCAGCAGCCCAGCCGGGCCATACCAGAGCAGCAGGGTGCGGCTGGTCACGGGCGGGTTGTAGAGGACGAAGTCACCGTAGCGGGCGACGAGAAAATCGATGATTTGCGCGTCGGTCTTGCCCGCTTCGACCATCTGGTAGACCTCGTTGCGCAGATCCATGGCGATCGGCGCATTGGAATCGGCGATGTTCTGGTTCTGGCACTTGGGACAGCGCAGCTCCTCGACCAGCGTGCGATAGCGCTCACGCTCGGCCTCGTTGGCGAACTCGTAGGTGTCGATGGCGGCGTGGGCGCTGGCCAGCAGACCCAGCGCCAAGCCGGTGGCGATCAGCAGGCGCTTCATGGCTGGGCCTCGTCGACCAGTTGCTGGTAGACCGGGGCCAACTGTTCGCGCCAGATGCGCTCGTCGATAGCACCGACGTACTTGTGGCGGATGATGCCCTTGGCGTCGATGAAGAAGGTTTCCGGTGCGCCGTACACACCCAGATCCAGCCCCAGCGTGCCCTTGGCGTCCTCGATGTTGAGCTGGTAGGGGTTGTGAAGATCGCGCAGCCATTTTTGCGCGGGCTCACGCTCGTCCTTGTAGTTGATGCCATGGATCACCACGCCGGCTTCGGCCAGCTTGTTCAGCACCGGATGCTCATGGCGACAGGCAGGGCACCAGGTGCCCCAGACGTTGACCAGGGCTGGCTTGCCCTTGAGGTCGTCCTGGGTCAGGGTGCGCGATGGTTCGGTCACCGACGGCAGACTGAACGCAGGGAACGGCTTGCCGATCAATGCCGAAGGCAACTCGGACGGATCGAGGAACAGCCCGCGATAGAGGAACACGGCGACCGCCAGGAACGCCAGCAGCGGTAACAGCAATAACAGACGTCTCATGCGGTAGCCTCCATGCCCAACGCTTCGCGTACGCGGGTTCTGACCTTGATGCGGTAGCGCTTGTCGGCAGCGGCGAGCAAACCACCGAAGGCCATCAGCAAGCCACCGAGCCAGATCCAGCGTACGAAGGGCTTGATATGCACGCGCACGGCCCAGGCGCCCTGCTCCAACGGCTCGCCGAGGGCGACGAAGAGGTCACGGGTGAAGCCGGCATCGATGCCCGCCTCGGTCATGGTCGCCTGCTGCACGGTGTACAGGCGTTTTTCCGGGTGCAGTACCTTGATCTGCCGCTCGCCGTCGAAGACGCGCACCGTGCCCTTGTCGGAAATGAAGTTGGGGCCTTCGAAATGCTCGGCACCGTCGAACTGGAAGCGATAGCCACCCAGTTCCACCGAGTCGCCTGGCGCCATGCGCAGGTCACGCTCGTAGCTGCCCAGACTGGTCAGCACCACGCCGAGGGCGCAGAAGGCGAAGCCGAAGTGCGCCAACTGCATGCCCCAGTAGCTGCGGCCCAGGCTTGGCAGGCCTTTGAGCAAGCCTTTATGCCGGGTCTTGTCGAGCACGTCGCGCACGCCGGCCAGAACCACCCAGAAGGCCAGCAGGCAGACGGCCAGCACCGCCCAATGGAAGTCGCCATGCAGGAATGTGGCGATCAGCGCCAGCACCACGCTGGCCACCAGTACCGGGGTCAGCATGCCGCCCAGCCATTTCAGCGGAGTGTCCTTCCAGCGCACCAGCACACCGACGGCGATCACCGCCATCAGCAGCGCCATCAACGGCAGGAACAGGGCGTTGAAGTAAGGCGGGCCGACCGACAGCTTGGCGCCGGTCAGGGCATCGAGCACCAGCGGATAGAGCGTGCCGAGCAGGATCATCGAAGCCGCCACCACCAACACGATGTTATTCACCAGCAGCAGCGTCTCGCGCGACCACAGACCGAAGCCGACCTGGCTGCGCACCACCGGCGCACGCAGGGCGAACAGCGCCAGCGAGCCGCCAACCACCACCAGCAGGAAGGCGAGAATGAACACGCCACGCTCCGGGTCGGTGGCGAAGGCATGCACCGAGGTCAGTACGCCGGAGCGAACCAGGAAGGTGCCGAGCAGACTGAGGGAGAAGGCAGCGATGGCCAGCAGCACCGTCCAGCTCTTGAACACACCGCGCTTCTCGGTGACAGCCAGCGAGTGGATCAGCGCGGTGCCCACCAGCCAGGGCATGAACGAGGCGTTCTCCACCGGATCCCAGAACCACCAGCCGCCCCAGCCCAGCTCGTAGTAGGCCCACCAGGAGCCGAGCGCAATACCGATACCGAGGAAGGCCCAGGCTACGATGGTCCAGGGCCGCGACCAGCGCGCCCATGCAGCGTCCAGCTTGCCGCCGAGCAGCGCGGCGATGGCGAAGGCGAAGGCCACGGAGAAGCCGACATAGCCCATATACAGCATCGGCGGATGAACGATCAGGCCGAAGTCCTGCAGCAGCGGGTTGAGGTCACGGCCGTCGACCGGCACGTTGGGCAGCAGGCGCGCGAAGGGGTTGGAGGTGATGATCAGAAACAGCAGGAAGCCGACGCTGATCATGCCCATCACCGCCAGCACACGGGCGAGCATCTCTTCCGGCAGATGACGGGAGAAGATCGCCACAGCGAAGGTCCAGCCGCCGAGGATCAGCGCCCAGAGCAGCAAGGAACCTTCGTGCGCGCCCCACACGGCACTGAACTTGTAGTACCAGGGCAGTGCGGTGTTGGAGTTGCTGGCCACGTAGGCGACGGAGAAATCGTCGACCATGAAGGCGTAAGTCAGGCAGGCGAAGGAGAACGCCAGGAATGCGAACTGCCCCCAGGCCGCCGGCTGCGCCAGGCTCATCCACTGGTGATCGCCCCGCCAGGCGCCGATCAACGGCAGCGTGGCCTGCACGGCGGCCAGGCACAGGGCCAGAATCATCGCCAAGTGGCCAAGTTCGGGAATCATTGCGCGCTCTCCTGCTGGTAACCCTGCTTGCCGGCAGTCGCGGCATCGTGTTGCTGCTTCATTCCGCTCTTTTCCAGCGCCTGCATCACTTCCGGCGGCATGTAGTTTTCGTCATGCTTGGCCAGCACCTCGTCGGCCACCAGCACGCCCTGCTCGTTGACCCGGCCGAGGGCGACGATGCCCTGCCCTTCGCGGAACAGATCCGGGAGGATGCCGTGGTAACGGATGGTCACCTCATGGGCGCCGTCGGTCACCACGAAGTCCACCTCCAGCGAATCGGCCGAGCGCTTCACCGAGCCCTCCTCCACCAGACCGCCAGCGCGAATACGGGTGCCTTCCGGCGCCTCGCCATTGGCGATCTGCGTGGGCGTGTAGAACAGGTTGATGTTCTGCTGCAGCGCACTGAGCGCCAGCGCCACGGCGACACCCACGCCACAGAGAATGGCGAGGACGATGTACAGGCGTTTCTTGCGAACCGGATTCACTTGGACTTCTCCCGGCGCAAGCGACGCGCCTCGTCTTGCAGGTAACGGCGGCGCGCCAGAATCGGCAGCACCACGTTCAGCAGCAGAACCACCAGGCTGATGCCATAGGCGCTCCACACATAGACCCCGTGGGTGCCCATGGCGAGAAACTCGGCGAACGAGGAAAAACTCATGCCCGGCCCTCCACCAGTTTCTCCACTTCGGTCTTCACCCAACTGCTGCGCGCTTCGCGCTTGAGCACTTCCAGGCGCATGCGATAGAGCAGCACGGCGCCGAAGAAGCAGTAGAAGCCCACGACTCCGAGCAGCAGCGGCAGCCACATTTCAACGGGCATGGCGGGCTTCTCGGTGAGTTTGAAAGTGGCGCTCTGGTGCAGCGAATTCCACCACTCCACCGAGTACTTGATGATCGGAATGTTGACCACACCGACGATGGCCAGCACGGCGCAGGCCTTGGCGGCGCTGTCGCGGTTGCTGATGGCGTTGCCCAAGGCGATGACGCCGAAATAGAGGAACAGCAGGATCAGCATGGAGGTCAGGCGCGCGTCCCACACCCAGTAAGTGCCCCAGGTCGGCTTGCCCCAGATGGCGCCGGTGATCAGCGCGATGAAGGTCATCCAGGCACCGATGGGCGCGGCCTGCTGCAGGGCGACATCGGCCAGCTTCATCTTCCACACCAGGCCAACCAGGCCGGCGACGGCAAGCATGACGTAGATCGATTGCGCCAGGAAGGCAGCCGGCACGTGGATGTAGATGATGCGAAAGCTGTTGCCCTGCTGGTAGTCCGGCGGTGCGAAGGCCAGACCCCAGACCAGGCCGGCGACGATCAGCAGCACGGCGGCGATGCTGAGCCAGGGCAGCCAGCGGCCACTCATCTCATAGAACCACTTGGGCGAACCCCACTTGTGAAACCACGTCCAGTTCATTCAGATCGCTCATCATCTACACGTAGCCCGGATGCAATCCGGGAGGCTATCGAGAACTCCCGGATTGCATCCGGGCTACATCACGGTTCGTTCTTATTCGCCGACGCTGATGGTCAGGCCGGCGGCAATCGCAAAAGGTGTCAGGGTCACTGCCAGGGCAGTGAGGCTCGCCAGCCACAACAGGTGGCCGCTCGCCGGCAATCCTTGCAGGGCCGCCTGCAATGCTCCGCTGCCGAGAATCAGCACCGGGATGTACAGCGGCAGAATCAGCAGCGCCAGCAGCAGGCCGCCGCGCTTGAGACCGACGGTGAGCGCCGCGCCCACCGCGCCGAGCAGGCTCAGCACCGGGGTGCCGAGCAGCAGGGAGATCAGCAGCACCGGCAGGCAACGCCCGGGCAAACCGAGCATCAGAGCCAGCAAGGGCGCCAGCAAGACCAGCGCCAGGCCGCTGAACAGCCAGTGTGCCAGCACCTTGGCCAACACCAGAAGAGGCAGGGGGTGCGACGAAAGGACCCACTGTTCCAGCGAGCCGTCCTCGAAATCACTGCGGAAAAGCCCGTCCAGCGAGAGCAGCACGGCCAACAACGCAGCGACCCAGACCAGACCGGGAGAAAGGGTTTGCAACAATTGCGTCTCCGGCCCGACCGCCAGGGGGAACAGAGCGATGACGATGGCGAAGAACACCAGCGGGTTGGCCAGATCCGACGGGCGCCGGGCCAGCAGGCGCATTTCGCGGCTGAGCAATTGAGTGAAGACGTTGCTCATGCGGCGTGCTGCCCCAGATCGAGTTCGCGGTAGGTGGCCGGTTTGTGCTGCAGGCTGTGGTGAGTGGTCAGCACCACCACACCGCCACGTTCGCAATGGCTGGCCAGGTGGGCTTCGAGCTGCGCCACGCCGTGCTTGTCCAATGCGGTGAAGGGCTCGTCGAGCACCCACAGCGGCGGCGTGTCGGCGAGATACAGACGCGCCAGGGCGACACGGCGCTGCTGGCCAGCGGACAGGGTGTGACAGGGCACATCCTCGAAACCACGCAGGCCGACGGCTTCCAGCGCCTGCCAGATCGCCTCACGGCTGGCCGGACGATGCAGGGCACAGAGCCAGGCGAGATTCTCCTCGGCCGTCAGCAAGCTCTTGATGCCGGCCGCATGGCCAATCCACAGCAGATTGCGCGCCAGCTCGCCGCGTTGTTCGGCCAGTGCCCGCCCCTGCAACAGGATGTCCCCGGCGGTCGGCTGACGCAGCCCGGCGATCAGCCGCAGCAGGCTGGTCTTGCCGCTGCCGTTGGGGCCGCTGATCTGCAGCATGTCACCGCTGTCGAGACGGAACGCCAGATGCTCGAAAAGCATGCGCCAGTCCCGCTCACAAGAGAGCGCCACGGCTTCGAGAAGAGGAACGGAACGGGTCATCGATACCTGGCAGGGTTCAAGTCGGCGATGGTTCGGCCGCTATACTGACGCGTGCCGGAAGCGCGATGCGCAACGGGGCGGCATTATACATGTCAGAGAACGACACCCGCAGTCGGCATTTTCGACAGGGTGTGAATCTGCCGCAGGGTGTACTGGCGAAGCCGTACACCGTCAGCTAAATGAGAGCCCATGAGCGAGATCAGCAGCCCACGCCCACTTCCCCCCGCCACTCCGGTGAGCCGTAGCACGGCGACGGCGGCGGATCTGGCCGTACGCCTGCTGCAGCCACTGGAGGGCATGCTGGCCGCCGGGGAAAGCGCCAAGGCCGAAGTGGTGGCCGTACGCGAGCAGGCGCAGACGTTCCAACTGCTACTGAAACTGACGCTCGAAGGCGGCAAGCAGACCACCCTGCAGGCCGAGAGCCCACGCCCGCTGGCGCAGGGCAGCACCCTGGTGGTCACGGCGCTGTCCGACACACGCCTGGCTCTGGCGCTGCAAGCCGGAGGCGATAAGGCGCTGACGAGCCTCGATCTGCAGCAACTCCCTCCAGGCACACTGGTGCAAGGCAAGGTGATCAGTCGCGATGCCCTGCCGATGCAAGCGACGCAACAGCTCTACCGCCTGGTGGTCAACCTGCTCAATACGCCGCTGGCCGGCAGCAAGCTGGCGATCGACAGCGCCATGCCACTGCCGGTCGGCAGCCTGCTCAGCGCTCAGGTACAGGGCAGCCAGAGCCTGGCCTTCCTGCCACTGAGCGGCCGCCTCGATCAACTGGTGCTGGGTCAGCAACTGGCCGCACAACAGAATCGTCAGGCGTCGCTGGAAGGGCTGTTCAAGGGCCTGCAAGGCCTTGCAGGCGGTGACGATGCGGTGCAAGACAGCATCGACAAACTCCTGGGCGCCTTGCCTGACAGCGGCCAGCTCAGCACAGCCAAAGGTCTGGCCAAAGCGATGGAGAGCAGTGGCCTGCTATTCGAAGCCAAGCTGCTGCACGGGCAAACCAGTGGCCTGCCACAGGATCTGAAAGCCAACCTGCTGCGGCTGGTTGCACAATTGCTGCCGCAATTGCCGGGTGGCACCGGAACACTGGCCGGGCTGCAAGGGGCGATCAGCCAGAACCTGCCTGCCCTGGCCCGCCAGATGCTGGGCATCAACAGCACAGGCAGCTCGGCACGTCAGCAAGCCCTCAGTTTCCCCCTGCCCTCGCGCCTGCTGCAGAACATGGAAGAAGGCGAGGTCGATCTGGAGGCCCTGCTCAAGCTCGCTGCTGCCGCCATCTCACGGCTGCAGACGCATCAGCTGTCGAGCCTGGCGCAAACCCAGGTCGACGCCAATGGCAACCTGGTGACCACCTGGCAACTGGAACTGCCGATGCGCCACCAGCAGGAAATCCTGCCCCTGCAGATCAAGCTGCAGCACGAGGAACAGAATGCCAAGTCGGACAAGCACGAGCAGAAGGAGCCACTGTGGCGCATCGACCTGGCCTTCGATCTGCCCCACCTGGGCCCACTGCAGGTTCGCGCGCAATTGCTGCGCGGCAGCCTGTCCAGCCAGCTATGGGCCGAACGCGCCGATACCACCGCGCTGATCAATACCGAACTGGGTCACCTGCGCGAACGTCTGCAAGCCGCCGGGCTCGAAGTCGGCGAACTGGCCTGCAGCCAGGGCATGCCGCCGCAAGGACCGAAGACCTCACTGGAACAACGCTGGGTGGATGAAACCGCATGAGCCGCAAGTCACAGCCCGAAGCACGCCAGGCCATTGCCCTCACCTATGACGGGCAGAGCGCGCCAGTGCTCAGCGCCAAGGGCGATGACGAGCTGGCCGAGGCGATCCTGGCCATCGCCCGCGAATACGAAGTACCGATCTACGAAAACGCCGAGCTGGTGCGTTTACTGGCCCGGCTGGAGCTGGGCGATGCCATTCCCGAAGCGCTGTATCGCTGTATCGCCGAGATCATCGCCTTCGCCTGGTACCTGCAGGGCAAGCGGCCACCGGGATTCAAGGAAGACGGCGAGCGTGACGTGACGCCAAGCCTTCCTCTTCTTCGCGGGCCGAGCCACTGAGCGAAGCAAACCGGGCGCAATAGGCTGCGGAACTGACTGTCGGCAAGGACATCGAAGCGCCTGCAGGCAGCTTCAATTCGATTGACTGGCGCGAGGTTGATGCAGGCGGCTGATCAGTTCAGCTTCGGCCTTGCTCAGGCCACAGGACTGGGTCAGGTCATCGACACTGGCCCCCATGCCCACCAGGCGCGCAGCCTGGGTGAAGGACAGGCTGTTGGGATCGCGCTGCTCGATCTGACTGACCTTGTCCGGTAACGGCGCCACGATACGACGCAGTTCGTGCAACTCCTCGCCCATGCGAATGCTACCGGTCAGGTAGGCATCGAGGCGTTTGCCCAGCTCGCGAATCCGCGCATCGCGCGCGGCGTCACGCCTGGCCTGCTCCGCCAACAGCCGCTGCTGATTGCGGTACAGGCCGTTGCAGACGATGCCCAATGCCACGCACAGCAGCGCCACGAAGGCCAGGGCCGCAGCAAGCATGGCAAACTCGGACATGGCTCAGATGCTCTCCAGCTCCGACCACTCTTCCTCGGACATCATCTTGTCGAGCTCGACCAGGATCAGCAGTTCGCCGTTCTTGTTGCAAACGCCCTGGATGAACTTGGCCGTCTCGTCGTTACCGACGTTCGGCGCCGTTTCGATCTCGGATTGGCGCAGGTAAACGACCTCGGCGACGCTGTCGACCAGGATGCCGACCACTTGCTTGTCCGCCTCGATGATGACGATACGGGTGTTGTCGGTCACCGGCGCGGAGCCCAGGCCGAAACGCTGGCGCGTATCGATCACCGTGACCACGTTGCCGCGCAGGTTGATGATGCCCAGCACATAGCTCGGAGCCCCCGGAACCGGTGCGATTTCGGTGTAGCGCAGGACTTCCTGTACCTGCATCACGTTGATGCCATAGGTCTCGTTGTCCAGGCGAAAGGTCACCCACTGCAGAATCGGATCTTCGGCACCTTGTGCAGAACTTTTCTTCATGTCCCTAGCCTCGTCAAAAACCGCTCAGTGCGGCACGCGCGGATTACACCCGCTTGTCATCAACTATAGAGCCCGTTGGCACGAGCCCACCAATTCTTAATGCAGTTTTCCGCCATTGAGGTGCTTGGCACCCCCACTGGCAATCAGTTCGGCAAGCGCCGCCACATCGAGCAGCGCACACATGTGTTCGATTACCGTACCCGCCAGCCAGGGGCGTTGCGTGCGCTGGCTGCGCCACTTGACCTCACTGGGGTCAAGGCGGATGGAGCGACTGACCTGATGCACTGCCAGCCCCCACTCGTAGCCCTGCACGGAAATCACGTACTGCAGGCCTTCACGGAAGTCGTCGCGGTAACGATCAGGCATGACCCAGCGCGCGGTATCCAGCACCTTGAGGTTACCGGCCTGGCTGGGCAGGATGCCGAGGAACCAGTCGGGCTGGCCGAACAGCGGCGTCAGCTCCTGCCCTTCCAGCGGGTAGATGGAACCGAGGCAGATCAACGGAACCGCCAGCGTCAGCCCGGCAACGTCGAACAACAGGCATTCGAACGGCTCCTCAGCCCAGCCGGGACGCCCGTCGGCATCGAGGGCGGTCTGCAGCGGCGTGATCTCGGCAACCGGTGCCACCAGCGGCGGCGCCTCTTCGATCACCGGAGTCGGCACGATCACTTCAGGGGCAGTGACCTGCACCTGCGGCGCGGCCACCACCGGCATCGCAACCGGCTGAACCAGGCGCGCATCACGCACCTGCTCCTCGAGTACGGCAGCCTCGAACTCATCGATATCGACGGACTGTTCGAGCTCGGCAGCCGCTTCCTGCAGCAGGCCGTCCAGATAGGACTGCAGGGCCAGTTGGGAGCGCGTGGCAGTAGCGAGGTTACGACTCATGGGTGAACACCGTGATCAAGGCCTGTACAGCCTATCGGCAGGAATGTGGCTCGACTTGAGTGCAGTTCAACACAGACGCGCATATCAGGCTACCTGCGCGGCGGGCTGATGGCTCAGCAGATGCTTGAGCAAGGCACGATAGGCGATCACGCCACGGCTACCCGCGTCGAACTGCGAAGGCGTGCGCCCTGCCCGACTGGCATCGCGCAAGCGCGTATCGACCGGAATATAGGCCGGCCAGAGATGATCGGGGTAAGTATTGCGCAAGACTTTCAGCGTGCTCATCGAGGCCTGGGTACGGCGGTCGAACAGCGTCGGCACGATGGTGTATGGCAGCGCCTGCTTGCGCGAACGATTGATCATGGTCAGCGTGGTGATCATGCGCTCCAGCCCCTTGACCGCAAGGAACTCGGTTTGCACCGGGATCACCAGTTGCTGACTCGCCGCCAGGGCATTGACCATGAGCACGCCGAGCAGCGGCGGACTGTCGATGACCGCGTGATCGAAATCCTCCCACAGCTGCGCCAGGCTTTTGGCAATCACCAGCCCCAGGCCGCTCTGCCCCGGCGACTGACGCTCCAGCGTCGCCAGTGCGGTACTCGAGGGCAACAGGGAAATGTTCTCGTGGCTGGTGCCATGCAGCAATTGCTTCGGCAGCCCCTGCGGCACGTTGCCCTGATGCAGGAACAGGTCGAAACAGCTGTGCTCCAGCGTATCCGGGTCATGGCCGAAATAGCTGGTCATGGATCCGTGCGGATCGAGGTCGACGACGACGACACGCTTGCCGGCATCCGCCAGCAGACCCGCCAGTGCGATGGACGTGGTGGTCTTGCCGACACCACCTTTCTGATTGGCTACTGCCCAGACTTTCATCTTTTCTCATCCTCCCGGCGTGACGCATGCAGACCGAGAATGGCTGTCGACCGCCGCGACGGCGCGACTGGGATTTGACGGTTCACGGTTGTGCGGCCCCCTGCTCTGGCGCTTTTGCAGGTTGCGTGCCAGCTCCGCCTTGGCTTGCAGCGGTACTACCGCTGTTACGGCGATTGTCCAGGTCACGCGAGATCACCAACACCACCCGACGATTACGGGCACGCCCTTCGGCCGTCGAATTGTCCGCAACCGGCTGAAATTCACCATAGCCCACCGCAGACAGACGGACAGGATTGACCCCGTCCATGGCGAGCATGCGCACGATGCTTGCCGCTCGCGCCGAGGACAGCTCCCAGTTGGTCGGATACTGGGGCGTCTGGATCGGCAGGTTGTCGGTGAACCCTTCCACCTTCACCGGATTTTCATAGGGTGCCAGAATCTTGGCGACCTTCTCGATGATGTCGAATGCCTGATTGTTCGGCAAGGCATCGCCGCTGGGGAACAGCAGGCTGGAACTGAGTTCGAGCTCGATCCACATTTCGTTGCCGCGAATATTCAACTGATCGCTCTGGATCAGGTCACCGAAGGCGTCACGCACGCTGGAGGCAATGCTGCGCAGCGTACTGTCGGTCACATCCTTGTCGTCCTCGTTCATCGTCGCCCGTTCGGGATCGCCGGTACGCGGGCGTTCCTCACCGATAGGAATGGGTTTGATCGAACGATCCGGCTGGTTGAATACACCGGTCAGGGTGTCCGAGAGAATCTTGTACTTGCCCTCGTTGATCGAGGAGATGGAGTACATCACCACGAAGAAGGCGAACAACAGCGTGATGAAATCCGCGTAGGACACCAGCCAGCGCTCGTGATTCTCGTGTTCTTCCTGATGCCGTCTGCGGGCCATAGTGCCTCCATCAGTCCATGAAGCCTTGCAGCTTCAATTCGATGGAACGCGGGTTCTCACCCTCGGCGATGGAGAGAATGCCCTCGAGCAGCATTTCCCGGTAGCGCGACTGGCGCAGCGCAATGGACTTGAGTTTGTTGCCAGCCGGCAGCAGCAACAGGTTGGCGAACCCCACACCGTAGATGGTGGCGACGAAGGCCACGGCGATGCCACTGCCAAGCATGCTGGGGTCGGCCAGATTGCCCATCACGTGGATCAGGCCCATCACCGCGCCGATGATGCCGATGGTCGGCGCATAGCCGCCCATGCTCTCGAACACCTTGGCGGCCTGAATATCACGGGCCTCCTGGGTATAGAGATCGACCTCGAGGATGCTACGGATGGATTCCGGCTCAGCACCATCGACCAGCAACTGCAGCCCCTTGCGCGCATAGGCGTCCGGCTCGGCGTCAGCCACCGACTCCAGACCGAGCAAGCCCTCCTTGCGCGCCACCATGCTCCAGCCGACGACCCGGTTGATACCACCGACCAGATCGATGCGCGGCGGGAAGAAGATCCAGCGCAACACGCCCACGGAACGCTTGAACGTGCTGATCGGCGTCTGCAGGAAAGCCGCGCCGAGCGTACCGCCGAGCACGATCAGCGCCGCCGGACCATTGAGCAGTGCCGAGGCTTGTCCGCCTTCGAGATAGTTGCCCCCGAGGATGGCGACGAACGCCAGAATGACGCCGATTAGACTCAGGACATCCATGCATGACCGCCCGGCTCAGGTTTCATCACTGACAGGCCTCGGCCAGGTGTCGGCCGATGTCGTCGAGCGAATAGACCGCATCGGCCAGATCGGCCTTCACCACCGCCATAGGCATGCCATAGATCACGCAGCTGGCTTCGTCCTGGGCCCATACCTGGCTACCGTTCTGCTTGAGCAGGCGCGCACCCTCACGGCCATCGGCGCCCATGCCGGTGAGCACCACGGCCAGCACCTTGTCGTTGAACGATTTGGCGGCAGAGCCGAAGGTGATGTCGACACAGGGCTTGTAGTTGAGACGCTCGTCACCGGGCAGGATCTTCACCGCACCGCGACCGTCAACCATCATCTGCTTGCCGCCAGGGGCCAGCAAAGCCAGGCCAGGGCGCAGGATGTCACCGTCTTCGGCTTCCTTGACCTGGATGCGGCAAAGCTTGTCCAGGCGCTCGGCGAAAGCCTTGGTGAAGGCAGCCGGCATGTGCTGGATCAGCACGATCGGCGCCGGAAAGTTGGCCGGCAGTTGGGTCAGAACTCGTTGCAGGGCGACCGGACCACCAGTGGAGGTGCCGATGGCGACCAGCTTGTAGGCCTTGCGGCGCGGTGCCGGCGAATTACTACTGGCACTGGAGGCAACGCCTGCAGCCGACACAGTACGCGCAGGAGTCGCGGGCGCCGGCGTGCGAACGGGGGTAGCGCTGCGACTTGGCGCAGGCGTCGGGCTGGTGACAGCCGGTGCCGGTGTGGCAAGCGCAGAACTGAAGCGACGGTTGCTGCGTGCAATGGAATGCACCTTTTCACACAGCAGTTGCTTGACCTTCTCCGGGTTACGCGAGATGTCCTCGAAATTCTTCGGCAGGAAATCCACCGCCCCGGCATCCAGCGCATCCAGGGTGACACGTGCGCCTTCATGGGTGAGTGAGGAGAACATCAGCACAGGCGTCGGACAACGCTGCATGATGTTACGTACAGCCGTGATGCCATCCATCATCGGCATCTCGTAATCCATGGTGATCACGTCTGGCTTGAGCGCCAGCGCCTGATCGATGGCTTCCCGTCCGTTGGTGGCCGTCCCGACCACCTGAATGCTGGAATCGGCAGACAGAATTTCCGAAACACGCCGGCGAAAGAAGCCGGAGTCGTCTACTACCAAGACCTTGACTGCCATAAACACTCCTAGACGGCACGGGCATCGGCCCGTGCCGCAAAACCATCAGAAACGTCGAGCGTAGCGCTTGAGCATGCTCGGTACGTCGAGAATCAGCGCGATGCGACCGTCGCCGGTGATGGTCGCCCCGGACATCCCCGGGGTGCCCTGCAACATCTTGCCAAGTGGCTTGATTACCACTTCTTCCTGACCGACCAATTGATCGACGACAAAACCGATGCGTTGACTGCCTACGGTGAGGATCACCACATGCCCTTCACGCTGCTCCTCCATGAACGCCTGCGGCACCAACCAACGCTTGAGATAGAACAGCGGCAGCGCCTTGTCGCGCACGATCACCACTTCCTGGCCATCGACCACGTTGGTGCGCGACAGATCGAGGTGGAAGATCTCGTTGACGTTGACCAGCGGGAACGCGAAGGCCTGATTCTCTAGCATGACCATCAGCGTCGGCATGATCGCCAAGGTCAGCGGGACCTTGATGACGATCTTCGAGCCCTGGCCCTTCTGCGAGAACACGTTGACCGTGCCGTTGAGCTGGGAAATCTTGGTCTTGACCACGTCCATGCCGACACCGCGACCGGACACGTCGGAAATTTCGGTCTTGGTCGAGAAGCCCGGGGCGAAGATCAGGTTGTAGCATTCGAACTCATTCAGACGTTCGGCTGCATCCTTGTCCAGCAAGCCCTTCTCCACCGCCTTGGCGCGCAGGATGTCGGCATCCATGCCCTTGCCGTCATCGGTGATGGACAAGAGGATGTGGTCACCTTCCTGCTCGGCGGACAGCACCACCCTACCTGCGCGAGCCTTACCGGCCTTCTCGCGTTCTTCCGGGGTCTCCACGCCGTGGTCGACCGCGTTGCGCACCAAGTGCACCAGCGGGTCGGCCAGCGCCTCGACCAGGTTCTTGTCGAGGTCGGTTTCTTCGCCCACCAGCTCGAGGTTGATCTCTTTCTTCAGATTGCGCGCCAGGTCGCGAACCAGGCGCGGGAAACGGCCGAAGACCTTCTTGATCGGCTGCATGCGGGTCTTCATCACCGAAGTCTGCAGATCCGCCGTGACCACGTCGAGGTTCGACACCGCCTTGGACATGGCCTCGTCGCCGCTGTTGAGCCCCAGGCGCACCAGGCGGTTACGCACCAGTACCAGCTCGCCGACCATGTTCATGATCTCGTCGAGGCGTGCGGTATCGACCCGTACGGTGGTTTCGGCTTCGCTGGCAGGCGCCTTCTCCGCCGCCGCAGGAGCTGGCGCAGCAGCACGCGGCGCAGCGGGTTCGGGCTTGGCCGCCGGCTTGGCCGCCGGCGCAGCAGCTGGCTGAGGCGTAGGCTTGGCCGCCGCAGGAGCCGGTGCTGCCGCTGCGGCCGGAGCGGCAGCTGGAGCCGGCGCTACGAATTTGCCCTTGCCGTGCAACTCATCGAGCAGCGATTCGAACTCGTCATCCGTGATGTCGTCACCGGCCGGGGCACTCGGGGCGGCGGCTGGCGCGGCCGCTACAGGCGCGGCAGGCGAAGCCGGCGCGGCGAACTGGCCCTTGCCGTGCAACTGATCGAGCAAGGCTTCGAATTCGTCGTCGGTGATATCGTCACCGGCAGGTGCGGCGGGCGCGGCAGCAGCAGGAGCTGCAGGGGCCGGTGCCGATGCGGCTGGCGCGGCGAACTGACCTTTGCCATGCAGTTGATCGAGCAGCGCTTCGAATTCATCGTCGGTGATATCGTCACTGCCGGCGCTGGCTTCGGGCGCAGCCGGCGGCGTATCCCCCAGTGCATCGAGCAGTTGCTCGAACTCGCTATCGGTGATGTCGGAGGACGCAGCACTTGCAGCAGGCGTGGCAACAGGTTCGGGCTCCGGCTCCGGCGCGGCCTGAACCGCTACAGGCTCGGCAACCGGCTCGGGCTGCGCACCTGCTGGCTCGGCCAGGCGTGCCAGGGCCGCCAGCAGCTCGGGCGATGCTGGCGTAGGCTCGGAGCGTTCCCGAACTTGGCCAAACATGCTGTTGACCGCATCCAGCGCCTCGAGCACAACGTCCATCAGTTCAGCGTCAACGCGACGCTCGCCCTTGCGAAGGATGTCGAACACGTTCTCGGCAATATGACAGCACTCCACCAGCTCGTTGAGCTGAAGGAAGCCTGCTCCGCCCTTGACGGTGTGGAAACCGCGAAAGATGGCGTTCAGCAGGTTCATGTCGTCCGGTCGGCTTTCCAGCTCGACCAACTGCTCGGACAACTGTTCGAGAATCTCGCCGGCCTCTACCAGGAAATCCTGGAGGATCTCTTCATCGGCGCCGAAGCTCATGTGGGGTGCTCCTTAGAATCCAAGACTGGATAGCAGGTCGTCGACATCGTCCTGATTGGAGGCGACGTCATCACGCTTATCGGCATGAATCTGCGGACCTTCACCCGTCGACGGCGATTTTTGCTGCTGTTGTTCGGCACGCAATGCATCGTGGTCATGTTCGATACCCGCGAAGCGGTCTACCGAACTGGCCATTAGGACTAATTTAAGCAGGTTGCTTTCCACCTCGGTGACCAGCTGCGTCACCCGCTTGATCACCTGACCGGTCAGATCCTGGTAATCCTGCGCCAGCAGAATGTCGTTGAGGTGGTTGGACAGCTTGCTGCTGTCACGCTCGCTACGCGCAAGGAACAGCTCGATGCGTTTGGCCAGCTCACGGAAACCCTCTGCGCCGATTTCCCGGCGCATGAAACGACCCCACTCGGCGCTGAGGCTCTGCGCCTCATCGGCCAGGTCATTGACCAGTGGTGCACTCTGCTCCACCAGATCCATGGTGCGGTTAGCCGCTTTCTCGGTCTGGGTGACGACGTAGTTCAGACGCTCGGTGGCGTCGGATATCTGCGACAGCTCCTTGGCATGAGGCATGCGCGGGTCGAGCTGAAAATTGACAATAGCGTTGTGCAGCTCACGGGTCAGCTTGCCGACCTCGTGATACAAACCACGATCACGAACCTTGTTGAGCTCATTGATCAGTTGCACCGCGTTGCCGAAGTTACCTTTTTCGAGGCTATCGACCAGTTCGCGGGCATTGGTTTTCAGGGACGTTTCAAGATCGCCCAATGTGGAATCATCGTGTTCCATAGCACCCTCGCGGCCGACATCAGCCGTTGACCCGCTCGAAGATCTTCTCGATCTTTTCCTTCAGCACCTGCGCAGTGAAGGGCTTGACCACATAGCCATTCACGCCGGCCTGAGCCGCTTCGATGATCTGGTCACGCTTGGCTTCGGCGGTGACCATCAGCACCGGCAGGTGCTTGAGGCGCTCATCCGCACGTACCGCACGCAGCAGGTCGATGCCGGTCATACCGGGCATGTTCCAGTCGGTGACCAGAAAGTCGAAGCTGCCGCTCTGCAGCATCGGCAACGCTGAAGTGCCGTCATCGGCCTCGGCGGTATTGGTGAAACCCAAGTCTCGCAAGAGGTTCTTGATGATCCGTCGCATCGTCGAAAAATCGTCAACGATGAGGATTTTCATGTTCTTGTCCAAGTCGACCTCCGTACAGTCCCAAACGTATTGCGTTTGCAACTACGTCCTTTAATCGTGAAACCGTTTCTGCCTGCGAGTGCGCTGCGACTCAGCCAGCGCGCCATTCACTCAGCCGCGAACGCAGACGCGCCGCGCACTGACTGTGCAACTGACTGACGCGCGATTCGCTGACCCCCAGTACTTCACCGATTTCCTTCAGGTTCAGTTCTTCATCGTAATACAGCGCCAGCACCAGACGCTCGCGCTCCGGCAGGCCGGCAATGGCCTCGGCCAATGCCGCTTGAAAGCGTTCATCTTCGAGATCCCGCGAAGGTTCGAGGTGGGTGTGCCCGGCGTCTTCGTGCAGTCCGCCATGTTCACCGTCCTGCAATAGGTCGTCGAAACTGAACAGGCGGCTGCCCAAAGTGTCGCCAAGAATGCCGTAGTAATCTTCCAGACTCAATTGGAGTTCGGCAGCAACCTCGTGATCTTTAGCGTCACGCCCCGTTCTCGCTTCAACGGTACGTATCGCATCGCTGACCATCCGGCTGTTGCGGTGCACCGAACGCGGTGCCCAATCGCCCTTGCGTACCTCGTCGAGCATGGCACCGCGGATGCGAATACCGGCGAATGTTTCGAAGCTTGCACCCTTGCTGGAGTCGTATTTGCGCGAGGCTTCGAGCAGGCCGATCATCCCGGCCTGAATCAGATCGTCCACCTGCACGCTGGCTGGCAGACGCGCCAGCAAGTGATAGGCAATGCGCTTGACCAGCGGCGCATAGCGCTCGATCAACTGGTGCTGGGAGTCCTGCGCACGAGCCTTGTTGTACATACGAAGTCCAGAGGCTGCTGTCATACGGCCGAGTCTGCTGTCGGTTGCTTCACCAGGCGCTCGACGAAGAACTCCAGATGGCCGCGCGGGTTGGCCGGCAGCGGCCAGGTATCGACCTTCTGAGCGATTGCCTTGAACGCCAGTGCGCATTTGGAGCGCGGGAAGGCTTCATAGACGGCGCGCTGCTTCTGCACCGCCTTGCGTACGCATTCGTCGTAGGGCACCGCGCCGACGTACTGCAGGGCGACATCGAGAAAACGATCCGTCACCTTGGTCAGCTTAGCAAAGAGATTGCGACCTTCCTGCGGGCTGTGCGCCATGTTGGCCAGCACGCGGAAGCGGCTGATGCCATGGTCGCGGTTGAGCAGCTTGATCAGCGCGTAGGCGTCGGTGATCGAGGTCGGCTCGTCGCAGACCACAACGAGAATTTCCTGCGCCGCCCGCACGAAGCTGACGACCGCATCGCCGATGCCGGCTGCAGTGTCGATCACCAATACGTCGAGGTTTTCGCTGATATCGCTGAATGCCTGGATCAGGCCGGCGTGCTGCATGGGCGAAAGGTTGACCATGCTCTGCGTGCCCGATGCGGCCGGCACGATGCGGATACCGCCCGGCCCCTGCAGCAGGACGTCACGCAGGTCGCACTCACCAGCGATCACGTCGGCCAGGGTGCGCTTGGGGCTCAGCCCCAGCAGCACATCGACGTTGGCGAGCCCAAGGTCGGCGTCCATCAACATCACCCGGCGCCCCAGATCGGCGAGGGCCATGGACAGATTCACCGACACGTTGGTCTTACCGACACCGCCCTTGCCGCCGGTTACCGCGATCACCTGTACGGGATGCATACCCATGTTCTCTCAATACCTTGTCTAACTTCGACTTGGCCAACCGGCCGTTCGCCCCTGCAAAAAACGCAGGGTTTGCAACACTTTAGCGCTTCAGCCGACGCGCCGCGCGGTTCCTTGATAGAGACCGGCGAACAATTGCGCCATGGCGTCCTCGCTCGGCTCCTCCGGCGCCTGCAATCCCACCGCGCGGCTGACCAGTTGGTGGCTACGCGGAACGTGCAGATCATCCGGAATCCGCGGCCCGTCCGTGACATAGGCTACCGGCAGATGCTGGCCTATAGCCAGACCCAAAACCTCACCCAGGCTCACGGCCTCGTCCAGCTTGGTCAGTATGCAGCCGGAAAGGCCGCAACGCTTGTAACTATGGTAGGCCGCCTTGAGCACCTGTCTCTGACTGGTAGCGGCCAGCACCAGATAATTCTTGGCTTTCAGGCCGCGCGCAGACAGGCTTTCGAGCTGCAGACGCAGGGCCGGATCGTTGGCGGGCAACCCCGCCGTATCGATCAGTACGACACGTTTCTTGGCCAGGGGCGCCAGGGCTTGCAGCAGCGACTGCCCCGGATCGATCTGAGTCACCGAGACGCCGAGGATGCGCCCCAGGGTCTTGAGCTGTTCCTGGGCGCCGATACGGAAGCTGTCCATACTCACCAGAGCGACCTGCTGAGCACCGTACTTAAGCACGTAACGCGCGGCCAGCTTGGCCAGCGTGGTGGTCTTGCCCATGCCGGCGGGGCCGACCAGGGCAATCACCCCGCCCTCTTCCAACGGCTCGACCTTGGGCGTCTTGATCGCATGGGCCAGGTGCGCCAGGAGCATGCGCCAGGCCTGACGCGGCTCGGCGACACCTGCCACGCGGTCGAGCAACGCCTGCGACAGCTCGGCCGACAGGCCCATACGCTGCAAGCGGCGCCACAGGTTGGCCTGCTGCGGGCGACGGCTCTGCATTTGCCCCCAGGCGATGGAGCCCAGTTGTACTTCGATCAGCTCACGCAGGCCGTGCAGCTCGAAGCGCATGGCATCGAGCGCACGCGGATCGACACTGGGCGCGGCAGCCACCGGCTTCTCGACGGGGCGCTGCGGCTTGACCGGGGTCGCCGGCAATTCCGGCGCCACCAGCGAGTCATTGGCGAAAAGTTGACGGTCTTTCGACGAGTCCTGTTCGGCACGGGTCGCCAGCTCCGCCTGAGCATTGGCGATGCGCGCCTGAGTCTTGCGCAGCTCGGCCTCCAGAGCCGGATTCGGTCGAACCGGCGCCGGCGCCACCTGATAGTCGAGCGCGGCGGTCAGCTCGACACCGCCGGCCACGCGACGATTGCCGATGATGGCCGCGTCGGCGCCCAGTTCGTCACGCACCAGTTTCATGGCGGTCCGCATATCAGCAGCGAAGAAACGTTTGACCTGCATGACCCTTTACCTCAGTTCTGGCCCACAGTGGCGACTATGGTGACCTGCTTGTTGTCCGGAATTTCCTGGTAGGCCAGCACGTACATGCTGGGTACCGCCAGCCGCGCGAAGCGCGACAACATCGCCCGGATCGGACCGGCCACCAGCAGGATCACCGGTTTGCCGAGCATTTCCTGGCGCTGCGCCGCTTCCACCAGGGAACGTTGCAGCTTCTCGGCCATACCTGGTTCGAGGAGGATGCCATCCTCGCTACCCTGACCGGCCTTCTGCAGACTGTTCAGCAATATCTGTTCCAACCTTGGTTCAAGGGTGATCACAGGCAGCTCCGGCTCTAGTCCCACGATGCTTTGCACGATGGCGCGAGCCAGCGACACGCGAACGGCTGCGACCATGGCGGCGGGATCTTGACTCTTTGGCGCGACGTTGGCGATGGCCTCGGCGATGGTACGGATGTCGCGCACCGGCACCTGCTCCTGCAGCAGCGCCTGCAATACCTTGAGCAGGGTCGACAGCGACACGAGCCCAGGCACCAGCTCTTCGGCCAGCTTCGGCGAACTCTTGGCCAGCAATTGCATGAGCTGCTGCACCTCCTCGTGCCCAAGCAGCTCATGAGCGTGCTTGTGCAGGATCTGATTCAGGTGGGTGGCGACCACGGTGCTGGCATCGACCACGGTGTAACCGAGCGATTGCGCCTGGTCACGCTGACTGGGATCGATCCACACCGCCTCCAGGCCGAACGCCGGATCCTTGGCGGCAATGCCATTGAGCGGGCCGAACACCTGACCGGGGTTGATCGCCAACTCGCGATCCGGGTAGACCTCGGCCTCGGCCACGCTGACGCCCATGAGCGTCAAACGGTAGGCATTGGGTGCCAGGTCGAGGTTGTCGCGGATATGCACCGACGGCATGAGAAAGCCCATCTCCTGCGACAGCTTCTTGCGTACACCCTTGATCCGCGCCAGCAACTGACCACCCTGGTTGCGGTCGACCAGCGGAATCAGGCGGTAGCCCACTTCCAGACCCACCATGTCCACTGGCGTCACATCGTCCCAACCCAGTTCCTTCACCTCCTGGGCCTTCTGCGCCGGCAGCAGCTCCTGCTGGCGCTGCACTTCCTTGACTTCCTCTTCCTTGACCTTGCGGTTCTTGTGTGCGATCCAGTAGGCGCCACCCGCAGCCACCAGGCCCAGACTGATGAAGGAGAAGTGCGGCATGCCCGGCACCAACCCCATGGCAATGAGGATGGCCGCAGCCACCGCCAACGCCTTGGGCGAAGCAAACATCTGCCGGTTGACCTGCGCACCCATGTCCTCGGCACTGGAAACCCGGGTAACCATCACCGCCGCCGCCGTCGATAGCAGCAGGGATGGGATCTGCGCCACCAGACCGTCACCAATGGTCAACAGGGTGTAAACCTTGCCAGCCTCGGCGAACGGCAGCGCATGCTGCAGCACGCCAATGGCGATACCGCCGATAAGGTTGATGAACAGAATCAGCAGGCCGGCGATGGCGTCGCCGCGTACGAACTTGCTGGCACCGTCCATGGAGCCATAGAAGTCGGCCTCCTGGGCCACCTCGCTGCGGCGTTTCTTGGCCTCGACCTGGTCGATCAGACCGGCGTTGAGGTCGGCGTCGATCGCCATCTGCTTGCCGGGCATCGCGTCGAGGGTGAAGCGAGCGCTCACCTCGGAGATACGCCCGGCGCCCTTGGTGACCACCACGAAGTTGATGATCATGAGGATGGCGAAGACCACGATACCGACCACGTAGTTGCCGCCGATCACCACCTCACCGAAGGCCTGGATCACCTGCCCCGCCGCACCATGGCCGTCATGACCATTGAGCAGCACCACACGAGTCGAGGCCACGTTCAGCGCCAGACGCAGCAGCGTGGCAGCCAGCAGGATCGTGGGGAACACCGCGAAATCCAGGGGACGCAGGGCGTAGATACTGACCAGCAGCACCACGATCGACAACGCGATACTGAAGGTGAACAGCACGTCGAGCAAAAACGGCGGCACCGGCAGCATCACCATGCCGAGCATCACCAGCAGCAACAGGGGAATCCCCAAATTGCCGTGGCGCAACCCGGCCAAGTTACTGCGTACGTCACCGATCAACTGTGCGCGATCTACTGCCACGGCCTTACCCCAAGTCATCAATCTTTTGACGCGGAAACGCGTCCTGATGGGGTAATGGCAAGAAGCGTTCCAGAAAGAGGATTACAGACTGCAATCGCAAAAAATACGCGACTGCTCGCCGACTCCATCACTCGTCGCGGCGTAGATCCGGCGGGATCGGCAGATCCGGCAGAGGCCCCGGCCGTTTGCCCTTGCCAGCCTGGAACTGGCGAATCTGATAGACGTAAGCAAGTACCTGAGCCACAGCCAGGTAGAGACCTGCTGGGATTTCCTGATCCAGCTCAGTGGAGTAATAAACCGCCCGCGCCAGGGCTGGCGATTCGAGCACCATGACCTTGTGCTCCTGGGCGATCTCACGGATCTTCAGGGCGGTGAAATCATTGCCCTTGGCCAGCAACATCGGCGCGCCGCCCTTGTCCTGATCGTATTTCAAGGCCACGGCGAAGTGGGTCGGGTTGGTGATCACCACATCGGCCTGCGGCACCGACTGCATCATCCGCCGCTGCGCCATTTCACGCTGCAGCTGACGAATGCGTCCCTTGACCTCAGGCTTGCCTTCGGAGTCCTTGTACTCGTCCTTGACCTCCTGCTTGGTCATCATCAGCTTCTGCTTGTGACTCCAGAGCTGAAACGGCACATCCACGGCAGCGATCAAAATCAACCCGCACGATAGCCAGAACGCACTCCAGCCGACTACCGTCAAACTGTGCAGGATGGCCGACTCGACCGGCTCATTGGCGATGGCCAGCAAGTCGTCCTGATCAGACGACAAGACCAGCAAGGCCACGGCCAGGATGACCAGGAACTTGGCCAGCGCCTTGAGCAGCTCCGCCAGAGACTGCATGGAGAACATGCGCTTGAGCCCTGCCAGCGGATTCATCCGGCTACCCTTGGGCAGTAACGCCTCGGATGAGAACAACCAGCCACCCAGTGCGATAGGACCAACCACGGAAGCGATCAGCAGAACGATGAAAAATGGCTGAACAGCCAGCAATGCATGCTTGCCGTACGCAAGCAGGTACAGCCCCATATTGCCTTCGTTCATCAGCACTTCACGCGGCAGGCTGAAACTGCCGCGCATCAGATCCAGCAGGGCGTCGCCCATTTGCGCGCCGAAGCCCAGCAGAGCAACCGTGCCGCTCATGGTGACCGCCAGGGTATTGAGCTCCTTGGAACGAGCGATCTGACCTTTTTTCCGCGACTCTTCGAGCCGCTTACTAGTGGGTTCCTCGCTCTTGTCGGCGCCGCTCTCGCTCTCAGCCATGCTGCCTCCTAACGCACCTTGGCGAGCTCGCCCAACTGCTGCAATGCTTCAGTGGCCAACGCCTGAAACAGATTGCCGAAGTCGGACAGGCTAATCCAGAAGATCACCAGCCCAAGGGCCAGAGTCAGCGGGAAACCGATGGAGAAGATGTTCAGTTGCGGCGCCGCACGCGTCATCACGCCGAACGCCAGGTTGATCACCAGTAGCGCCGTAACCGCCGGCAGGGTCAGCAGCAGACCGGCGCCGATCACCCAGCCCAACTTGCCGGCCAGTTCCCAGTAGTGCTGCACCATCAGCCCTTGCCCGGGCGGCAAACTGACGAAGCTCTCGGCCAGTACTTCCAACGCGACCAAATGACCATTGATGGACAGGAACAACAGCGTCACAAGCATCAGCATGAGTTGCCCCAGAACGGGCACCGACACGCCGCTGGTGGGGTCGACCATGGAGGCGAAACCCAGGCCCATCTGCATGGCGATGATCTGTCCGGCCACTGTAAAGATATGGAAGAACAGCTGCAGGAGAAAACCGAACATCGCCCCGATCAGCACCTGCTCACCAATCAGCAACAGGCTGCGCAGGCTCAATGCATCGACCTGCGGCATGGGGGGCAAGACAGGCACCAACGCCACACTGATGGCCAGCGCCAGATAGAGGCGAACGCGCGTCGGTACCAGTTGCGTACCGATGATCGGCATGACCATCAGCATGGCGGCAATGCGGAACAACGGCAGCAGGAACTGGGCGACCCAGCCACTGATCTGCACGCTACTCAACTCAAGCATCGCCCTTGCCTCAGTGCCGGTGAAGAACGAGTTGCGAGCGAAGATCGATCGCGTTTCGCCTGCGCGTAGCCGGCGCAATGCCTTGAACTACGTGCCCGCTGCGAATGCAGCCGAAGCACGAGATGTCGAGCACAGTAGAGTGATTCATGAGCGCTCAACCGATCAGGTACGGGATGTTCTGGATCAGCGTCTGGGTATATTCCATCAGCTCGCGCACCAGCCAGGGGCCGGACCAGATCAGCGTGACCAGCATGACGATCAGCCGCGGCAGAAAGCTCAGGGTCTGCTCGTTGATCTGCGTGGCGGCCTGGAACATCGCCACGATGAGCCCCACTACCAGGCTGGGCACCACCGCCAGACCGACGATCAGCACGATCAGCCAGAGCGCTTCGCGAAACAGGTCAACCGCTACCTCGGGAGTCATGCGAGCCTCGCTATATCGTGCCGAAACTGGCCGCCAGGGTGCCCATGATCAGCGCCCAGCCATCGACCAGAACGAACAGCATGATCTTGAACGGCAGGGAGATGATCAGCGGCGAGAGCATCATCATGCCCATCGCCATGAGGATACTGGCCACCACCATGTCGATGATCAAAAACGGGATGAAGATCATGAAGCCGATCTGGAACGCGGTCTTCAGCTCCGAGGTGACGAAGGCCGGCACCAAGATGGTCAGCGGCACGTCTTCGACACCATTGAGGTCGGTACGCTTGGACAGCCGCACGAATAGCGCCAGATCGCTCTCCCGCGTCTGCGCCAGCATGAAGTCACGTATCGGTACCTCGGCGCGCTTGATCGCCTCCTGGGCAATGATCTCTTCGTTCAGGTAGGGCTGCAGGGCGGTGCTGTTGATCCGGTCGAACACCGGCGCCATGATGAACAGCGTCAGGAACAGCGCCAGCCCCACCAGAATCTGGTTCGACGGTGTGCTCTGCAGCCCCAGCGCCTGACGCAGGATGGAGAAGACGATGATGATGCGGGTGAAGCTGGTCATCAGCATGACGAACGCGGGGATGAAGCTCAGCGCCGTCATGATCAGCAGTATCTGCAGGCTGACCGAGTACTCCTGCTGGCCCTGCGCGTCCGTGGACAGCGTGATGGCCGGAATCGACAACGGGCCATCGCCCTGCTGAATCAAGGTACCGCCGCTGGGCGGATCGGCGGCGAGCGCCAGCGAAGCGGACACGCTGAGCAGCAATACCAGCAACAAACGCAGCATCAGGACTTGTCCTTCTGATCCTTGCCCAGCAACTCCATCAGGCGCTGGGCAAATTCCGGCGTGGCCGGCTCGGCATCGGCAAGATGCACCGGTTCCTTGAGGACGTGCAGCGGGGCGATGCGCCCGGCAGAAAGGCCCAGCAGGATTTGCTCGTTGCCGACCTGCACCAGTACCAGACGATCACGCGGCCCCAACGGCTGGGTCGCCAGCAACTTGATCACCTGCCCGGTTCGCGGCGTCAATTGCTGCACACGACGCAGCAACCAGGCGAGTGCGAAAATCAGGCCGATCACCAACAACAAGCCCAGAAGCATCTGGCCAAGCTGCCCGGCCAAGTTACTGCCCGCCATGGGCGTCGGGCTGGCCGTCGTTTCCGCAGCCAAGGCAGACAATGGCAGACTCAGCAGGAGAAAAAGATATCGAGTCATGATCAGCGCAGTTTCTTGATGCGTTCGCTGGGGCTGATGACGTCGGTCAGGCGAATGCCGAACTTCTCGTTGACCACCACCACCTCACCATGGGCGATCAGCGTGCCGTTGACCAGCACGTCGAGCGGCTCACCAGCCAGGCGATCGAGTTCGATCACCGAGCCCTGGTTGAGCTGCAGCAGGTTGCGGATGGTGATATCGGTGTTGCCAACCTCCATGGAGATGGACACCGGGATGTCGAGAATCACATCCAGGTTCGGCCCCTCCAGGCCGGCCGGCAAGCCGGTGCTTGGAGGTGGCGCATTGCCGAACTCCTCCATCGGCGCGCGCGGAGCGGCGGGTTTGGGCTGCTCCTGCGCAGCGAGCATGGCATCGATGTCATCCTGGTCGGCATCACCGGCCTCGGCCAGCGCTGCAGCCCACTCGTCGGCCAGCGCCTGCTCTTCGGGGGAAGTATTTTCTTCGTCTGCCATGGTAGTTCCTCGCCTGGCTCCTGTTACCTGTTCGAAATCTGTGATGAATCAGGCCTGTCGCGTCGAGCGCAGGCCAAGCAATCCAATGGTGCTTCAGCGTTGACGTTCGATCGGCTCGAGCACCTGCAATGCCAGGTTGCCCTTGTGTGCCCCCAGCTTGACCTTGAAGGTGGGCACGCCATTGGCACGCATCACCACGTTTTCCGGTAGATCGACCGGAATCACGTCACCGGGCTGCATATGCAGGATGTCACGCAGCCGCAACTGCCGCCGCGCCACGGTCGCTGCCAGCGGCACGCTGACATCGAGGATGTCTTCACGCAGCGCCTTGACCCAGCGTTCGTCCTGATCGTCGACATCGGACTGGAAACCGGCATCGAGCATCTCGCGGATCGGCTCGATCATCGAATACGGCATGGTGATGTGCAGGTCGCCACCACCGCCGTCCAGTTCGATATGGAAGGTGGACACCACCACCACTTCGCTGGGGCTGACGATATTGGCCAGCGCCGGGTTGACCTCGGAGTTGACGTATTCGAAGTGGATGTCCATGACCGCATGCCAGGCCTCGCACATGTCGACGAAGGCCTGATCGAGCACCATGCGCACCACGCGCAGTTCGGTCGGCGTAAATTCACGCCCTTCGATCTTGGCGTGACGGCCGTCACCGCCGAAGAAGTTGTCCACCAGCTTGAACACCAGCTTGGCATCCAAGATGAACAGGCCGGTACCACGCAGCGGCTTCATCTTCACCAGGTTGAGGCTGGTGGGCACGTACAGCGAATGCACGTACTCGCCGAACTTCATCACCTGCACACCACCCACGGCGACGTCCGCCGAGCGGCGCAACAGGTTGAACATGCTGATGCGGGTATAGCGCGCGAAGCGTTCGTTGATCATCTCCAGGGTCGGCATGCGCCCCCGGACGATGCGATCCTGGCTGGTCAGGTCATACTGTTTGACGCTGCCCGGCTCGGCGGCCTCTTCGGGCTCGACCAGGCCATCGTCCACGCCATGGAGTAGCGCGTCGATCTCGTCCTGGGAAAGCAGATCCTGAACGGCCATGATGACTCCCGCCTACTGCAATACGAAATTGGTGAACAGCACCTGCTCAACCACGGTGCTGCCGGTTTCCTTCTGCGCCAGTTCCTGCACGCTGGCCAGGGCCTGCTGCAGGAGCATTTCCTTGCCCAGCGGCGTTTGCAGGGCGGTGAAATCCTGGCCCGAGAGCAACATCACCAGACGGTTGCGCAGTACCGGGACATGCACCTTAAGTTTTTCCATGCCGGCCGCATCGCGCCCCATCAGCGCCATGCTCACCTGCAGGTAGCGTGTGCGCCCCTGAACGTTGAAGTTGACCACGAAGGCCGGCAGCAAGTCCTGATAGACCGCCGCCTTGTGCACTGGCGCTGCATCGGCAGCCTCCTCGTGCTTGGGCTCTTCGGTCTTGTCGCTCTTGCTGAGAATGAACCAGGTGCCGCCGATGGACAGACCGACGGCCAGCAGCAGACCGACGACGATGAGAATGATGAGCTTGAGCTTGCTCTTGCCGGCAGGTTGCCCCTCTGCCGCCGGTGCTGCTTCTTTCTTAGCCATGCCAATAATCCGTCAGTGCCTAGGTTCTTTCCGCGATCAAAGGGTTAGGAGCAAGTGTTATGCCAGTCTATCAACGGCATTGTCCAACCTTGGGCTGCGGATTTAACAGTGCCAGCCCGTCTCTGTCACCCAAAAAGCATTCGCCCGAGCGTTCTGGCGAACACTCGGGCGAATCTCAGTCTAGCGGAGCCAGGCCCGACAGCGGCAATCAAGCGTAGTAATCGACCAGACCACGCCCCATGCTCAGGCGCTCGCTGCGAACCTCCTGCACACTCGAAACGAGGTCATCGCCCCCCAACAAGCTGTCGCCACGCGAGGAGCCGCCACGCCCTTCGTTCTGCCCCTGCCCCTGCCATCCCCGATTGAGCGACTGATCGGATACATTGGCGTCAGCCAGGTTCATCCCCTGCTGGGCAAACAGGTCACGCAGCCGGTTCATCTGCCCCTCCAGCGCATCGCGCACGCCGGCATTAGGGCTGGCGAACGTTACCTGGGCCGAGTCCTGAGACAGGTGCACACGCACCTCCAGGCGCCCAAGTTCGGCCGGATCAAGCTGGATTTCCGCCGACTTGAGATTCTGGCTAGACATCCACATCACCTTGTCGACCACGGCGTCGGTCCAACCACTCTGCTGCACGGCAACCGGCTGGCCCGGAACCAGAGGCACGCGTTGAACGCCGCCACTCTGCTGATTGATCGCCTGGGTCAGAGCATTGAGTTTGCTGACGAACTGATCGGCACGATCGGGCTGGGTGCTCTCCTTGAGGCTCTGCAACGCCTCCGTGGAAGCATCCTCGACTACCAGCTCAGCGGAAAGCTTGTCACCCTTGTCTGCCTCACTCATCTGGTCGAATGCCGAGACCAGATCGGCAGCGAAATCCTTGCCCTTGGCAGGTTGCTGCTGAGGTTTTCCGTCGACAGCCTGCGGTAGCTGCATGCTCACGGCATCCTCTGTCACGAGCGCTGGGCTCGCCTGCTCAGCCGAGAGTTCAGCCACAGGGGATACCTCCTGCTCAGCCACGACAGGCGCCGTCACCGGCATACCTGTAATCAGCAAGGGTTCCGGCTCTGTAGTGGACTCGGGTAGCGGCGCAGTCTCCGACTGCGGCTGCGGCACCTGCAGCCCTCCCAATGCCATCGCCAGCAAAGGATCCAGGGTGTCTTGAGCATCACTGACAGGCAGAGCAGGTTCAAGCGTCTCGGATGTCGATTCGGCCGGCAAGGAATTGCCGTTGGTGGCAACCGCAGGCTCCTTGTCTGAGGTATCGCCACTGGCAGCCGATGCATCTCGACCTTCATCGGTACGCTGCTCGGCTGGCTTTTTGGCCGCACTGGTACGCTCGCCGGACTGAGTCTGACGCTCCCTGGCATACACCTTATCGAAGCTGGAGGCCTCATTACTGCTGGCCTGCGGCGTTTTTGCCGGTGGCTTCGCATTACTCTTTACCTCAGGCGCGGGCTTGAGGAGTAGATCGGGCATCGCGGACATGGACGCTCTCCGTCTGATGGGTCGTGACGGTACCAGAGCAAAGGACGGGCCAACTTGGTGGCACAAAGGAAGACCGACTTAAATCGCCCTGCATGGAGGATCAGATGCGATAGCGCTGACGTTCGGTCTTGAGCAGGATGCGCACGATGGCAAATTCGCGCTCGATCTGTTCGATCAGTTCGGGCGCCAGCTCCAGCGCCTCACGACGCCCGGCGTCTTCCAACTGCTTGCACAGGCTGGCCAGCAGGGTCGCCCCCATGTTGCTGCAACTGCCCTTGAAGCTGTGCGCAGCCAGGCGCAGGGCCTGGGCGTCGGCCTCTCGCTCGGCTTGCTGGATGAGGCGCAGGCGCTCTTCGGAGTCTGCCACGAAGGTATCGAGCAAGACCGGATATTCATCTTCCATGACGTCCTGCAAGGCGGCCAGGACGGCATCATCGAGGTGGATGTCGGGCACTACTGGGTCACTCCCTGAACAACAGCCGAGGGATTATGCCTCAGTAGACCAGCAAAACTCCACGCTTACGCCCGGCTGCTCACCCTCGCAGTGGCAGGCATCGCTCAACTCCCGCACCAGTGCCAGGCCACGCCCACTGAAGTCAGCAGGCGTGCTGGTCAACGCCTGAGCATCGAAACCCGGCCCGCTATCCTCGACCCGAATCATGAGGCGTCCGCCTCGCTCCTGGGGGCACAACTGGAGGTGAAAACGCACATAGCCGTCCTGCAGCTGCGCCAGACGCAAGCGGCGCTCACGGTAATACTCGGAGAACCCCTTGGCATCACGCTTAAGTGCCGAGTCTAGACCGATCACACCGTGCTCCAGCGCGTTGGAGTACAGCTCGGCCAGGACGGTATAGATCTCTCCGCCACGCGGCCGCAGAGCCTTGATATCCATCAGCAACTGCAACAGGTAGGGCAAAGGGTTGAAATGCCGCAGGCTGTGCGCGCGAAACTCGAAGCTCGCCGACCAGTCCTGCGGATTGCTGTGCCCGGCGTCGGCGAAGGCCAGCGGATGCAGCACCTCGCCCTCGTCCTCGAAGCCGACCTGGAGCATGCTGACATCGTCTTCCTGCTCACCGCGAAAGGCGACCAGAGCCTGCTGGATCTGCTCGAACAGCACACGTGGCTGCTGGTTGCAATCCAGCACCTCGAGCAGTCGATTTTCGCCGAACAGATGGCCCTGGGCGTTGCGCGCCTCCAGTACACCGTCGCTGAGCAGCAGGATGCGATCGCCACGCTGCAACGGGTAGACCTCGCAGCGATCGCTGAACGCAGCAGGCTCGAGGATTCCCAGCGGCAAGTGGCGCGACACCAGTGCCTGACGAGGGCGGCCATCCTCGTGCAACAGATAGCCGTCCGGCAGACCACCATTCCAGACCTCGAGCAGGCCACGTTTGCTGCTGATGTTGAGCAGCGTGGCGCAGCAGAACACACCCACTGGCAGAATGCGTTTGAGCTTGGCGTTGATCTCGCGAAGAATTTCCGTCAGCGCATGGCCCTTGGCCGTCATGCCGTAGAACACCTCGGCAAGCGGCATCGCACCGATGGCCGCCGGCAGACCATGGCCGGTGAAGTCGCCGAGCATCACGTGCATGCCACCGGACGGCGTGTAGGCAGCCAGCAGCAAGTCACCATTGAACAACGCGTAGGGCGATTGCAGGTAGCGGATGTTCGATGCGTTGAGACAGCCAGAATGGGCGACACGGTCGAACACCTCCTTGGCCACGCGTTGCTCGCGCAGTAGATGCTCGTTGTGCTGGGCAATCACGTCACGCTGATGCAGCACGGTCGCCTGCAGGCGCCGCAGGCGATCCATGGCCTTGATCTTGGCTTCGAGTATCACCCGGTTGTAAGGCTTGGCCAGAAAGTCGTCACCACCCGCCTCGAGGCAGCGTACCAACGCCTCGTTCTCGCTGAGCGAGGTGAGAAAGATGATCGGCACCAGCGCATCACCGGCCTGCAGCTTGATTCGCCGCGCGGCCTCGAAACCATCCATCACCGGCATCAGAGCATCCATCAGCACCAACTGCGGACGCTCCTGCTCGAACAACGCCACGGCTTCCAGGCCATTGCTGGCAGTCAGCACTCGATGCCCCTGGCGACTGACGATGGTCGACAGGAGCATGCGGTCGGCCGAGTTGTCCTCGGCGATCAGGATCGACAGCCTGTCGGCCATATTCAACTGATCTGGAACAGTTGCTCGAAGTTGGAGATCGCCAGGATCTTGCGCACGTCGCTGCTGCAGTTGATCAGACGGATCTGCGCCGAATCCCCGCCGGCATGATCGCGCAGAAGCAGAAGCATGCCGAGCGCCGAGCTGTCGAGGTAGCTGGTGTCCTGCAGGTCGACCAGATAACGTCGCGGGGTGATGGCGACGCGCTCGTAGGCGTCACGAAATTCCTGATGCGAAGCGAAGTCGAAACGCCCGCGAATCACGATGGTCAGCTCTTGCCCGTCGGCGGATGCCTGCGAGGTGATGGCCATGCCTTGCTCCTTTGTCGATATGCTCCCAGCTTAGCTGCTTTGCCCGGCGAAGAGCGAATGCAGCATGAAAAGGTGTAGCACTCGATACCGCCCGTCGGCAACTGCAATCTAACGCAGGGACTTGAGCGCTTCCCGCTCGCACAGCCGGCCAGCTCGGGAAGCCAGGAAAAAGCGCGAATGGTCTGTCTAGGGCTCTCCACGATCGATCAGACGCTGAGCGAGTTCGTCGAGCAGCTTCTGCTCGCGCTTGTCCTCAGCCTGGCGCGCCTCGTCACGGTAACGCTGCACGAGCTTGCGTAGGCCCTCCAGACGCGCGTATTGCTGCTGCCATAGCGCTCTCGCCTTCTCCAGGTTGGCTCTATGCCAATCCAGGCTCTTGCTTTGCTGGCCGACGGCACCTTCAAGCTGCGACAGAAAGCGCTGGTAGTTCATCAGCCATTGCCCGGAGACGCCCTTACTACCCTCGCTGATCCACTGCTGCTGGTAATCGCCGCGAAAGCGCTCCAGCTCGCCCAGCTTGGCTTCGGCCTGGCTGACCAGCCCCTGATGATGACCGAGCTGCCGGGCAGCCTCTCGCTCGGCCTTCTCGGCCATTTCAACCACTGGCTGCAAGCGCTTGGCGCGACTCAGACTCATCGAACGGGCGCTCCATCATGCGCAAAAGCGGTGTCGCAACAACGCATCACTGCCCCAGCACTGCAGCCAGTTGCTCGCGGCTCTGCGCCAGGCTCATGCTCTCCCCCAACCCCTGCCGCAGGTATTGCGCCATTTTCGGCTGACGAGCGATGGCCAGATCGGTATCGGCATCGCCCCCCGGCACGTAGGCGCCAACACTAATCAGGTCACGACTCTGCTGATAACGCGACCACAACTGCTTGAAGCGCTGCGCCTGCTTGAGTTGCTCGGGCGACACCACCTGCGGCATCACCCGGCTGATCGACGCCTCGATGTCGATGGCCGGGTAATGGCCCTCCTCCGCAAGGCGGCGCGACAGCACGAAGTGACCATCGAGCACACCGCGTGCGGCGTCAGCGATGGGGTCTTGCTGATCGTCACCTTCGGAGAGAACGGTGTAGAAAGCCGTGATCGAACCGCCACCGGCCTCGGCGTTACCGGCACGCTCGACCAGCTTGGGCAGCCTGGCGAACACCGAAGGCGGATAGCCCTTGGTCGCCGGCGGTTCACCGATGGCCAGGGCGATCTCGCGCTGCGCCTGGGCATAGCGCGTCAGCGAGTCCATCAGCAGCAGGACGTTCTTGCCCTTGTCACGGAAGTATTCGGCGATGCGTGTGCAATACTGCGCGGCGCGCAAGCGCATCAGCGGCGCATCGTCCGCCGGCGAGGCTACCACCACGGAACGTTTGAGACCTTCTTCGCCGAGGATCTCGTCGATGAACTCCTTCACCTCGCGGCCCCGTTCGCCGATCAGACCGACCACGATGATTTCGGCCTCGGTGAAGCGGGTCATCATGCCCAGCAGCACCGACTTGCCGACGCCGGTGCCGGCAAACAGCCCCAGGCGTTGGCCACGGCCGACGGTGAGCAGGCCATTGATGCAGCGGATGCCAACATCCAGCGGCTGACTGATTGGATCCCGGTTGAGCGGGTTGATCGAGGGGCCGTCCATCGGCACCCAATCCTCGGCTTTCATGCCGCCCTTGCCATCGAGCGCACGGCCGGCGCCATCGAGCACGCGCCCGAGCATCGACATGCCCATCGGCAGGCGCCCGGTGTCCGGCAGCGGCACAACACGCGCACCGGGCGCAATCCCGGCCAGGCTACCGACCGGCATCAGATAGATCTTGCCACCGGAAAAGCCCATCACCTCGGCTTCGACCTGCACCGGGTGATAGCTGTCGCTGTTGATCACCAGGCAGCGGCTGCCGATGGCGGCACGCAGGCCTTCGGCCTCCAGGGTCAGGCCGACCATGCGCAACAGGCGCCCCTCCACCACTGGCTGGCTGGGCAGGTTGATTGCATCGACGTAGCCCGCCAGGCGCCTGGCGAAACTGATCCGCTCAAGGCGCATCGACGGCATCCAGATCCAGGCCGATATCCGCATCCGGTGGCTGAGAGACTTGCGCGTGCTGCTGCTCGAACAGTTGCTTGAGCGACTGCGCCAGACGGGTCTCGACGGTCGCGTCGATCAGGCTGTGTTCGGACTCGATGCGGCAGCCACCGGGCAACAGGCTGTCGTCCTCAAGGATTTTCCAGCTTTCCTCGTGACGCTCACGCAAGGCCTTGATGGTCTCGAAATCCTGCGGATTAACCTGAATACGCACGCTCTCGGCACCCATCGGTAGCAACTTGAGCGCTTCGCGCAGCACCTGGCGAATCTGGCTGGAGTCGATGTTCAGCTCACGCTGCACCACTTCACGCACCATGTGACTGACCAGGCGCACCAGCGCCACTTCCAGTTGCTGATCCTGTTCGGCAATGGGCTCAAGCAATTGCTGCATGAGTTTTTCCAGGCTGCCGACCTTGACCGCCAGGGCCGCGTCGGCTTCCTGCTTGGCCTTGATCTGGCCAGCATGGAAACCGTCTTTCTCGCCGGTGGCGAAGCCTTCGTTGTAAGCATCCTGGCGGATCGCCTCGAGCTCATCGAGTGTCAGCGGCTTGACGTCCTCCAGCGCAACCTCTTCCGACTGCAGCGGCTCTGCGTCCGGCACAGGTTCGCTGGGTCGCTCGGCGACCACCTCCTCGACCGGCTCACTGCCAGGCTCACCGGGCTCATCGAAGCTGGGCAAGGCCCAACGGTCGAACACGGCCAGATCCTTGGCACGGATCAATTCACTTTCCGGCTCCTTGGCCACCATGGCTTACACCATTTCCTCGCCGCCTTTGCCGCCGAGCACGATCTCGCCGGCTTCGGCCATACGGCGGGCAATGGTGAGGATTTCCTTCTGCGCCCCCTCGACGTCGCTGACACGCACCGGCCCCTTAGCCTCCAAATCGTCGCGCAGCAGTTCGGCGGCACGTTTGGACATGTTCTTGAACACCTTGTCCTTGATCGCATCGTCGGCGCCCTTGAGCGCCAGCACCAGCACCTCGGACGACACCTCGCGCATCAGTGCCTGGATGCCACGGTCGTCGACGTCGGCCAGGTTGTCGAAGACGAACATCAGATCCTCGATCTGCGTCGAGAGGTCTTCGTCCACTTCGCGGATCGAGTCCATCAACTGGCCTTCGACCGAGCTGTCGAGGAAGTTCATGATATCTGCCGCGCGCTTGACGCCGCCCATGGTAGCGCGAGACGTGTTGGCGCTACCGGAGAACTGCTTCTCGAGAATCTGGTTGAGTTCCTTGAGCGCCGAAGGCTGCACGGTGTTGAGCGAAGACACGCGCAGGATGATGTCCAGGCGCACCTTGTGATCGAAATGGCTGAGCACCTCGCCGGCCTGATCAGGGTCGAGGTACGCCACCACGATGGCCTGGATCTGCGGGTGCTCGTAGCGGATCACGTCAGCCACGGCACGCGGCTCCATCCACTTGAGGCTGTCCAGACCGCTGGTGCTGCCACCGAGCAGGATGCGGTCGATCAGGTTGCCGGCCTTGTCCTCACCCAGCGCCGCAGTGAGCATCTTGCGGATGTAGCCGTCGGAGCCGACGCCCAGGCTGGTCTGGTCGCCGACGATATCGACGAACTCGGCCATCACCTGCTCGACCTGCTCGCGATGGATGTTGCGCATGCCGGCCATGGCCAGACCGACCTTCTGCACTTCCTTGGGCCCGAGATGACGCAGGACCTGCGCCGCGTCGGTCTCGCCCAGCGAGAGCAGAAGGATGGCGGCCTTGTCGACCTTGGTCAGCTTGGTAGCGGTACGATTGTCACTCATCGGCGTTGATCCACTCTTTCACCACCTGGGCGACCCGACCCGGGTCTTCGGCGACCAGGCCCTTGATGGCGTTCAGTTGTGCATCATACCCCTCGGTGGGGCTGGGCAACATGATGCTTTGCGGCCCGCCGAGGCTGACGCGATCATCCGACAGCTCGCCATCCAGGCCGGCCATGCGGCCAAGCTCGACATCGCCGCCCTCGCCCAGGCCTTTGCCTTTACCGGCGCCGGTGATGTTGTTGAGCACCGGACGCAGCACGCCGAACACCAGCACCAGGATGAACAGCACGCCGAGCACCTGCTTGACGATGTCCCAGAACCAGGGCTGGGTGTAGAACGGGATATCCGGAATCTCTTCGCCCTGCAGCGCGCTGAAGGCCGTGTTGATCACGCTGACACTGTCGCCACGGCTGGCGTCGAAACCGACCGAATCCTGCACGAGGCGGGTGAAGCGCGCCAGATCGTCGGCGCTCCAGGGTACACGGGTGGTTTCGCCGGTAGCCGGGTCGACACGCACCTGGTCGTCCACCACCACTGCTACCGACAGGCGACGCAGGCGACCCTGTTGCTGCTTGGTGTAGCTGACCGAGCGATCCAGCTCGAAGTTGCGCGTCGACTGCTCGCGCTTGTCCGCCGGATACGGTGCCAGCATCGGCTGACCGGTGGCCGGATCCATGATCTGCTGACCGTTGGCATCGACCAGCGGCTGGCCTGCAGCAATCGGGCCTGCCGGTGCGGCAGCGCCACCGCCGGCCTGTTGTGGCGCAGCGGCCGGAGCTGGCGGCTGGTTGGACAGCGCGCCGGGCACTCCCTGCGGTGGCAAGCTGCTCTGACGCTGCTCGTTGACCTGCTGCTCGCTGCGCAGCGCCGGCTGATCCGGGTTGAACATCTCGGAGGTGGATTCCACCGCGCTGAAATCGACGTCTGCCGACACCTCGGCCTTGTAGCGGCCGGAGCCCAGCACCGGTTGCAGGATGTTGTGCACGCGCTGGGTGAACAGGCTTTCCATGCGACGGGTGTAGTCGAACTGCTTGCCGGCCATGGTCAGCTCGGAAAGCTCCTGCTGATCGGACAGCAGGTTGCCCTTCTGATCGACGACCGTAACCTGGCTCTTGTCCAGTTCCGGCACGCTGGTGGCGATCAGGTTGACGATGGCCATGACCTGGCTCGGCTCCAGCGCACGCCCCGGATAGAGTTCGACCAGCACCGAGGCGCTGGGCTTGCGTTCGTCACGGACGAATACCGATGCCTTGGGCATGGCCAGGTGCACGCGCGCGCCCTTGACGTTGTTGAGGCTGGAAATGGTTCGCGCCAACTCGCCTTCCAGACCGCGGCGATAACGGGTGGCCTCCATGAACTGGCTGGTACCCAGCCCCTGCTCACGGTCAAGGATCTCGAAGCCGACATTGCTGTCGGTTGGCGCCACGCCGGCAGCAGCCAGGCGCATACGGGCATTGGCCATGTCTTCGGCCTTGACCAGCAGCGCACCGGAGCTGGGTTCGACGGTGTAGTTGATGCCGGCGTTGCTCAGCACATCGACCACCTGGCTCGCATCCATGCCATTGAGGCTGCCATAGAGCGGGCGATAGTCAGGCTGCTGCGACCACAGCACCACGGCGAAACCGATGGCCACGCTGGCAGCCAGGCCAACCAACAGGCCGAGCTGACGCAACACCGACATTTCGGAGAGGTTTTCCAGAAAGCTCAAGCCGAGTAACGGCTTCTTCGCTTCTGCCGTCTCGGTCTTGGCCGGTACGTTTGCTACTGCGGCTTCAGCCATGGATCAATCCTCAGACCGGCATCTGCATGATGTCTTGATACGCCTGAACCAGCTTGTTACGCACCTGGGTCACGGCTTGAAAGGATACGCTGGCTTTCTGCGACGCGATCATCACATCAGTCAAGTCAACGCCGCTCTTGCCCATCTCGAAGGCAGTTGCCAACTGGTTGGAGGCCTGCTGAGTCTCGTTGACCTTGTTCACCGCCTGGCCAAGCATGTCCGAGAAACTCGGAGCGCCTTGCACCGGCTCGCTGGCGACCGGCTTTTGCCGGGCCATGGCCTCGGCCTGCATGGAACGCATTTCCAGCATCAAGCGATTGAATTGGACACCTTGACTCATGACTTCCTCCACTGCCCGCTTTTTGACGCTAGCGGTGCTTTGTAGGGGTATCTGCAACAAGGGTGCCAAGAGAGCGACTGTAGGTTTCGCGCGACAAGCTGCAGGCAACAGCATGCCCGCAGCGAACGCCTAGATACCTCGTCGGCAGGAGCGGCTTCAGCCGCGATGAGGCCTGGCACAGTGCTCGCAAGCAACGCCAAGGAATTCGCCCATGCACGACGAACCAGGCGCCGACAAGCCGCCTGGTCTGCCGGCGAAGATGAGGTTTACTCGGGCTGGATCAACTGGCGTAGAGGTAAGCCTCCACATCCATGCCGGCATCACGCATCTGCGCAAGCTTGTAACGCAGGGTGCGCGGGCTGATCCCCAGGCGCTCGGCAGCCTCCTTGCGGCGACCACGCTCGGATCGCAGCGTATCGATGATCACCTGGAACTCCCGTCGACGCAGATCCTCTCCCAGGGCACCTGCCTCATTCGCCTGCGCAATCGATTCCGGCATCGGCATCGCCGCAGCGGGCTGGCTCGACACGCTCGCCAGGCGCGTTACGGGCATCTGCACAGCCTGCCCGAGAAGGGCACTCAGACACAGATCCTCTGGCTGGATGATGCCTCCCTGCTGCAGGATCAAAGCACGCTGCACAGCGTTGTCCAACTCCCGCACATTGCCTGGCCAAGCATGACCGACCAAAGCCCGAACGGCCTCTTCGGAAAAACGCACGGCTGCATGATTCATTTTTTTGACGTGCCGAGCCAGCAGCCGCTCAGCCAGCGGCAGAATATCGGCAGGCCGCTCACGCAGCGGACGCCAAGCCAGGGGGAACACCGACAAACGGTAATAGAGATCCTCTCGGAAGCGTCCGGCCGCCACTTCACCAGCCAGATCACGGTTGCTGGTCGCCAGCACGCGGATATCCAGGGCAACAGGCCTGCGCGCGCCTACACGCTCCACTTCGCGCTCCTGCAAGACCCTGAGCAGTTTGGCCTGCAGGCCAAGAGGCATTTCCGAGATTTCATCGAGCAGAATGGTACCGCCATCAGCCAACTCGAACTTGCCGGGCTGTGAGTTGACCGCACCAGTGAAAGCGCCCTTCTCATGACCAAACAGCGTGGCCTCGAGCATGTTGTCCGGAATGGCGGCACAGTTGATGGCGATGAACGGGCCGTCAGCACGCGGCGATTGCTGGTGAATGTAGCGTGCCAACACTTCCTTGCCGGTTCCCGACTCCCCAGTGATCATCACCGTCGAATCACTCTGTGCCACTCGTGCGGCCAGTTCCAGCAACTGCCGGCTGGCCGGCTCCAGTGCCACTGGGCCATCCTGCTCGCTGACCCCAAGCCGCCCGAGCGCGTGACGCGCGACCAGATCGAGAAGGGTACGCGGCTCGAAAGGCTTGACCAGATAATCGGCAGCCCCCTGACGGATCGCGTCCACGGCACGCTCGACAGCGCCGAAAGCAGTCATCAGCAGCACCGGCAACTGGGGATGGCGATTGCGAATCTGCGCCAGCAGCTGATGGCCATCCATGCCAGGCATGTTGACGTCGCTCACCACCAGACTGAAAGGCTCCTCTGCAAGCGCAGACAAAGCCGCCTCGGCACAATCCACGGCGCGATAGGCATGGCCTCCCAGGCAAAGGGTATCGGCCAAGGCCTCGCGCAGCGCACGATCATCTTCAACAAGCAGGACTTTGGCTGCCATGACATTACTCCCTGTGGGCCAGCGGTGCCGCGATAAGCAGCGGCAGAGAAACGATGGCGCAAGTTCCGCGCCCCGGATGCGAACGCAAGGTAAGCCGTCCATGATGAGCCTTGGCAACCGCCTTGACGACCGCAAGCCCCAGACCGGTACCCGTGGTCTTGGTAGTAAAGAACGGCTCGCCCAGGCGCACCAGCGTTGCCTCATCCATGCCTGGCCCGTTGTCACTGATACACAGACGAATCTCACTGGCACGCGAGTAAAGATGAACCTTCAGACGCACCTGGCGACCACTGGCCTGGATGGCGTTATCGATCAGGTTGAGGATCGCGCCGACCAAGGTATCGCGATTGCAGAGCAGCTCTCCGCCGCGCACATCGCACTGCCAGCGTACGGCAAGGCCAGCAAGGTGAGGCTCGGCAGCAGCACGTAGCGCATCGAACAAGGCCTGCGGAGCCAACCGATCAGGTAACGGCAACTCACCACGCGCAAAGATCAGCATGTCACGCACCTGATTCTCCAGCTCGTGCAAGCGCTCCTTGAGACGACTGGCGAAACGCTGCTGCTGCTCCTGCGGCAATACATGCTCGCTGAGATGGCTAGCATAGAGCATGGCAGCAGAGAGCGGCGTACGAATCTGATGAGCCAGTGAGGCGACCATGCGCCCCAGCGCAGAAAGGCGCTCGTGGCGTGCTAGTTGCCCCTGCAGGCGTCGAGTTTCCGTCAGGTCATTGAGCAGGATCAGTTGGCCGGGCTCACCGTGCAGCGAACGGGTCGAGATGGAAAGACGACGCCCATCCTTGAGAGAAATCTCATGGCCATCATCTTCACGGGGCGAGAAATTACGGGCAATGACCTCGCGCCAAAGCATGCCGACCAGAGGCTTGCCCAGCAACGCACAGGCGACCGGGTTGGCCTCGCGCACCACACCCTGACCATCGATCACCACCACCCCGCCAGGAAGCAAGTCCAGCAGACTCTGCAGTCGATGAGCCAGACGTTCCTTTTCGGCCAGCTCCTGCATACGCTGGGCGCTGACCAGCGCCAACTCACCTTTGAGTTCGCTGACGCGGGCCTCGAGAAGACCGTAGGACTCATTGAGCTGATTGGACATCTGACTGAACAGGGCGAAAGCCTGCTCCAAGCCGGCTCGACTGGCTTGTTCGAGCGGAGCGGAGGACACCAGATCGGTCGTATCCACGTTGCTGACGGGTAAATTCATCGCTGCTTCTCGCACTGCGCCGTCAGAAGACGGTCGTTTGCAAGACAACTAGCAATAGGCGTGCCTATTTTTTTATCTTTATTTATCAGTCACTTAAAAAATAAAGCCGGCAGCTGTGTCAAGGCTCCGGCTTTATCGAGATCAACGACGCCACGATCATGGCGCTGAAAACAGCGCTCAGTCCTCGTCGCCCTCTTCCTCACGACGACTCATGCCGTACTTGCGCATTTTCTCCACGAGCGTGGTACGGCGAATGCGCAAGCGCTCGGCTGCACGCGCCACCACACCACCCGCATCATCCAGCGCCTGCTGAATCAGCCCCTGCTCCAGGTTGCCTAGGTAGTCCTTCAGGTCGAGCCCTTCAGGCGGCAACATCGCCGGCGTATCCAGGCCCGGCAGGCCGGCCATGATGGCTGCACGCTCCTCCATTTCGTCACGCAGGCTCGCCGCGAGGTGCTCGTCCTCATCGTCGACATGACGGAATTTCTTCGGCAACTCGCCTACACCGATCACGCCATAGGGATGCATGATCGCCATGCGCTCCACCAGGTTGGCCAGCTCACGCACGTTACCTGCCCAGTCATGACGACAGAGCGACATGATGGCAGCCGAATTGAAACGAATGGAGCCGCGCTTCTCGTGCTCCATGCGCGAAATCAGCTCGTTCATCAGCAGCGGGATATCTTCGATGCGCTCACGTAGCGGCGCCATCTCGATCGGGAAGACGTTGAGGCGGTAGTACAGATCCTCACGGAAACTGCCATCCTCGATCATCTTCTCCAGATTCTTGTGCGTGGCGGCGATGATGCGCACGTCGGCGGTCTGCGTCTTGTTGCTGCCGACGCGCTCGAAGGTGCGCTCCTGCAGCACACGCAGCAACTTGACCTGCATCGGCAGCGGCATGTCGCCGATTTCATCCAGGAACAGCGTGCCGCCGTTGGCTAGCTCGAAGCGCCCTGCCCGGCTGGTGATGGCACCGGTGAAGGCGCCCTTCTCGTGACCGAACAGCTCGCTTTCCAGCAGTTCAGCAGGAATGGCACCGCAGTTGACCGGCACGAAAGGAGCTTCACGGCGCTTGGAGTGGTAGTGCAGGTTGCGCGCCACCACCTCCTTACCGGTGCCCGACTCACCCAGAATCAGCACGCTGGCTTCGGTATCGGCCACCTGTTGCATCATCTGCCGAACCTGCCCAATGGCGCGGCTGGTACCGACCAGACTGCGGAACAGGTTGGGCTCGCGCTGACGACCACGATCACGCGCTTGGTCGTACATCTCTCGGTAGACCTGGGCACGGTGCAGTGAATCGAGCAGTTTGTTGTAGCTCAGCGGCATTTCCAGGCCGGCCAGCACACGACGCCGCAGGTCTTCCGGCCACTCGGCGGCCGCAGCAGAATCGCCGATGGTCAACAGCGGCAAAAACTCGTCCCAGGCTGCGATCTGCTTGGTCAGCTCAAGTGCGCCGCCCTTGCTCTGCACTTCCCCCAGCAGAACGCTGAGTACGTCGCGGCTGGATTCGAGCGAGGCGACGGCCTGCTTCCACTCCTCGCTGCTGCAACTGAGGTGTTCTTCCCCGAGAAAATTCAGAATGATCGCCAGCTCATGGCGGCGCGCGGCATTGTCGTCAATCAGGAGAATCTTGGTTTCACGCCACATCTTGTGTATGTCTGACCCGAGGAGAGAAGAGAATGACACGCCAGGGAGCTGGCACACGACAGCAAGTGGCCACTAGTAAAGTCAATATTTTGGACGCAGTCAATTTTATGGCGTGATTTTTTATTTATTGCTCGCCTAGCAGCAAGGTAAGGCAGGAGGGAAACCCAAGAAAGCCAGAAGAGCGAAAAACCTGCCGACGCAGAGACACGAGGCAGGTTACAGCCGGGCGACAGGCGTCACGTGAACAGCTGGTAGACCTTGGCGCCCTTGTGGGCACCATTGACCTGCCGGAGCTCCGCAGCAATACGCTGCTTTTCATCCTGGCAGGCACCGATCAGCTCTCGGTAGAGCGCCAGCAGGGACTCAAGGCTGCTGCGCAGAGCAGCCTCATCCCCAGTGTCATGCAGTGCTCCCTCGACGGCCACCCGACACTGCTGATCCAGCTCACCAATAGTCGACCAATCCTGGCGCTTGAGCGCATCACGCAAGGCCGAGCCGGCTGATTCGAGACGCAAAACCGCAGCCCCCTTGCCAAGAGTTGCGTTATCAGTGAGCGATGCCATCCCAGCCCTCCTTGAGGCGACGAAGCACCATAGCGGCCTCATTGAGCCCGTTCAGGTCATTTTTCAGATTCGCCTGGGTCAGGCGCTGAATAGCAAATTCGTAGAGCGCATCGTAATTACGGGCGAGCTCTGCGCCGCGCTCCATATCGAGGGCCGCGCGCAGGCCACCGACTATACGGACGGTCTTACCGATCAACAGCCCTTTCTCGGCGATTTGTCCTCGCTGCATAGCGCCCTGCGCCTGGGCGATACGATCCAGTGCACCTTCGAACAGCATCTGAATGAGACGATGAGGACTGGCATCACCGACCTGCGCCTGGGTGTTGACCTGTTGATAATGCTTGAGGGCTGCATAGGCGTGCATGACGAGATTCCTATTCCTTGTAAGCCGGATTCGAACTGCTTACTTGGTATATCGGCACTGACTACCCAGGCTTTAGGCGCATTTACGAAAAATCGACACGTAGGACAGAGATCCTCTGCCCCTTTCCGAATAAGCAGGTCAGTCGTTCGAGTTGTTGTTCAGCGCATTCAGCGTGGACAGCACGCTTTCCGAAGTCGCATTCAACTGGGCGACCAGATTATCCATATTGTTGTATTTCGTATACATGGCAGTGGTCAACGTATCGATGCGCCGATCCAGCGCTTCTTGCTGCTCAGTCAGCGAGGCCTTTGCAGACTGAAGGCTGTTCATCTTGCTCTCGAGCAGCCCGCCAGAGGACGTGTAGACGGACGTGACATTGCCAATACGGTTGATCAGGCCATTATCGCCACTAAAAAACTCCTGAATATCCTCGGCATAGGTTGTGATGCCAGAGGAAAGTGCATCCTCATCGATCTCTAGGGAGCCATCCTTCTTGGTGGAGACACCAAGCTGGGCGAGAATACTCAACGAGCCGCTCTCACCAGACGAAGACGTCAGGGCATTACGCAATGAGGACATCAGATTACGGGTCATCGAATCGCCGACCAACGCACCGGCCGAAGAACTGGTGGTTCCGTCTTCGGCAGTCGTCGTCGTCACGCCAGTCAGAGCACCGGTCACGCTAAGCAGCGTGTTGTAGGCATTGACGAACGAGGTGATCGAGTCCTTCAGACCTTCCGTGTTGGCAGAGACGGAGATGGTCGTCGACCCCGTTCCCGCTAGCTTGATGGAAACCCCACTCAGCGATGTGATGGTGTTGCTGGCGCTGGTCAGCGCCAACCCATCGAGCGAATAGCTGGCATCGGCAGACTCGGTGATATAACCAGCTGCGCTGCCGCTTTGTGCGGTGAGGCTGTGATTACCCTGGTCGTCGATATTGATGTTGAGCGCGGAGAGATCTCCAGTACCGCTGACGAACAGATCGGTTCCGGCCCCGGTAGTTTCCGAGGATAGAACCAGGCGCGCGCCACTGGAATCGGTGACGATGTTGGCGCTTATGCCTGCCGATGCCGACAGCTGATCGTTGATCGCTGTGCGAATGTCGGAAAGGCTGGCGCCGGCACTGATCGACACGTTGTAGCTGGTGTTGTTGCCGACATCGATGCTGAGAGTGCCGCCCGATGCGAACTTCGTAGAGGCACCACCACTCAAGCTTGCAGAGGACACCTTCGAAGCTGCCGCCAGACTGTCAACGGTCAACTTGTAGCTGCCACTGACCGCACCGCTGCCCAGACTGGCAGTAGCCACGGTCGAGGTGGAGGACGCTGCGCTGAGACCGGCAAACGACTTGCCAGTCTTGAGACCGGTGAGCGCAGCCTCGAAGTTCTCCAGGGCGCTCTGCAAGGAGCCCACGGCCGAGATATTCAGCGTGTTCTTCGACTGCAGACTGGTGATCTGTGTCTGCTTGGCGGACGTATCCGCCTTGACTACAGCGGACACGAGATCGTCGATATTCAGCCCGGTTCCGAGCCCTGTAATGCTACTGGTAGCCATGGCAGCTCCCCTGCGATGGTTTATTGGCACATGGCCCTTTCATGCAGAAACCAGGCCATTCAGGCCTGTTCGCTGAACAAAAGGCTTCGAGCCTCCTCCAGGCGCGCCGCGAGCTGCAACGCCTCCTCGGATGGAATCTGCCGCACCACATCACCAGACCCCCCATCGAGCACCTTCACCACCACTCGACCACTGCTGTCGTCGATATGGAAGTTCAGATCCCTTTTGATGGCCTGAACGAAACTCTGCATGCTCGCCACCGCCGAATCGACTTCGGCGCGCTGACTTTCCGAATCACCAGAGCTGGCGTTACTGGCTACCTGGTTATCCGCCTGGGAAGTGCTTCCGCTTTCCACCACACGCGAGTATGTCGCTGTGGCGTTGCTGCTGGAGACACTACTGACAGGAGTCGCTACAGGTACCGCACTGACTGTCGAGACATTCATTCAAGTATCCTCCCAAACGGGAAAAGGGGAAGCGCCAAGCGCCCCCCCTCATAGGCCCCTCAGATCACCTGCTTACTGCAGGAGACTCAGTACAGCGGAGGGCAACTGGTTAGCCTGAGCCAGGATAGCAGTGGAAGCCTGTTGCAGGGTCTGCTGCTTGGTCAGTTCGGCAGTTTCCGAAGCGAAGTCGGCATCCTGAACCCGGCTACGAGCCGCGGTGCTGTTCTCGGAGATGCTGGCCAGGTTCGATACGGTGCTGTCGAAGCGGTTCTGCACAGCACCGAGGTCGGCACGCTGGCTATCGATGTTGGAGATCGCCTTGTCGATCACCGCGATTGCACTTTGTGCGCCCTCGGCCGAGGTGATGTCGGTATCACTGATGCTGGTCAGCGCCGAAGTCACGGAAGTTCCAGTGGCCGCGAACAACCCAGTCACACCTGCGCCGGTCACCGAGTAGGCCTTGGCCGAGTTCAGCTCGACAGAGCCAGTGGCGATCAGGCCATCGGCCAGAGCAGTACCGGTTCCGGAGAATTCGCCCGCACCATCCTTAACATCGATGGTTACACCGGTATAGTCACTGGTCACCGCAGTATTGGCAGCATCAGCGAACTCGATGTTCTCACCGGTCTCCGAGGTGATGATCAGCTCTTTGCTGTCCTCGTTGAAGTTGACACTGATGCCGAGAGCAGAGGCGTTGGAGCTCAGTTGTTCTGCCAGGCTGGCGTTATCGACCACACCGATCATGTCGACCGATTTCGAGCCTACGGTAATGCTGAAGTTGGCACCACCAGTGGCAGTGGTACCAACTGCCAGCTTGGCGACGGTACTGGCGCTGGCACTCAGGCCAGTGATCAGGCCATCGAGTTGCTTGGCGATGTCCTTGGCCGAGGCGCCGGCGGCGACAGTAACGGTCTGAACCTCGCCACTACCGGTTACCGTGACCGCACCACCTGCCACACCCGTGGTATCCGGAGTGATGGCCGTGCTTTGCACCTGCTGCGAACCGATTTTGGTAGCGGCCACGTTGCCCAGGGTAATGTTGATAGTTTCGTTGGCGTTGGCGCCGACCTGGAAGCTGGTAGTGCCGAAAGAGCCATCGAGCAGGTTGCGACCGCCGAAGGTGGTGGTGTTGGCGATACGGGTCAGCTCGGTGGTGAGCTGCGAGTATTCGGCCTGCAGCGAGGTACGGTCTTCATCGCTGTTGGAGCCGTTGGCCGACTGCAGGGCCAGTTCGCGCATACGCTGCAGGATGTTGGTGGACTCCTGCATGGCGCCTTCTGCCGTTTGCGCGATGGAGATACCATCGTTGGCGTTCTTGGTCGCGACGCCCAGGCCGTTGATCTGGCTGGTCAGACGGTTGGAGATCTGCAGGCCGGCGGCATCGTCCTTGGCACTGTTGATTTTCAGGCCGCTGGACAGACGCTGCATGGTGGTGGACAGGGCATCGGATGCCTTGTTCAGGTTTTTCTGAGTGTTGAGCGATGCAACGTTGGTATTGACGGTAAGAGCCATGACGAGAACCTCGCGATTTGGGCTTGTACGACTCCCGGCCTTGGCATCCGCCGGGGATGGCCTAGAGAGCTTTCGTTATGCTTATCGTCGTCCCGCGCCAATCCTTTAGTCTTTTTTTGCATTTTTTCGAGCCAAAATCATGGCGCTCACTCAACCAAAGAAAAATCCTTTTAAAACAGTGCGTTGTACGTAGCGCCAAAATAATATGAAGCCGGCCTGTTTCTTGCTGGTCGACTCAGCGACGCTCCAGACGGAACCCATCATGCTCACGCCCCACCAGCAACATGAAGCCCAGGCCATTCTACAGGCCCTGCACAAGGCGGAAGCCAGGGACGATAAGCAGCAGCAGATCGCCCTCTATCGCCAATTGCTCAAGCTGATTCCCGACATGCACCTCGGGCATGCCCAACTGGCCAACGTTCTTCTGCGCACAGATGCCGACGAAGAGGCGCTTCCTCATATAGATCAGGCACTGGCGGGCCCTGCCAACGAAGATATCGACCGACTCCTCTTCGACCTTATGTGTGATCGCCCCCTCTTTCTGAACGAAGTGGCGCGAGCCCGATCCTGGTATGAGGCATCCCCAACGCGGCTGCGCTTCAAGCTCTATGCCAAAGCGCTAATCCAGAATGAAGTGCTCGACGAGGCCGAAGCCCTGCTCGCCAAGGAACTGCAAAGCCCTCACGAGCCCACGCAGCAGGCTCTTCTTCTGAGCCTGCTGGGCTGGGTCTACTACGGCATGGGCCGCTTTCACGAAAGCATCGCCTGCAGCCAATTGGCTCTGGAGGGTACGCCCAACGATGTGCAGCTGCATCTCAACCTGGCCCTGACCCTCGAACAGGTCAAGCGCTATGCGGAAGCCATGCGTCATTATCAGCAGGCTCTGGCACAGGAGCCGAAGAATGCCGATGCGCACAACAACCTGTCGCAGCTGATGCTCAAGCTCGGTCAATTCGACGTCGGCTGGCAGCACTATGAATGGCGCTGGGCGTTGGTCTTGCGCGATCAACTGCAGAACTTCCCGCAGCCACGCTGGAATGGCGAGCCCCTGCATGGGCGCACCCTCCTGATCTGGGCCGAACAGGGCATGGGCGATCAGATCATGTTCGCCAGCATGCTCCCCGACCTGCAGAACCTGGACGGCCCCCTGCTCTTCGAAGCCGGCGAGAGGCTGATTCCGTTATTCACGCGAAGCTTTCCAAACGTACGCTTCTTCAAGCGCGAGGAAATCGGCCGTGAGCTACGCGACGGTGTGCCACTGGTGCATTACGGCTGGCCCGCATGCGACCTGCAGATTCCCATGGGTAGCCTTGGCAGCCTGCTTCGCCGCAGACGTGAAGACTTCCAGCCGCATGCCGGTTATCTGAAGGCCGATCCGCAGGAGACTGCAAAACTGCGCGACGCCTATCGCCAGCAATTTCCGGGCAAACGCCTGGTCGGCATTTCCTGGCGAGGCGGCACGTCGGTGGCCAACTTCAAGCAGAGCCGACGTATCGAGATGTCGCAGTTGGCACACCTGACCTGCCTGGCCGACGTGCAACTGATCAACCTGCAATACGGGGAGGTGGAGAAGGATCTCGAACTGGCCCATCAGCATGGTCTGTCGATATTCAATGACAGCTCGGTCGATCCGCTGCTCGACATCGACCGCCAGGCCTCGCAGATCGCCGCGCTCGACGCCGTCATCAGCATCGACAACACCACCATCCACCTGGCTGGAGCGCTCGGTGTCCCGACACTGGCACTGCTGCCGATGAACCCGAACTGGCGCTGGGGGCTGGAGGAAGGACAGAGCTTCTGGTATCCCAGCGTTCAACTGCTGCATAACGCCCGGCATGACGACTGGGGCGACATCGTAAAACGCAGTGCCGCTATCCTGGCAGCCTGAGGCTGAATCGACCGGCCTGCCCGGTTCAAACCGAACATCGGCGCTATGCCTAGAGCCATCATCATTCGAGGTCAACATGAGCACTCCCCTCTCCAAACAGGACGGCCAATTGCTCGACGCCGCCCGCCAGGCGCATGCTGCCGGTAATCTGGCGCAAGCGCAGAGTCTCTACCAAGCATTGCTCGAGCGTTATCCGCAGCAGGCGGAACTGCACCTGGCCCTAGGCAATCTGCTGCTCGACAGCCAGCAGGAACAAGCCGCCCGCCCGCATCTGGAGCTTGCTCTGCAGGCCCTGCCCGAGGATGCCAACGTGCGGTTCTGCTGGGCGCAGTTGCTCAGCCGGGAAGGTCGATTCGAAGACGCCAAACCCTATCTGCTCACCCTCCTCGCCGATCAGCCACGCCACCTGGGCGCGCGCCTGTCACTGGCGACCCAAAGCATGTACTGCGGACAACTGGACGAGGCTTACCACTGGCTGGGTAGCCTGGCCACTTATCATCCCAATGGCGACGCCCAGATCATCTGCAACCAACTGGAGCTGCTGTCCGGAAAACGGCAGGATGCCCAGCCCTTCTTCTGCGCCAAGGCGCGAGTCTTTTCGCGCTCCTCGACCCAGGCAGGAGGGCCGCCCGGCGAACGCGAGCTGCTCGAACTCAACCCGGACAGGCATGCCGGCATACTCAATATCACTGGCTGGCCGACGCTCTATGCGGGCACACTCAACCTGCAGATCCGCTTCAACTTCGAGGAAGTCGCCAAGAACATCGCACCGCTGTTCTACGAGAACGGCTCGGATGTCATTTATCCGCAGGAATACGCGCATATCCCCGCCCTGAGGATCGGCTACTGGTACTACCAGGGATACGTCCAGTTCAAGGGCAAGCGCAGCGCGGTGTTGTTCCGCCGAGCGGTGACACCCAATGCCGCGGACGTGGTCGAGGTGATCGCCGCCCAGTCGCTACGCGAGACTCTTGAACTGAGCGACGCACAGGAGCTGCTCTGCTACTTCGGCACGCCCGCCAGCGAGGCCGATCAGGCAGACGACTGGCTCGCCTGCAAGCTGGACATACACGAGATCTTTCTTGAGAAAGGCCAGGCATTCGGCCGTCATCAGGCTCTCTACCAGGGGCATGAGGGTTGGAACCTGCCAGGCCAGCGCCCAACGCTGCAGCGCATGCGACACTACTCACTGGAGCGCTGGCTCGACGAAAGTCAGCGGGTACTCGACATCGGCTGCAACATTGGCTGCTTCGGCCTGGAGGTCTCACGCCACGTGCGCCAGTACGTCGGCTTCGATATCAATGAGTCGCTGATACGCATCGCCCAGCGCCTGGCCCATCATCATGGCGTGGACAACTGCGAGTTCCGCGTCAGCGCCTTCGATGATTTCGCCAGCCGCGAAACGCAGACCTTCGATCTGATCTTCTCGTTCGCCGTGCACGTCTGGATTGGCAGGCCCATGCCCGAATACGTCAAACAACTGCGTAGCCTGCTCAACCCTGGCGGCCGCATCATCATCGAAAGCAACGATCTGGTTCGCAATGACGAGCAGTTCTTCACCAACCTGGCCAGCTTCTACGAGGCGGGATTCGCCCTGCTGCACCAAGGGCAACTGGTGGATGACGGTGTGATCAAGCGCGGGTTCTGCGTGTTTCAAGACATCGCCTGAAACACCAGAGGTGCGAGGCCCAACAGGCTTCGCACCGGTGCTTACAGCTTGTTGAACAGGCTCAGCTGGGAAATCTTGACGAACGAGGCCTGCGCCGCTTCCAGTTTGGTTTGCTGCAGCACCAGCCTGGAAATGGCTTCGGACATATCGGTGTCACGGATGGACGACTGATTGCTGGCGGTGCTGATCTGCAGGCTCTGGTTCTCGGTGCCCAGGGTATCGATCACGTTCAACCGAGCGCCAATCGAGGACACCGTAGCATCCACTTGCCTCATGCCGTTGTCCAGATTGCTTAGTGCCGAAGCAACCGAATCCCTCAGCGCAAGCTGCGCGGCAGTATCGCCGGCAACCGGCGTTTTCAGTGTGGAGCTGAGGCTGGTGAGGGTCTCGAAAACGCTTTGCGTTTCCGCCGATTTGCCCTGCACGACGAATGTGTCCCCGGCAGCGGCAGCGGCGCTGATTTGCACCTCCACCCCGGCAAAACTGATGGTATCGGGGTAAATACCGGATAGCGTACCGCTGCTGATCGGCGTATTGCCGTTGAGCACAGGCTGGGCATAAACCTCGTAGTCCGTCGCGCTGGTGAAGCGAATCTGCACACCATTGTTGGGAAATTGGGTCGTATAGACCGTCTGGTTGGTTACGCTGCCCGAGGTAATCTGCGCAGTGCTGGTATTGCTCGCGCTGCGCGTAATGGCCACCTCGGTATCCGCGACACCGAAGCTGAAGCTATAGCCCGTGAGCAAGGTGTCCATGTCGCCCTGCTCATCAGCACTCTTCAACGCCACATCGAGCTCGAAGGTGGCACCGCGGAAGTTGATGGTCGTACCGTCGGTGGCGTTGGGGTCGAAAGCGCCATTGGTCGATGAGGCTTCGCTGGTCACATCGTTGCCGTTGGTATCGAGGATGCGGAATTGAGTGCTGCTGACCAGCTCCAGAGTGTAAGGCTGACCATCACGAAAATTCTTGTTGTATTGCGTGCTGTTGGCAACCAGCCCCGGGGACAGAAACACACGCTGGCCGTCGGTATTAGGATCGGTTGTCAGGCTGGACTGCGTACGACTGGAATTGATCACGTTCTCGAAAATGCTCCAGCCACTGTCATTCACCGCGAGCGATCCCGAACCGGAAACCTGCAGCGTCAGGTTGGTCTGATCGCCCTGATAGCTCACAGAGCCATCGGGATTACGTACGAAGGGCTGAACGCCCGTCTTCGAACCACCGAAAATGTAATTGCCGCTGGCATCCTTGCTGTTCATGATATCGAGCAACTGATCGGTGATCTCATCGAGCTCGCTGGCAACTGCACTGCGATCTTCATCAGACAGCGAACCGCCCCCCGCCTTGACTGTGAGCTCACGCGCCCGCTGCAGTATGTTGGTAACCGTTTCGAGCAGCGCATTCTCGTTGGTCAGCGCATTGGTCGCGCTGGTCATATTGGTGCTGTATTGCTTGAGCTGCTCCTGCTGTTGATCGAGCTGCAGCAGGCGAGCCGCACCGACCGGGTCATCGGCAGGCGTCTGAATCCGTACGCCGCTGGAGATCTGCTGCTGGGTCTTGACGATATCGGCGTACCCTTTCTGATAGCCGGAGACGTTACTGTAGAACATCTGCGGAGTCGAAATGCGCGTACTCATGTCGTCATGCCTCAAAAGCTGTTGATCAGGGTATCGAACGTAGAACGTGCAACTTGAATGATTTGTGACGCGGCCGTGTAGTACTGCTCGAACTTGACTAGATTCGCAGCCTCCTCGTCCAGGTTGACCCCCGACAACGATTGCTGAGCGGTTGTGGCCTGGGTCAGGATCGCCTCGGTGGCCGAGGCGTCCATTTGCGCCTGGTTGGTCTTGGCACCTACGGTCTCGATCAGCGAGCTGTAGGCAGTAGTCAGGCTCATGCCGCTGTTACCGTTGACCGCGATGGTCTTGGCAGTCTGCAGGTTCAGCACGGCCAGGGCATTACGGTTGTCGCTGCTGCCCTCGGAATTGAACGCGATGCTCAGGCTATCACCTGCTGCGGGTGAGCCGGCCAAAGTCATTTCAAAGTCGAAAGCAGTGGGAACCGTCGGCGGGTTAGCCGCGATATTGACGGTCACCTTGTTGCTCTGGCCGGGCACTATGCTCCCCGTGCCGATGCTGTTACCAGAGGCATCGTAGAGGGTATAGCCCTGCGCCCCACCACTGGCAGCATCATAGACCAGCTTGACCGGCATGCCATTTTCGAGGCTGGTCTGCATGTCCGCGACCGCGGCGCTGTCATAAATGTCGATGACAGTGGTCAACGCAGGTTGGGTGACGCTACCCGTACCAACATTGCCGGTGGCCAGGGTCGCACTCAGCGGCGCGGCGAATGCCAGTTGGTTGGAATCGGTCATGCTGACGTTGATATCGCCGGCAGCATAGCGGGTTGGCAGGATGGTGAACTTGTCGCCGGCGGCAACGGTGCCTGCATCGAGTTCAAGGGCAAAACCATCGATCACCGGCACGGGTGAGTCGGTGAGGTCATAGTTACCCATATCCTTACCGTCGGACAGGCGCCGCACGCTGTAGCCCGTCGCGCTGGTAAAGGTCACCTCGTAGTCGCTGTTGCTGAGCTTGCTGGTGTCCTCGATGGACACACGCAGATTGGCCGTGGTGTCACTGTTGCCCGTTTGCGCCAGGCTTCGCTGCTGCTGCAGGGAGAGGTCATTGATATCGCCGAAGAGCATGGCACCCAGTTCGGCATTCAGATCGAGCCCCTGCCCCAACTGGCTGTTGATCTGGTCGGAGACCGTCAGAGCCAGGCGCCCCAGGTCATTCATGGTGGTATCGAGCACGTCCTCGCGATAACGCAACAAGCCACCGATCTGTCCACCGGTGAGGGTGGATGTGACATCCAGCGAGGAGGAGCTGTTCTGGCTGAGCTGCAGGGAAAACCGCGCGGGGTCTTCGGTACTGGCCACAGCACTGAGCGTCGAGGCTGTATTGCCCACTACCAGTGGCTGACCATTGCCGACGAAGAGATTGTAGTTGCCGTCCTGCTGCACCACCGTGACACCGATCAGCTCGGAGAGGCTACGCACCGCCTCGTCGCGCTTGTCCAGCAAGTCGTTGGGCGAGCCACCAGCCGCCGACACATTCATGATCGCCTGGTTATACCCTGCCACACTGGTCGCCAGGCTATTGACCTGCTGCGTCATGCTGGCGAGTTGCTGGTTGATATAGCCGTTCTGATCCGACAGCTGGCCGTAGATCGAGTTGAAACGTTCGCTCAGGGTATTGGCCTGGGTCAGCAGCAATTGCCGCGAGGCGGTGTCGGTTGGACTGGCAGCCGCCGTCTGCAGGGACGCGAAGAAATTCGCCATCACGGCCGTGATACCGGTGGTGCTGTCGGCCAGCAATGAGTTGACCTGGTTGATCTGCGCCAGATAGGTCTGCGTTTCGCTACCCAAAGACGTAGCCGTGCGTACCTGTGTCGTCAGGAAATCGCTGTAGATGCGCCTCACATCGGTAATCGAGGCGCCACTGCCGAGGTAGGTCGCACCCAATTTCTGCGAGGGGTTGGAAACCTGCACCACCTGCTGACGGGTGTAGCCGGCCGTATCGGTATTGGTGATGTTGTTACCGGTCACGGACAGCGCGGTCTGGCTGACACGCAGGCCGGAAACACCAATCGACAGAAGATCAGCCATGAATCACCTCAGAGCGTCCGTGTTGTCGCCGCATCACTGCGTGCAATGGTCTGGTAAGTCGCATCGATCTTGCGTGCGATCTGATTGATCTTGCGGGCGTACTGAGGGTCGGTGGCATAACCGGCCGACTGCAACTCACGGACGAACTTCTCCGAATTACCGGTGCTGGACAGAGCCGTTTGATAGCGCGGGTTGCTCTGCAGGAAATCCACCAGATCATGAAAACTCTGTTTGTACGAATCGTAAGCACGGAAGTTGGCGGTCTCGCGCACCACCTGTCCATCCTGATATTCGCTGGTGACGGCACGTGCGGCATCGCCCTTCCACTGACCATGGGTCTTGATGCCAAACAGGTTGAAGCTGCTATCACCGTCGCTGCGCCGCAGGATCGACTTGCCCCAGCCGGTTTCCAGTGCGGCCTGAGCGACCAGATAGTTGGGGTCGACCCCAATACGATCAGCCGCCTCCTGAGCCAGAGGCAACATGGTCTGCACGAAATCCTGCGCCGAATCGAAGGCGGCCTTGCCCTTGGCGAGCGGAGGCTGAGCCACGCTGCGCGTCACGATCTCTTTCGACTCGTCCGAGGCCTTATCGCTGCTACGGGTCTTCGGCAGCCAGTCGGCGCCGTTATTGACCTGGCTTTCGGTAGCACTGGGGACGATCCCGGCCAGCAGACGATCCTCCAGGCGCGACGGCAACGACAGACGCCGACGATTGAGTAGCGCGGCCTGCGATACCGGCGCCTCGTCGCTGTCCTTGCTGGTGGACTTCGTGCTGCTGCCGGACTCTGCCTGCTGTACGACGGTTCCAAAAGGGCTGCTACGCGCCGGCTCGCCACGCAGGCGACTCATCTGACGAACCAAGACATCCGCCAGGCCGATACCACCGCCCTCACGCGAGAGAGTGATCGACAGTTGCTGATCGTGCATTTCTTCGTAGTGACGCGTCGTCTCGCTGTCGAACAGGCTGTCCTTGGAAATCAGCTCGTTGGCCGAGCGCATCGACTTGAAGATCTGATTGATGAACATCGCTTCGAATTCCTGGGCGACGCGTCGAACGTTGCCCTCGCTGTCGCGCTTTTCACCATTCTTCATGCTCGTCAGACGATTGAGGTCGGTGTAGGCCTCCGAGTCGCTGACCGTGCGTGTACCGCCGAGCAAGGTATTCATGGGGCCACCTCAGATGACGATCAGATCAGCCTGGAGCGCGCCCGCCTGCTTGAGCGCTTCCAGAATGGCCATGAGGTCGGAGGGCGATGCGCCCACCTGGTTGACCGCGCGCACGATCTCGTCGAGGCTGGTGCCGGGCCCGAACTTGAACATCGGTTTGGCCTCTTCCTCGGCGCCAACACGCGAGCGCGGCACTACGGCGGTCTGCCCGCCCGACAGGGCATCAGGCTGGCTGACGATCGGATCTTCAGTGATGGTCACGGTCAGGCTGCCGTGAGTCACCGCCGCAGGCTGCACTTTGACGTCCTGACCGATGACGATGGTGCCGGTGCGCGAGTTGATAATGACCTTGGCCACCGCCTTGCCAGCCTCGATCTGCAGGTTTTCCAGCACCGACAGATAGTCGACGCGCTGATTCGGATCGAGTGGCGCGCTGACGCGAATCGAGCCACCATCGATGGCCTGGGCCACACCCGGGCCGAGCAGATCATTGATCTGGTCGACGATATTCTTGGCCGTGGTGAAGTCCGGCCGATTGAGATTGAGGGTCAGAGTGTTGCCCTGATCGAAGCCACTCGGCACCGGACGCTCGACAGTGGCGCCCCCCGGGATGCGGCCGGCCGACGGAACGTTGACGGTGATACGCGAACCATCCGCGCCACTGGCATCGAAGCCGCCAACGACCAGGTTGCCCTGGGCAACGGCATAGACGTTGCCGTCGATCCCCTTCAGCGGCGTCATCAGCAGGCTACCGCCGCGCAGGCTCTTGGCGTTACCAATGGAGGAGATGGTGATGTCGATGGTCTGCCCCGGCTTGGCGAACGCAGGCAGATCGGCATGGACGGACACCGCAGCGATGTTCTTCAGCTGTACGTTGCCACCGGTCGGTACCTTGATGCCGAACTGGGCGAGCATGTTGTTGAAGGTCTGTACGGTGAACGGCGTCTGCGTGGTCTGGTCACCCGTGCCGTTGAGGCCGACAACCAGGCCATAGCCAATCAGCTGGTTACTGCGCACGCCCTGGATGGACGCCAGATCCTTCAACCGCTCGGCCTGGGTCGGCAGACTCAGGGACAGGCCGAGCAGAAGGGTCACCAGCAGCAACCAGTCATTGGCTCCCCGGTGGCGATAGCCGCGATGGGCGGTGGCGAACTGCTGCCGACAGGAAATCGCCGCCGAACCGGCAGCCCCATGACGTACCGAACCGGCTTTGCCGACCTGACGGGCGAAGGCATTGCGTGTGTTGCTGCTCTTGCGACTCGTCTGCAAGCGAGAAATGAGCAAAGCGATACCCGTGGTAATGACGGAGGTCTTCATGCGTATACCCTCAGAACGGCCACAGTGGGCTCATGAAGAACTGACTGAGCCAGCCTGGCTGACTGCTATCGGCAAATGAACCGGTTCCCGAGTAGGTCAGTCGCGCATCGGCGATACGGGTCGAGGAGACGGTGTTGTCACTGGCGATGTCATCGGCCCTGACCAACCCCGCAATTCGCACCATTTCATTGCCCGTGTTGAGCGTCAGCCATTTCTCGCCACGCACCACCAGTACTCCGTTGGGCAGCACCTCCGCCACGGTCACGGTCACGGAGCCACTGAGGCTGTTGCTTTGGGCAGCCGTAGCCTTGCCTACGTTGCTGCGCGTGCCGTTGTACTCACCACCGAGCGTCATGGTATTGCGCGTCAGCGGGTTGGTCGCCGATACCGCGCCACCGAACAGCGAGGTCAGGCCGATATTGGCCGAACTGTCCTTGCTGAGGTCGGAGCTGGCGGCCTTGCTCGCCTGCGTACGTTCTTCCAACGTGATGGTGATGACATCGCCGACGCGAAACGCCTTGCGATCATCGTAGAGATTGGTCTCGAAACCCGCCTGGTAGATAGCACCGTTGGTCGCGCTTGCCGGCAAGGGTGTACGCGGCAATACCGGCGCATAGTAGGGATCGTCGGCTTTGGGAGTCGGCGCTATGCAGCCGACCAGCGACACGCAGAGCGGCAGAAGAATATAAAGACCTTTCATTACATACCTCACATCACAGACGCTTACGCAGCGCCCAGCTCAATCAGGATCAGAGGTTCTGATTGACGAACTGCAGCATCGAGTCGGCTGTGGAAATCACTTTGGAGTTCATTTCATAAGCGCGCTGGGTGGTGATCATGTTGACCATCTCCTCGACCACGCTGACGTTGGAGTTCTCCAGGGTGTTCTGCAGTACAGTGCCCAGGCCATTGAGGCCCGGAGTGCCGACCTGAGGAGCCCCACTGGAAGCCGTTTCCAGGAACAGGTTGTTGCCGATAGCCTGCAAACCGGCGGGGTTGATGAAGTCGGCGGTCTGAATGTTACCGATGACCTGCACCGCAGCACTGTTGGCGGTCGTGACCGAAACGGTACCGTCCTCACCCACGGTGAAGGTCTGGGTCTCGGCTGGCACCACAATCGCCGGCTCCAGCGCAAAGCCATTGGAGGTCACGATCTGGCCATCGGAGTTCAGGTGGAAAGTGCCGTCACGCGAATAGGACACCGTGCCGTCGGGCATGAGAACCTGGAAGAAGCCCCGCCCATTGACGGCCATGTCCAGCGGCTGATCAGTGGTCTGCAGGCTGCCGGAGGTGAAGTTCTTCTGCGTACCGACGATGCGCACACCGGTACCCAGTTGCAGCCCCGACGGCAACTCGCTGTCCTGAGTGGTCTGGCCGCCCGGCTGACGGCGAATCTGGTAAAGCAGATCCTGAAACTCGGCGCGATCACGTTTGAAACCGGTGGTCGAGACGTTCGCCAGGTTGTTGGAAATCACCGACAGGTTCATGTCCTGTGCGGAGAGGCCGGTCTTGCTGACCCATAGTGCTGGAAGCATGTCTATCTCCTCGCCCTCATCGGGCGGTACTCATTAGCTGATCTGCATGATCCTGGCCATGGACTCCGATCCTTCCTTGGCCGTATTCATCATCTTCACGTGCAGTTCGAACTGCCTGGACAGCGCCAGCATGGACGTCATTTCGGCGACCGCACTGACGTTGCTGCTTTCCAGAAAGCCAGAATTGAGTCGGACATTGGCATCGGCCTCGAACGGCTGGCCATTACGCGAGTGGATCATTCCATCGGTTTCCTTGCGGATTTGCGCCGTATCCGGATTGACCAGCTTGATCCGGTCAACTTCGGCCAACACATTCGGCGCCTCGCCGAGTGCGCGAATGCTGATGGTGCCGTCCTGGCCGATTTCCACCTTCTGTTCTGGAGGTACAGCAATCGGCCCGGCATTGCCCATGACCGGCAAACCATTGCCGGTACGCAGCACACCCAGCGCATCGACGGAGAGGCTGGCGGTACGCACATAGGCTTCACTGCCATCCGGAGCCTGTACGGCGATCCAGCCATTGCCCTCGATGGACACGTCCATATCACGCCCTGTCTCCTGAAGCGCGCCCGGCGTGAAGTCAGTGCCTGGACGTTCGGACATGGCGTAGACGCGCGACGGATAACTGTCACCGAAGACCGGCATGGCACGCGCCTGCTCGAGATCCGCACGAAAACCGCTGGTAGAGATATTCGCCAGGTTGTTGGCGTGCGCCTTCTGCGCCAGCGCATTCTGGCTGGCACCGGTCATCGCCACATACAGCAACTTGTCCATCTCAAGATCCGCCTGAAAAACCACAGTCAACCAGGCTTCAGCAAGTCCCGTGCCACACCCACAAATAATCAATTAACTTATTGTTTTTAAAAACAAAAAGCCTCTCACTGGGAGAGGCTTAGAAGACAGTGACGGCAAGAATCTGCCGCCAGGATCATCAGCGGATATTGATGATCGTCTGGGCGATCGCATTCTCCGTCTCGATGGTCTTGGCGTTGGCCTGATAGTTACGCTGCGCCACGATCAGATCGACGAGCTGTCCTGTCAGATCGACGTTGGAGTCTTCCAACGCCCCCGCGGCAATTCCCCCCAAGGTTCCGGATGTAGGCGTACCGACAACAGGCTCACCAGAAGCCAGCGACTGCCTCCAGGCCGTGCCTCCAACAGGGGTGAGGCCCTGCATGTTGGCAAAGGTCGCCAAGGCCACCTGCCCGATCACCTCGGACTTGCCGTTGGTGTAAGTGGCAAACAATTGCCCGGTTTCATCGAAGGACAAACCCGACAACTGCCCAGTGGTGTAGCCATCTTGCGACAAGCTGTTCACTGCGAAGCTGGAATTGGTCTGGCTTGCCTTGCGCAGATCCAGGGTGACACCAGTAGCGCTGGGATCAGCGCCATTGGAGCCCCAGGTCACCGGGTCGGTCGTGGCATCGGTGATGGTCGCCGGAATCCAGTTGGCCAGTTCCAGTGTGCCATCGGCATTGACAGTAAAATCAGCCGACAAGATATTGGCCGTATCCAATGCACCGGAAGTGGTGAACGGCAGCGTGGCCTGGTAAGGCGTCGTACTGGTCGGATCCCCCGGGTTACGCCCATCCACCAGCACGTGCATGTTCCACTGATTGCTCGAATCCTTGACGAAGTATTGCGTCATGGTATGAGCGTTGCCCTGCGTGTCGTAAAGGCTCACGGAGGTCGACCAGTTATAGGAGGTCGACACGGCAGGATCGAAAGGCGAACTGGTCGGCACACTGGCCGACGAGTTGAGCGTGAGGTTCTGGGTGACCAGCGAGGTGGCGTTGGGTTCCTGGTTACTGGTATCGACCACCAGATTGGTCAGCACGCCATTGACCAGATTACCGTCAGCATCAACACCATAGCCCATCAGGTTGTTGCCGGCGCTATTGACCACATTACCCGCATTATCGACTTTGAAAGCACCGGCCCGGGTATACAGCTGGCTGCCACCATCATTCATGATGAAGTAGCCACTGCCGTTGATCGCCAGGTCGAGGCTGTTATCGGTGTAGGAAATATTGCCCTGCGTGAACTGCTGGGCAATATCGGACGTGATGACGCCACTGCCAATCGAGTTGCTTCCCGTGCCGAACATGCTGCTGGCATAGAGATCGGCAAACTCGGCGCGCGAATACTTGAAACCTGTAGTTCCCGTGTTGGCAATGTTGTTGCCCGTTACGTTCAGATACGAACTGGCCGCCTTCAGACCACTTAACGCTGTATTGAATGTCATGCTCGCGTCTCCCGACTACCTGTCGATTACTGGCCGATATTGATTACTTTGGACAACGCAACACTGCCTACGCCGGCGAGGTTGAGTGTCATATCACTTGTTCCGGAACCCAAGGTAACGCTGCTGACCGTAGCCGGCAGGTAGGTTTCGAGCGCCGTCGTGGTACCGTCCAGCGAAGCGGAAGCCTTGAAGGTGTAGGCCCCCGAGGCCTGAGCGACACCACTCTCATTGGTGCCGTCCCAGGTAAAGCTGAGGGTTCCGCTTTTTGTCTGGCTATCGAGGGGAATGGTCTTGACCAGGCTACCCGCCGAGTCATAGACCTTGACGGAGATGTTGTCAGCCGCAGACGGAATGACCAGACTGCCCGTCATACCCTCTGCCCCATCAACGTAGGTACTACTGGCCGAAACCGTCACACTACGCCCCACCAGCGAAGACGCCTGAAGTGCCTGCGAGGACTGGTAGGCGCTCAACAGCGAGTCCATCGAACTCGACACATTGGTGAGACTTTCCAGACTGCTGAACTGGGCAAGCTGGGCGACGAACTCACTGTTATCCTGCGGATCCAGCGGGTTCTGGTTGTTCATCTGCGTGACCAGCAGCATCAGAAAGTCATCCTTGCCAAGACTGGAGTAGCTGGACTCATTGGTGGTACTCGTCGAAGTCCCGGAGTACTTCGACAAGATGCCGCTGGAAATGGAATCTGTCGTGCTCATGGCGCCACGTCCTTACTGACCCAGAGTCAGAACTTTTTGCAGCATGGTCTTGGCGGTATTCATCATTTCCGCATTGGTTTGAAACGCCCGACTGGCCGAAATCATGTCCGCCATTTCCTCGACCACATTGACGTTCGGGTAGAACACATAGCCATCTGCGTTCGCCGCCGGATGATTGGGCTCATAACGCATGTCCAGGTTGCTCTGATCCTCAACGATACCGAGCACCTGCACACCGCTCCCGGCTTCATCCTGCTCGGCGAACAACGAGCCGCCACCACTGCCCTGAGCCTGCTGGAATACGGTAGCGAATACGGGATGCCGGGCACGATAGGTCTGGTCGATGCTCGAGGACACCGACTCGGCGTTGGCGATGTTGCTGGCGACGGTGTTGAGGCGAGTAGTCTGCGCGCTCATGCCGGTACCGGCGATATTGAAGACACTGGCAAGAGACATGGTCGCGCTCCTTATTCGCCACGCAGGGCTGCAGTCAGCCCTTTGAATTTGCTATTGAGGAAGGTGAAGCTGGCCTGAAAATGCACGGCATTCTCGGCATAGTTGGACTGCTCGATCTGCAGATCCACGGTGTTTTGATCCAGCGAAGGCTGCAACGGCGTACGGTAAGGCAACTCGGCTTCGCCACTGAGCACGCCATCGGCGGCAATGTGACGACTGTCGGTAAGGTTCAGGGAGACCGGGCCGCGTTGCTGACGCGAGCTCTCGGCTGCCAGGACACTGGCAAAATCCAGATCCCGCGCCTTGTAGTTGGGGGTATCGGCGTTGGCGATGTTGTTGGCCAGCACCTCGGCGCGCTGAGCGCGGAAACCGAGTGCCTTTTCATGAATGCCGAGGGCGCTGCCGAAATTGATGCTCATGTTCTGAACCTTTGCCGCTGAGGGCATCTGATCGCTGTCGCGAGATATTCAGCAAAGGCTGTGCCAACTGTTTAAAACCAATAAAATCAAATGGTTAGCTTTAATCAAGAGCAGGAAAGCAGGCAAAGCGGCAAGGCTTTACCGCCGGTGGCAAACAAGCGGCAAACGCTCAGCGTTGCCTTGCCCCTTTCACGGAATGTTCTCGCCACAAAGCAAAACGGGAGGCCGAAGCCTCCCGTTCTGGAGAATCAGGCCATCATTTGGCCTTGTAGATGATCCCCGGACTGCACTGAACCATCTGGTACTTGTCCGGCAGGCCATTGAGCGCCTCGGATGCCCCGAGGAACAGATAGCCTCCGGGCTTCAGGGTGGCATGGATGCGCGTCAGGATGTCCTTCTTCACCTCGGCGGAGAAATAGATCAGCACGTTACGGCAGAACACGATGTCGAACTTGCCCAGGGCGGCATAGCTGTCCAGCAGGTTCAACGGACGGAATTCCACTCGGCTCTTGATCGCCGGCTTGACCTGCCAGCGCCCCGGCCCGCGCGGATCGAAGTAACGCTGCAGGCGTTCCTGCGACAAGCCTCGGCCCATCGCCAGACTGTCGTACTCACCCGACTTGCAGTTGGTCAGCATCGACGGCGACAGATCGGTGGCAACGATCTGCACACCCGCCTTCAGTTGCCCCAGATTGCTGCGCTCGAACTCGTCGATCGACATGGACAATGAGTACGGCTCCTGACCGGAGGAGCAGGCAGCCGACCAGATGCGCAGGCGCTGCGCCGGGTAAGCCTTGATCAGCTCAGGCAAGACCCGGCCCTTGAGCACCTCGAAGGGGTAGGTGTCACGAAACCATAGCGTCTCGTTCGTCGTCATGGCATCGACCACCTGCTCGCGCAGCCCCCCGCGCGGCTGGCTCTGCATGCGCTGCACCAGCTCGCCCAGGGTCTTGATGCCGTTCTGTTCCATCAGCTTGTTCAGACGGCTGGAGACCAGATACTGCTTGTTACTGCCAAGCAAGATACCGCAGGCCTTTTCCAGGAATGTCCGGAACTGCTCGAAATCCAAATTACCTGAAGACACTAGTGCCGCCTCACCAACCATAACGTTCGCCAAGAAGTCGCCCTCTTAGCCCTCATCCGCTGCCCGGATACGCTCGACCACGCGAGATGCCAGATCATCAGGCTTGAACTTGGCGAGGAAGTCATCGGCACCGACCTTCTTCACCATTGCCTGGTTGAACACACCCGAGAGCGAAGTATGCAGGAGTATGTGCAACTTCTGCATGCGGGAATCAGCACGAATCTCCGTGGTCAGGGTGTAGCCGTCCATCTCCGGCATCTCGATGTCGGAGATGATCATCAACAACTCCTTATCAGGGTGCTTGCCTTCATTGGCCATGGCCTTGAGGTAATCGAGCGCCTCACGCCCATCGTTGAGCGCGATAACCTCGACGCCGACACTATCCAGGCAACGCGAGACCTGCTTGCGTGCCACCGAGGAGTCATCGACGATCAGCACGCGCTTGGACACCGCGCGACTCTGTACGTGCTCGTCGATCACCCCTGCGGAAATCACCTCTGACGTGGGCGCGACTTCGGCCAGGATCTTCTCCACGTCGATGATTTCCACCAACTGCTGATCCAGGCGGGTCACGGCAGTCAGGTAATGGTCACGGCCGGTACCCTTGGGTGGCGGATGGATCTCTTCCCAGTTCATGTTGACGATGCGCTCGACCGAGCGCACCAGGAAGCCCTGCACCTTGGTGTTGTACTCGGTGATGATCACGAAGCTGGTCTTGATGTTGTCCAGCGGCGCCCGGCCGGTGGCAATGGCCAGATCGAGAATCGGGATGGTGCCGCCACGGATGTTGGCCACGCCACGCACCACCGCGTTGGATTTGGGCATGATGGTGAGGTTGGGGCACTGCAGCACCTCCTTCACCTTGAATACGTTGATCCCGTACAGCTGAGGGCCATCCAGGCGGAACAGCAACAACTCCAAGCGGTTTTGCCCCACCAGCTGTGTACGCTGGTTAACCGAATCCAGTAACCCGGCCATGCCCGGACTCCTTTTCGTCAAGTAACGCTAACTCTGATTAGCCTAGCAGGCGGCACGGGGCTTGCTACGTCAAAGCTCATGAAGCCAATAACGTCATCATCCCGTCAGCTACTGGCAAAATGCCTCAGCGCCCTGCCCGTTTTACTCGCTTTGCCTTTGATCGGCTATAGCTGCAGCAGTGCAGCTGCGGCCATCACGACTACTGATGAGCTTATCGGCGCTGCCGAGTCCTTTCTTGAGCAGGCAGTCGTGGAATATTTACAGCGTAGCGAAATCCAGGGCCGCCATGAGGTCAGTATCAATCGACTCGACCCGCGCCTACGTCTGCCGGAATGCGACCAAGCCCTGAGCGTGCGCCTGGAAAGCCCAGCGCAACCCATCGGCAGAGTGACAACCCGTGTTCGCTGCGATGGCAGTACGCCCTGGACGGTTTTCGTGCCTGGAGAGGTTCATCTGTATCGAGACGTGGTCATGCTGACTCGTCCAATGAAACGCATGAACGTGATAAAAGCCTCGGACATTACCGTGGTGGAGCGCGATGTAGGCGAACTGACGCAAGGCTATCTGACAGACCCGACCCAGGCGATCGGCAAAAAATTGACGCGGCAGCTGCAAAGCGAGCAGGTTCTGTCCCCCAATCATCTTCAGATTGCCGAGGTGATTCGCAAGGGTGATCAGGTAGTCATCAGCGCTCGCAGCACCACGATCACTGTCCGCATGCCAGGGGAAGCGCTCTCTGACGGCGCCCCAGGCGAACAGATACAAGTGCGCAACCTGAGATCACAAAGGGTCATAAGAGCGCGCGTAATCGCCCCCGGGCAAGTCGAAGTGGCGATGTAGGCACGTTTCTTGTAGCGCAATTGAGTGGCGATTTTCTAAACTGCCGAGCGGCGCTAATTTTTTTTCTAAAGTTTTGGCGGTGGTGGCCGAAAGCTTGGCAAGCGTCCACCATATCGTCCGAGGTTCTGCATCATGGTCATTGACTTCAATCGGCTGAACAACGTTGCCACGCCGACCAGTACAAGCCGTACGGGCTCAACCCAGACCGGTAATCGTAATGAGGTCGCGCAAGGCTCGCAGGCTTCGATCGCCGCCAAGAATGAAAGTCAGCAGAGTTCCGTCAAGAACGGCGAGTCCGTGGAACTGAGCAGCGAAGCACAACAGTTGCAGAAGGTCAGCGAGAAGCTGAATGATCAGCCGATCGTCAACAGCGAGCGTGTAGCTCAACTGAAACAAGCCATCGCCGATGGCAGCTATCAGGTCGACAGCAAACGCGTCGCCCAGAAACTGCTCGACTTCGAATCCCAGCGCTAGTCCTGAGGGCTGCGCTGGGGGTGTTGGACGCCCGACCCCCAAGAGCCCGCCATGCACGACACCTCCCTGCTACACCTGTTCACTTCCGATATCGGCACCGCCGAGCAACTTCTTGAGCTGATCGACGCCGAATTCCTGGCGCTCGGCCAACGCGACCTGCCCAGCCTAGACAAACTGCTGGGAGACAAGCAGCCGCTTCTGGCTCAACTCCAGCAACACGGCAATGAACGCAGCCAGCTACTGCACGCGGCAGGCCTGAGCGCTGATCGCGAAGGCCTGGCAGCCTTGGCCGCTCGCTCCGCCCTTGGTGCAGAATTGCTCGCTCGCAGCGAAGAACTGTCAGCCCTGCTGCAACGCTGCCAGGATGCCAACCTCCGAAATGGCCGCCTGATTCGCGCCAACAAGGCGACGGTCAGCAAAATGCTGGGCATTCTGCACGGGGGGGAAACGCCAGGCCTCTATGATAGCCGCGGCGGCACAGCTAGAATCGCGCAGCACCGACCGCTCAGCCAGGCCTGAGCACCCAACAATAAAAGCACAGGTATATGCGGGCACCCAGCCAGTATGCTAGTGCCCGTCGTAGTCGAAGACTCGGAGAGTTCCGAACTGTGTCCAGTGCGTTCAACGAGGAGAATGGTCCTCAGCCCCCCAAGTTGCTCAAGGCGCCGATGGAAATCATCGCGACCCTGCGCCAACTGCTGCAGTACCACGATCCCCTGATCATCCAGTTTCACGAACGCAACCAACGCTTTCAGAGCTATGTTGTGGAGATCGACCGTGACCGGTCGCGTATCGCCCTGGACGAAGTGATTCCCTCGGATGGAGAACGCTTTTTCAAACAGGGTGAAGGCTTTTCGGTGGAAGCATTCCGCGATGGCGTGCGGATAGCCTGGAAGTGCGAGCACAGCGTCCAGTTGGGGCAACACGACGGCGCGCCCTGCTACTGGGCCCCGCTTCCCACCGAGGTCATCTATCACCAGCGGCGCAGCGCCTTTCGCGCCACGCTCAAGCAGACCGATCTGGTCAGGATCGTCCTCTCTGGCGACAAGCTACGCGAACCCCTGCCTGGACATCTGCTCGACATCTCCGCCACTGGCTGCAAGCTGCGCTTCGCGGGCGACCTTAGCCAGCAATTGCAGAACGGCCAGGTGCATGAACGGCTGGTCGCTCAACTGCCGTTCGGCGCCATGACCACCGCCGTGGAACTGCGTCACGTGCACTACGAACCCAAAGTCGATGCCACCTTCGTCGGCACACGCTTCTTCCGCATCAACGGTCTGGAACAGCGCCAGGTGGAACGCTTCGTCTACCAGTTGCAGCGCGAAGCCCGGCGCACCGAGAGCGACTGACCGCCCACGCCTCAGCCTGCGGCGTTGCCGCTGCGCTCGCGGTCTTCGCTCTGTGCAGCCTCGGCCGCCATCGCTACGGCAGGTTCCTGCATCTGTTCCTGCACGGTCTGCTCATCGACCCGTGGATCCAGCGCCGCGACCAACGGTGAGCTGGCCACGTTGCCCGGCATCGCCATGTGCTGCAGCGGCGCGTCATCGACCTGATGCAGGTGGGTGACCACTTCAGGACGAATTCGCCATATCAGGATCAACGCGCAGAAACAGACAAAGGCGTAGAGCATATTGGCGCCGTAGAAACGCATCAGCAGCCCGGTCAGCAATGGCCCGATGCAGGCTCCCACCCCGAACGTCACCAGCAGCATGGCCGTCAGTGACACCCGACGCTCGGGCTCCACATGGTCGTTGGCCAGTGCAACCGCAAGCGGATAAAGACTGAACTGCATCAGGCTGACGAGAAAGCCGATACCGATCAGCAGGCCGAGAAACACCTCCGGCAGCGCGGCGAGCGGCGCGGCGGCAATCAGCAGCAGCACCGCGCAGCCGCGAATCAGGCGCACACGATCACGTCGGTCGGACAGCCAGCCCAACGGCCACTGCACCAGCAGACCGGCGAGAATGCAGCTGCCCATGAACATACCCACCTGCTCGGTGCTCAACCCGATACGCGTCGCGTACAACGGTGCCAGACCATAGAACGAGCCAATCAGCAGCCCCGCCACCATGACGGTGGTCAGCGACAAGGGCACTCGCTTGATGAAAAAGCGTAGCTCCAGCGGCGCCGGATACAGAGGCGCCGGGTGCAGGCGGCGAGTCAGCGCCACCGGCACCAGGCACAGCGCAAAGCACAGCGCCACCAGCATCAGCAGTTCCAGCCCAAGCGTCGGATGGATCACCAGCGCCAGTTGCCCCAGGATCAACCCCAGATAGGACGCCGCCATATAGCCGCTGAAAACCAGCCCTCGCTGGCTGGCGTCAGCCTGCTCGTTGAGCCAGCTTTCGATCACCATGTACTGGCACATCATGCCCAGGCCAACCAGCATGCGCAGCAGCAGCCAGAACGGCAGCCACTCGACCAGACCGTGGCCCAGCACCGCAGCCGTCACCACGCCGGCGCAGGCCACATAAGCTCGAATATGGCCGACACGCGCAATCAACCTGTGCCCCAGTTTGCCGCCCAGCACCAGGCCGAAATAGTTGGCCGCCATCAACGCACCGACCCACAAGCCGTCCACCGTGTCAGCCAGGCGCAAGGCCAGATAGGTGCTGAGCAGACCGGAGCCAAGCAGCATCAGCAAGGTGGCGAAATACAGCGAACGGAAGGATTTCCAGATCAGGCGCACAGTGGGTAGAACTCCTTTTGCGTAGCGTGGCCAGTAGCTCACGCCCAGTACAGCGGAACATCGTGAAACGGTGGGGATGCCCCCAGCGTGGCATAGCAGAGGTTCTGAACTTCGATGGGTTCAGGCCCGAACAGTTCGACGGGCAGATCACTCGGCTTCAGATGCTCTATGACGTCATGCATGGTACATGAGTAGCGGCCTTTCATCCGGCGCTTCCAACGCATTTCCGCTCGGCTCAGCCACTGCGGCTCACGCAAGAAAAGACACGGCCGACATCGAGCGACACCTCATACCGGCGCGGCCCGCCAGGCGCTGCCTCGCTGGGTGCCTTTGGCGCAGTAGCGCAGCTCGCGTTGCAAGGGCGAGGGGATGCGATGAACCGAGTCAGGCGTTGCAGCGCGCTCATCCCGGATGGGCTGAGCTTTCGCTGCAAGCCTGCAACAATTGCAGCAGGCGGCTCACACCCGGTTTCTGCTCCAGCCCCTGACGCACGATGCATTCGAACTGCGCATCGAAAGACAGGCTCTCCGGCCGTATCGGCCGCAAACGCCCGCGCGCGACCCAGGGCTGGGCGTAGTGCGTGGGCAGATAGCCGATGTAGGTGCCGGAGAAAACCAGCAGCGCCGTGGCCTCCATGGTGTAGGCATTGACGAAATGCTGAAAGCGCAACTGGTGCGGCCGCCGACTTTCGCTCAAGTAACCACGGTCGACGTAGACGGCCTCGCTGAGAACATCGACGTTCAGGCGCTCGTCGGCCATGGCGAAGAATGGATGTGCGTCGCTGCAATAGAGTACGTTGCGCTCATGGCATAGCGGTGCGTAGTTGAGCCCGGAGAGATGGTGATGAAAGGCCCCCACGGCCAGTTCGAGCCGCTCATCGAGCACCGCCTGCTCAAGCTCGTCGGGGCGCATGATGTGCAGCTCGATACCGATCTCAGGCGTGGCTCGGCGAAACGCACTGATCGCTGGTACCAGCGGAAATGCCTCGAAGCTGGTCAGGGCGTCGACCGCACCAATCATCAGGGTTTCCCGCGGGCGCTGACTGAGCGAGGTGGTGCGATCCTGAAAGTGGGAGACGCTGGCGAACAACTCCTGCGCCGCGGCGTAGGTTTCCTGCCCCTGCTCCGTCAACTGGAATCCGGACTTGCCGCGTTTGCACAACGAATAGCCGAGACGTACTTCCAGATCGCGCACGATCACGCTGAGACGCGGCAGGCCGAGATTCAGACGAGCCTGGGCAGCGGTAAAACCGCCCGCCTCGACGATGACGCAGAACGTGCGCAGCATGCGCAAGTCAATGTCGCTCAGATTGCCTCGCATCGCGTTTGCCCCGTCCGTTCAATGGCGAAGCGAGGATTGTGCCTCATTTGTCCTGCGAGAGTGCCCGCTCGGCTACCGACTCAGCCACGATACACAGCAGCTCGAACAGCATCGTCGCGCCCACCAGCGCCGTGCAACCTCCCACGTCGAAGGGGGGCGCCACCTCGACCACATCGGCGCCGATCAGGTTCAAACCGCGCAGGCCACGAATCAGTTGCTGGGCCTGCAAGGTCGTCATGCCGCCAATCTCTGGCGTACCGGTGCCGGGTGCGAAGGCCGGATCGAGCACGTCGACGTCGAAACTGACGTAGGTCGGTTCGTCACCGACGATCCGCCGGGCTTCGCGCAACGTGGCCTCAACACCGATGTCGGCAAACTCCTCCATGGTGATGATGCGAATGCCCACCTCCTTGGCAAAATCCGTGTCACTGGCCGACGCCTGGGAGCCGCGAATACCGATCTGCACGGTACGCCGTGGGTCGAGCAGCCCCTCCTCGACCGCGCGGCGAAACGGCGTGCCATGGGTGTAGAGGTTGTCACCGAAGTAGCGGTCGTTGGTATCGGAGTGCGCATCGAAATGCACCATGCCGATGGGGCGCTGCCGGGCGATGGCACGGAACACCGGCAACGTCATCAGGTGGTCGCCGCCCACGGATAGCGGTATGGCACCTGCGGCATGAACGGCGGCAAGAAACCCCTCGATACGCGTCAGCGCATCCAGCAGATCGATTGGATTAACCGGTGCATCGCCCACATCCCCCACCCGAACCTGATCATAGGGCGACAGCCCGGTGACCGGGTGCACACGACGGATGAGGCTGGACATGTTGCGTACTTCACGCGGGCCATGACGAGCACCGGCACGGTTGGTCGTGCCGCCGTCCCAGGGAATGCCCAGGAGCGCGATCTGCACCTGGGCAGGGTCTTCGAACGCCGGTAGGCGCATGAAAGTCGGCAGGCCCGCGAAGCGCGGCACCTCGTAGGCATCGAGTGGCTGGGGAAAGGGATGGGACATGGGAAAGGGCTCCAGAGGGGAATGGGCGTTGGGGCCGGTTGCTCAGGCAACCGGTGACAGGTCGGCGTTACTCGCACGCTCGTCGAGCTTCATGAAGCGGCGTACGCGCTGGACAGCCGAGGAGCTATCCGATGCGCCGCGCAGAATTTGTAGAGGAGAGGCATCGAGCTGAATGCGTCCTTGCTCCATGAAAACGATGCGATCGGAGGTAGATAGGGCGAAATCCATCTCATGGGTCACGACGAGCATGGTCATGCCCTCACGCGCGAGGTCGCGGATGACGTTGAGCACATCCACCACCAGCTCTGGGTCGAGGGCCGAGGTCGGTTCGTCGAACAGCAGGATGTCCGGCCTCATCGCCAGTGCCCGGGCGATGGCCACGCGTTGCTGCTGACCACCGGACAACTGCTGCGGATAACGATGGGCGTGGCTCAGCAGACCGACCTTGTCCAGCAGTGCCAGCGCGTTGCGCTGCGCCATGTCCGGTGTATCCAGCCGATGACGCAGCGGCGCCAGGGTGATGTTCTCCAGCAGCGTCAGGTGGGGGAACAGCTGGAAGTTCTGGAACACCATGCCAACTCGGCGGATGCCCTGCCGCACCTGGGGTGCCGTCGGTGAACTGTCGGCGGTGATGTAAGGCATGTCGAACAGCACGATCTCGCCTTGATCGATCCGTTCCAGCGCGTTGATGGTGCGGATCAATGAGGTCTTACCCGAGCCCGATGGGCCGATGATGCTCACCACCTGGCCGGCGGCAATCTCCAGATCGATACCGGCGAGCACGCGCTGTCGCCCGTAAGCCTTGTGCAGGTTGCGCAGGCGCAATGCCTTGGGCGCCCCAGGCTGTGCGGCTTGCTCTGCCCTTAGCAAGCTTTGCGCGGTATTTCTCAATGACTGACAGGTTGCATCGTCCAGCGGCGCCACGGCACGACGCCCAAGGTCTAGGTAACGCTCCAGGCGCGCGAAGCCCCAACCGAACAGCGTGACGATCAGCACGTAGTAGACGGCCACCGCTGCCAGGGTTTCCAACACCAGGAAGTTCTGTGAGTAGAGACGCTGGCCGGTCATCAACAGCTCGGGGAGCGAGATGACAGAGACCAGCGAGCTGAGCTTGACGATGGTCACGTACTCGTTGACCAGGGTCGGCAGCGAGATACGAAACGCCTGCTGCACCACCACCAGACGCAAGGTGGTCCAGTAGGAAAAACCCAGCGCGTGCCCCGCTTCGCGCTGCCCGGCGGCAACCGAGAGCAAACCGCCGCGATGGATCTCGGCCATGTAGGCGGCTTCGGTGGCCACCAGGCCGATCAGACCGGCCGTGAACGGATCGCCCAACCACGCACCAGTCTGCGGAAATAGCTGCGGCAGGTTGTAGACGAATACCAGCAGTACCAGCAGCGGAATACTGCGGAAGAACCAGATGTACAGCCGCGCCGGTAGGCTAAGGCCACGCCGCGCCGACATCCGCGCACAGGCGAGCAGGAAGCCAAGGCAGAGCCCCAGCCCCCAGGCCGCGCTGCTGAGCACGATGACGGTGACGCAGGCACTCCAGAAATCGCGAAGGGTGAACAGGGATAGAAAGTAAGACCAGTCGAACGTCATGGAGTACCTGCATCATCGGGCGGATCGAGAAAGGGAGCGATGCATCAGTCAGGCGTCACGCCTTCGAGCTGGTACTTGTCGATCAGCGCCTGGTATTCGCCGCTTTCGCGCATCGCCGCCAGCGCCTGGCGCAGTTGCGCCTGCAGGGCGTCATTGCCCTTGCGGGTGAAGATGCCGAGGGTTTGCATGTAGATCATGCGCGGCGAGCTGACCACCAGACGGCCGCGCGAGCGCTCGGCGAACATCCTGGCGGTTCCGGCGATCTCGATCTGCGCGTCGATGTTCTTCGACAACAGAGCCTGAGAGGCTTCCGGCGCAGTCGGAAATTCGCTGACCACGATCGGCTCCTTGCCGTTGGCGACGCAGTGGCTGTCGGACAGCTCGCGAATGGGCGTGACCCATGAAGTCCCCTGCTGCAAGCCCACCCTCAGACCGCACAGGGCTTTTTCGTCTTCGGGCTGTACCGGATTGTCCTTGCCGACCAGGATGAAGGCGCCGCTGCGTGCGTAGGGAATGGCGTCTGCCTGAACCAGACGCGGCGGGGTGATGTAGAGCGCCGAGATCGTCGCGTCGAACTTGCCGCCGTTGAGGCCGAGGATGAGGTTGGCGAACTTGGTATCCTGGAAACCTACCTCCACCTTCATATGCCGGGCGATGGCCTCGCTGAGTTCAGCATCGAAGCCAACCACCTTGCCGTTCTCCCAGGACTCGAACGGCGGGTAGTTGATTTCCATCGCGACGTTGAAGGTACCGGGTGTGACGACGCTTGCAGCCGTGGCGAGTTGAGCGGTGGTCAGGGCGCCAACAGCGACCAATGTCGCTGCGCATAGCACCTGCCGCCCTTGCTTGCAGACATGTCCGCGCATGGGAATTCCTTATGAATGGGCATTCTTGGGGGCAGGTTTGCAAGAGCCGGAGCGCGTGGGGGGCATGCGCTCCGGCAGAGGTTTCACACTGATGCGTGATTATTGGTATGGGCTTGCGAGGTCACCATAAACAGGATCTGCAGAGGCATGAATCCCGAGTTGCAAAAGCCAGCTTTCGCATTTTGACAATTTACCCAGTGACATGCGCGGCAGCCGCTTTACCGGCCTCTTGTCCCTGCGTAGCGACCACAGAAGACGCTGTGGTTTGCATCGATGCGACAGCAGGTTACAGCCCTTCGCCCATCCCCGTTCTGCGTCAATGCCGCTACTCATGTCTGTGCTAGAGTCGCGCGCTATTTTTTCGGCTGCCTTCTGCTGGCTCCGCTGAAAAACCTCTCGAACCAGGCGAGACGCCACTTGCAACGCGCCCAGCAACCAGAGACCCACGCGATGTCCCAAGCCATGCCCCCTGCCCTGCAGTTCCTCAACCGCACCAGCCTGGTGACGCAGATCATCATCGGCCTGCTCGCAGGTATCGCCCTCGCCGTCATCGCCCCACAGACCGCACTGTCCGTCGGCTTCATCGGTGATGTCTTCGTTTCGGCCCTGAAGGCAGTTGCTCCGGTGCTGGTCTTCATTCTGGTCATGGCGTCCATCGCCAATCACCAGCAAGGCCAGCAGACGCATATCCGCCCGATCCTCATGCTGTACCTGATCGGCACGTTCAGCGCCGCCCTGGTCGCCGTGGCGGCAAGCTTTCTGTTTCCTTCGGCGCTGGTGCTGAGCAGCCAGGCCGGCGAACTGACACCGCCCGGCGGTATCGGTGAAGTGCTCAAGACGCTGCTGATGAACATCGTCGACAACCCGGTCAACGCCCTGCTCAAGGGCAATTTCATCGGCATCCTGGCCTGGGCCATCGGCTTGGGCTTCGCTTTCCGCCACGCCAGCAGCGGGAGCAAGCAACTGCTGGGCGATCTGTCGCATGGCGTGACCTCCATCGTCAAACTGGTGATCCGCTTCGCCCCGCTGGGCATCTTCGGCCTGGTGGCCTCCACCCTGGCCACCTCGGGCCTCGACGCACTGCTCGGCTACCTGCATCTGCTGATGGTGCTGGTGGGCTGCATGCTGCTGGTGGCGCTGCTGGTCAACCCGGCGCTAGTGTACTGGAAGATTCGCCGCAACCCCTACCCGCTGGTCTTCACCTGCCTGCGCGAAAGCGGCCTGACCGCCTTCTTCACCCGCAGCTCGGCTGCCAACATTCCGGTCAACCTGCAACTGTGCCAGCGCCTCGGCCTGCATGAGGAAACCTACTCGGTCTCTATCCCGCTGGGTGCGACCATCAACATGGCCGGCGCCGCCATCACCATCAGCGTGCTGACCCTGGCGGCCGTGCACACTCTGAACATCGCGGTCGATCTGCCCACCGCCCTACTGCTCAGTGTGCTGGCGTCGATCAGCGCCTGCGGCGCCTCGGGCGTGGCCGGCGGCTCGCTGCTGCTGATCCCGCTGGCCTGCAGCCTGTTCGGCATCCCCAACGACGTGGCCATGCAGGTAGTAGCCATCGGCTTCATCATCGGCATCGTTCAGGACTCGGCGGAAACCGCGCTGAACTCCTCCACCGACGCGCTGTTCACCGCAGCGGCCTGCCTGGCGGAGCAACAGCGAAAAATCTGAACGGTACAGCCATAAGCTGAAGGCCTGGGCGAGAGCATGCTTTCGCTCCGGGCCAGATGCGTGACGGCCGCGGAGACACACAGCAAAATTGATAACGATTAGCGTTTGAATTAGATTGGCGGCCTTATCAATACCCACTGCCGCGGATGGCCCCATGTTCGAATTGGAAAGCGTCAGCTTCAGCATTCCTGAGCGCACTTTGCTGCATCCCCTGAACCTGCGCATTGCCCCCGGGCAGATGGTCGGCCTGATCGGTCACAACGGCTCGGGCAAATCCACCCTCATCAAACTGCTGGCACGCCAACAGCAGCCCAGCGGTGGCAACATTCGGCTCAACGGAAAAGCCTTGGCCGCCTGGGGTCAACGCGACTTCGCTCAGCAGGTCGCCTACCTGCCTCAGCAATTACCCCATACCGACGGCCTGACCGTGCGTGAGCTGGTGGGCTTCGGTCGTTACCCCTGGCATGGCGCGCTCGGTCGCTTTGGCGATGAGGATCGTGCACAGATCCAGCGCGCCATGGAGCTGACCGATACCAGCACGTTTGCCGAACGCCTGGTCGATCAGCTCTCCGGCGGCGAGCGCCAGCGCGTCTGGTTGGCCATGCTGCTGGCACAGAACACCCGCTACCTGCTGCTCGACGAGCCCACCTCGGCACTGGACATCGCTCATCAGGTCGAAATCCTTTCACGCGTCAGTGATCTCAGTCGCGAACTGGGCCTCGGCGTCCTGGTGGTGCTGCATGACATCAATATGGCCGCGCGCTACTGCGACGAGCTGCTGGCCTTGCACAGCGGCCACCTCTTGGCTCAGGGCAGCCCAGCCGAGCTGATGCACGGTGAGACCCTGGAGCGTATCTACGGCCTCCCCATGGGCGTGATGGCCAATCCAGTGGACGGCTCGCCGATCAGCTACCTGCACTGAGCAAGCGCTACAGATCGCCGGTAAGAGGCAGAGGCTGATCGAGCAAGGGGCAGTTATCGCAATGCGCGAGGCTGTCCAGGCGGTAACGAATGCAACACACCCTGCGTTGACGCCAGAGACCGTCGGGGCGCAGCGCCTGGCTAACCTGCACATACCGAACCGGCCTGAACAGGGGGTTGCGAACGCCATCGGCGCTTCGCTCCCGCTCCATCAGTTCGTGGCCGTGAAGCAATAGCGAGGGGGGCAAGACCTTGCCCATTTCACCGACGAACCACTCCAGGTAATTGCCGGCGTTGCTCCAGAGCACCTTGGGCGACAGCCGCGCCTCCTTGGCCAGAATCTGGGTAAACGCCTGCAGATGATCGATCAGTTCGGCGAAGCGCTGGAAGGCATCCGACGGTTGCTCGGCAAACGACTCGCCATCGCCGGATAACTTGAAGGCCTGCGGCAGTCCCTGCTCGTCCAGCACCACCTCGACCGTATCGAACGTCAGAGGCAGCCGCCGCCCCAACACCAGCGCGGTGGCGACCACCGGCGGAATCAGTCGAACCAGATAGTGTTTGGACCACTGCGAGGCCAGTGCCCGACGATCCTGGCCAGCGTGCAAGGGGTCGAAGCGCTGCAAGACCTCGTCGAGCTGGGCGGTTTGCAGGAGTTGCCGTACCGGCAACGACGGACGCGGGTCATCGAAGGTGGCCAGGACGTCGCGATAACTCGCGAACTCGCCAAAGAACAGCGGCGCAAGGGCAGCGATCATCGCCACCCCCTGCGAGCTCGGAAGAAACGACTCAGCACAATCGGCATCGGTCGAAGAAGCGCTCGCGACTCTGCACCATCAATGCGGCGCGCTTGTGCGGGAAATCGAATTCCTTTTCCTGCCAGAAGCCCAGGCGCTGCATGTGGCCAATCATGCGCTGATTATCGGCGCGCGGCTCGGCGACGATACGCCGGGTACGGGGCTCATCCAGTAACAGATAATGCACAAGAGCCGATAGCCAGCCTTCCACCTTGTGCGGCCCGCGATGATCTTCTTCGCCAACCAACATGTGGATACCTCGATCGTAGTCATCGACCGCATAGAAAGGCGCAATGCGATCCTCCTTGGCCCAGTAAGCCTCGAAATAGGCGAACGGCTGATCGTCAAAACACCCGATCAGGGTCAACACATGCGAATCGCCCGCCAGCCGCTCCAGGTATTCGCGGTGCTGCTCGAGGCTACCCTGCTCCTGCCAGAACTCGGCTACCCGAGGGTGGTTCTGCCAGCGACTGAAGCGCTCCAGATCAGCCTCGATATCCAGTGTACGTAGCGAGATCCAGCTGCCCAGGCGCCTGTCAAAGCGACGATACAGTTCGCCATCGGGCTTCGGCGGTCGCTGCGGGTGACGCCGCCCATCGCTGAGCACGAAACGCTGCGGGTAGTTCTCGCTGGCCGCCACACGTCGCCAGGGCATGGGCAATTGCCAGAACATCGAACGCTGCACCTGCCAGAGGCCTTCCACTTCAGGACTGAGCAGCCCCGCCTGCACCAACTCAGCGGGGCAATCGTCCAGCTTCAGCAACAGGCGCTGGCAACCTGGATCGATGGCGAACCCCTGGTAGGCAAACGCCCAGACTGCAAGCGGCATATCGTGTGCCTGCAGCCACCAGACCTCGTCCTGAAGCTCGGCACGCAGCAGCGGTTGCCCATCCAGCAGGAGGGTCAGCGCATGGGCGCCACCTTCGACCAGCAGCGTGCGTCCATCGGGCAAGGGCAGAGAAACACCGGGCATGGATATCACCTCGAAAACCTCAAGACGAATGGCAGATGAAAATATTTAGTCGAATCAACTCAGGCACTTTCCAGCGCCCGAGTCGGAGTCGAAATCGCCGCCGGCAAGTGCTCGAACAGGGATTGAGAGATCTCCTGTGCACGCATCGGCAATACCGACAGCAGGGTATCGCTCAGCCCGTGACTGCTCTGGCTGAAGCCTTGCAGATAGATACCCGCCCGCAGGCGCGCATCGGCACGCACGCGATAGTCGCGCTCGACGCGGAAGTCACCCAGGTACTGCTGCAGAGGCGCCAGCAATTCGCGGTGCGAGTTGCGCTCGTAGCCGGTGGCGAGGATCACCGCATCGTAGCGCTTGCTCTCCACACTGCCGGTGGCGCTGTCGCGCAGCGCCAGCTCGATACCCGCATCACTGGCACGCGCGCTTTCCACCGTGCGCCGGCACAGGAAGCCATGGCGCGCCTGTTTGGCCACCTTCTGCCGGTAGAAGATGCCGTAGATACGCTCGATCAGATCCAGATCGACCACCGAATAATTGGTGTTGTGGTACTCCTGAATCAGCTTTTCACGCTCGGCCTCAGGCTCGTTGAATACCAGGTCGGTGTAATCGGGGGTGAATATCTCGTTGACGAATGGGCTGTCGTCAGCCGGCTTGAGCACTGCCGCGCGCAGGATCATGTCCACCTGCACCGAGGGGTAACTGTCGTTGAGGTCGATGAAAGCCTCCGCCGCGCTCTGCCCACCGCCAACCACGGCGATACGCATTGGCTCATGGCGAGTGCAGGCCTGGCTGGCCATGCGCTCCAGGTACTGGGCGTGATGGAATACGCGGGCGTCATCACGCAGATGAGAGAAGGCCGAGGGAATCCGCGGCGTACCGCCGGTGCTGAGGACGATGGAACGAGCGAGCCGGAAGCGTTCGCTGCCCTGGCTGTCGCGAGAGATCACCCGCAACTGATCAATGCCCTGGGCACCCTGCACCGGCTCGACGCGGATCACCGTCTCGCCGTAAGCGCACTGATCGGCGAATTGCTGGCCGACCCAGCGCAGGTAGTCGTTGTACTCCAGCCGACACGGATAGAAGGTACCGAGATTGATGAAATCGACCAGACGCCCCTGCGCATGCAGGTAATTGACGAAGCTGTAGGGGCTGGTGGGATTGCGCAGGGTCACCAGATCCTTGAGGAAGGAAATCTGCAATTCACTCTGGCTCACCAGGGTATTGCCATGCCAGCGGTAATCCTGCTGCCGATCGAGGAACAGCGCGTGGTAAGCACGCCCCTCACGTTCAGCCTGCTCCTGCAGGGCGATGGCCAGTGCCAGGTTGGAGGGGCCGAAGCCGATGCCGAGCACGTCGTAGGTCGGAACGATCAACTGAGTCATGATGCCTGTGTCCTTTAGCCGTTTGCCACGAACAAGCCATGGGCCTGTCTGGGAGAGTCCGCTTGCTCGGCCTGAAGGCGTGAGACTGCGGTCTTGAAGAAAAGACGAGGCAGGCACTCAGAAATTTATAATCATTCTCATTATTGATACTGGATCGACACTCGGGTCTCACCCCGCCCAATGACGCAGACGCATGCGGCAATGTTTCATGGCGTTGACGATGTGCTTCTCCACCATATCGCGAGAGATGCCCATGCGCTCGGCGATCTCGGCATGAGAACAGCCTTCCATCTTGCGCAACAGAAACGCCTGGCGACAAACCGCTGGTAGTTCGTCCAATGCGCGCTTCAACAGGCCCAGTTGCTGCGCCTGGCTGGCCTGAGCCTGCGGGTCACACGCGTCGTCGAGTTCATCGTGCCCCAGTGATTCGAGCGGCTCAGCAGCACGCACCAGCGCACTGCGGTGCCGGTCAACACTCAGGTTGATGGCGGTACGAAAGAGAAAGGCGCGCGGCTGCTCGATGACATCCATGGTCTTTCGCTCGAGCAGCCGCAAGAAGCTCTCCTGAGCCAGATCCGCAGCTGCCTGGCGATCACCCAGCGTGCGATTGAGGTAGCGGATCAATTCTTGGTAATGCTGAATCACAACGCTCTCTAAACCCCTGGAGGAACCGCCCCGCGCAGGTTCCTGATGTGTCACGGCAACAGACACTTGCTGACAGCCCGGCTCAGCGATACTTATAATCACTCGCATTTTATGCAAATGAAAGCCTTGCAAAACCTCGGAACGCCCGAATGATCGAGCAGCAATCCAGCGACGAAGACGAACGCGTCAGCATCGAGGCGGCGCACTGGTGCGCGCGCCTGCATGATGCGGACTGCACGGCCGAGGAGCGCCAGGCTTTCGCTCGCTGGATAGCCGCCGCCCCCAGTCATCAGCACGAGTACGACGTAATGCTGGGGATCTGGCAACTGGCCGATCACTTGCGCCCGGCGCATGTACCTGCGCCTCGACACGCAACCGCTCGCCCCCGTCGTCAGCGCAAACGCTGGCGCGCCGCCAGAATGGCCACTGCCGCCATGCTGGGAGCGGTGACCATCTGGCTGGGCGGTTGGTCGGCCGGTCTGCTGCCAGCGCAGGCCGGCTACTACGCAGCGCAGGAGACCCCACGCCAGGTCATGCTGGCAGACGGCTCGCACGTGCAACTGAACAGCCACAGCTGGCTGATCTTCGCCAGCTTCCGCGATCGCCGCAGTGCCTGGCTCAATAGCGGCGGCGAAGGCTACTTCGAGGTTGCCCACGACAGCGCACATCCCTTTAGCGTGCTGACCGACAACGGTCAGGTTCGCGTCACCGGCACCCGCTTCAACGTCTGGACAGACGACCAGCAGATGCTGGTCAGCCTGCTCGAAGGCGCCGTGGTGGTCAGCCCACCGAGTGGCGTCCAGGGTAGCCAGGCGCAGCTTTCGCCCGGCATGCAGGCGCGCTACCGCCAGGGCAGCAACCAGATCGACGTGGAACAGGCGAGTACCGCCAGCGCCATTGCCTGGATCGAAGGAAAACTGGTGCTGGATGACCTGTCACTCAACGTCGCCCTGCCCCTGATCAACCGCTATCTCGAACGACCGGTGCGCCTGGGCGACGCCGCCAGTGGCAACCTGCGTATCGGGGGAATCTATCGCACCGATGACCTCAAAGCGCTGATCGAATCGTTACCGACCGTGCTGCCCATCGAACTGAAGCGTCACGAGGACGGCGCACTGGTGCTGAAGAGCCGCTACGCCTCGCTCTAAAGGGTGGTGTGTCACGTAACGACCTCGCTTGCACCCGAAACGAAATCAGCACTGCCAGTCCGATCGCGGGTTTTCGTTGAGTTTTCTCCTGCCTCATTCGTCTTAACAAGAACGATTCGGCTTTGCAGTCATTTCGATTGCAACCGCGTTGCCTCGTTTTCCGGCGCAGCCTTGCGCCGAGCCTCAGGACTGGATGATGCAGACACCTCCGCAAAGTACGTTCCGCGAACTCTTCCGGCTGTTACGCCCGTTCGCCCCGCAACTCGCCGCCGCCACCCTGCTGGGCATTCTTGGTGGTGCCAGCATTACGGCGCTTCTGGCCACCATCAACTACAGCCTGCACTCTGACGAAGGCATGCAGAGCGCCCTGCTACTGGGCTTCGCCGGTTTGTGCCTGATGGCGCTGGTCGGCTCGATCATCTCCGACATCGGCACCAACTATGTCGGCCAACACGTCATCGCCAGGCTGCGCAAGGATCTGGGCAGCAAGATCATCTCGGCACCGATCGACCAGATCGAGCGCTACCGCAGCCACCGCCTGATTCCGGTGCTGACCCATGACATCGACACCATCAGCGACTTCGCTTTCGCCTTCGCTCCGCTGGCGGTGTCACTGACCGTCACCCTGGGCTGCCTGGGCTACCTGGCCTCGCTGTCGTTGCCCATGTTCCTCACCACTGCCCTGGCGATCGTCATTGGCAGCGCCATCCAGTACGTGGCGCGCAGCAAGGGCATCCGTGGTTTCTTCCAGGCCCGTGACGCTGAGGACGACCTGCAGAAGCACTACCGAGCCATGGCCGAAGGCGCCAAGGAACTGCGCATCAGTCGTCCGCGCCGCTTCCAGCACTACAGCGAGCGCCTGCAGGGCACAGCCGAACGCATCTGCGACATTCAGATTCGCTCGATCAACCTGTTCGTGATCGCCAAGGGTTTCGGCTCGACCCTGTTCTTCATCGTCATCGGCGTGGCCCTGGCCTACCAGAGCTTCTGGCCCAGTACCGACAAGGCGACACTGAGCGGCTTCATCCTGGTGCTGCTGTATATGAAAGGCCCCCTGGAGCATCTGGTCGGCCAGTTGCCTATCGTCAGTCGCGCCCAGGTAGCCTTCCGCCGTATCGCCGAGCTGTCGCAGCGCTTCTCCTCACCGGAACCCAACCTGCTGCTACGCGACGACGGCCGCAGCGTCCCGCCGATGCAAGGCATCGAACTGCGCGGCCTGCACTACCGCTACCCCACCGAAGATGGCGGCGAGGGTTTTGGTGTCGGCCCGGTGGATTTGCATATCCGCCCCGGCGAGATTCTCTTCATCGCGGGCGAAAACGGTTGTGGCAAGACCACACTGATCAAGCTGCTGCTGGGCCTTTACGTCCCCAAAGGGGGCGAACTTCTGCTCAATGGCGAGCCAGTCACCGACGCAGATAGAGATGATTACCGCCAACTGTTCACCACCATCTTCGCCGACTACTTCCTCTTCGAGGATCTGCTCAAGGGCAGCCAGGACATCCCGGCCGAAGCCAACCGCTACCTGGAGCGGCTGGAGATCGCTCACAAGGTCAGCCTGGATGACCACAATTACTCCACTACCGACCTATCCACCGGCCAGCGCAAGCGCCTGGCGCTGGTGCAGGCCTGGCTGGAGAAACGTCCGGTGCTGGTGTTCGATGAATGGGCGGCTGATCAGGATCCAGAGTTCCGCCGCATTTTCTACACCGAGCTATTGCCGGAGCTAAGGGCGCAGGGCCGTACGCTGATCGTCATTTCTCACGACGACCGCTACTTCCACGTCGCTGACCGCCTGTTGCACATGGCGGCTGGGCGAATCGTGTCGATAAAAGAGCATACGCCGGAGCCAGCCGCAGCAAGCTCAGCGATGTCATGACGCGCAAAAAGAAGCCGGACGAAAAATTTTCGTTCCGGTTTTTTTACGCTCAAACGTCTTAAAGCAAATCATTCTAATTAAAACCAACACTACACACCGATCAGGAGTACTGCAGTGCACTCTTCGCGTTCACTCTTCAAACCCGACACTTCGCTCGCGCCCCTTGCCCGACTGGTGCGCGCTGCTGCATTCGGCCTGGCACTCAGTGCCTCCATGCCATTGCTGGCAGAGCCCGTGAGCATCGATCTGCCCGCGCAGCCGCTGGCATCGGCGCTGACCAGCCTGGGGGCACAGACCAACCTGCAAATACTCTTCAATCCAGCCCAGCTTGCCAGCCTGCGCAGTCCTGCCCTGCGTGGAGAAATGGAGCCCTTGCAGGCACTGGACACCCTGCTCAAGGGCACCAACGTGCGCTATCAGGTCGACGGTAATCGCATCAGCCTGATTGCCAGCAGCACTGATGACCAGGCGGTGTCCTTGCCGGCACAAACGATCGAAGGCCGCATCGAAGGCCAGAGCAGTTTCGTGCCCAAGACCAGCAACACGGCCAGCAAGACCAATACCCCCCTGGTGGAAATTCCCCAATCGGTCTCGGTGATCACCCGCGCGCAGATGGAGGCACAGGGCGCCCAAAGCGTTACCGAGGCGCTGCGTTACGTACCCGGGGTCAAGGTGGAAACCTACGGTCTGGATCCCAAAGGCTACGACTGGCTGTTCATCCGCGGCTTCAATGGTCAGAGCACCAGCGACTACCTCAACGGCCTGCGCCAGCAGACCAACGACTACGCCATGTTCCGCAGCGAGCCTTATTCACTTGAGCGCGTCGACGTGCTGCGTGGCCCATCTTCCACCCTGTTTGGCCAAGGCGATGCCGGCGGCGTGATCAACCGGGTGAGCAAGAAGCCGACTGCCGACCAGATCAACGAAGTACAACTCTTGGCAGGCAGCCATGATCGCCGCCAGGGTCAGTTCGATGTCGGTGGCGCGCTGGACGAACAGAACCAGTTCCTCTACCGCGTTGTCGGCCTGTATCGCGAAGCCAACACGCAGTTGGAGTACGACGATGGCCATGAGCTGGAAGATGATCGCCAGTACATCGCACCGTCCTTCACCTGGGCGCCGGACGAAGACACCAGCCTGACCCTGCTCACCGACTTCCTGCGTGATCGCAACGGCGGCAGCCTGTTCGTCTACACCAAGCCCAACGGCCACACCACCGATACGCTGCTGGGCGATCACAGCTTCAACCGTTTCGACCAGGATCAGTACAACCTGGGCTACGAATTCCGCCATCGTTTCAACGATACATTGGAGTTCCGCCAGAACCTGCGCTACGGCCAGGTGGATCTGACGTTCAATAACCTGTTGCCCAACTGGGCCGCATTCAACTCAACCACCGGGAACCTCGTAAGGATTGCGGATCGCCGTAATCAGCACATGGATACCTTCGCGGTGGACAATCAGCTACAAGCCGATTTCACCACGGGCTCGATCCGCCACATCCTGCTGAGCGGGGTGGACTATAGCTGGCAGGACGCAGACGTCACCTTCTACCGGAACTTAGGCCCAACGCTGAACGTGTTCAACCCCGTCTATGGCCAGCCAGTAACGACGCCGGGCCCAACCAACGGGCTAACACAAGCCGACTACAACCAGACCATCGAACAACTCGGTGCCTACATCCAGGATCAGATCTACTTCGACGATCACTGGTTGCTGACCCTGGGTGGCCGCCACGATCGCGTGCGCAACGACTTCGACAACAACATTGCCGGTGGTCGATCCACCAACCAGAAGGACGACGCCTTCACTGGCCGCGTAGGTCTGACCTACCTGACCGACTTCGGCCTGGCACCCTATGTCAGCTACGCCGAATCCTTCGTCCCGAACACCGGGGTCAGCAGTCAGGGCAGCACCTTCGAGCCCAGCGAAGCCAAACAGTGGGAAGTGGGGGTGAAGTACCAGCCGCATGACGACCTGCTGCTGACCCTGGCCGCCTACGATCTGACCAAAACCAATATCCTCACCGCCGAGCGTAATAGCAGTGGCGGCACTACCGGCTTCAACGTTGCAGAAGGTGAGCAGCGCTCGCGTGGCATCGAGGCCGAAGCTCGCCTCAAGCTGGATGAACACTGGGATATTCTCGGTTCCTACACCTACACCAAGGCGCAGATCACCCGCAGCAACGACAACAATGAAGGCAACCGCCCGGCCAACGTGCCGGAACACATGACTTCGGCCTGGGTGAACTACAACTTCACCAATGGCTCGCTGCAGGGCCTGACCCTTGGCGCCGGCGCCCGTTACGTTGGTTCGATGTACGGCACCAATGCCAACACCTTCGGTGCCGACAGCTACACCCTGTTCGATGCATCGGCCAGCTACCGACTGACGCGAAACGTCACGCTGGCCGTATACGCGCAAAACCTGTTGAACGAGGACTACATCGCTACCTGTGACGCCGCAACCAGTTGCTACGTGGGCCTGGAGCGCAACCTGATGACCAGTGTCAAGTACAGCTGGTAACCAGACGCAAAGCCCGGCACCGCCATTGGCGGTGCCGGGCTTTTGCATGCTGACTGATCAGGCTCCTGCGGGAGCCTTGCGCATATCTGGAGAAACACTTGCCAGCCTCAACGCCCCTCCCCCACCGGCTCCTGAAACGCCGCCACCTGCTGCAGGCCATGGCCATCGGCGGCCTGGCCCTCGGCTGTGGCTTGCCACTGCGCGCAGAGCCGCTACAGAGCGTGGTCGCCATCAACTGGGCCGCGGCCGAAACCCTGCTGACCCTCGGTGTAGAGCCCCTGGCCATTTCCGATGTCGGCTACTACCGCAGACGCATGCCCGCCCCACCGTTGCCGCAGACCGTGCGTGATATCGGCCCCTACTGGGAGCCGAATCTCGAGCTGCTGCATCAGTTGAATCCGCAGTTGATCCTCAGCGATGCCCTGCCCAACAGTGTGCTACGTGCGCTGAGCGGTATCGCACCCACCGAGGTGGTCAACATCTTTCCCACCACTCAGGGTGTATGGAATAGCGCCAGCGCCTTCATGCGCCAGTTGGCCGAGCGCCTGCACCTGAGCGAGCAGGCCGCCGTCTATCTGCAAACGGCGGAGCAACGCCTGGACGCTCTGCGCGCTCGCTTGGCGCTACGCCCACAACCGCCGCTGTATATCGCCGTGCTCAACCAGGATGGCCGCCACGCCACGGTCTATGGCCAGCACAGCATGGCGCAGGACGTGCTGCAGCGGCTGGGGCTACGCAACGCCTGGAGTGGCCCGAGCAATGCCATGGGCTTTAGCCTCACCGGCATAGAGCGCCTCAGCGAGCAGCCCGATGCGCACCTGCTGTACATCGAAATCCCTACCACCTCGGCGCGCCTGCAGAGCCTGCGCCAACCCAACGCCCTGTGGGACAACCTACCGGCGGTGCGCCGCAATCAGGTGCATGCGCTGGGCAAATTCTATCCCTATGGTGGCGTGGCCTCTTACCTGAGCCTGGCCGAGCGCATTGCCGACTATCTGGACAGATCGGAGGTGCAACATGGCTGAGTCACTGAGACTGCCAGTGCAACGCATCAATCGCAGCCGGGGTTCAGCGCTTTGCACCCTGGTCATCGCCACGCTGGCGGCACTGCTGGTGTGGCGCGGACTAAACGGGCTGCTGCCCCGCGAGCTATGGTGGCAAGCATTATGGTCACCGGATCTGGACAGTCCCAACCAGGTGCTGCTGCATTTCAGCTTCGCGCCACGCCTGCTGGTCAGCCTCATGGTCGGCGCCGCCCTCGGCCTGGCCGGCACCCTGTTCCAGCAGATTCTGCGTAACCCGCTGGCCGAACCGGTGACCCTTGGCGTCGCGGCCGGTGCCAACCTGGCCCTGTCGGTTACCACCATCTGGGCACCGACCTTGCTGATCCATGGCCTGGAAGCCGTGACCCTGGCAGGGGCCGGGCTGGCCACGCTGGCCCTGTTCAGCTTCGCCGGGGGGCGCCAGTTGTCACCGCTGCGCTTCATCCTGGCCGGCATGGTGATCAGCCTCTACTGCAATGCGCTGAACGCCCTGCTGGTGTTGTTCAACCACGACTATCTGATCGACCTGCTGCTATGGCAGGCCGGCTCGATCAACCAGAGCGGCTGGGACGGCGTGCTCTACCTGGCGCCACGCCTGGCCGTCGCCGCCACGCTCGCGGTGCTGCTGGTTCGCCCACTGGCAGCGCTCGGTCTGGAAGACCAGAGCGCTGCCAGCATCGGCGTGTCGCTGCGCGCCACCCGTGGCTTCGGCCTGCTGATCGCGGTGGCGTTGAGTGCCTTCGCCACCAGTGTGGTCGGCATCATCGGCTTCGTCGGCCTCGCCGCACCTGCAATCGCGCGCATGACCGGCGCTCGCACCCTGCGCCAACGACTGCTGTGGGCGCCTCTGCTCGGCGCCGCGCTGCTGTGCCTGGTCGATCAGTGCGCACGCGAGCTGTCGCGCCTGGTCGGCGAAGTCCCGGCCGGCATCCTCACAGCGGTGTTCAGCGTGCCGCTGCTGCTGTGGCTGCTGGCGCGCCAGCGCAGCGGCGGTATCCAGCCGCACAGAACGAGCCTGGGACAGCCAACGGCGCATCCATGGCGGCCCATCCTGCTGGTTTTCGGGCTTCTGCTAGTGTCGCTGATACCCGCCGTGTTTTTGGCCAAAGGGCTGCACGGCTGGCAATGGGCAGAACTCAGCGAGCTGCACTGGCGCCTGCCGCGGGTGTTCGGTGCACTGGCCGCCGGCGCCATGCTGGCCATGGCCGGGCTGCTGGTGCAACGCCTGACCGGTAACCCCATGGCCAGCCCGGAGGTATTGGGTGCCAGCTCAGGTGCGGCGCTAGGCGTGCTGGTGCTGTTCCTGCTGGTACCGCAGCCGCAGGCGCTGATGTTACCGGCCGCCGGCCTTGGCGCCTTGCTGACCCTGGCGGCTCTGCTCTGGTTCGCCTGGCGCAGTGCCTTCAGCCCTGAGCGTCTGCTGCTCACCGGGGTGTGCCTGACCACCTTGATGGGCGCGTTGAGCACCCTGCTGATGGCCAGCGGCGACCCGCGCATGACCGCGCTGATGAGCTGGATGACCGGATCGACCTATCAGGTCGATGCCGCTGCCGCCACGACCGCCGTGATCATGGCCGTACTGCTGGGCGCCGCTGCAATGCTGCTGGCACGCCCACTCGACCTGCTCGGGTTGGGCAACGGTACAGCGGCAGCGCTCGGCCTGCGCCTGCGCGCCAGCCATCTGGCCATTCTGCTGTTGGCCGCCCTGCTCACGGCCGCATCCACCCTGATGGTCGGCCCTCTGAGCTTCGTCGGTCTGATCGCACCGCATATCGCCCGCCACCTTGGCGTGCGCCGTGCGCTGCCGCAGCTGTTGCTGAGCGCAGGTGCCGGCGCGCTGATCATGCTGCTGGCCGACTGGCTGGGACGCAACCTGGCCTATCCCTGGCCGGTTTCCGCCGGGTTGCTGGCTGCCTTTATCGGCTGCCCGTACTTTCTCTGGCTGATGCAGCGCGAACGTCACGGCTAGCACATCGTCGACGGCTGGTGCGCAACGCGCACCAGCCTTTCGTTGATCGATATGCCTACCAGCAGCGCCGCAGAAACGCTGCCGCCTGCGCGTAGTACTCCAGCACCTCAGGCACCAGCCCGGCCATGCGCAGGAAATCATGGGTCATGCCACGGCATAGCCGGCTCTCTACGACCACACCCTGTTCGCGTAGATGCTCGGCATAGGCCAGGCCCTCATCCAGCAAGGGGTCGAACTCGGCGATCAGCAGCAGCGCCGGCGCACTGCCACGCAATTGCCCCTCGGCCAGCAACGGCGAGCAGCGCCAGTCACAACGCTGCGCCGGCTGTGGCACGTAGTGTTGGTAGAACCAGGCCAGTGTCGCGCTTTCCAGCAGGTGGCCTTCGGCGAACAATTCTTGGGATTCGCTGGCCTGGCGTGCGTCCACCGCCGGATAGAACAGTAGTTGCGCACGCGGCTTGGCCCCCTGCGTGGCCGCCAGTTCGGCGCAAATCACGCTGGCCAGGGTCGCACCGGCGCTGTCCCCTCCCACGGCCACTCGTGCCGTATCCAGCCCCAGCGCCAAGCCGTCTCCTTGCAGCCAGCTCCAGGCATCGCGCACATCCTCCAGGGCAGCGGGAAACGGATGCTCTGGCGCCAGTCGATAGTCCAGCGCCAACACCGCGCACTGCGCGCTGACGGTCAGTTGCCGACAGACCGCATCATGCGAGTCCAGGCTGCCGATGCAATAGCCGCCGCCGTGCAGGTAGATCAGCACTGGCAACGTCGCATTGGCCAGCGCCGGCCGATACAGCCGTGCGGCCAGTTGACCGTGGCGCACCGGCAGCGACAGTGGCTCCACGGCACAGGCCTGCGCGAATGGCGGCAAGCTGCGCGAAGCTGCCTCGAACTCCGCACGCGCCTGTGCCACCGGCAGTTCGTGCGGTGCCTGCCGCCCTGCCCGTCGGCCTTCGTCGACCATATCGAGATAGGCGGCGATTTCCGCGTGCAATTCGCCGGGCGCAGTAGAAAGGGCAACACTCATAGCGCAAGGGCCTCCTGCGCGACTTGCGCGCAACAATGATCGATGACTGCCAGCAGCTGCGCCTCGTACAGCGCCATGAAGCGTTCGATGCTGGTGGGACGGAATACTCGCCGACTGAACAGGCAGCGCAGCGCCAGTTCGCCGTCGTGCACCTGACCGACGATTTCCAGCCAGTTGTTCAGCGGCGCGCTCGCGGCATAGGCATCGCCTGGCCGCTCATCGAGCAGGCTGAACAGGGCGTCGCCTTCGCCGTTCTGGTCGAGCTGGCCCAGGTAGTTGAAAGTCACTCGTGGCTGCGCCCGTGCGGCCAGCCTGCTGCGCGTCTCGCCATCGGCCAGGTAGCGCAGCACGCCGTAGCCGATGCCCTTGTTCGGCACCGTACGCAGACGTTGGCGCAGCGCCGTGATGGCCTGGCCGTAATCACCCTCGTCAGTCTCCAGGCGCACCGGGAACAGGCTGGTGAACCAGCCCAGAGTGCGGCTGTGATCGAGGCCGTCGAACAGATCCTCGCGACCGTGCCCTTCCAGCCCGACCAGCACCGCACGCTGCTCGCTCCAGCCACACAGGGCGCGGCCGAGGGCGGCCAGCAGCAGGTCGTTGATCTGCGTGCGATAGGCGTGCGGCGCGACTTTGAGCAGGCGCGTGGTAGCGGCTCGATCCAGGCGCAGGCTGATCTGTTCACGCAGCGCCACCTGAGCCCGGCCGCGAGGGTTGTCACGCGGTGGCTCACCCAGCCCCTCGCTGGCAGTCTGCTGCAGCCAGTACGGCAGCTCCTCGCGCACGCTTGGCTGACTGGCGTAAGCCGTCAAGCTGTGCGCCCACTGACGATAGCTGCAGGACGCCGGCGGCAGACTCGGGGCTTCGCCGCGCTGCAGCGCCCCATAAAGCCGCTGCAGATCCTCCAGCAATACCCGCCAGGACACGCCGTCCACACCCAGGTGATGGATCACCAGCAACAGGCGGCGACTGCCATCGGCCAGCTCGCTGTAGACCGCCCGCAGCAAGCGACCCTGACCGATATCCAGGCTGCGCTGTGCACGGTTGGCCAGTGTCAGCGCCTCGTCGGCATCGCCCGGTTGTCGATGCCAGAGCAGCGGGTCGGCCTCCAGCCCCAGTTCGTCGAGCTGGCAATAACGCTGCCGCCACTGACCGTCATCACCCTTGGCGAAGGCCAGGCGCAGGCTGCCATGCTCGGCCAGCAGCAAGCGCAGCGCCTGCTCCAGCAGGCTGGCGTCCAGCGCTCGATGGCAGGCCAGCAGCAAGGCCTGGTTGAAATGGTCGGGCTCGGGCAGATGCTGGTCGAACAGCCATTGCTGGATCGGCAGCAGGGCGAAGTGTTCTTCGTCCTCGGCCATGTCCGTCACCCGCGTTGGCGTGGGTTCGCTGACCTGCTGCGGACGCTCCAGCAAGGCGGCGATACTCTGGTACTGCAACAGGTCGCGCAAACGCAGCTCCAGGCCAAGACCCTGGGCCTGACGCGCACGCGACACAACCTGCAGGCTGAGAATCGAATCCCCGCCCAGGTCGAAGAAGTTGTCGTGGATGCCGACCTGCTCGACCTGCAGCACCTGCGCCCAGATTTCGGCCAGGATGCGCTCGGCCTCATTGCGCGGAGCCACATAACCCGCGCCCTGCCAGTTCGGCTCCGGCAGCGCCTTGCGGTCGATCTTGCCAGCCGGTGACAGCGGCATGCGCGCGAGCCTGAGGATCTGCGCCGGCACCATATAGTCCGGTAGCTGCTCCCGCAGGTAGCTGCGCAGCGCGTCGCCCTCGACCTCACCGACCACATAACCGATCAGTTGCTTGCCGCTGCCTCCCTCGCGCGCCACCACCACGGCTTCGCGCACTTGCGCATGCGCCTGCAGGCGCGCCTCGATTTCGCCCAGTTCGATGCGAAAACCGCGGATCTTCACCTGATGGTCGATACGCCCCACGTACTCGACGACACCATCGGCGCGACCACGCACCAGATCGCCACTGCGATACAGACGCGCGCCCGGCTCACCGAAGGGATCGGCGACGAACCGCTCGGCGGTCAGCCCCGGTCGCTGGTGATAACCGCGCGCCAGCAAGTCACCGCCGATATACAGCTCACCGGCGACGCCGAGCGGCACCGGGCGTAGCTGCGCGTCGAGGATGTACAGCCGGCGCGCACCGACCGCCTGGCCGATGGGGGCATAGGCGGCCTGGCAACGGGTGCTCGCATCGGCCTTCCACAGCAGCGGCGTGACCACGGTTTCGGTCGGCCCATAGCCGTTGATCAGGTACTCGGCCTTGAGGGTACGGCGCGCCAGCTCGAAGGCGGCTTCTGGCACCGCATCACCACCGAAGCAATAGATGCGCATGCTCGGCACATGGCCAAGCTGCGCGGCCTGATCGGCCAGTTGCAGCAGATAAGCCGGCGGGAAGGCCGCGACCGTGACCTGGTGCTCGCGCAGTTGCGCCAGGGTCTGCTCGGCGCTCCACAGCGCCTCCCCACGGATCAGCAGACTGCCGCCATGGCTGAGAGTGGTGAGCCAGCGCTCATGGGCACCGTCGAAGGCGAACGACATGAAGATCAACTCGCGATCCTTCGCCGTCATGGCGTAACGCTCGCCGATGGCGCGGCAGTGCGCGGCGATCTGCCCATGCGCCACGGCCACGCCCTTGGGCTGGCCGGTGGAACCCGAGGTGTAGATCAGATACGCCAGATTGCCGGGCTGCACGGTTATCTGGGGCAGCTCACAGGACTCTGCGGAGAGATCGAGCCTGTCCAGCTCCAGGCACACCACGCCTTCGGGTACAGGCAGGCGCTCACGCAGGCGACTGTCGGTCAGCAGCAAGGTGATGCCAGCGTCCTGTATCTGGAACGCCAGGCGCTCACGCGGGTAGTCGGCGTCCAGCGGTACGTAGGCGCCCCCCGCCTTGAGCACGGCGAGCAACGCCAGCGGCAACTCGACACCACGCGGCAAGGCCACGCCCACGCGCACCTCGAGGCCAACGCCAAAGGCAATCAGCCGCTGGGCCAGGCGGTTGGAGTCCAGCTCCAGACGCTGACGATCAAGACGCCCCGCCTCGTCGATCAGCACAGGCTCCTGCGGCCGCTCGCGGTTGTGTCGGGCGATGGCCAGGTGCACCGGCTCGAATGCCGTAGGCAGCGGCGCCTGACCGTGCAGACGCTGGTGCGCCTCGTGTTCGAGCGTGCTCAGGCAATCGAGATCGCCGAGGCGCTGCTTGCCCCCCAGCAGCATGGCGGCAAGAATCTGCTCGAAGTTGGCGCGGATACGCAGTACCGCGTCCTCATGAAAATGGCTGCGCAGGTACTGGTATTCGATCTCCATTCCCTCGCCCAGGCGCACGGCCAGATCCATCGGCACGCTGGTCACGTCCTTGGACGCCAGCTCGCCGAAGCGCGGCCCGTCGCCGCCTCCGCGCCGCAACGCCTCGTCCACCGGGTAGTTCTCGAACACGATGATGCTATCGAACAGCGCCTGGCCGCCATGACCCGCCCAGCGCTGGATGTCATACAGCGGCGTGTGCTCGTATTCGCGCACCTCCAGGTTGTATGCCTGGAGTGCTCGCAGCCAGTCACCGAGCCCAGCATCCGCCGTCGGCGCCTGCACCACTGGCAGGGTATTGATGAACAGCCCCAGTAGCGTCTCGGCGCCCGCCAGGCTGGTGGGTCGCCCGGCAACGGTGGCGCCGAAGGTGACCCGCTGCTTGCCGGTGTAGCGCTGCAACAGCAGTAACCAGGCACCCTGCAACAGGGTGTTGAGGGTCACGCGCTGCTGCCGGGCAAAGGCTCGCAGGCGCTCGGTTGCCGCTGCATCGTAATGGCTGTAGGTCACGCCATGGCCACTGCCTTCAGCGGGGCGCGGCAGGCTGTCGGCCAGCAAACAGGGTTCGTCCAGCCCGGTCAGGCGCTGCCGCCAGAACGCTTCGGCAGCGTCGCCGTCCTGGCGCTGCAGCCAGGCGATGTAGTCGGCGTAGCGTGCGACCGGCGCAGGCAGACGCTCGCCGGCATAGACCTGCAGCACCTCCTTGATCAGTTGCGCACCGCTCCAGCCATCGGTGACCAGGTGGTGCATGGTCCACACCAGTTGCCAGCGCCCCTCGCCCAGCGCCAGCAGGCTCATGCGCTGCAGCGGCGGTCGGGCCAGATCGAAGCCTGCGGCGCGGTCTCGCTCGGCGAAGGCGATGACATCCGTCTCGCCCTCGATCACCCGCACCTCGGTCGGCACCTGACGCTGCACCACCTGCAAGGGCTGGCGCAGCCCACCCTGCCAGAGAAAACCGCTGCGTAGCGTTTCGTGGCGCGCCACCACCTGCGCCCAGGCCGCCTGCAAACGCGCCGGATCGAGCTGCTCGACCGCCACACTGATCTGGTTCACGTAGAGCCCGGAGCCGGGATTGTCGAGGGCATGGAACAACATGCCCTGCTGCATCGGCGACAGCGGGTAGATATCTTCGATGGCAGCGGCGGGCAGGTCGAGGGTATCGAGCTGCGCCTGATCGAGACCGGCCAGAGGGAAGTCCGCTGGTGTAACGCCACCCGCGCCCGGTATCAGGCAATGGGCGATCAGCGCGCGCAGCTCGGTCAGGTAACGCTGTGCCAGTTGCATGACCGGCGCCTCGTCGAACATCGCGCGGCTGAAGGTAAAGCGCAGGCCCAGGCGCGCATCGAGCACCTGACCATCGATGCTCAGCCAGTTGCCCAGCGGCGCGTCGCCGTCGCGATTCGCCCCGGCGCTTTCGCTGGCCAGACGCAACAGGGCATCGCTGGCGAAGCTGGCATCGAACTGGCCCAGGTAGTTGAAGGTCACCCGGGGTTCATGCAGCCCGTCCAGCGCCTGGCCAAGATGGCGCAGCAAGCCATAGCCAAGCCCCCCACGCGGCACCGCACGCAGTTGCTCCTTGACCGCCTTGATCGCCGCCCCCGGCTCGCCGTCAGCCTGCAGGCGCAGCGGGTAGAGGCTGGTGAACCAGCCCAGAGTACGGCTCAGATCGATATCGTCGAACAGCGTTTCGCGGCCATGGCCTTCCAGCAGTACGGCGGCACTGCCCTGCCCGCTCCAGGCACACAGGGCACGGGCCAGGGCGGTCAGCAGCAGGTCGTTGACCTGGGTGCGGTAGGCCGCTGGCGCCTGTTGCAGCAGAGCGCGGGTTTCGCCCTCGTCCAGTTCCAGGCGCAGGGTGTGGGCATGACGTTCGGCCAGGCTGGCGTCGGCGCGGGCGCCGGGCAAGCTCGGCGCCTTGGCTTCGAGCTGGGCCCGCCAATAATCCTGCTCGGCGCTCAGCTCGGGGCTGGCAGCAAGGTCGACCAGACGCTGCGCCCAGCGTTTGAACGAGCTGCTGCGCGGCAGCAGTGGCTGGCCGTCGTAATGCGCCTGCAGATCCTCCAGCAGCACGCGCCAGGACACGCCGTCGATCACCAGATGGTGTACGACCAACAGCAAGCGCTGGCTGCCATCGGCCATATTGACCAGCATGGCGCGCAGCAACGGGCCGCGCTCCAGGTCGAGGCTACGCTGCGCGGCGGTGCAATGGCGCTCCAACTCGCTGACATCGGCCGCTTCGCGCAACCAGAGCACGTCGGCAGCCACCTGCTCGGCGTGCACGGCATGGCTACCATCGGCAGCGAAGCGCAAGCGCAGGGCATCGTGATGAGCCTGCAGCGCCGTCAGGGTTGCGGCCAGACGCTGCGCGTCCAGCGTCTCGCGGCAATGCAGCAGCACGGCCTGGTTCCAGTGCGCACGCTGCGGCATGGGCGTGGCGAAGAACAGACGCTGGATCGGCAGCAGTGTCGTCTCGCCCTGCTCCGGCCCCTGCTCGGGCTCGCTCACCGCCTCACGAACAACAGAGGCCAGGGCACGCAGACTCTGGTGCTGGAACATGTCCTTGGGGGTCAGTTGCAAACCGGCCTGACGGGCACGGCTGACCACCTGAATGGAAACGATGGAGTCGCCACCCAGTTCGAAGAAATTATCCTCACGCCCCACCTGGGCCACGCCCAGCACGCTTTGCCAGATCTCGGCCAGCAGCCGCTCATGCGGCGTTTCCGGGGCCTGGTAATCGGCCTGAACGGCGCTGAACTCCGGCTCCGGCAATGCTTTGCGATCCAGCTTGCCGTTCGGTGACAGCGGCATGGCATCCAGTACCAGGATGCGCGCCGGCACCATGAACTCCGGCAACTGCTCGGCCAGCGCCTGGCGCAGTACTTCACCGTCGCAAGCGGCCACGGCGTAGCCCACCAGTTGCTTGCCACGCGGCGTATCGCGCGCCACCACCACCGCTTCTTCGACCTGCGGGTGCGCTTGCAGACGCGCTTCGATCTCGCCCAGTTCGATACGCAGGCCACGGATCTTCACCTGATGATCGATACGGCCGACGTATTCGATGGCACCGTCCGCCCGCCAGCGCGCCAGGTCACCGGTGCGATACAGGCGCCCGCCTTCGCCAAAGGGATCGGCGACGAAGCGCTCGGCAGTCAGCCCCGGTCGTGCGTGATAACCACGCGCCAGACCAACGCCGCCGATATACAGCTCGCCGGCCACGCCCTGCGGCACCGGCTCCAGCCAGGTGTCGAGGATGTACAGGCGCAGGTTGTCGATGGGCCGGCCGATGGGCACGATGTGCCGCTCGTTCTCCTCCTCACACGCCCAGTAGCTGACGTCGATGGCCGCTTCGGTAGGGCCATAGAGGTTGTGCAGTTTGGCGCTGTGGCGCTGACGGAACTGCTGTTGCAGCTCATAGGGCAGCGCCTCGCCGCTGCACATCACCTGCTTGAGGGACGGGCAGTGCTCCAGCTCGCCGGAGGCAACGAAGGCCTGCAGCATCGACGGCACGAAGTGCAGCACGCTGACCTCGCCCTCATTGATAACCTGGCGCAGGGCCAGCGGGTCGCGGTGCGCACCCGGCTCAGCCACCACCAGCGCCGCGCCAGTCAATAACGGCCAGAAGAACTCCCACACCGACACGTCGAAGCTGAACGGGGTCTTTTGCAGCACGCGATCAGCCAGCGTCAGGCCGTATTCCTTCTGCATCCAGTGCAGGCGGTTGATCAACGCCTGGTGGCTGTTACCGGCGCCCTTGGGCTTGCCGGTCGAGCCGGAGGTGTAGATCAGGTAGGCCAGGTTGTCCGGCGTGCCCTGAACGGGCAGATCGCTCGTCTCCAGTCCTTCCACTTCTGGCCAGTCGCTATCCAGGCAGAACGTCCGGGCGTTCGAGGCTGGCAGCGCATCACGCAGATGCGCCTGGGTCAGCAGTAGCGTCACACCACTGTCGTCCAGCATGTGCTGCAGACGGTCATGCGGGTAATCCGGATCCATCGGCACATAGGCGCCACCGGCCTTGACGATCGCCAGCAAGGCCACCACCAGCTCGACGCTGCGCTCGGCCGCCACGCCCACCAGCACGTCCGGGCCCACACCTTGCGCGCGCAGCCAGCGTGCCAGCTGGTTGGCGCGCTGGTGCAGCTCGCAATAGCTCAGGCGCTGCGCGCCGAACTGCAGCGCCAGGGCGTCCGGCGTTTGAATAGCCTGCTGTTGCAGCAGGGTTTGCAGTTGCACGTCAGCGGGGAACGCCGCTTCGGTGGCATTCCAGCCACCCAGCAGTTGCTCGCGCTCCGCGCCTGCCAGCATGGGCAGACGCCCCACCGGGCACTGCGGGTCGGCCGCCAATGCCTTCAGCAAGTTGAGGAAGTGACCACACAGACGCTCGATGGTGGCCGCCTCGAACAGATCACTGGCATAGGCGAACTGCCCACGCACCGCATCCTCACGGCTCTCCTCGGTCTGCAACATCAGATCGAACTTGGCGATGCCGGTCGCCAGTTGCAGAGGTTCCATCGTCAGTGCCCCACCATCGGCAACGGGCAGTTCGCACAAGGCATCCTGCGCGCTGGGCAAATGGTTGCAGGCCACCTGAAACAGCGGGTTGTGGCTCAGGCTACGCTCAGGTTGCAGGGCCTCCACCAACCGCTCGAAGGGCAGTTCCTGATGGGCCTGTGCCTCCAAGACGGCCTGGCGTACCGCGCCGAGCAGCTCGACGAAGGAAGCGCTCTCCTCGACTTCGCCGCACAGCACCTGAGTATTGACGAAAAAGCCCACCAGGCGCTCGCACTCGGCCCGACCACGGTTGGCCACCGGCACGCCGATACGCAGTTCGCGCTGGCCGCTGTAGCGCACCAGCAGAACCTCGAATGCTGCCAGCAGCACCATGAACAGGCTGGCCCCCTGGCTACGCGCCAGGCTGCGCAGCTCGCTCACCAACGCCGTGGGCAGTTGGAAGTCCAGCGTGGCGCCCCGGTAACTCTGTTCCGGCGGGCGTGGCCGGTCGCTGGGCAGGCTCAGCAGCAGCGACGGATCGCCGATGCGTTGCGTCCAATACTCGAGCTGACGCTGCTCCTCCCCCGCCGCCATCCACAACCGCTGCCAGCGCGCATGGTCGGCGTACTGAATCGGCAGCGGCGGCAGGTTGGCTTCATGACCGGTGACACAGGCGCCATAGAGGCTGGCGAACTCATCGATGAGCACGCCCATCGACCAGCCATCGGAGACGATATGGTGCAGGTTCAGCAGCAACAGGTGCTCGCTATCGCTCAATCGCAGCAGGTGCAGGCGCAGCAACGGGCCATTGGCAAGATCGAAAGGCTGCCGCGCCAACTGTTCCAGGCGCTCACGTGCAGCGGTCTCACGCGAGTCTGACGGCAGAGCGGAAAGGTCTTCCTCCAGCATGGCCAGAGGCAGCGTTGGCAGGATCACCTGCAATGGCTCGCCACCTTCCTCACGAAACAGCGTGCGCAGACTCTCGTGGCGCGCCACCAATGCCTCGAAAGCCTGACGCAGAGCCTTGTGATCCAGGGCGCCACGCATGCGCAAGGCCGCCGGAATGTTGTAGGCCGCACTGTGCGGCTCCATCTGCCAGAGGAACCACAAGCGGCTCTGCGCCGGCGACAGGGGCGCACGCTCACAGGGCTGACGCGTGATCGGCAGGCGCTCCAGGCTCACGCCCTTCTCTCGCAGTTGCTGCAGGAAGGTCAGTTGCTTTTCTTCAGGGAGCGCCGCCAGGCGTTCGGCAACGGTGCGCAGTTGTGCATCCAGCATGGTCATCAGAGGTTCTCCAGCTCGCCCAGCAATTCGTCCATCAGCTCCAGCTCGGCCTCTTGCGAGGGCGCGCTATCACGTTGCGCCTGCAGGTGGCTGGCCAATGCCTGGATGGAACTCAACTCGAACAACGCATGCAGCGGCAGCGTCACGCCCAGGCGATTGCGCAGGGTCATGCCGACCTGAGTCAGCAACAGCGAATGCCCGCCCAGCTCGAAGAAGTCGTCGTGGATACCGACCCGCTCGACCTGCAGCACCTGCGCCCAGATCGCCGCCAGCTCACGCTCCAGATCATTGCGTGGTGCCACGTAACCCACAGCCGAAGTACCGAACTCCGGCGCCGGCAAGGCCTTGCGATCCAGCTTGCCGTTCGGTGACAGCGGCATGGCATCCAGTACCAGGATGCGCGCCGGCACCATGAACTCCGGCAACTGCTCGGCCAGCGCCTGGCGCAGTGCCTCGCCATCGCAACCGGCCACGGCGTAGCCCACCAGTTGCTTGCCCTGCGGCGTGTCGCGCGCCACCACCACCGCTTCTTCCACCTGCGGGTGCGCCTGCAGACGCGCTTCGATCTCGCCCAGTTCGATACGCAGGCCACGGATCTTCACCTGATGGTCGATCCGCCCGACGTATTCGATGGCACCGTCCGCCCGCCAGCGCGCCAGGTCGCCGGTGCGATACAGGCGCTGGCCCGCCTGGCCATATAAACCAGCAAAGGGATCGGCGACAAAGCGCTCGGCAGTCAGCCCCGGACGCGCGTGATACCCCCGCGCCAGACCAACGCCGCCGATATACAGCTCACCCGCCACGCCTTGCGGCACCGGCTCCAGCCAGGTGTCGAGGATGTACAGGCGCAGGTTGTCGATGGGCCGGCCGATGGGCACGATGTGCCGCTCGTTCTCCTCGTCACACGCCCAGTAGCTGACGTCGATGGCCGCTTCGGTAGGGCCATAGAGGTTGTGCAGCTTGGCGCTGTGGCGCTGGCGGAACTGCTGTTGCAACTCGTAGGGCAAGGCCTCGCCGCTGCACATCACCTGCTTGAGTGACGGGCAGTGCTCCAGTTCGCCCGAAGCAACGAAGGCCTGCAGCATCGAGGGTACGAAGTGCAGCACGCTGACCTCGCCATCATTGATCACCTGGCGCAGCGCCAGCGGATCACGGTGCGCGCCTGGCTCGGCCACCACCAGCGCCGCGCCAGTCAGCAGCGGCCAGAAGAACTCCCACACCGACACGTCGAAGCTGAACGGGGTCTTTTGCAGCACGCGGTCAGCCGGCGTCAGGCCGTATTCCTTCTGCATCCAGTGCAGGCGGTTGATCAACGCCTGATGGCTGTTGCCGGCGCCCTTGGGCTTGCCGGTCGAGCCGGAGGTGTAGATCAGGTAGGCCAGGTTGTCCGGCGTGCCCTGAACGGGCAGATCGCTCGTCTCCAGTCCTTCCACTTCTGGCCAGTCGCTATCCAGGCAGAACGTCCGGGCGTTCGAGGCTGGCAGCGCATCACGCAGATGCGCCTGGGTCAGCAGCAGCGTCACACCGCTGTCGTCCAGCATGTGCTGCAGACGGTCATGCGGGTAATCCGGATCCATCGGCACATAGGCGCCACCGGCCTTGACGATGGCCAGCAAGGCCACCACCAGCTCGACGCTGCGCTCGGCCGCCACGCCCACCAGCACATCCGGGCCCACACCTTGAGCGCGCAGCCAGCGTGCCAGCTGGTTGGCGCGCTGGTGCAGCTCGCGATAGCTCAGGCGCTGCGCGCCGAACTGCAACGCCAGGGCGTCCGGGGTTTGCGTGGCCTGCTGTTGCAGCAGGGTTTGCAGTTGCACGTCAGCGGGGAACGCCGCCTCGGTGGCGTTCCAACCACCCAACAGTTGCTCGCGTTCTGCGCCTGCCAGCATCGGCAGATCCCCCAGACGGCGCTCAGCACCCTCGGCCAGGGCCAGCAGCAGACGTTCGAAATGCTCACGCAACTGCTCTACCTGGCTAGGCGCCAGGCGGTCGGCACGGTAGGCGTAACGGATATCCAGGCATTCGCCCGCGCTGGCCACCAGGGCCAGGGCGAAATGGGTGCTCTCGACCGGGCGCTGGTCGAGTACGCGCAGGCTGTCACCGCCGCCGGCAAGCACGCTGTCCATGGGGAAGTTCTCGAACACCAGGATGCTGTCGAACAACGCCTGGCCCGGCTTGCCGGCCCAGCGCTGGATGTCGTGCAGCGGGCTGTGCTCGAACTCGCGTGCTTGCAGATTGAGTGCCTGCAAGTCGCGCAGCCAGTCGCCAACGGCCCAGTGCGGCTGGATTTCATGGGCAATCGGCAGGGTATTGATGAACAGCCCGAGCAGACTTTCCGCGTTCGGCAACTCAGCCGGACGCCCGGCGACGGTAGCCCCGAAGCAGGGTCTCACCTGCCCGGTGTAACGCTGCAGAAGCAGCAGCCAGGCGCCCTGCAGCAGGGTGTTGAGAGTCACACGCTGCGCCTGGGCAAACTGCTGCAACCTCTGCGTCAGCTCGACGCTCAAGCAGCCATGCACTTCACGCGCAGGCTCTGCGGCGGCCTGCCCCAACGCACCCGCCAGCAGGGTCGGCTCGTCGAACGCGGCCATGCGCTCGCGCCAGAAGCGCTCGCCAGCGGCGGCATCCTGAGCCTGCAGCCAGGCGATGTAGTCGCGGTATTGGCCAGGCTGCGCCGGCAGTGTTTCACCGCGGTAGAGCGCCAGCACCTCACCCACTTGCCGAGCGCTACTCCAGCCGTCGGCGATCAGATGGTGGCAGGTCCACAGCAGGTGGTAGCGGCGCTCACCGAGGCGCACCAGGGTCAGACGCTGCAGCGGCGGTACAGCGAGGTCGAAGCCTTCGGCCCGTTCGGCTGCGGCCAGTGCATCCAGGGCGTCAGGCGCGGCAGCGCGTGAGCGCCAGTCGTGCTCACGCACCGGCAGCTCGGCATGACGCAGCACGAACTGCAATGGCACACCCGCTTCGGTAAGCAGGAAGCCGCTGCGCAGCACGGCATGACGCGCCACAACCTGCCGCCACGCGGCAATGAAGCGCGGCGCATCCAAGCCATCCAGGTCGACCCGCAACTGGTTGACGTAAAGACCGGAGCCCGGCACGTCGAGCGCATGGAACAACAGTCCCTGCTGCATGGGCGACAACGGATAGAGATCGTCCAGCTCACCCACCGGCAGATCGAGGCTGTCCAGCGTGGCCTGATCCGCGCCCGCCAACGGCACGTCGCTCGGCGACAGACGCGGCGTGGCGATGCGCACATGGGCCAGCAGCTCATGCAGCGCCTGCTCCAACCCCTGCACAAGGGCATCGATCGCCTCGGCCGGGAACATGGCCTGGCTATAGGTCAGTTCCAACCCCAGACGTCCGCCCAGGATGCGGCCATTGATCACCAGCCAGTTGCCCAGCGGAGCATTCTCCGGCTGGCTATGGCCAGCCGACTCGCTGGCCGGGCGCAGCACGGAATCGCCGGTGAATTGCTGGTCGAACTGCCCCAGGTAGTTGAAGGTGACACGCGCCTGCCCCGCTGCTTGCAGCGTCTGGCCATGCTCGCTCAGGTAGCGCAGCACGCCGTAGCCGATGCCGGCACGCGGCACACCACGGATGCGTTCCTTGACCGCGCGCAGTGCCGCACCCGGTTCGCCAGTCGGGCGCAGGCGCAGCGGATAAAGGCTGGTGAACCAGCCAACGGTACGCGACAGCTCCAGCGGTTCGCCCTCATCGAAAGCATCGCGACCATGGCCCTCCACTTCCAGCAAGGCCTCCTCGCTCCCCGTCCAGTGGCACAGGGCGCGGCCGACCGCCGTCAGCAGCAGGTCATTGATGCGCAGACGTTGCGCCGCCAGCACCGGGCCAAGCAGTTCGGCGGTGGCGTCAGCGTCCAGAGCGACCTGGCGCTGCCGTGCCTCGCGCCAGGTGACCGCTGCATGGCTGTCGGCCTGGGGAATCGCCGGAGCATCGGCCAGTTGCGCCAGCCAGTACGGCAGTTCGGCAGCCAGTGCCGGGCTCTTCGTCAACGCCTGCTGGCGGGCAGCCCAGACGGCATGGGAGTCGCCTTCAGCCGGCAAGGCGGCAGGCTGACCGGCGCGGATGGCGCGATAGGCAGCGTGCAAGTCGTCCAGCAGCACCCGCCAGGAGACGCCATCCACCGCCAGGTGATGGATCACCAGCAACAGGCGCTCACCCCCCTCGTCCAGGCTGACATGCATCGCCCGCAGCAATGGGCCGTGACGCAGATCCAGGCTGCGCTGCGCTTCGTCACACAGGCGCTCGAGCGTCTGCCGATCAGCCGCATGGCGGCGCCAGAGCAGCGTCAGGTCGAGCGCCCCCATCTCCGCGATACGCAGACGCGCTTGCTCGCCATCCAGGTGCAGGCGCAACGCCGGGTGGCATTGCAGCAAGGCATGCAGCGTACGCTCCAGTGCGGTGAGATCCAGCGGCTCGCTGGCCTCCAGCAGGATCGCCTGATTCCAGTGATGACGCAGCGCAGCCGGTACACGCTCGAAGAAGCGCGCCTGCACCGGGGCCAGCGGCGCACTGCTGTCGAGCGGTGCGTTGATGATGGCAGGCGCCGTGGCAACTGCCGGCACCTCACGTGTTTGCAGCCACAGCGCCAGTTGGCGCACGGTCTGCCGCTCGAACAACTGCTTGGGACTGAGCTTGAAGCCCAGTTTGCGGATGCGCGCAATGATCTGCAGGCTGAGGATGGAGTCGCCACCCAGCTCGAAGAAGTTGTCTTCGGCGCCTACTCGTTCGACCTTGAGCACGGCCTGCCAGATCGTCGCCAACTGGCTTTCCAGTTCGCTCAGCGGCGCCTCCTCGCGCGGCTTGGCAGCCACGTCCGGGCGCAGCAGGGCCTGGCGATCGACCTTGCCATTGGCCGTCACCGGCAAGGCTGGCAGCAGCATCAGGTACGCCGGCAGCAGGTAGTCCGGCACCTGGGCGGCCAGCGCCTGGCGCAGCACTTCAGCCTCGCCATCGGCCACGCACCAGGCCAGCAGGCGCATCGGGCCATCGCCTTCGCGCTCGGCCAGCACCAGAGCATCGCGTACACCTGGCAGGCGTCTGAGCACCTGCGCCAGCTCGGCCGGCTCCACCCGATATCCGCGGATCTTCACCTGCTCGTCGAGGCGACCGAGGAATTCGATCTCACCATCGGCGCACAGGCGTACGCGGTCGCCACTGCGGTAATAGCGTTCACCCTCGAGCTGGATGAAACGCTCCGCCGTCAGTTGCGGCTGGCCGAGGTAGCCGTCGGCCAGACCGGCACCGGCAATCAGCAACTCACCCGGCACGCCAAGCGGCAGACTGACGAGTTGCTCGTCGACCACCCGCACGCGGATATTGGGCAGCGCCCGGCCGATGGCCAGATTGCCTTGCGGCAGGGCATCACCGAGGCGCCATTCATGGGTCAGCACGCCCACCGTGGTTTCGCTCGGGCCATAGTGATTGACCACACGCAGATCAGCCGCCAACTCACGCAACCGGCCCAACAGCGGCGCGCCGCTGGCTTCGCCACCAAGCACCAGCAGGCGCGACGGCAATACCTCGGCCGGTTGTGGCGCAGCAGCCAGCAGACCACTGAGATGACTGGGCACGATCTTCAGCACAGCCACCGCACGCGCCTGGATGAAGGCGGCGAAACGCTCGGCGTCGGCCACCTCCTCGGCACTGGCCAGGCACAGTCGCCCGCCACTGCACAGCGCACCGAACAGGCTGGTATGGCCGAGATCTGCCGCCACCGACGACACCATCGCCCAGCCCTCACCGGGCCGGCTATCCAAGCGTGTCAGCACGCCCTGCACGTAGTTGGCCAGGGCGCCATGGCTGACCACCACGCCTTTGGGCTGACCACTGGAGCCGGAAGTGAAGATCACATAGGCCGGGCTGGTCGGATCGATGACCACGGCGGGCGCCTGCGCCGCACAGTCCAGCGGTCCGCTGGCCTCGACCAACAATGCCTGATCCGGGAACAGCGCAGCCGTTTCGTGCTCGCTCACCAGTACGCAGCGCGCGCCACTCTCGGCCAGCAGTTGCTGCAAACGCGCGGCCGGCAATGCCGGATCGAGCGCCACGTAGGCAGCACCGGACTTAAGTACCCCCAGCAGCATCAGCAGCCAGCGCGCACCGCGCGCCTGGCATAGCGCGACGCGCTCACCCGCACCGATACCCTGGGCGCGCAAGGCGTTGGCCAGACGATTGGCCGCCGCATCCAGCTCGGCATAGCGGTATTGGCCATCCCAGGCCTCGACCGCCATTTCGTCCGGACGTGCCGCGCACTGTCGGTTGAACAGTTGCAGCACATCGGCGGCCGGCCATGGACGGCGCTCGCCGGCCAGCTCCGAACGCAGTTCGGCTGGAGCCAGTGGCAGTTGCTTGAGTGGCTCGAATGGCCGGGCACAGAGTTGTTCCAGTTGCCAGGTGAAGGTGGCGACGATGCGCGCCACCGTGCTGGCATCGAACAGATCCTGGGCGAAGACGAAGCTGCCGCGCAGATGGCCATCCTCGCTGGCCTCGGCCATGTCCAGGGCCAGATCGAAACGCGCACCGTACTGCTGTTCGCTGAACAGCTGCAGCTTCAGCGGGCCGGCATCCGGCAGGCGGCTGACGTCGAAACCGAAGTTGAACTTGACCTGTGCCAGCGGGTTCCAGGCCAGGCTACGCTCCGGTTGCAGCGCCTCGACCAGTTGTTCGAACGGCACGTCCTGATGCGCCTGGGCACCGAGCGCCAGCGGCTTGAGCGTGGCCAGCAGATCGCTGAAGGAGACCTGTGCATCGACCTGGCAGGGATAGACCAGGGTGTTGACGAAGAAGCCGATCAGCCCTTCGGTTTCCAGTTGCTGGCGGTTGGCGACCGGCACCGCGATACGCAGATCGCTCTGGCCGCTGCAACTGCGCAGCAAGACGCCATAAGCGCCCAGCAGCAACATGAACAGCGTGACGTCCTGGCTGCGCGCCAATGCTCTGAGGCGGTCGCTCAGCGCCGCGTCCAGCTCGAAGCCGAGACTGCCGCCACGGTAGCTCTGCTGCGCCGGACGTGGACGGTCGCATGCCAGATCGAGACGCGGATTGTCCCGTCCCAGTCGCTGCACCCACCAGGCCAACTGTCGCTCGCCCTCGCCACCGGCGAGCAGGCTGCGTTGCCACTGGGCGTAGTCGGCGTACTGCACCGGCAGCGCCGGCAACGTGGCCTGATTGCCCGCCAGCGCTGCACTGTACAGCGCAGCGAACTCATCCATCAGCACACGGATCGACCAGCCATCGGAGACGATATGGTGCAGGGTCAGCAGCAGCACATGATCCTCTGCGCCCAGACGCAGTAGCGTCAGGCGTAGCAGCGGGCCGTCGCGCAGGTCGAACGGGCGTCCGGCCTCCTCTTCAGCCAGGCGATGGGCCTGAGCCTCGGCATCACCGTGGGCGGACAGATCCAGGCGCACCATGGGCAGTTCCATCCGCGCATGGATGACCTGGCACGGCTCGCCGTCGCACTCGTCGAAGGTGGTGCGCAGGGTCTCGTGACGCGCCATCAGCGCAACGAATGCCTGGCGCAGCGCGGCTTCGTCCAGCGCGCCGCGCAGACGCAGGGCACCGGGGACGTTGTAGGCGGCACTGTGCGGCTCCATCTGCCAGAAGAACCACAGGCGCGCCTGCGCCGGGGACAGCGCCAGCGCGCCATCACGCGGCACGCTGCGCAGTGGCGGGCGGCTGTCGGGGGCAGCGAGCGCCGCCACACGGGCGGCGAAGGTATCCAGCCGCGAGGCCTCGAAGATCATCGGCAACGGACACTCGACGGCGAGGCGTTGGCGTATCCGCGAGACCAACCGGGTCGCCAACAGCGAATGGCCACCGAGCTCGAAGAAGTCATCCTCGCGGCCGACTCGCGGCAGCTCGAGCAGCTCGGCCCAGAGATCCGCGAGCTGGGCTTCCAGACCCTCGCGCGGCGCGCTGTAATTGTCATTGACCTCTGCCACGTCGGGCAGGGCCTTACGGTCGATCTTGCCATTGACGTTCAGCGGCAGCTGCGCCAGCGCGATGATCTGCGTGGGCACCATGTACTCGGGCAGTTGCTCGCGCAGCGCCGCCTTCAGCGCCTCGGTCGCCTGCAGCGGCGCCACGTAGGCCACCAGCCGGCGCCCCGCCGCGCCATCACGACAAACCACCGCCGCTTCGCTGACGCCATCGAGCATGCGCAAGCGTGCTTCGACCTCGCCCGGCTCGATGCGGAAGCCGCGAATCTTGACTTGCTGATCGACGCGCCCGAGGTAATCGAATGCGCCATCTTCACGCCAGCGCACACGGTCGCCGGTACGGTAGAGACGGCCACCCGCCATGCCGAAGGGGTCGGCGACGAAGCGCTCGGCGGTCATGCCTGGACGTTGATGATAACCACGCGCCAACAGCTCGCCGCCGATGTATAGCTCACCGGCCACACCGCGCGGCAGCGGCTGCAGGTGCTCGTCGAGCACGTACAGATCGCGAGCACCCACGGCCTCGCCGATGGGCGCGTAAGCAGCGCCACAACGGCTGGCCGCATCGGCCTTCCACAACAGGGGCGTGACCACGGTTTCGGTCGGCCCGTAGCCATTGATCAGGTGCTCCGCCTTGAGGCTGCGCCGTGCCAGCTCGAATGCCGCTTCCGGCACCGCGTCACCACCGAAGCAGTAGATGCGCATGCTCGGCGCATGGCCGAGGCGCGCCGCCTGCTCGGCCAATTGCTGCAGGAAGGCCGGCGGGAAGGCGGCAACCGTCACCTGATGCTGTTTGAGGCGCTCCAGGGTCTGCTCCGGCGTCCACAACGCATCACCGCGAATCAGCAGACTGGCGCCGTGGCTCAGCGCGGTGAGCCAGCGCTCATGGGCACCGTCGAAGGCGAACGACATGAAGATCAGCTCGCGGTCGCTCGGCTGCATCGCATAGCGCTCACCGATGGCGCGACAGTGTGCGGCAATCTCGCCATGCGCCACGGCAACGCCCTTGGGTTGGCCAGTGGAGCCGGAGGTGTAGATCAGGTAAGCCAGGTTGGCCGGATGAACGCGGGAAGCCGGGCATCGCGCCGGCCAGGCGGCATCATCGAAACGGTCGAGATCCAGGCGCTGCACCGACTCGCCAATCGGCAGCTTCTCGGCCAGCGTGGACTGACTGATCAACCAGCCGATGCCGGCATCCTCGATCAGCCAGGCCAGGCGCTCGCGCGGGTGATCCACATCCAGCGGCACGTAGGCGCCGCCAGCCTTCATCACGGCCAGCAGGGCCAGCGGAATGTCCACGCCGCGCGGCAGGGCCACGCCGACCCGCGCCTCGGGGCCGACACCCGCCGCCACCAGCGCCTGAGCCAGACGGTTGGCGCGCGCATCCAGCTCGGCGAAGCTCAGGCTGCGCTGCTCATCCAGCACGGCGATGGCCTCGGGCTGGGCGGCAGCCTGGGCTGCGATGCGCGCCGCCAGAGGCTCGAACGCGTCGGCGCTGGCGGGTACTGCACGGTGCCACAGTGCTTCGTCGAGCCAGGCACACGCCTCCAGCGGTGCGTCCGCTGGTTGTGTCGGCAGTGCGCGCAGCAGCGCGAGGAACTGCTCGGCCATGCGCGCCATGCCAGTAGCGCAATAGCGTTCGGCGGCGAAACAGAAGCTCAGTTCGAGGCCGGCGCGACTCTCGCGCACACGCAACACCAGGTCGAAGGGGGTTTCCAGGTCGGTCTGACGCAGACCTTCCACGTTCAGCCCCTGCAACGCCACCTCTCCTCGTACCTGATGGTCGAACGCCACCTGACACAGCGGATGGCGCCCGTGGCCGCGTTCGGGCTGCAACGCCTGCACCAGTTGTTCGAACGGCAGCTCCTGATGCGCCTGGGCTTCCAGCAACCCATCGCGCACCTGGCGCAACAGTGCGCTCAGGCTCGGGTTGGTCGACAGGTCACTGCGCAACACCAGCAGATTGACGAAGAACCCCACCAGGCGCTCGCTGGCGAGCTGCTCACGCCCGGCCTGGGTAAGACCGATACGCAGATCCTGCTGACCGGTAAAGCGCTGCAACAACAGGTTGAAAGCGGCCAGCAGCAGCATGGCCAGGGTCACACCGTGTTGTTGGGCCAGGCGCCGTAAGTCGTTGCTCAAGGCATCGTCGAGACGCTGTTCGATAAACGCAGCACGTCGCCCGCCTGGCCCTGCTGTCTCGTTCAGAGCGTAAGGCAGCTCCAGCGGCGGGTGCTCTTCACCCAAGCGTGCGCGCCACCACTGCAGCAGGCGTGCGCTCGCCCCGCTGTCCAGCCTCTGCTGTTGAGCGGCGGCGATATCGACGTACTGATGGCTCAGTTGCGGCAGCTGCGCGGCCTGACCTTGCAGACGCGCCGCATAGCACGCCGCGAATTCCTCCAGCAGCAGGTTCAGCGAGGCGCCATCGGCGATGATGTGGTGCACGCACAACAGCAGCGTCTGACGGCCTTCGCCCAGGCGCTGCAGACGCAGGCGCAGCAACGGGCCGCGGGCCAGATCGAAGGGTTCGGCAGCGAACTGCTGCGCATCGGTTTCGGCCACGCTCGGCTGGCCACTCAGATCGATCTGGCTGAACGGCACAGGCGCGACGTCGGCCAGGTGCAGGCGCACCTCGCCATCGCCCTCCTCGACAAAACGACTGCGCAGCGTCTCATGACGCAACTGTAGATCGACGAATGTCTGTTGCGCGGCGTCGACATTCAGCTCACCGCGCAACGTCAGGCCACCGGCGATGTGGTACAGCGGGCTGTGCGGCTCCAGTTTCCAGAGGAACCAAAGACGGCGCTGGGCCGGCGACAGCGGCAACGGGCCACGGCGATCCAGACAGGGCACTTCGGCGCAGGCCGGTGCGGCTGCAACATGGCTGGCCAGCGCAGCGACGAAGGCACCCAGCACCGGCGCCTCGAACAGCAGACGCGGTTCGACTGCCCGGCCATGGCGCTCACGCAGGCGTGCCAGCAACTGGGTCGCCCGCACCGAATCGCCACCGAGCACGAAGAAGTGGTCGTCACGTTCGACCTTCTCCACCTGCAGCACCTCGCACCAGAGGGCGGCCATGGCCTGCTCCGCCTCGCTCAGCCGAACAGTGCTCACCTGCCCTCCTTCCACCAACTGCCCGGCACGCTGTACCGCATAAGCCGCCAGAGTGCCGTCAGCCAGTTGCTGGCGACACGCAGAACGTTGCAGCTTGCCGCTGGAGGTTTTCGGCAACGCGCCCGGCTCAAGCAGCGCCACCAGCAGCGGCGCTTCCTGGAAGCTGTCGGCCACGGCCGCCGAGATGGCCTTGATCAGCGCTGCCGCCGGTATCAACTTGCGCACGCTGCGGCCAATCTCGGCGGCGATACCGATCCCCTCGCGACCGTTGTGCTCCACGGCGAATGCAGAAACGCGGCCCTTGCGCACCACGTCCACGTCTTCTTCGACGCAGCGCTCCAGATCCTGTGGGTAGAGGTTCTGGCCCCGCACGATGATCATGTCCTTGAGCCGCCCGGTGACGTACAGCTCATCGTTGTGCAGGAAGCCCAGGTCGCCGGTACGCAGCCAGGTGCGACCATCGCGCTCGACGAAGGCTCGCGCGCTGGCCTCGGGGTTGCGCCAGTAGCCCAGCGCAACGCTGGGGCCACTGCTCCAGATCTCGCCAACCTGTCCTGGCCCCAGCGATGCGCCGCTGTGCGGATCGACCAGTTGCACCTCGTGCTCGGGCTGCAAATGCCCGCAACTGACCAGCAAGGTGCCGCGTCCGGGGCGCCCCAGGTTACCGGCCAGTGCCGTCGGATCAACCTCCAGCAAACCGATGCCTTTGCCACGCCGGCCACCGGCAACGAACAGCGTCGCCTCGGCGAGGCCGTAGGAGGCATAGAGCGCATCGGCATCGAACCCCACCCGCGCGAAGGTTGCTGCGAAGCGCTCCAGGGTGTCCGGACGAATCGGTTCGGAACCGGAGAACGCCAGGCGCCAGCGACTCAGATCGAGTCCCTCCATGGCAGTCTCGCCGATGCGTTCACAGCACAGCCGGTAGGCGAAATCCGGGCCGCCACTGACCGTGCCACCGTAACGGGAGATCACCTCCAGCCAGCGGCGCGGACGTTCGAGGAAATAGCGCGGCGACATCAGCACGCAGGGAATACCGCTGTAGATCGGCTGCAGCAACCCACCGATCAGCCCCATGTCATGAAACAGTGGCAGCCAGCTGACCATCACGTCATCGGCACCGATACCCAGGCCATGACGGATCAACCGCTCGTTGGCCAGTAGGTTGCCATGGCTGACCTGCACGCCCTTGGGTGTCGAGGTGGAACCCGAGGTGTATTGCAGGAAGGCGATATGCGCATCGCTCAACTCCGGCATGCGCCAGGCCAGCCCCAGGCCGGCTGGCGTGTGGTCGACAGCGATCAGGTGCGACGCTGCACTGTCGTCAACCTGGCAGGCCGGACGCAAAACCTCCAGCAAGCTGGAATCGGTCAGCACCAGGCTCGGTTCGGCGTCACCGAGAATGGCCTGCAAACGCGCCAGGTGCTGCGGGCGCACCGACTCCGGCGGGTACGCCGGCACCGCGATGATGCCGGCATACAGGCAGGCAAAGAAGGACACCACGTATTCGACGCTGCTGTGCATCAGCAAAACGGCGCGATCACCGGGTTGGCCGTGTTGCAACAACCAGACGGCCAGATCCCGCGCACGCTCGTCCAGCGCGCGGTAGGTCAGCGCTTCGTCCACCCCTTCGGCAATGAAGCGCAGGGCGATATCGCGCGGCGTTTCAGCGGCACGCTGGACGAGTGCCTCGACCAGGTTGGTGGCAGCATCGTAACGATCATTCATGGCATCACCTTGAATCGCGATGGGTGCACTGCACCCGCCGTGTGAAATGGAATATTCGGGGGCTCAGAGCAGATCCAGGCCATGGCCTTGCGCCATGGCCACGATGACCTTGCGCGGGCCACTGAAAGGCGCGCGAGCATGGGCAGTCAGCATGTTGTCGAGCATCAGCACGTCGCCGCTGCACCAGGGAAAGCTGACCGTGGCCTCGGCCAACACACCGCGTATGTCATCGAGCAGGGACTCTTCGATGGGACTGCCATCTCCGTAGTAAACGTTGCGAGGCAGATCGTCCTCATCGACGATTTCCAGCAGGCTTTCGCGCACCTCGGCGGGCAGGTTGGAAACGTGGAACAGATGCGCCTGGTTGAACCACACCCAGTCGCCGGTGCGTGGATGGCGGGCCACGGCCTGACAGCGCTGACGCGTGCGCAGTTCGCCGTCGTCCTTCCACTCGCAATCGATCTGGTGAGCCCGGCAGTAAGCCTCGACCACCGCACGGTCGCTGCTGTTGAATACCTGCTCCCAGGCGACGTCCAGACCATTGCCGTAGTTGCGCACATACATCAGCCCACGCTCGCTGAAGCGACGGCGGATCGCCTCACCGACCTGGCGGTAAATCACCCGGCTGTCGGCAATCGGCGTCTCCCCGCCACTCTGTGCAGCCTGTACGCAGTAGAACCAGATACGCATCGGCCACTCGCGGGTATAGGCCTGCTCGTTGTGCAGCGGAATATGCTGGTGCGGCGGATACTCGGTGGAGGTGTAGACGCCAGCGGTCACGTTACTGCGTGGCGTGGAACCGAATTCGTAGTTCAACAATGGGTCGCCGAATGCGGCGGCGAACGCACGAAAACGCTCGGCTTCACCCACGTCGAAACCGCGCAAAAGCACCCCACCGCAGCGCTCCAGGTGTTGATCGATCAGCTCGCGCAGCCCCTGCTGGCTCGCCAGCAGGTCGACGCCGCCCTCAGCCTGCACCAGCATCGGCAAGCCGCCACGTGACTCAGGCAGGGGCTTGATGGAGAAGAAAGTCATCGCATGCTCCTCTCAGGCCTCGGTGGCCCGGAGATCGCGCCCACCGTCACGCAGCTTGCCGAGCATGTGCTCGAGCAACTGCTGTTCGCAGGCGTTGATGAAAAAGTGGTCGCCCTCGAACATCTCCAGCGAGAAGTCCTCGGCGGTTTCGTCCTGCCAGGCTGCCAGTGCATCCACCGACACCCGATCGGCCTTGCCACCCAGCACATGGATCGGGCAACCGAGCAGTGCACGCCGGTAGTAGCGATAACGGCCACAGAGGAGAAAATCGGCGCGCAGCACCGGCAGGGTCAGACTGAGCATTTCCGCATCGTCAAATACGGCTGCAGGGGTTCCCCCCAGGGATCGAAGACGCTGCAGCAACTGCTCATCGCTCAGCTCTTGCGCCAGTTCGAGATGGGTCTCGCGGCGCGACGGCGCCGGCGCTGCCGAGGCGAACAATGCCTGCGGAGCTGGCATGCCGAGCTGGCGCAGCGCATGGGCCAATTCGAAAGCCAGCAGACCACCGAGACTATGGCCAAACAGTGCATAGGGCTGCCGGAGCGACTCGCTCAGCTCAGCCGCGAGCTGATTGGCCAGCGCCTGCATATCGGTCTGCAAGGGTTCATTGAAGCGCCGACCGCGCCCAGGCAACTCCAGCGGCAACACCTCGACCCAAGCCGGCAGTGAACGACGCCAACGCGCATAAGTCATCGCGCTGGCACCGGAATATGGCAGGCAGTACAGGTGCAGGCGGCCGGGCATCATCACTGCTCCGCAGCCCGGCCGCTCATCGCCTGACGCAAGCTCAGCGGGCGCATATCGACCCACTCCCGCTCAACGTAGGCCAGACAATCTGCCTTGCTGCCCCGCTGCTCCGTCTCACGCCAACCAGCGGGCACAGCCTTGTCGGCAGGCCACAGGGAATACTGCAGCTCGTGATTGACGAGAACCTTGAATGTCGCGTCGTCGCGATCAAATGCCATCTCTGCCTCCTTCTCGCCCGGGTTGGGCGGCTTTCCGATGAAGACGAAGGAGAAGAGCGAATAGTTAGAATTAACTTATGAGATTCATTATCATAATGCCGCTTGAGGCGAGATTCTCAACCGACTGAACGATTTGATTCGGGAATGAGTCAGAGGCTGCGCAACAGTTGATAATAATTATCAACTACATTAGATTTGGCCGTCTCGATACCGGCGCAGGAACCGCCAGGCAGGGCTAAAAGACCCGCGCAATGGATTCGCGCCAGATCTACCCCATGTGGACGCCCATCACGCTCTGGCCGCATAGGAAACATCTCATGCCCAAGACGCTACCCACTCAGCAGCATCTGGCCCTGCACGACCTGTTCGTCACCCGCAGGCAGACCTTCATCAACGCAGCGGCGCGCATCCTCGGTTGCCGCAGCCACGCCGAAGATGTGGTGCACGACGCCTATATCAAGCTCAGCGCCGCGAGCATGGTGCCAAACATCCAGTCGCAAAGCAGTTACCTGCTTCGCGTGGTACGCAACCTCGCAATCGACCTCTATCGCCGCCAGGCTCTGGAGAAACGTTATGCCGGTAGCGAGGAAGAAGGCCTGTATATAGCGGCCCCAGGTGCCTCACCAGAAACCAGCCACGAGAATCGAGAGACCTTGGACATGCTCTCCTCGGCCTTGGCGCAAATGCCCGAACGCACTCGCTACGCCTTCGAGATGTACAAATTGCACGGGCGTACCCAAAACGATATCGCCAAGGATCTGGGGGTTTCACCAACCCTGGTGAACTTCATGGTGCGCGACGCACTGCTGCATTGCCGGCAAGCGCTCAAGCGCATGGAGAGCAAGGCGCGCTGAAACGGGAAGATAAGACCGGTGACGCATCTGGTGGTGACGCGAAGGTCTGGAGAGATGGCGTCCCCTGCTGGAATCGAACCAGCATCTAGCCCTTAGGAGGGGCTTATTCTATCCGTTGAACTAAGGGGACACGGCCGTATTGGCAATGGCCGGGCCGCATCTTAGCGGCGGCGCGTGCATTTGTCATGTCGCGCACCGCTCCGTACCTAGCGCTGCCAGCCCAGGGAAACCACCTTGGCGCTAGCGGCAGCACGCACGGGTTGCAGACCGCCGCGCAAACGCTCCAGCGCCATGCGGTCGGCAATCGCGGTGGTGGTCTCACCCTCGCGCTCGGCGCGCTGGAAGATTCCCGTCAGGGTCGGGCCGATACATTCGATATGCGCCTTGAGTTCAGCCGCACTACCGCCGGTACGTTCGTAGCAGACATCGATGATGCCGCCGGCGTTGATCGCGTAGTCCGGTGCATACAGGCACTCACGACGCCGCAGCAGCTCGGCCAGGCTGGCGTCGGCCAGCTGGTTGTTGGCGGCACCGGCGATAATCGGCGCGCGCAGGACTTCCAGCGTTTGCAGGTTGATAATCGCCCCCAGTGCACACGGCGCGAACACATCCACGTCGAGACGGTAGATCTCGTGCTGGCTAACCGCAGTAGCACCCAGCTGGCTGACGGCACGCTGCACGTTGGCCTCGACGATGTCCGTCACCCACAGCTGCGCACCGGCTTCCTTGAGCAGTTTGGCCAGGCCGAAGCCAACCTGACCGACACCCTGGATGGCCACACGTACGCCGGCCAGATCCTGCCGCCCCAGGCGATGCGCCACGGCCGCCTGGATGCCGATAAACACGCCGTAAGCGGTCGAGGGCGACGGATCACCGTCACGGCTGCCGCCACCGAAGGCTTCACACTGCCCGGCGCCTGCTACGTGGCGGGTGCGCTCGGCCATGATACGCATCTCGGCCACGCCGGTACCGGAGTCAGCCGCAGTGACATAGCGCCCGCCCAGGCTGTCGACGAAATCGCCCATGGCCTGGAACAACGCCTCGCTCTTGCCGGTGTGCGGATCGCCGATGATCACCGCCTTGCCGCCACCAAGCGGCAAACGGGCCAGCGCCGATTTGTAAGTCATGCCGCGCGACAGACGCAGCACGTCGCGCAATGCCTCCTCGTCCGTGGCGTAGTTCCACATGCGGCAGCCGCCCAGTGCAGGGCCGAGGGTGCTGTCGTGAATGGCGATGATGGCTTTCAGGCCGCTGGCCTTGTCGTGGCCGTAGACCACCTGTTCATGCTGATCGAAGTCGACGTGATTGAAAACGGACATCGGGTTACCTCGGATATAAAAAGCCGCCCCTCCCCCGCACGGGAGAGGGTGGCAAAGGGGATGGGGTTGAGGCTCAGGCAGCCGGTTCGAACAACTGCACCGCCGCTATCTCGCTGACAGTCAGACGCGCCTTGAGCTGACTCGCCTGCTCGCGCGCCTTGGCCAGCGCCGCTTCCTTGACGTGACCGTAGCCGCGGATCTGCTCCGGAATTTCGGCCAGCGCCACTGCCGTGCGGTAGTTACCGGCGTTGAGCTCGGCGAGCAGGTAGGCCACGTTGGCTTCGTACTCCTCGATCAGCTCGCACTCCAGGCGACGTTCGGCACTGTGGCCGAACGGATCGAGCACGCTGCCACGCAGGAACTTGAATCGCGCCAGCACGCCGAACGCCTTGAGCATCCAGGGGCCGAAGCTGCGCTTGCGTGGTTGGCCAGTGACCGCATCAGGCTTGCTCAACCAGCTCGGCGCCAGGTGGAACTGCAACTGGTAGTCACCTTCGAACTGCGCTTCGAGCTGCTTGCGGAAGGTGGCATCGCTGTACAGCCGCGCCACTTCGTACTCGTCCTTGTAGGCCAGCAGCTTGAAGTAGTAGCGCGCCACAGCCTTGCTCAGGCGCTGCTGGGCATCGGTATCGGCCTTGCGCACGCGCTCGACCAGCTCACGGTAGCGCTCGGCATAGGCGGCGTTCTGGTAAGCGGTCAGGCGCTGCACGCGGTCGGCGACGATCTCCTCCAGCGTGCTGCAATGCGGCGCCTCGACGACCTTGGGCGCTGCGACCTTCTCCACTGCTGCCAGATCATGCGCGGCCCGGCGGCCCCAGAGGAAGGCCTGCTGGTTGAGTTGAACGGCCACGCCGTTGAGCTCGATAGCCTTGTTGATCGCCTCAGCCGACACCGGCACCAGCCCCTGCTGATAGGCGTAACCGAGCATGAACAGGTTGGTGGCGATGCTGTCGCCGAGCAGCCGAGTCGCCAGACGCGTCGCATCGACGAAACGAGTCTTGCCCTCGCCCACCGCCTCACTGATCGCTTCGCGCATGGCCGCGCCAGGCACCTGAGCGTCCGGGTTGCGGGTGAACTCGGCAGTGGCTGCCTCATGACTGTTGATCACCGCATGGGCGATCTTGTCGTTGAGCTTGGCCAGCGCCTCTTCACTGGACGACACCACCAGGTCGCAGCCCAGCAGCAGGTCGGTTTCCCCGGCGGCGATGCGCACCGCGTAGATGTCGCTCTGCCGCGCGGCGATACGGATGTGGGTGATCACCGGGCCGAATTTCTGCGCCAAACCAGCCTGGTCGAGCACGGTACAGCCCTTGCCTTCGATATGCGCGGCCATGCCCAGCAGCGCGCCGACGGTGGTCACACCGCTGCCACCGACGCCGGGCAGGAGGATGTTCCAGGGCCGGCTAAGGGCCGGCTGTGTCGGCTCCGGCAAGGCGATGAACAGCGCGCTCAGGCCCACGGCCTCGGGCTTGCGCAGGCTGCCACCGTGGACGGTGACGAAGCTCGGGCAGAAGCCTTCCAGGCAGCTGAAGTCCTTGTTGCAGGCGCTCTGGTCGATCTCGCGCTTGCGCCCCAGTTCGGTTTCCAGCGGCAGCACCGACAGGCAGTTGGATTTCACGCTGCAATCACCGCAGCCTTCGCACACTGCCGGGTTGATGAAGGCGCGCTTGGCGGGATCGACCATCTTGCCGCGCTTGCGCCGACGGCGCTTCTCGGTGGCGCAGGTCTGGTCATAGAGGATCACCGACACGCCCTTGAACTCGCGCAGCTCACGCTGCACGGCGTCCAGTTCGCGGCGGTGGTGGAAGGTGACGCCCGGGGCGAAGGTGGCGCGAGTCGGATACTTGTCCGGCTCGTCGCTGACCAGGGCGATGCGTTTGACACCCTCGGCATGCACCTGCTGGCTGAGCTGGTCGATACGCAGCTCGCCGTCGATGGGTTGGCCGCCTGTCATGGCCACCGCGTCGTTGTAGAGGATCTTGTAGGTGATGTTGACCCCGGCAGCCACGGCCGCACGCAGGGCCAGGTGACCGGAGTGGAAGTAGGTGCCGTCGCCGAGGTTCTGGAATACGTGCGGCGTGTCGGTAAACGGCGCCTGGCCGATCCAGGTCGCGCCCTCGCCGCCCATTTGGGTGAAGGTGTCGGTGCTGCGATCCATCCACTGAGTCATGTAGTGGCAACCGATGCCACCGAGAGCGCGGCTGCCTTCCGGCACCTTGGTCGAGCTGTTGTGTGGGCAGCCGGAGCAGAAATGCGGGGTGCGCGCCGTCTTGTGCTTGGGCGCGGCTAGAGCCTTCTCCTTGGCATCAAGGAAGGCCAGTCGCTCTTCGATGGTCGGGCTGCTGTAGATCGGTGCCAGGCGCTTGGCGATAACCCGGGCGATCATCGCCGGAGTCAGCTCGCCCAGATTCGGCAACAGAGAATTGCCCTGCTCGTCGAACTCGCCGACCACGCGCGGACGCTTGCCTACGGGCCAGTTGTAGAGCTGGCCGGTCAACTGGTCTTCGATAATGCTGCGCTTTTCTTCCACCACCAGGATTTCGTCCAGGCCCTCGGCGAACTGGTGCACCGACACCGGCTCCAGCGGCCAACTCATGCCGACCTTGAGCACGCGCAAGCCGACCTTGGCGCACAGTGCTTCGTCCAGGCCGAGGTCATCCAGTGCCTGACGCACGTCGAGATAGGACTTGCCGGTGGTGATGATGCCCAGACGCGGGTTGGGCGAGTCGAGTTTGACCTGGTTGAGGTTGTTGGCCAGGGCAAAGGCGCGCGCGGCGTAGATCTTGTAGACGTTGAGGCGTTTTTCCTGAGCCAGGGGCGGATCGGGCCAGCGGATATGCACGCCGTCTTCGGGCAGTTGGAAATCCTCGGGGATCCTGATCTGGATGCGCAGCGGGTCGACATCCACAACGGCCGAGGAGTCAACGTTCTCGGCGATGGTCTTCAGCGCCACCCAGCAACCGCTGTAACGCGACAACTCCCAGCCGATGATGCCGTAGTCCAGCACTTCCTGGACGTTGGCCGGGTTGAGCACCGGGATCGACGCGGCGATGAAGGCGTGCTCACTCTGGTGGGCAATGGTCGATGACTTGCAGCCGTGGTCGTCACCGGCCAGCAGCAGTACACCGCCGTGTTTGGAGACACCGGCCGAGTTGCCGTGCTTGAACACGTCACCGCTGCGGTCGACACCCGGCCCCTTGCCGTACCACATGGCGAACACGCCGTCGTAGCGCGCACCGGGGAACAGGTTGGCCTGCTGGCTGCCCCACACCGCGGTCGCGCCCAGCTCTTCGTTGACGCCGGGCTGGAAGTGAATGTGGTTTTCCTTCAGGTACTCGCGCGCGTCCCACAGGCTCTTGTCCAGCCCGCCCAGAGGCGAGCCACGATAGCCGGAGATGAAGCAGGCGGTATTGAGTCCGTAAGCGGCGTCACGCTGCTTCTGCAGCATGGGCAGGCGGGTGAGCGCCTGAGTGCCGGTCAGGTAGAGGTGACCAGTCGCGAGGCGATATTTGTCATCCAGGCGGATTTCGGCCAGAGACATGGAGCGCTCCTTTTATTCTTATGGCGAGCACGAGGAGCGCGACGGTAGATACGCTCCGTTGAGTCCTGCCGCAGGATCACTGCGACGGATTTGCCTAAATCATGACCGGAGGGTTCCGCTTTTTTCTTTCTATTTTCGGGTAGCCGCAGCAATACTGCGCATGATCCTTCCAACAATCACAAGAAAATGGAGACAATCATGCAGGACAAGCTGAGCGCCATCGACCGGCGGATTCTCCGCCTGCTGCAGCACAATGCCGACCTCTCCGCTGCAGAGGTGGCGGAAAAGGTCGAGCTGTCGCAATCACCCTGCTGGCGGCGGATCAACCGCATGCAGGAAGAGGGGCTGATCGAACGCAAGGTCGCGCTGCTCAACCACAAGCGCCTGGGCTTCGGCATCACGGTGTTCGTCGACATCAAGCTGTCGGCCCATGGTCGCGGCAATCTGGATGAATTCGAGCAGGCCGTGGTCGGCTACCCGCAAGTGCTGGAGTGCTACAGCATGGCTGGCGGCTCGGACTATCTGCTCAAGGTGGTAGCCAAGGACATCGCCGATTACGAGCGTTTCCTGCGCGACCACCTGCTGCAGCGCCCGCACGTGCAGGAGGCGCATTCGCATATCGCCATGAGCGAGGTCAAACGCACCACCGAACTACCGCTGGACTGAGCGTAGGGCGGGTCGACAGGCGCCCCGCATGAGTACGGTTCTACTGCTGGGAAAGTGCGCTGATCACCTGCTCGATGGTGCCGGCCAGGGCAGCCACCGGATCGTCAGCCTCACCATCGACGATCAGCAAACGGGCACCAGCCGCCTCGATGGTAGACGCCAGGGTCTTGTCCGATTGCCGGTCACTCAGCACCAGGCGCACGTCGTTTTCCTGCAGCGTGGTCTGGAGCTGCTCGATCCAGGCCGGATCAGGCTTGCGACCGGGCGCGGCATCCGGCAGCGCCACCTCATCGAGATAGAGGCTGGTGATCAGGTAGACAAAACCAGGCGACAAGCTGGCGACGCCAAGGTTGTCCAGTTCGGCCAGACGACCTTCGCTGGTCGCGTTCAGCTTCAGCAGGCGCTGCTTGATTTCTCCCAGATTGCGTGTGATCTGCGCCGCGTCATCCGGGCTAAGCCGTGTCAGATCGGCGGCGATCACATCGGCCATCCGCCCGAGATTGTTGATGCTCAGCCAAGGCTGATCCGCCAGGGCATCGGCCTCTCCCTCGCTGAGCGCGATACCGGGCAGCGCGCCGTCGACCGGACGCGCGGCATCCACCTCGACGATGCGGATATTGCTGCGGCGCGCCATGGGATAGAGTGGATCCTGAGGCCACAGGGAGCGCAGCGCGATCACTGCATCAGCGCTGCTTGCTGCTTTTTCCAGCGCCCCAGCACCTCGGCCACTGAAGTAGGAGACCTGCCGAGTCGCCGGCAGATTGGCTGGAGCGGCGCGCAACATCTGCGCCTGCGCCCCCTGCAGCAAACTAGAGCCCAAACCATAGGTAACCGGCAGGCTGGCGAGCACGCGCACCGGCTCACCGGCAGTGGCCAGCGAGACGACGAGCGACGAACCGATGGCGGCGATGGCATTGAGGAGGACTTTGTTCATCCCAGATTTCCCTTGAGGGCCGGCAGCAGGCCGCGAGCGATAGCAGCGCCCGCGAAGACCACGCCGGCCATGATGATGATCGAAGCGCCGGACGGCACCGGCAGCTCCAGGGCGATGGGCAGGAAGATGCCGATCAGGGTGCAGCAGGTGGCGATCAGCACCGACAGCCAGAAGAAGCCTTTGAGCGATTGACTGAGCAAGCGAGCCGCCGCCGCCGGAATCACCAGCAGCGCGCCGACCAGGATGGCACCGATGACCTTCACCGCCGCTACCGTGACCAGCGCCACCAGCATGACGAACAGGTAGTCCAGCGGCCCCACCGCCACGCCACGCACGCGGGCCAGTTGCGGGTTGAAGCTGGCCAGCATGAAGCGGTTGTACAGCGGAATGGTCAGGGCCATGACCAGCAGCGAGACAAGAGCCAGCACCGCCAGATCCTGGGCGTTGACCGTCAACACAGAGCCAAACAGGACGTTCTCCAGGATGTGGATATTGATGCGCCCGGCCAGCACCAGCAGCAGGCTGGCGCCCACCGCCAGTGATACGGACAGGAACACGCCGATCAGCGTGTCCGGCGCCAGCCCGGTGCGGTTACGCAGGTAGTTGAGCAGCAGGCCGAACAGCAGGCAGTAGCCGAACAGGCTGCCATAGGGGCCGGTGTAAGGTTCACCGAGCAGGATGCCGATGGCCACGCCGGTCAGCGCCGCATGGCCGACCGCTTCGGAGAAGAAGGCGAAGCGCTTGACCACCACCAGAGTGCCCAGGCCACCAAGCACCGGGCCGATCAGCAAACCGGCGAACAGCGCATTTATGACGAAACCATAGGCCAGCGTTTCAGGTAGATAACCAGCCGCAGCCCAACCCTGGAGCAGTTGCCGCAGTTGCTCGAAGAACGCGCTCACAGACCGCCCTCCCCACTTGCCACTGGATGGCTGGAGAACAGCTGCAGCAGCCGCTCGGGCTGAAGTACCCGTTGCGGCGCATCGTCGAACAGCAGCCGTCGATTCAGACCGGTGACCCGATCGGCCAAACGCCCGACCGCTTCCAGGTCATGTTCCACCCAGAGCACGGTCACGCCGGCCTGGCGCCAGTCCTCCAGCAGCCGCTCGAACACCCGCATACCTGTCTCATCCAGCGCCGCCATGGGCTCGTCGAGGATCAAGAGTTGTGCCGCCGGCACCAGGCCCTGGGCAAGCAGCACGCGCTGGCGCTCACCACCGGACAGCGCGCCCATGCGTCGCTTGCGCTTGTCCAGCATGCCGACACGCGCCAAAGCGTCCTCGATGGCCGGGGCATGCTGGCGCGACAGGCCGAGGAAGGCCGGACGCACCTGGCACATGGCGGCCATGAAATCGTCCACCGTCATCGGCAGGCCACGGTCGAACTCCAAGGCCTGGGGTACGTAGCCGATCACGCCCGGCTCGCCGGGCCAGTGCAGGCTCAACTCACCGCTGTGCGGCATCTGCCCGAGCAGGGTCTTGATCAGCGAGCTCTTGCCGCCACCGTTGGGCCCGACCAGCGCATGCACGCTGCCGGCACGCACCTGGAAGCTGATGCTATCGAGGATACGGGTACGCCCCAGCTCGAGGCTGACCTCCCGGAAGTCGATGCCAGGGCCTGTGACCGTCACGCTGGGCAAGGCTTCGGCAACGGTCATGCACCGTTCTCCTGGATGGCGCGTACCACGGTGTCGAGGTTGCGGGTCATTTCCTCCTCATATTTGCTCGCGGAGTATTCACCGTAAGAAATGTGCGTGAGCGGATAGAGATGCACCCCAGACTCGCGCTGGATGGTCTCGACATAGGTGGAGGGGAAGTCCATTTCCGAGAAGATCACCTGCACGTCCAATTCGCGAAGTTGGTCGATGGTCTTCTTCAACTGGCTGGGGCTGGGCTCGATACCGTGCGCCGGCTCAACCACGGCGGTCACCTCCAGGCCGAACTCGCGCAGCAGGTAGTCGTAGGCGCCATGGATGGTCGCCACACGCAACGCGGCGCCCTGCGTCTGGTTCAGGCGCGCCAGAGCAGCGGCACGCAGCGTGCGCAGGCGCTTGCCGTAGGCGCGGGCGTTCTGCCGGTAGGCCTTGGCGTTGTCTGGGTCGAGCTTGCCCAGCTCCCTGGCGATGGTATTGACCTGGGCGATGGAGGCGCTGATGGAGAGGAAGGTATGCGGATTGACCACCTTGCCCGCACTGCGTGCCGCCTGGCCAGTGGCCGCCAGCAGCGGTACCCCGGCATTGGCCTCGATCAGCGTCAGGTCGGGCTTCTCGCTGGCGGCGATCATGCGCTCGGCGAAGTCATCGTGGCCCACGCCGTTGAGCACCACCACATCCAGAGTGCCGATGCGCTTGATATCCTCGGCGCGCGGCTCGTAGGCATGCGGGTTGAAGCCGGCCGGAATCAGCGGTACCACCTCGGCCTTGTCGCCGACGATATTGCTGACATAGCTGTAGTAAGGGTGCAGGGTGATGCCGATACGCAGGCGCTTGCCTTCAGCGGCATGAACCAGGCCGGAGAACAGGCAGGCACTCAGCAGGATCAGGGCGGCAGCCAGCAGGCGGCGCGAGGCGAAGCGGTATAGGGTCGACATGAGTTAATCCAAGAATCAGTGGCGGTGTTGGCGGGTAACGCCGGCGTCGAACTGGCTGGCCACCTGGCGCCAGCCGTTAGCCGCCAGCGCCTGGTCACGCAGGTCGGTCGGCGGCTCGCCCCCGGCGGCACGGTTGAGCCAGACGCTGGCAGCCTCGCCGTCCAAACGCAGGAGGAAGGAACCGGCGACATCTTCGGCCTCGCTGCGGCCGAAATAGGCGACCTGCTCGTTCACCTGCAGCAGTTGCCAGCGATGGCCGCCACGGTTGGCGGCACTGGCATCGGCGATAAAGGGGGCAAAGCCCTCCTCGGCCAGTTGCTCTGGTTCAGGCAGGGCTTGCCCGTCTTCCAGGTAGAGGCGCAGTTCGTCGAGCGCCACCAGCAGATCGGCGTGGATGCCCTGCTCCGCCGCGCTGAGATCGCGCCGCGCATCGAACTGGTCGCTGGCGCTTGCCACCTGCTGCGCGGGCTCGGCACGCCAGGCCACCACGGTGGCCGCCAGCAGCACGATCAACAAGGCCACCAGGCACACATAAAGGGTTTCGTGCCCGGCCCCGGCTGGGCGTATCACCTGTACCGTCATGGGTTCTCGATATCCGCATGGTCGATTTCCACGACATGGCCGGGACCGGCATCGAACAGCACATAGAACTCGCCATCCGGGCGCTTGAAGCTCAGGCGCGAGTCGTCTCCAAGCTTGCCGGCCACGAGGATCTGCTCGTCGTAGCCGATCACGTCGAGGGTCACCCCAGGGGCGCCGCTGCCATCGGAAAAGCCTCCAGTGCAAAGAATCTCGTCCTGGCCATGGGCCTCGCACTCACAAACCGGGTTGTGCGCCTGAGCCACGCAAGACAAGCCAATACCTGCGAGCAGCAGCGAAAGTCGATAGAGGTTGTTCATCGCTTGTCTCCTTGTCGTTCGAGCCAGCTCAGCGTGGCTGGCGAGGCCTGCGCGAGCGGGACGGAGGCTTGGTGCATGGAGCCATCCCAGCCCTCCATGGTGATCCATAGTTCAGCGTTGGTCTGGGTGCGAACCGGGATGGGTACGCCGGCCTCCATGCGGTAGGGACTGCCGAAGAAGATCACACCAGCAGCGCGTAGGCTGCGCGGCTTGCCGATGCGCAGGTAGGTAGCCTTGACCTGGTCGATGCAGGCCGTGCACAGCGCGGCATTGAAATGCTTGATGTAGCCGGCGGTGCCTTCCAGACGCGGCCCCTCCTCGAACAGCTCGGCCAGGCGCAGGCTCCAGGGGCCGACCTGTACCTCGCCGATCTCCCGCTGGCCGAGCCCGCTGTCGCCGCGAAACAGTGCCACCTCCTGGAAGTAGCGAGGCATGAAGGCCAGCGGAATCAGCACCAGCAGGATGTTCAGATGGAAACGCCAGCGCTGCCACAGACGGCCCAGGGCGCTGGACGGCAGAGTCTCAGCCTTGCTCATGGCTGGCCCTCCGCGGTTTCACCGAGGCGGATCGGAGCAGGCTTTTCCGGCTTGGCCACACGCGGTTTGCGCTTGGCCAGGGCAGCGGTGGCCTGCACGGTGCGTTTGCTCCAGATCAACAGGCCACTGAGCACCATCATGCTCAGCAGCAGGCCGAAGACGAACCACAGCAGCTTGAGCCACAGCCCGCCAAAATCGCCGGTATGCAGAGGCCGCATCGACTCGGTGACGAACTCCAAGGCGGTACGATCCGACAGCAGGCGGGTGTGATCGACATGGCCGTTGTAGGGATTGATCGAGGCCCCCTGGAACATCAGCGGGTACCAGCCGCGCCCCCAGACGGAAATATGGCCGTAAGCGTTGCTCGGCAGGCCAATGAAGCTCGCTTCCAGCCCTGGGATGCTGGCGCTGGCGATCTCGACGGCCTGATCGATGTCGAGTCGCGGCACGCTGGCACCGGGCTCGACCAGCGGCACTTCATCGCGCGCCACTACGGGCGGGATGCCTTCGGTGGAAATGGAGATATGGTTGTCGGACAGCAGCGCCTGGATCAGGAACCACACCCCGGTAATGGAAATCACGGCGATGAACCAGATCGACCAGATGCCGGACAGGCGATGGAAGTCGCCCCAGAAGATGCGTGCGCCCTGGTTGATGCGCAGCGTCGGCCTGAGGAAGCCCCGCCAGAACTTCTTGTAGACCACCAGGCCGGTGATCAGCGAGGCCAGCATCGGCAGGCCCATCATCGACACCAGGTACCAGCCCCAACTGAAGCCATTGGTGAAGGGCACCAGCCACCAGCCGTGCAACGCACGGGTGAACTGGCGGAAATCGAACTGCGGGCTGACGCCCTGGATGGTACCGGTGTATGGGTTGACGTAGAGCGTCGGCGTCCTGCCATCGGGGTAGCTGACGCTCGCACTCAGCGCGAAGTGATCCTCCTGCGGCCGGCTGATCGACTCCACGATGACATCGGGATCGGCGCGCTGGATGGCTTGCAGAATCTGACCGTAACTGAGCCGCTCGGCGTCGTAGGTCGGTTTGCTGGCACGCACGTCCGGGTTGGCCAGCCAGACGATCTCCTGGCTGACCGTAGCCAGGGTACCGGTCACGCAGATGATCAGCAGGAAGAACCAGACCGGCATGGCCAGCCAGCTATGAACGAGGAACCAGATTCTGGAGCGGGACTTCTTCGACATCTGCAAACCAGGAGTGAATGCCATGCAGGGCAAGGCAGGGTGCATGAGGCATAAATTGCGCTTTCATCCCGGTAAGACGGACGAGACGGCAAAACCTGCAAGTGCAGATGTAAGAAATTTTTATTTCGCTCAATTTCGGCCAACTCAGAGAGCAGCCGCTCAGCCTGCAGACCAGGCGATTTGTGCTGGCCTACAGGCTCTGTGTTACTCCTCGATTCACAGTCGCGGCCTGAGCTGAGCCTCGATCTGCGCCTCCTCGAAGGACAGCCATGGCCATTGCTGCTGCGAGAACAGCCGCGTCTAGTCAGCATGGTGCGGGGACACAGGATAGGCCGACGGGGAAAAGGCCAGCACACCACGAACCTGCGGCCCGTTTCGCTAAAGCTGACCAACTGGATGTAGGTGCTGCCACCCACTACTTCCAGATAGCCGTCGAACGGCTGACTCTGGATGGCCTTGTAGATGCCCAGCTCGCCATCGCCCTCTGGGATAGCCGGGTGCTCGCCACCATGGCTGCCGACCTGCACCGAACCCAAGTCTCGGCCCTCGCCCAGCGCAGCGACCTGTTCGACCAGGAGTATTTCGCCGGGGTCAGCTCCTACGGCATCTACGGCGAACCGCGCAACTTCATGACCTCGCTGAAATACACCTATTGATCCATCCCAGAGCGCACCTGGGAATAACGTCTGCGCTCCAGCGAGTAAGGGGGATAACTTGGCGCTTATCCGCCCGTTACGTTACCAGGGTCTGATTGTTCCCGGACTCGCGCGAGAAGACCTCCATCTGGGTGCAGCGCCTACAAATTGCCGTAATAGAACACCACAGCTCGGACATGCTCTGCGCAAAATCCATTCCCAAGCCTCATTTCCATCGCTAGAATTGCAAAAAATTCTTATTCGCAACCATCAGCAGGAGACGGGATGTCTACGCTGCTCCCCGACACGGCTACGCACGCCCAGTTGGATACCCTCTACCGCAGCCACCATGGTTGGCTGCACGGCTGGCTACGCCAGCGCCTGAACAACTCCGCCGATGCCGCCGACCTGGCCCAGGACACCTTCATGCGGGTACTGGTTGCGCGTACGGCTGAGGGCTTGCGCGAGCCGCGGCATTATCTGGCGACCGTCGCCCGTGGCCTGGTGATCGATCTTTACCGCCGTCGCTCTCTGGAGCAGGCCTATCTGGAGGCCCTGGCCCTGCGCCCCGAGCAGCACGCACCATCGACCGAGGAACGCGTGCTGATTCTCGATAGCCTGCTGGCCATAGACCACATGCTCGACGGATTGGGCGAGCGCACGCGCGGCATCTTTCTCGCCGTGCAACTCGACGGTCTGAGCTACGAGAAGGCCGCCGCAAAGCTCGGTGTATCGGTGACGACGGTGCGCAAGCATCTGGCCAAGGCACTGCTGCACTGCCTGCTGCTGGAGGAGGCATGAGAGCCATCCTCGCCGAGGCGGTGGACTGGTACGTGCGACTCAATGACAGCCAGGCCGATGCCGCTACCGAGCGGGCCTGGCTGATCTGGCTGCACGCCGACCCACGCCATGCCGAGGCCTGGCAGCGCCTGCAGCAGTTTCAGCAGCGCCTGGCGGTGACCTCACCGCAGTTAGCCGCTGCCGCCTTGCAGGGCGCCCGTCAGGGCCGGCGTAATGCACTGAAGGTACTCGGCCTGCTGCTCGGCGTCGGGGTGGTCGGCTGGCAGGGCTATCGCGCCTCGCCGTTGAGCGCCGACTACGCCACGCGGGTCGGTGAGCGCCGACGGGTGACGCTGGCCGATGGCAGTCGCCTCGAACTGAATACCGATACGCGGGTAGATATCCGGTTCGATGCGGTGCAGCGCCTCATTCAATTGCAGCAGGGCGAAATCCTTGTGCAAACCGCTCAGGACTCGCGCCCTCTTCGTGTGCGCAGCGCCGAGGGCAGCATTCGTGCGCTCGGCACCCGCTTTGTTGTGCGCCAGCTCGAAGACACGACGCGAGTGACGGTCGAAGAGCATGCAGTACAGATCCAGCCGCGCCTGGCCGCTACGGCAATCGCCCAAGTAGAAGCCGGCCAGAGCGTGGAATTTCGTGCAGATCAGCTCGGCACTGTGCATTCGGCGCCAGCCAACGCATCGGCCTGGACTCAAGGCATGCTGGTGGCAGTCGACTGGCGCCTTGACCAACTGCTTGCCGAGCTGTCGCGCTATCGCCACGGTTATCTGGGCTGCGCACCGGAAGTGGCCGGCATGCGCCTGTCCGGCGCCTTCAACGTGACTGACGATGAAACCATCCTGGCCAGCCTGCAGGACGCTCTGCCGGTCAAGGCGCGGCGCCTGACGCGCTACTGGGTGCGTATCGAAGGGCGCGGCGCATAACGGCTCATTTCCTGCGCCTGAAAAATATTTCATCACACAGGTAACAGATTCTCATTTCCTGTTCGGCTATCTATTCACGCGTGCCGCAGACGCCCGCTTTTGCCATCCGCACAGGAGCTACCCGATGTTCGCTTGTCCTTCCCCACTCGCCCGCAGCGTTCGCCAAGCCGCACTGACACTGAGCCTTTCCGGTTCGTTGTTGGTGGCCGGCAACGCCTGGGCTGAGCCGATCAGTTACAACATTCCTGCCGGCGACCTGGCCGCTGCATTAAGTCAGTTCGCCGCTGCCAGTGGCGTGACCCTCAGCTTCAGCAGCGGTGAAACCGTCAATCTGGAGAGCAGTGGCCTGCACGGTGAATACGAGGTGGAAGAAGGCTTTATGCGGCTGCTACAGGGCAGCGGGCTGAGCGTGCAGAAGGCCGGCGATAAACGCTACGTGCTGGTACGAATCCAATCCGAGAATCTGGAGCTGGGAACCGCCACCATCACCGGCACGCAGTTGGCAGAAACCACCGAAGGCACAAGCTCCTACACCACCGGGGCGATGGCCACGGCTACCAAGCTCCCGCTGTCCATACGCGAGACGCCGCAGACCGTGACCGTGGTGACCCGCCAGCAAATGGACGACCAGGGCGCCCTGACCGTGGGCGACGTTCTGGCGAACACGCCGGGGATCTCGGTGCAATCCTTCGACAGCAACCGCCAGCTGTATTTCACCCGTGGCTCCGATATCACCAACTATCAGTACGACGGCGTCAATACCATCGTCGACAACATCTACGAGGGCTCACCGCACGGAGATACCGTCGCCTACGACCACATCGAAATCGTCAAGGGTGCCACCGGCCTGATGACCGGTTCGGGCGATCCGTCGGCCACCGTGAACCTGATCCGCAAGAAGCCGACCCGCGACTTCAAGGCCTCGATCACCGGCATGGCCGGTTCCTGGGACAACTACCGCACCGAAGGCGATATTTCCGGGCCACTCAACGACGAGGGCACCCTGCGCGGCCGCTTCGTGGCCGCCTATCAGGACAGCAAAGCCTACCAGGATCACTACAAACAGAAGAACGATGCCCTCTACGGCATCCTCGAAGCCGACCTCAGCCCCGATACCCTGCTGACCTTCGGCATCGACCGGAACACCACCACGCCACGGGGCGTGTCCTGGACCGGCACCCCGGTGTACAACTCCGATGGCAGCAAGACCGACTTCTCGCGCTCGTTCAACCCAGGCGCGAAGTGGAGCCGCCGCGACTTCGAGTCCACCACCTATTTCGCCTCGCTGCAGCAGGGGCTGAGCAACGACTGGACGCTCAAGGTCAGCCTGGATCACATGATCACCGATCATGACACACGCCTGGCCTCGGCCAGCGGCGGCAACCCGGATCCGGACACAGGAGAAGGCATGTTCTATTACTGGGGACGCTGGGAAGGCCATCGCGTGCAGAATTCTGCCGACGTGAACCTGTCCGGCCCCTTCGAACTGTTCGGCCGTGAGCACGATCTGGTGATCGGCGCCATGGCCGCCCACTCGAAACTGACCGGCGACACCTACGACGGCAGTGCCTTCAGCCTGGTTTCAGGGAGCATTTACGACTGGGATGGCAACCTGGCGGAACAGGACTTCCCGGTGAACGGCGAGTACGAGACCACCCAGAGCCAGAATGGCATCTACCTCGCTACCCGCCTTCACCCGACTGATGATCTGAGCGTGATCCTCGGCACCCGGGTCAGCACCTTCAAGTTCAACAATGACGAAGACTATTTCGTGAATAACGATGTCCATGCCAGCTACAAGGAGCACGGCGTCGTCACCCCCTATGCCGGGGTCGTCTATGACCTGAATGAAACCTACTCGGTCTACGCCAGCTACACCGCGATCTACCAGCCGCAGACCAACAAGGACGCCAGCGGCGCGACTCTGGCGCCGGTAGAAGGCAACGCCTACGAGGCCGGCCTCAAGGCGGCCTACCTGGATGGCAAACTGAATGCCACGCTGGCCTTCTTCCGCATAGAAGAAGACAACGTCGCGCAATTCATCGAGACCGTTACCACCCCCGGCGGCACCAGAGATGTCTACGAAGCCATCGAGGGCGCCACCACCAAGGGTGTGGAGCTGGAACTGTCCGGTGAGCTGATGGACGGCTGGAACCTGTCGGCTGGCTACACCTATGCCCGCAGCCGCGATGCCGACGAGCAACGTGTCTTCGGCTACCCGCTGGCCACGACCCAGCCTGAGCAAGTGGCTCGCCTGTTCACCACCTACCGCCTGCCAGGTGCTCTGGAGCGCGTCACCGTCGGCGGTGGCGTGAAGTGGCAGAGTGCGTTCTACGGCAGCATCTATAACCCGGTACTGAACGACTCCACGCTGATCAAGCAGAGCGACTACACCCTGGTCGACCTGATGACGCGTTACCAGCACAACGAACACCTGAGTTTCACGCTCAACGCCAACAACGTGTTCAACAAGAAGTACCTGTCGGGCCTGGGTAACTTCGACACCACCTATTACGGTGAGTCGCGCAACCTGATGTTGACCACCCGCTGGGACTTCTAAGCCAAGCTGGATTGACCGATCAAACGTGCCGTTCGAGCGTCAAAACTGTCGCATCTAGCTGGTTTCTCCAGAAACCTGGGCCTCCCCAGGTTTCTGGATATCTCTGACAGATCAAGGGCGACGTATTTGCCTTGCACGCTGTATCCAATGAACGCCAACTTATCGCGTTAGCTACATCGCTCTATGGATTCACTCCAGAGTAAATCCCCCACTACGGCATTCGTTCAGTTGCAGAAGCCTCCCTTCCACACCTGAAATGGAAATCCCCCATGAGCCAACCAACGCGCGGCGCCTTCGGCGAACTACTGCTCCTAGTCAAGTCCTTCTGACCGCTGCCGTCGTCCTCGGCATGCTGGGCGGGCTGAGCATCGCGGCGCTGCTGGCGCTCATCAACAAGACCCTGCATGCCAGCGAAGGGCTGAACCAGGACGTCGTCCTGGCCTTCGCCCCGCGGGCGATCGCTGACGGCAAACCTAGTGCGGGGCGGCAGCAGAGGCGATGACCTCAAAATATGATTTTTATTTTTTAAACACCACAATAGTGCGGCACCAACAGGCAAACCCGGCAGGCTCGGCGACAGCAGGGATGATTCGGAAGCGGCTCGAGCCAAGCGCCCTCGCCAGACGGAGATCCTGCAGCAGATAGTCGACACAAACAGAGGCGGCGCATGGTCAGCGCTTGCGACGAACCTAGCCAAGCAGTTGCAGGAGACGGGTAACGCTCTGTTGCAGGCTACCGCCGTTATCGAGGATAAGCACATCACCCCGTCCCCGCTGCAATTCTCGGCTGCGTGCCAGACGCTGCTCGATCTGCGCCAGCGTTTCTCTGCCTCGAGCCAGTAGACGCTGACGTAGCACCGCCTCGTCGACCTGCAGAAGAATCGCCAGCAGCTCCGGATAGCGTTGACGAGCAGCGTCGAGATATCCACGCGAACCATTGATCAGCACATCCTGCCCTGCCCTGAGCCAGTCATCGATCTCACGCGGGATGCCATAAGCGAGGCCATTGGCCCGCCAGCTCAGAGCGAAGGCGCCCTCACCTTCCAGGCGCTCGAACTCGGCATCGCTGACACCAATGGCGTCCTCACCGACGGACTCGGCACTGCGCGTGATAACCCGCCGAGCGAATCGGCAGCCGTAGGCTTCGAGCGGCACACGCGCCGCCTGTAGCAAGCTGTCCTTGCCCGAGCCAGATGGGCCCATCAGATAGATCAACCTGCCTGGCATCGCACTCCTCAGCCCTCGGAACATGGGTTACCAGCATCACGACGGCAAAGACAGGGACGCCAACGGGCGCTATCCAGCGAGTCGCTCAAGGCCGCATTCTGCAGCACCTCTACCCCATGAGCGAGAACAAAGGCGAATCCGCCCATACCCGCACGTCGCCTCGTATCACCGTCCACGTACTGGCCGTCTACTATCACCAGTGAAATAGGAGAAAATGCAGCGTATCGCAAACCAGGGATATGCCACGGTATGCGCAGGCGGTCACAAACCGCAGCAGAACAGGCCAATCGAGCGAACCGAGGCTGAATTTTTCAGGCGAAGGGACATCGAAGAAACATGTTATGACGAATGCTGCGCATTTCTGACAATCGGTGCTGGCATAAAGCCGTTATGCCGATCACAATGTGACACGTATTTGGCGTCAAGGAACTGTTAGTAAGACCTTCGGTCATAACGACGCAGAACGCGATACCGGTTGAACGGCTAGTGCTAAAGACGGTCAAACCGGTGACAATCTCGACACTGACTACCAGTATCGCTCCCTGAACTAACCGGTAATGAATGCGCCCTATGAAACAGGCTACCTACTCCAGCCGCACGGCTGACAAATTCGTCGTTCGCTTGCCTGATGGCATGCGTGAGCGTATCGCTGACGTAGCACGCAACCATCACCGCAGCATGAACTCGGAAATCATTGCCCGCCTTGAGCAGAGCATGCTGCAGGAAGGTGCGCTGGATGAGGATCTCAACCTGCGCCTGGACAGCCCTGAGCTGTCACTGCACGAACGCGAGCTCCTGCAACGCTTCCGTCAGCTGTCGCGTCGCCAGCAGAATGCGCTCGTCGCACTCATTGCTCACGACGTGGAAATGGCCGCCGAAGAAGCCTGAGGCGAGCCTCTCTGCAAAAAGACCGGCCTTGCGCCGGTCTTTTTTTGCTCACGAATAACGTCCACAGCACGCCTTGCTCAGCGATACCGCAGGCACGCCGACAGCCTCATGAGCATCTGAACTGACGACCGAACCGCAAGGGTTCTCAGCCGCCCTCACGGGCGACTATCCGCCTGCATTCCGAACATCTTCAGCGCGACCGCATCATCAAGACTGCGGTCTTTGCAGACATCTGGCCGGCAGACGGATCGACCTATAGCAGGAAGACCGACGCCAACCCGAGGAAGATGAAAAAGCCACCACTGTCGGTCATCGCGGTAATCATCACGCTAGCCCCCATAGCAGGATCACGCCCAAGCCGCGCCAGCGTCATGGGAATGAGCACCCCCATCAGCGCCGCCAGCAGCAGGTTGAGGGTCATCGCGGCGGTCATCACCACACCCAACGACCAACTGCCGTAGAGCCCATAGGCGACGGCGCCGATCACACCACCCCAGAGAATCCCGTTGATCAGGGAGACGCCCAGTTCCTTGCGCAGCAGGCGCTTGGTATTGCCGGTACCCACCTGATCCAGCGCCATCGCGCGCACGATCATAGTGATGGTCTGGTTGCCGGAATTGCCGCCGATGCCGGCAACGATGGGCATCAGCGCCGCCAGCGCCACCAGCTTCTCGATCGAACCTTCGAACAGCCCGATCACCCGCGATGCCAGGAAGGCAGTGACCAGATTGATCGCCAGCCAGGCCCAACGGTTGCGTACCGACTTCCACACCGAGGCGAAGATATCTTCTTCCTCGCGCAGACCCGCCATATTCAGGACTTCGCTTTCGCTTTCCTCACGGATCAGGTCGACCATCTCGTCGATGGTCAGACGACCGATCAACTTGCCGTTCTTGTCCACCACCGGCGCAGAAATCAAGTCGTAACGTTCGAAGGCCTGAGCGGCGTCGTAGCCGTCCTCATCCGGGTGGAAACTCACCGGATCATCGGCCATGACCTCGCCAACCTGCTTCTCCGGGTCGTTGACCAGCAGGCGTTTGATTGGCAACACGCCCTTGAGCACGCCGTCGTAATCGACCACGAACAGCTTGTCGGTATGGCCCGGCAGTTCTTTCAGGCGGCGCAGATAGCGCAGCACCACTTCCAGGCTGACATCTTCGCGGATGGTGACCATCTCGAAGTCCATCAGCGCACCGACCTGATCCTCTTCATAGGACAGGGCCGAACGCACGCGCTCGCGCTGCTGGGCGTCGAGCGACTCCATCAGCTCATGCACCACGTCACGCGGCAGTTCCGACGCCAGGTCTGCCAGTTCATCGGCGTCCATATCCTTGGCGGCCGCGAGAATCTCGTGATCGTCCATGTCGGCGATCAGGGTTTCGCGTACCGCGTCGGACACTTCCAGCAGGATGTCGCCATCGCGCTCGGCCTTGACCAGTTGCCAGACGGTCAAACGCTCATCGAGCGGCAAGGCTTCGAGGATGTGGGCGATATCAGCAGGGTGCAGATCCTCGAGCTTGCGCTGCAGCTCGACGAGATTCTGCCGATGCACCAGGCTCTCGACCCGGTCGTGATGCTGGCCTTCCTGACGATGAGTCAGGCCTTCGACCAGCTTGTGCCGATGCAGCAGTTCGATCACCTGGGCCAGGCGATCCTGCAAGCTTTCTTGCGGCTTTTTGGCTTCTACTTCAGTCATAACGCGCTCCACCCCCAGTTGGCGGGCACGCCAGAGGGGATCAATCAGGTATTACACGATTGTGCGAGGGGAGTATTGAGTAACTACTGGGTAAGTCCATGGTGGTATTCCACAAGCCCCGGCGGGGCTGACGCGGCGAATGATAACACCGCAAAACAGCTTTGTACGTGACAAAAGCACGGCAAGAACAATTGCTTGCGACGCAAACTTCGATCACGCATGAAAACCTGGCAATGCGACGCCAACCATTGCACCCAGGACACCCTGGCGCGTACGAAAAAACGGTCTAACCTTGATTGAGTAACCGTCACGGAGGACGAACCATGCGAGGATCGCACTTCGCAGCGCTCTTGGCCGCTGCGCTTCTCTCCCCAATTCAAGACTCCTCAGCAGCCAGCGTGTTCCGCTGCGTCGACGCCAGCGGCCACGTGACCTTCACCCGTCATGGCTGCAGCGCCGATGAGGAGCAGCACCTGCAGGACGTGCGTAACCACACACCCAGTAGCGGAACGGTCATCCCCTTGGCCGATACCGGTCGACAGGGCCGATCCAGCAAGGCCAGCGCGGACGGACTGGTGATAGTCGGCCAGCAGGACGACGGCTGCGGGAACCTGCTGACCAGCAGCGAAAGACGTCAGGCAATTATCCGCAAGGAAATACGCAGCGGCATGAGCCTGAGCGACGTGGAAAGCAGCCTGGGCAAACCGGACAAAATCTCCCGCCAGAACGGGCGACAGCGTTATTACTACGATGACAAACGCGGTAAACGCCAGCAGATCAACTTCGACGAGGCAGGCTGCGTGAAAAAGTGAGGCGCAAAGAAAAAGGGCCTGCATTACTGCAGGCCCTTTTTTATATGGCGGACTCAGGAGGATTCGAACCTCCGACCGCTCGGTTCGTAGCCGAGTACTCTATCCAGCTGAGCTATGAG